>CAIKEU010000069.1 GCA_903826575.1 uncultured bacterium
CCTCGCGGCCAGGATGACCGGTATGGCCCCCGAGCGGGTCGCAGCAATGCTTCAGGAAGCCATCCCGCAGGCGATCGCGCAGGCCGAGGCCAACCCAGAGGCCGCGCTTGCCGCACTTCAGGCCAGTTTCGAGCAGTTGCCAGAGCCAATCCAGGCCGTCTACCAACGCCTCGGCGAACAGGCCGTGGCCAACGGTGCAACCGCAGAAGATCTCGGCCAGATGCTCGCCACCTCCACCGAGGCGCTGCAGAACGCAGCAGCACAGATGGCTCCAGAAGCAACCGCCGAGCAGGCCGGCACCGTGCTCGGTTCAGCGGCACCAGCCCTGCGCGACGCATTTCGCAACCAGCTTCAGTCAGCTCGTGACGCGCTCTCACAGGCCGTCGAAAATGGTGACGTCAAGGTCGCCACGACCGGCCCAGTAGTCGTGCAGTTGAGCCCAGAGGAAGCCCGCGACATGTTCGCAAAGGCTCGCGAAGCAAGTGCGTCAATCTTCGGTCGTCTGGCTCAAGGCGGCTAAATCAGCCTGATGTCCGTGCAAAGCACGCAAGCGCCACCATGTCAGAGGGTGGCTCATCCTTCAGGGATTGAGCCACCCTCTTGCATGTTCACAGGAGGCTCGGTGTCGGCAGACCGCGGTAGCTCCCACGGACTGAGCGGTATAGGTATCCACCACCTAAAACGCTAAATCCTCGGTGCTACCGTCATGCAGCCTGCGAGTTTTCCCTAATGCGGTTAGGACTAACTGTGAACGCGCTCCCCATCCTGACGAATCTGATTGCCGGCGACGTAGTTCGTCCAGCAAAAGAGCTTGCTGGCTCCTTAACCGATCCGAACACTGGCGCTGATCTGCAGCCGCGGATGGCGAGCTCGTCCGAGCAGGTTGAAACCGCACTAACAGCAGCCGCACACATTCATGACAGCGGCAGTTGGTACAACGCTGGCCCCGAGACCCGAGCGGGATTCCTAGACGGATTCGCCGAACATCTCAACGCACATCTCACCGAGATTGCAATGGCCGATGCCCTCAATAGCGGCGTACTTCATGGCATCACAAAGGCAATGGCCGAAGGTGCACCAGATCGGCTCCGCGCCGCAGCGGATCATCTGCGCAGCGTCGGGCAAGAGGTCACCGTTGAAGGACGGGGCGGCGGGCCAGTTCTCCGAAGTCGAGCACCCTGGGGACCAGCGGTCATAATCGGCCCCTGGAACGCGCCGATCGCGACCGTGATCGGCAAGATCGCAAGTGCACTGGCAGCCGGAAATCCCGTCATCCTCAAGCCAAGTGAGTGGGCACCAAGCAGCGCTCACTATCTTGCCGAGGCTGCCGTCGCGGCCGGCATGCCAAACGGCGTCTTTCAAGTCGTTCACGGTGACGGCGATACGGGTGCTCAGCTCGTCACAGACCCACGAGTGCGGATCGTTTCATTCACGGGGAGTTCTGCATCAGCTAGATCCATCGCCGTTGCTACTGCACCCAACTTCACGCGCCTTCAATTAGAAGCCAGTGGCAACAATCCCGTCATCGTTCGCGCTGATGCCGACATCGAACTCACCGTCAATGCCCTGGCTTCAGGAATCACGAAACTCAACGGCCAGTGGTGTGAAGGTCCCGGCAAAGTCATCGTGCACGAGAGTATGTACCAACAGATTCTCGAGCAGCTGATCGCGCGTCTCTCGGCAACAACAGTCGGTTCAAACTTTGACGAGGCTAGCCAGCTTGGTCCACTGAGCCATGACACCCATCGTGCGGATCTTCAATCGCGGATTGACCACCTCGTGTCCATCGGTGGCACAGCGCACTCAACGGCCGCAATCCCAACGGATGGCTGGTTCTTCTCCCCCACAATGGTCACCGGCGTAGCACCCGACGACGCCGCCGCGGAGCTGTTCGGCCCCGTCGTCACACTTCACTCTGTCTCCGATGACGAACAGGCAGTCGCCGCTGCACGCCGCGGCGGCGACGGGTTGGGAGGCTATGTGTTCTCAACAGATGTCGAACGCGCCCTGGCCGTTGGCGCTCAGCTACGAGCTGGCGAAGTCAAAATCAACGGGACGAGCCTGCTCGACTTGGTATCGGATTCACGTCAGAGCTTCTGGGGAACGAGCGGATATGGCGGTCATACGACGCTCGAGGACGAACTCGAAATCTTCCGGGGAGACCGCATCATTGGCCTCGACAATCCCGATTTTCCAATCTAATCCTTCATCCCAATATCGTGTGAGCACTTCCACCCGAATTCGTAGCGACAACCCCAGGAGAGGGCGATGTCTTCAAAACCGCGTACAACTGAACGTGAGCCGGAGTTCTCACTCGACGCGATCAGCGATGAATTCGACTGGGTAGTTGTCACCTCGGCCGACATTCAAGGACGACTGTTCGGTCGACGCGTTTCGGCGCGTGATTTCGTGAAGTCAGTTGCTACCAAAGGTGTTCTCGTTTCGGCCTGTGTCTACAGCTGGGACATTGCTCAGGACGCAACGATGCTTGCGACGGGGGCCTTGGACTACTGCGGTTTCCACACTGGAATGGGCGACTTCACTCTGCTGCCAGACCTCACGACGCTACGTCGGGCCGGCTGGTTAAACCGCACCGCGATCTGCTTGGCGCGGTCCGTCGAGCCACATGGCGAGATCACCCCGGTAGCACCACGCGAGCTTCTCATAGCTGAACTCGCCCGTTGGAAATCTCAGGGCCTGCACCCCTCGGTAGGCCTAGAACTTGAGTTCTACCTCTACCAAGGAACTCCACGGGAGACCAGAGCGCGTTCGTACCGAGACCTCGAACCCACCACGGCCACTCCGGCCGATTACTCGATCTACGAGGGTGAAGCGTACGAAGAATTCTTCGCTGACGTACGCCATCGCCTCGCCGCCTCGCGTATCGAGGTTGAGGCCTCTGCAATCGAATGGGGTCTTGGCCAATGGGAGACCACTCTCAAGCACACCGATCCCCTTGAGATGGCAGACCAAAGTGCCCTGTACAAACTCGCCACCAAAACTCTCGCGGCACGGGCAGGCATGAGTGCAACATTCATGGCCAAGCCCTACGACGGTGGTCCCGGCTCGTCATGCCATGTACACCTGTCGGTCCGCAACGATGCCGGTGAGCCGATCTTTTGGGACAACTCCGCCGAACACAACATCTCCGATGAGCTACGTCACGCCGTCGGCGGCGCTCTGGAACATGCCGGTGAGTTCATGTCGTGGTACGCGCCAACGGTGAATTCCTACCGTCGAATACGCGGTGTTGACGCGGCCGGTTGGGGAATGACGTGGGCCTACGAACATCGCTTTGCGTCGGTGCGCGTACTTGGGGCGGAGGCTGACGATATTCGCCTCGAGTTCCGGCTACCGGGCGCCGATGCAAACCCCTACCTCGTACTCACCGCGCTACTGGCTAGCGTGCGCGATGGGCTGACCCGACGCACCGATCCCGGCCCCGCTCTCGTCGGGAATCCATACGAAAAGCCAGCCACCGGAATCGCCCAGGACCTTGGCCAAGCAGTTGACGCACTCGCCAATGGATCCTTCGCGCGTGGGATTGTTGGCGACTCGACGGTTGAGCATTACCTGACTTTGTCGCGCTGGGAATGGTCGCACTTTCTTGACTCCGTGTCTGAATGGGATCGCGTCCGATACTTCGACCTGATCTAGTCACTTCGACCTGATCTAGTCACTTCGACCTGATCTAGTCACTTCGACCTCGTCCAGTCACGATGACCGGGCCTAAACATGTCGACACGATCCGCTACACCCATCACTGCCAGACCCGCACACCACTGAAACTGACTGCCAACTTGGAGCCCACCGTGACCACACTTGCATCTGACGCAATCGTCCGTTCATTCAACAATCTGCTTCCGGTCAACGTTAGCTTTGGCGTTGGCACGCTTGATAAGTTGATCGACATTGCCGAGCAGGAGCGGGCACATTCCATCGTGGTCGTGACCGATGCGATCATCAACAATCTCAACGAGGTACAGGCAACACTGGCTACGCTCGATAGCCACGGGCGAAATGTAAACGTCATTTCGGTTCCGGCAGGTGAGCCAACGATCGATTCGGTTGACGCCGTGGGCGAGCAGTTGCGCGAGATCAGGCCAGATCTCGTCGTCGCTATTGGTGGCGGCTCAGTACTCGACTCTGCCAAGGGCGGCCGCCTACTGCTGGCCAATCCTGGCTCCATACGTACGTATTCGTGGCCAGGT
Source organism: uncultured bacterium (assembly GCA_903826575.1). Lineage (GTDB taxonomy): Bacteria > Actinomycetota > Actinomycetes > S36-B12 > CAIYMF01 > Longivirga. The sequence goes on from CAIKEU010000069.1 coordinate 4,212, forward strand.
ACACCAGCGCCGATTGTCCCCGGAACGACTCGTTTGATCACCGTTCCAACAACCTCGGGAACAGGAAGCGAGGTCACCGGTGGCGTCGTTATGACTGACCCGCAAAATGGCATGAAGGTTGCCGCACCAAGCCCCCACAACCGCGCCAACTACTGCCTAGTCGATCCTCGTCTCACTGTTTCACTACCGCCGGGCCCGACTCTGTGGGGCGGTCTCGACGCACTTGGTCAAGCCATCGGCTCTGTGGTGTGCGCGGCCAACACGCCCGTCGGCGATGCACTTGGGCTAGAAGCGATCAGACTGGCCGTCGCCGCATTGCCAGCTGTTCTGGTCGATCCGACCGACCTAGACGCACGTTCATCGATGAGTTGTGCCGCACTTTTGGCCGGCCTCGCGATGAACGTCAGCGAGGCTGGAACAGAGCACAGTTTGGCTCACGCGCTTGGCGCGGCGATGAAGCTACCTCACGGACTTACCGTCGGCGTGATGCTGCTCGAGTCAATGGAGCATGATCGCCAGTACGTCCCACATAAGTTCGAACGGGTTGCGGACGCAATGAGTGCACCGCAGAACGGATTGTCCGATGGCACTCGCGCTCTCGGCGCAGTTGAAGCCTTCTTGGCTCAGGTCGCCTGCCCGACTTTCGCCGAACTCAACGTCCAACCAGAACGACTCCCAGAACTCGCTGCCCTGGCCCGAGCCGGCTGGATTCCCGTCGAACCTGGTCCGTGGACCGACACGGACATTCTCAATGCCTTCACTCGAGCGTCGGCGCGAACGACCCGCTAGCGCGCATACAACTCACGGGCCGTTGGACGCACAAACTCACCGGCCACATCACTACGCCTGTATATTTCAAGATGCCATGACTTCACCACGCACCGGACAGATTCGGCCCGCAACCGTCGACGATGTTTCCGAGATTCTTGACCTGATCAAGGAGCTCGCCGAGTACGAGCGTGCAGCCGATGAAGTGAAGTCCACTGTCGAGCAGTTGACGGCAATCCTGTTTGGCGGCACCGAACAAGCGCCCGGCATCGCGTCCACGACGCCCAATGGTGCACCCGCCGCGTACGCCTTCGTTGTCGACCACCCAGACGCTGCGGCAGGCACCAGACTCGGCGCGTTCGCTCTGTGGTTCCTCAACACATCCACGTGGACTGGGACGCATGGCGTATACCTCGAAGACCTCTATGTCCGGCCACATCTGCGTGGCTCAGGCTACGGAAAGCGTCTCCTTCAGGAGTTGGCGAACGTCTGCATCGAGCGCGGCTACCAGCGCCTCGAATGGTGGGTACTTAATTGGAACGAGCCAGCACTTGGCTTTTACCGCTCCATTGGCGCCGAACCGATGGATGAATGGACCGTCCATCGGGTTTCGGGCTCAGAACTGGCTCAACTTGCAGCCGGTTCTGACGCATGACACACCAGATCGGGCGTAATCTCACCTCGTGACTACTCCAATTCGCCTGACAACTCCGGCCTCCCCTTCTTGGGTAGTCCTTATCCGCACCGCAACAACAGCGGTCTGCGCACGCCTCGATTTCAGCATCGACCGGCTCGACGACTTACGTCTAGCCGTTGACGAGGTCGCCTCCTTACTCATCAAGAGCGCTCTACCCGATTCAGTCATCGAGTGTGAACTGTTACCTGGCGATGATGGTCAACTCGACATCAATCTGAGTACCACGACCAAAACTGGCGTCCTGCCGCCGACGAACTCATTCTCGTGGACTGTGTTGACCGCATTGGTTGACGACGTAACCGCGACCGTCGATGCGAATCGACTCAGCATTCATCTGCGCGCATCCGCTAGCGAACACACCATCGACGCATGAGCCACGAAGCGCTTACCGACAGCGACGACGTCGCCGAGAAACTCATCGATGTCGACGACGGCGCTGACGACGTGGACGAAGCTGATGATGCCGATGTTGCTGCGGCCCTCGTCCCCGCACAGCGGCTTGGTAGTCGATGGACCGAGCAGGAGCGGGCGCGTGAACGCGAGTTATTCGCCATCGTTCAAGACCCGTCATCATCAGACGCGCAGCGAACAGTGGCCCGAAACGAGTTGGTGACTCTTCATCTTCCACTCGTCACTTTTCTCGCACGACGATTTCGTGACCGAGGCGAGCCACTTGAGGATCTGGTTCAGGTGGGGACGATCGGCCTGATCAACGCTGTCGATCGCTTCGACTCCGATCGCGGATTCGAATTTTCAAGCTTCGCTACGCCAACAATCATTGGTGAAATCAAACGACACTTTCGCGATAAGGGTTGGGCCATCCGCGTGCCACGGCGGGCACAAGAGCTGCGGATGATGCTGACGCAGGCAACTGCCGAACTATCTCAATCCTCCGGACGATCACCGACTGTGCGCGAACTTGCAGCCCACCTGAAAATCACTGAAGACGAGGTGATCGATGGGATTGAAGCCGCCGCAGCATATTCGACCACGAGCTTGGACGCACATTTAGGTAACGACGAAGATGCCTCAACCATTGCGGACTTCATGGGTGATGAAGACCCCGATCTGGGTAACGTCGACGACCGTGAGGCCTTACGTCCACTCTTGGCCGCACTGCCGGCGCGGGAGCGACAAATCCTTGGAATGCGGTTTTTCCAAGGTATGACGCAGGGTCAAATTGCCAGCGAGCTAAACATCTCTCAGATGCATGTGTCCCGCCTGCTCGCACGATCTCTGGCCACGCTCCGTGAGGGCATGCTCGCTGACTGAGCCACCCACATCGGCACCCCTACCTAGCGCACCAGTGATTTGCTGACCAGCGGGCTCATAGCCAGGGCAATCCCAACAACGCCCATCGCCAACACCAGCCATCCAAGTCTGTGAATGGCATCACCGTCACCCTGCATCAACGTGTAACCCACAACTAAGGCAAAGAGTTGAACGACGACGAAGGGTGTGCGGGCTACCTGTCGTTGACGCCACAGTGCCCAACCAGCAGCAGCAATCCCCGCGGCGAACACTAGATACAGCACCACCTGAACAATCGGCGCGGCTACACTGCCTGGATTTTGTAGACCGGCAAAGCCGATACTGATGCCGTAGCCAGCAATGCCAGCAGCTTCGATCGCGGCGATCGCGACAGCGGCAATAAGTGCCCCCGGACGAGGACCCGGCGCACCAGAATCGTCACCTACCTGATCGGCGCTCGCCAACTCATCATCTGGGGTATCGGAATCCACAGGTCGTACCTTGCCATGATTGTCCTTCCCGTGCAGGTACCCCACCACGTCATCACCGCAGACCAAACCCTTCCGCAGACCCGAGGCGAGCGCGCAACGACTGGTGAGGCAACGTAGGCTTCCGGTGTGCGAGCGATGTTGATTGTGAATCCCAATGCGACAACCACAACACCGCGCACCCGCGAAGTCATCATTCGAGCAATTTCCTCTGCGATCGATACCACTGTGATCGATACCACCCATCGTCTACATGCCTCCGACCTCGCCCGCCAAGCGCGTCGGGACAAAATTGACATCGTTCTGACCCTGGGCGGCGACGGCACCGTGAACGAGGCCGTAAACGGACTGCTGGCCGATGTAACGGGGCCGAGCCTTCCAACTCTTGGGACTATCCCGGGAGGCAGTGCCAATGTGTTTGCCCGCAGTTTGGGACTATCTGAGGATCCCGTCGACGCCACCGCTGAGTTGATCGAGGCTATCTCCCACGGGCATAGACGCACGATCGGACTTGGCAAGGCGGAGTTCAACGGCCTGAGCCGTTACTTCATGTGCAATGCGGGTTTGGGGATTGACGCAGAGATCATCGAGGAAATGGATCGTCAACGCGAAAAGGGTATGAGCGCCACACCGGCACGCTATGTCGGAACCGCGCTCAACCAATACTTCGTCAAGACTGAACGTCGAGAACCCGCGTTGACGATTGAGCGGCCCGGAGTGGATCCGGTGACGGGGGTGTTTCTCGCGATCATCCAGAACAGTTCTCCGTGGACCTATCTGGGTCCGATCGCCGTCGATCCGTGCCCACGAGCCTCGTTCGACACCGGTCTGGATCTGTTTGCACCGCGAAGCCTTGGCGTGTTGCACACCGTGAATTACGTCCAGCGGATGCTGCTACGCCAACGGTCAAAGTATCCCTTTGGCGGCGTGTTGACCTTGCATGATCAAACCTCAATCCGAATTGCCGCCAGCAGGCCCACGAGCTTGCAGATCGACGGGGAATCAGCCGGATCGGTCTCTGCGTTGACCGTTACGTCGATCCCCGCGGCACTCACCGTTCTCGTTTAGCGCAAAACGTGATCGATCTGGCCCTGACCTGCAACGATATCGTTTCCTTGGGTGAATCTTCGTCCCATCTGGGGAAACAAAAGGTATGCGAGGGCTGAGAGAACCCTCAAATTGCTAGACAGACGGCCACAAATATGTGAAGGTTAAAGGGTCGGAATTCTCCCCCCGGGGGCGTCCGACCTGCGGCTACGCACCGTTTCTCCCCCCTTTCGGAGACCGGTACAGGCCAAGAACAGTTCGTGACGGCATTCACAAGGTGTCCGCACGAGACATGAACGGATCAAAAGATCCACTGCAGGAGGACGAACATGGACTGGCGCCACCGGTCAGCATGCCGGGATGAAGATCCTGAGCTGTTCTTTCCGATCGGCAATACCGGTCCAGCCCTCATGCAGATCGAGGAAGCCAAGGCTGTTTGCCGCCGCTGCCCCGTGATGGATACGTGCTTGGCGTGGGCGCTGGAGAGCGGCCAAGATGCCGGCGTCTGGGGTGGCCTTTCAGAAGATGAACGTCGAGCACTCAAACGACGCAATGCGCGCAACCGCGCCGCTCGCGCTGGCTTGTAGCTTCAACTCGTCGACAGTCTCACTGCGCTCCAACTTCACGGCTGCGCAACATCTCAGCTTTATGGCTTCGCGGCTTTATGGCTTTGCCGTTCTGACGTTGCAGACGTCTGCGCACCTACTCCGGAAGCGGAAACCGGATCTTCGCCGTCGTGCCTGAGTCGGCACCCGGCAACAGGTCGATTTCTCCACCAAGTTCCTCGGTCACTAGGGTGCGCACGATCGCTAATCCGAGTCGGCCGGTCGCGAACGGATCTACCGACGGATCGATCCCTGGTCCACCATCTTCGACGGTGACGACTAAAGCGCGCGCATCTCGGGTGACGCAGACCCGAACATCCGCACCAGCCCCATGCTCGACGGCATTTTGAAGTAGTTCACCCAGTGCCATCGATAGCGGCGTGACGATCTCGGCTGGGAGGGCACCGAAGGAGTCTTCGCGAGTAACGCGAACCGATCGAGATGTGAGCGACATGTCGCGCACGAGTGCAATGAGCCGGTCCACTACCTCATCGGCATCAATTTTCTGTTCGGCGGTATTTGCCAAAGTTTCGTGGACTACCGCGATGGCGCCGACACGTCGAACTGCCTCGTCAAGTGCTTCTCGAGCCTCCGGGTTCGCGATCCGGCGCGATTGCAATCGCAAAAGAGCTGCCACCGTCTGCAGATTGTTCTTGACTCGATGGTGGATCTCGCGAATGGTCGCGTCCTTGGATAGCAATTCCCGATCACGTCGACGAATCTCAGTCGCGTCGCGCACCAACACAACAGCGCCCACGTAGGAGCCGTCTCTGTACAGTGGCACACCGCTCAAAGTTACTGTGGCAGATGGGTTCTCGATCTCTGCGCCACCGGCAACTCGGCCTGCCGCCACTTGAGCCAGCGATTCGTCTACTGGTCCCGGACGACGAACGAGCCGGGCACTTGTCCGCGCAAACTCCGCACCGACGAGTTCTGTAGCAAGACCAAGTCGGTGGTAAGCAGAGCGAGCATTGGGGCTGGCGAACATCACGATGCCGTTGGCATCAAGGCGAACAAACCCATCACCGACCCTCGGGGGCGAACCTGTCCTGGACAGGCGATTCGCATGCGGGAACGACCCCTGCACCACCATAGGAATCAAGTCTTCAGCGGCCTGCAGATAGGCGAGTTCCATGCGGCCGCGGGCACGACCCGCTGATTCTGAATATGTTTCGATGATCCCAAGAACGCGTCCGGCCTTCACAATCGGTATCCCACTGCGCGCAGCCAATTCGCCCGACTCCGTCACAACTCCTCGCGACGCATACGCTCGATCGAGGATGGGCCGCCTACCTTTGGCCGCGTATTCGCCGACAATGTCGTCATCAAGCCCGGTGGGGCCAGTACTTGGCCGCACTTGATCCGCCGCGATAAAGCCACCCCCATGCCACGTGGGTAACCACAAGACGAGGTCAGAGAACGTTAAGTCCGCAAGCAGGGTCCAGTCGGCGACAAGTCCACGAAGATGAGCGATCTCAGCTTCGGATAGATCTGTACGCTCACGCGCCACCTCATCGAATCTCGCCACAGTTAAACGGTATCCGGACTATCGCAATCTGTACTCACCGGTATCCGCCAATCGAATCAACTAGGCTCAGGGAGACGCATTAGTCGCTGGGATACCACCGACTCACGAACATTCGTTGGAGGCTGCCGTGACATCAATCAGCGCACCGCGACTCCTTGTACATGGGCGATTCATCGATGGTGGAACTGTGCACCTGCACGGTGAACGAATCGCACAGGTCACCACAGACGCGACAGAAGCCGAATTAGCCCTTGCTTCAGGCTTCCTGACTGCCGGATTGATAGACCTGCAAGTAAACGGTTTTGCCGGCGTTGATTTCGTCAGTGGTTCGCGCGACGACTGGGGTCGAGCTAGACGAGCGATCGCTCGAACAGGCGTAACCTCCTTCGTCCCAACGTTTATCACCGCGCCTGTCGACGAACTCGCTAGGGCGTTGCGTCGAACCGGCGAATTTCTTGAAGCACCCGTAGCAAACGGCGCTCGCGCACTTGGATTTCACCTTGAAGGTCCGTTTCTTAGCCCCGAGCGCAAAGGAGCACATGACGAATTCGCCATGTGCGATCCAACCCCCGCCGCAGTTGAGTCGTTGTTGACAGCGGCGGACGGCCGTGTGCTCATCGTGACAATGGCCTCGGAAAGACAGCACGCGCTGACCGCGATTGCACAATTAACGTCGGCCGGTGTCACCGTCTCACTGGGTCACTCCAACGCGGACAGCAACAATGCATGTGCCGGTTTTGCCGCAGGGGCTAGTATGGTCACCCACCTCTTCAATGCGATGCCAGCATTGGGCCATCGCGATCCCGGCTTAGCTGGAGTTGCACTCACTGATCCGCGCGCACACCTCGGCCTCATTGTTGATTTACATCACCTCGATGCACGAATCGTTCAGCTGGTCTTCAACACCGCCCCAGATCGAGTCGTTCTCGTAACTGACGCCATTGCTGCAGCGACGATGCCGGACGGTGAATATGAGCTCGGCGGATCAAGCGTTGTCGTTCATGATGGACTTCCACGGAGGGTCGATGGAACTATCGCCGGATCGTCGTTAACTCTCGATGCGGCGGTGCGCAATGCCGTCAACACGTGCGGTGTCCCACTGGTACATGCACTCGACGCGGCAACCCGCATTCCGGCCGAGACCATCGGCGCGGAAGGCATCGGAGATCTAGAACCGGGTCTTTTGGCTGACGTAGTGTGGTGGTCAGATGATCTCTATCCACAGCGAGTGTGGATTGACGGTGTCGAGGTCGACCTCACCGATCACTTCGTCTGAGTGCCACTGAATATGCAGCCGTGTCAGACCAACTGAATCAATCGTGACCTCCGGGCCGTGTAACCGACTCGATCCAGACAACCGCGCGGGACATGACGCCACATTCGATGTGCGCTGCGTCTTGGTATAGACCACTCACTAGACTGTTCACGTTGAATGGATCGGCAACGTCGAGTACAGGGGTGGCACCGTGAGCGCTGCACAACCTTTGCCGATCAACGCGACCCGAGAACCAAAGTTCTACCCCCTCAAGCGCTACCTTGAGGAACTGACGCTCACGTTGCCGACGGGCGCCCCCATTCCACCAGAGCGGTTACTTGCCACCGACTTTGCGACCTCACGCACGACAGTGCGCCAAGCCGTGCACGCACTCATCGTCGAAGGACGCCTGGAACGCATTCACGGAAAAGGTACGTTCGTCGCCCGCCCCAAAATGGCTCAGCCACTTACCCTCACGTCGTACACCGAGGATATGCGGGCTCGAGGAATCGAACCTTCGAGCGTCATGCTGTCAATCGAAACTATCGACGCCGGTGACGATCTAGCCAGCCGGTTAAACATCGATTCAGACAGTGCAGTCATCGTTATCGAACGGCTCCGGCTGGCAAATGGCGAGCCGATGGCCGTCGAGCGTTCGCATGTGGCGCAACAACGATTTCCCGGACTTACTACTCACCTTCAAGCAACCGCATCCCTCTACGCCGTGCTGCGTGATGCATACAGCGTCACTCCCGCATCAGCTGAGCAAACAATTGAAACGTCACTTGCCACGCCCGTCGAAGCCGCACTCCTGGGCATCGATACTGGCGTTCCGGTCATGCTCCTGTCGCGTAATACATTCGACGAACTCGGCCAGCCGTTCGAGTGGGTAAGGGCCGTCTACCGCGGTGATCGCTATACCTTCGTTGCACATCTCACTAGACCTGCCAATGCGACCCTCCGCGGATAGGTTTGACACATGGCTGAGACACCCAACCCGTCGACGAACAACGCACATGGCGGTACCCATGCGGTCAATGCCGCTGTGGCTTATGGCGTCACGACAATGTTCACTCTTTCCGGCGCACACGTGTTTCCGCTGTACGACGCGGCAGTCGGAGGTAAAGCCTGCGTCGATGGGGGAATTCCCGGGCCCATGAGGCTCGTCGATGTGCGGCACGAGCAGACGGCAGTGTTCGCGGCCGAGGCAACTGCCAAGTTGACTCGGACCCCTGGGCTCGCAGTCGTAACAGCCGGACCCGGGGTGACGAATGCGGTCAGTGGCATTACGACTGCACATTTCAACGGTTCTCCCGTAGTCGTTTTGGGCGGCCGCTCACCGGATTACCGATGGGGTTCAGGCGCACTGCAAGAGTTGGACCAGCCGCCAATCTTGGCGCCGATCACCAAGTCCGCGCAGACAGTGCACGACACTGCCGAAATCGGCGCCGCAGTTTCACGTGGTTTTGCCACTGCCTTGGCACCACATCGGGGCCCTGTTTTCATTGACGTACCAATGGACATCCTGTTTTCCTACGCCGATGTGCCAAGCGCGATGGCAATCCCCGCCGAGATATACGAACCTGACCCGGACGCTATCAACCGTATCGCGGCCCTGATCGCAGCCGCGCACCATCCGGTTGTCGTGCTTGGTAGCGACGCATGGACGGGTAAGGCTGAGGTGCAAGCGAAGGAATTCATCGAGTCAACGGGTATCCCAACCGTTGCCAACGGCATGGGACGCGGCATCCTCGCGCGCAACAGTCCGCACCTGATAACCCGGGCCCGCAGCGCCGCATTCGGACAAGCGGACCTCGTGATTGTCGTGGGTACGCCGTTGGACTTCCGTCTTGGCTACGGAGTTTTCGGCGGGAAGGACGGCGCCACCCCAGCGAAGGTCGCGCACATCGTCGACGCAGGTAGCCAACTTTCGTCCACGGCCACTCCCGATGCGTTCGTCGTCGCCGACATCGATCGATCTTTGCGTGCACTCCTCGACGCCGTTAACGCGCTACCGAAGCGGCCCGATCTACAGCAGTGGTCACAGGAGTTGGCAGCCATTGCCACGAAGGCTGCCGCAAAAGATCAGATCGATCTTGCCAGCGACGCAGACCCCATCCATCCAGCAAGAATCTATGGCGAGCTCATTTCTCGGTGTGAGGATGATGCGGTCATCATCGGTGATGGTGGTGACTTCGTTTCATTCGCAGGGAAATATGTCGAGCCAAATCAACCCGGTGGCTGGCTCGATCCGGGACCGTACGGATGCCTGGGCACCGGGCTGGGATACGCAATGGCGGCACGACTAGCGCGGCCATCAAGTCAGGTTGTGCTGATGCTCGGCGACGGCGCAGCTGGATTTTCACTTCTGGACATCGACAGCCTCGTGCGACAGAACCTTCCAGTCGTGATGATCGTTGGAAACAATGGGATTTGGGGATTGGAAAAGCACCCGATGCAGTTCCTCTACCAGTACGACGTCGCCGCCGAACTCGCTCCCGGAACCCGCTACGACCAGATTGCGATCGCACTCGGAGGAGGCGGCGAAACGGTAACTCGACCACAAGACATCGGACCTGCCATGGATCGAGCCTTCGCATCGGGGATTCCGTATCTCGTGAACGTGATTACTGACCCAACGGTGGCCTACCCACGCTCCACCACCGGCATTTAGTCGGACACGTCACGTGAACCATGACTCCAAGCACGGTCTCACCGTGAGACCGGTCGAACCAACGGACTACCGGGCAGCTGGTGACCTTGTCGTAGAGGCCTACGTGACCGGCGGCATCTTGTCGGACAACCGAGGTTACGACGAGGTCTTGCGTGACGTCGCCGGCAGATCACAACAGGCAACTGTCTTGGTCGCGATATTCGACGGAGAGATCGTCGGAACCGGAACGATCGCTCTCGCGAGCAGCGAGCACGCCGAGATCGCCCGCGAGTCAGAAGCCGAATTTCGGTACTTCGGTGTTCGCACTGACATGTGGGGCCGCGGTATCGGCACCGCTTTGGTGGCAGCATGCGAGAAGTCAGCAGCAGAGTCAGGTGCTAACAGCATCGTGATGAGCGTTATTTCGCACAACACCGCCGCGCTTTCGATGTATGGCGCATGTGGTTACAACCGAGTCCCAGAACGAGACTGGTCCCCCTTTCCCGACGTTCCGCTCCTGGTGCTGCACAAGTCGCTCGCATAGTTCACTGCTTTGCCACTCAGGTGGTCAAAGCATTACAGCCGGGCCATGAAACGCTCACGATCAACGATGACGCGAGTCATCGAGCCATGTGCAATACGTCGAACCGGGTTTGCTGAATCGCCCACGCTGATGTCGGTCGGACCATCAGCGATCTGCTCAGCAACCACATCGAATCGGACGAGCCGGCCATCAACGTAGGAGACGACAGCCTTCACTGAAATGGCAGTGCCCACCACACTTGCTGATACGTGCTCCATCTCAACCCGCGTACCCACGCTGGTCTTCGTGTCAGCCAATTCCAACGCCTGAACACATGCCGACTCACACCAAGCAATAACTCGAGGAGTAGCCAAAACGGGCAGATCACCACTACCAAGTGCGATCGCCGTATCAGTGTGCGAAACAAGGAATTCCAGCGCAGAGCTGGCCCCAGACTGCGGATCGTCGTCGCGGCTCATTCGTCAAGGCTAGCGCTTATCCGACCAGACCTAATCGACGCAATTCAACAGTCATGTCGTGGGGACTCGTTGACGCGGCAAGAGCAGCGTCAAGGCTGACAACGCCGTCACGGAACAGGGTCGTCAAGTGCTGATCAAAGGTCTGCATGCCGTAGAACCCTCCATCGGAGATAAGCGAGCGGATATTGCCGGTCTTATCGGGATCGGCAATCGCATCGGCAATGCGTCCGGTGTTGATACAAATTTCCATAGCCACACAACGCCCAAAACCATCTGCCCGAGGGACTAGTCGTTGACACACGATCCCGCGCAATGAACCTGCTAGGGACAGCCGCACCTGAGCCTGCTCGTGCGGAGGGAAGAAGTCGATCACGCGGGTGATGGTTTCTTGTGCGTCGGTCGTGTGCAATGTCGACATGACAAAGTGGCCGGTCTCGGCTGCGGCAATGGCCGCCTTTACCGTTTCGTGGTCACGCATTTCGCCGACGAGGATGACGTCTGGATCCTGACGCATTGCCGAACGCAAGGCCGTGGAGAAGTCCTCGGTATCTACCCGAACCTCGCGCTGATTGATCATCCCGAGTTTATCCTGATGGATAACTTCAATCGGGTCTTCAATCGTGACGATGTGGACCTCACGATGGGAATTGATGTTGTCAACCATTCCAGCCAAGGTCGTGGTCTTGCCCGATCCGGTTGGGCCAGTGACCAGAACGAGGCCTCGCGGCTCAAGCGAGAGCGGTCCTAATGCTGCTGGCAGACCAAGGTCCTCAAGTGCGATCGCTCCGACCGACACGCGCCGAAAGACAAGCCCCGCCGAACCACGCTGCCGGAACACGTTGGCACGGAAACGGCCAACACCCTCGAGTTGAACAGCAAAATCCGCTTCGTTGTGACGCGCGAATTCTTCAATCAAATCAGCGCGCAAAACCTCACGCACCATGTGCTCGGTGTCCTCGGGACGAAGGTCGGGGACATTCAGCCGACGTAAGACACCGTCAACGCGTACACGGGGTGCCGACCCGACCTTGCAATGCAGATCGGAGCCGCGTGAGTCCACCAACGCCCGCAGCAGCGGGATCACTGACACGGGTTGAATACGTGCACGGTTGGCCTGCTCATCGGCGACAAAAATCAACCCAGCCACGCCATGATCAGGCTCTACCGAGCCGGGAGCAGGTGATGGCAGCGACTGCGCCACGTCGTCAACTGCAAGCGGATCAGCGGTATACGTCACCTATTTCATATCGACCTGACCAGTGGATGCCTTGAGCAAATTTGTGTGGCCGACGGCAGCCCATTAGCCGCGCCTTACGCCATCCGGGTTACTCAGGACGACCAGTACGTCGCCTTCTTGCACCACGTCACCCTCGCGAACGCGGATTTCAAGAACGGCGCCACCTTCTTCGACGATGACGGGTATCTCCATCTTCATGGACTCCAGGATGAGCATCGTGTCACCTGTCGCGACGTCATCACCCACAACTGTCACAACGCTCAGCACGTTCGCGACCATGTCTGCGCACACTTCTACGACGGGAACGAAGCGGGCGGGCCTTGGCACACCCGCGGCGGCGGAGGCGCTGGTCGAATTCTCTGGAGGTACGCTCACATGCTCATCTTCTCACGTTCATGACGTGCGACGAGCGCCACGACCACAATCGCCCCCAGAGTCGTACGGCTACGTATAGCTCTGCTCGAACCGCCGATCGACAATCCGGGAAAGCGCGTCGATAACGGCGGGATCGTATTCACGATCAGATGCGCCAGCTAGGCGATCAAGTGCGAACTGCATACGTTCCATATCAAGGGATGCGCCCACCGAATCGTCATATGAGTTAGCAACCTTGATGATTCGACTTGCCAAGGGGAGCGACTCGTCGGGAAGCCCCGGCGCCGGCCGATACGAATCGGCCTGTCGCTCAACAATCAGCGCTACCGAATCCAATGCACCCGACTGACGCACCACCTCAGCACCAAGTTCGGCAATCCGACGCTGATGGACCGGTGCAATCAAACTCGTCGCACCACCTGGGAACGGTTCGGGCCATGCAAGCTGTCCAATGTCGTGCATAAGAGCCGCGTACTCCAAGTCCGTCAGCTCGCGTTCGGTCATACCCAATTCACTACCGATCCGGCTCGCTAGGACACTAACTCGGCGAGCGTGTCCTGACTCGGTGTAGCCACCAACTTCAGTGACCTTCGACAGTGCACGAATAGTTTGCAAGTACGTCGCCTCGATTGACGCGTAGCGGCGAAACGAGAACTGAGTCAGCAACATCGGCACCGCAAAGACGGGCAAAGCCCAGTAATCCATCGACTTACTGGCAGCCAAGGCAATCAAAACACCCGTTGCGGTGACCGCCGTAGTGATACCAATCATCGCGCGCAATTCATCGACCAAGGCCACCGAGAACGGCATTCGGGCCTCGTTAGCTCGAGTGGCTGCCGCCAGGGCAATCTCGAGAAGTCCCGCAAGAGCACCCGCAATAACCATAACGATGAGTTGGATGTTGCTCTTCATAAAATCAGGCAGGCTAGCCAGATCACCATACTGAAGTAGATAGGGCCATGGCGCGATCAATGCGGCGGCGGTGGCGGTCATGAGTACCCGCTGGCTCACTTCATCAAGATGAATGCCACGACCAACGAAAACCCGAGGCAGCGAGCCAATGATGGACGCCAAGGTCACGACGGTTACGGCGAAGGCAACCCCTGGAAGTGACACGCCCTTGAAACTGGGGAGTAGTGCAAAGGCAAGAGATCCAGCAGCCGCCAGCGGCGCAGCCTGACGGCCACCGGGGAGCGTTACTCGCAAGATCTCGCCCAGAGCGATGAACAGACCGAAGACGACACCGGCCCCAAGGACTCCCTCAGGTAATGGGTGCGACGCAGTGTAAGCAAAAGACCCCACTGCTACGACTGCCGCCGCGAGTTGTAGTGGGAGAACAGAACGCGTGTCGGACCGGCGGCTCATGGTGTGCTCCCCCTATCATCCGTCGGCAGACCGTGAATCCCACCGTCACGAACGATTTCAGACATGAAGGCATCGAGCGCTGCGAGGTCCACCGGAGTTGCTAGCCCAAGTCCAAGCTCACCGGAGGCGGTTGGATCATCGTCATCGCTTCCCATTGCGGGTGCTGACCCCGACGGGGTTACCTGATCCGTGGTGTCAACGACATCCCAACCATCGCGAGTAACGGCGGCAACCAATGCCTCAACAAACCCCGCATCGAACTGAGTGTCCTTGCAACGTCGAAGCTCTTCCATCGCCTCTTCGATGCTACGGGCACCGCGATAGGAGCGGGTCGTCGTCATTGAGTCGAAGGCGTCGGCTACCGAGAGAATCCGAGCAAACTCGGGAATCTCTTCTCCCTGAAGACCATTGGGATAGCCACGCCCATCCATGCGCTCGTGGTGCAGAAGGATTCCTTCCACCGCCTCACCGAGGAATTCGAGATCCTTAGTGATTTCACGGCCACGAGTGGGGTGCATTTTGATCGCATCGAATTCTTCGTCGGTCAACTTGCCTGACTTCTGCAAGATGCGAGTGGGTACACCGAGTTTGCCGACGTCGTGCAGCATCCCGGCATAGCGCAAACTCGATACGCGGTCCTCGCGCATGCCCGCACTGCGTCCGATCATCACCGACGCACGCGATACGCGCTCTGAGTGACCACGGGTGTACGCATCTTTTGTTTCAACGGCTTGAATCAATGAGCGGATCGTCGACTCATAGGCTTCTTGACGAGCAGAGAACATCGAGAACACCCAGCGAGCCACCATCAAAGGTGCCAGCACCAAGACGCCGGCCAATGGTGAGATGGTCAACCATACGACGGCAAGCATCAGGCCGAAGATCGAGTAGATGAACAGTGGCAGGGCAGATTCAGCCATCGTGCCGAACCAAATGCGCCATGGCGATACTCGCTCAGCGAGAGCCAAAACCGTAACCATCAGCAGACCGTTGATGACCTCATGCACAAGGGACGCAGCCAGCATCGGAATCAGCACACTGCTCGGCCGGAAGTCCATAGACGTCAGACTTGGAAACGCTTGAATCTGATGGTCAGTGGACAGCTGCGCATGCAGAAAGGCATATGTCCAGGCAGCGCCGAGAGTGGAAAGCACATTCATACTGCCGTTAAAGCAGCGCTTGAACCAGGGGGTTCGACGTGGCTCAAGGGCGACCACCGCTGTTACGAGCGGGGCACCCCAAGGCCCGAGGATAATGACCGATGCCATGGCGATCGGCATGGTCACAGAGATCGAGACACCCTCGCGAGTTGCAACACTGCGGGCAAGGGCGGCTGAGAAGGCCTCAGATGCAAAAACCAAGAGAGCAAGGGCCGCAATGTAACCGAAGCGAGTGAAAACATCCGGCGCGTGCGCCGTGTGAAGCAGGCAAGCGATAATCCCGAGCAGCCCAGCAACGATCACCGCGGTGATAAACACCCGGGTGCGCAGGGGGAAGTCGCGCATACCGTGCCTTCCAACGAGAGAGCTGTACAGGGAGGTAGATCTCCACGACGTACACCGGCAAGATTGGGATCGACAGCGAAGTGGCTAGCAGTGAAGCTTAGCTCCACTTCCAGCCGGACTCGCCGCCGAGCATACGCTCGACAACGGACACGATCTTCTTCATAAGGTCTGGATCAACTCCTCGCGATGATGTCACAGGCACCGCTAATAGCCTGTGCAGCATCCGCTCCGCTCGCGATTTGCCGGTGCACACGTATCCGTGCGCGGAGGCAAACCCTGTAGTGAAGTGAAAATTCCTTGGGGGAAGTACTCAAGTCACAGGGTGTCGCTGCCGATCCCATTCTTGCCGCTGTTGAGTTGTGGTCGTGCCGTGCTGGTCGATCTCGCGCTCACATCACCGTCCGCGGCCAGAGCAGCACTCGGTGCTACTCACTACCCCATGTGGTGCGAGGTACCACTGTGACAGGTGTTCCTACTGGTACGTCAAGGGTGAACTGTCCGATTCGTCCGAATTTTAGCAAGATCTGCGTTTGAGTTCACCTTTTGCACATAAAAAACCACTCTGCGTATATGGCGTGAGGCTCACCATTCCCATCTGGGCTAGTGAGGTTGTTACCGAGGCTGACGACTGAACCCACCCCCGCTAACCTAAAAACAGGTATGCCGAACCCGTCATACCGTCTTGGTTTGTCCACCCGTCGCGGAGGTGAGTTGTGACCGATTCCGGTAGAGACGCCGCCTACGCAGCACTCGTTGACGCACTCATCGCGCTACGACGTGATCCTGCGACGGAAAGATTCGACGAGTACCTCGACTACGCGCAAACCTCGGGCCGCATCGACACGGCGACGGCGCGTGCACTGCGCTGGTGGCAACGGCAATCTGTGCGTGGTGTGAGCGACCATCTCGAGGACATCCTGCCAACTCTCTTGGTGCAGCTAGAGGCTGCAGAACAAGCAGCGGTGAGAGCCGTGGACGCTGGTGAGGATGCCTGGCGATCGGCCAACGGACAGGCCATGACACGAACCCAACCAACAACTGTCGACAAAGACACCCGTTCGTCCGCAGTCGTGACTCCCCCGGTAGATCTCGCCGTGGCTGACGCGACCCGACTAGATCCTTCTGACGCAACAGCGCCGGCCAGCACATCGCTCGACCCGTCACGGGAAAGCGAGACCGGTGACGTTCAGGCGGCTGCCACCGAGACGACTGCCCCGCAAGAAACCAACGTGCCGACGAAGTACAGCGAGTATCCGACTGAGCCGGGTGCGTCACAAAGCGAGGAATCCGGCGCGTCCGTGCAGCGGACAATGACAGCGGGCCTTACCGTGGTACCCGAGGGATTAAAACAGTAGCGACGGGCACGTCGCCGTCCTACCAATGAGTCCTGACGACTAACGGTTTGACTATCAGACGGAGGACCAGTGGCCCTGTTGCGCCTACTGCCTGAGCTAGAGGATTCGCTGCGCGCGATACCAGGCGTACGCGCGGCGAGCGTGGTAACCGGTCCGGACGCTCGACCAACGGAAGTACACGTGCTGGCCAACCCCGGCAAACCTGCAAAGCAGGTCGTTCGCGATGTCCAATCGGTTGCGATGGCCCAATTTGGCGTCGATATCGATCACCGCATCGTCAGCGTTGTGCAGATCCCGGAGGATGCCGTCGAGGTCGGCGATCAAACCCCACCTCACCCCCCTGAGTCACCACGTCTAACCGTTCTGACGTCAACACGCCCAGATAGCGACGTAGCCGATCTCGACGATTCAGATGCCGGGCTCAACGATGAGCACCATGATGCCGCCACTGACGAGCAGGTCGTCGACGTACGAGCCGATTCGACAGCTGACCAGGGAACCGAACTCGCAGGCCATCCGCGCCCAGCACTTACCAGCATCACGGTCAGCACCTCGGAGGGCGAAAGCCATGTCACCGTCGACCTCATCGTAGACGGACATATCTTCAGCGGTAAGGCCAGCGGCCCAGGAGCTCCGGCCCACCGGCCACGGATCGTTGCCGGCGCAACCTTAAACGCGCTGAGCGAGTTGCTTGGTATGCCAGCACAGATCGAAAGTGCTCAAATTGTCGAGGCTGGTATCCGTGAGGTGGCCGTATGCGTACTCACCATTGCCATTGCGCGATTCGGCGACCAAACCCTCTGCGGATCAGCGATCGTTCGTGGTGATTCTGAGGACGCCGTAGCCCGTTCTGTGCTAGCCGCGCTCAATCGTCGTCTCCAGGGCTGAAACTCTCAACCGCCCGGCTGCAAAGTCGTCGGCAGGCACGTTCAGACAGCCAACGAAGCACTGATAACGACGGACGCACCGCCCCGAACACAGCACCTACCCCAATGTGGGACACTCTTCCTAGCAACTAGCGGCTCTGTGCCGTTTTGGCCTGATCATGATCTGGAGATCCGATGAGCAAGCGTGCACGCAAGCGTCGCTCCCGCAAGGGCAATGGCGCCAACCACGGTCGGCGTCCCAACGCCTAAGACCTCTTCTGACAATGACGAAGGGCCACTACCTGTTGGTAGCGGCCCTTCGTCATATCTGACGTGTCGTATGGCATGACTGCGTGCATCATCGGTGACTCACTCCTGGCGATATTCAACCGACCATTGAATCGACACGGTGCGAATGCGGTGGACAACTCGTTCGCGCACCTCAGCTGGCGCCTGCTCCCCGCCGCAGGCCCGAGCAATGAGCACCTTAACTTCGCGGTACACATCGACTTCGTGCAGGCACGGCCAACACTCTGCAATGTGCTGTGCAATCAACTCACGATCAATCGGCGTCGTTTCGCCATCAAGGTACGCCGATACCGCCTCTAGAACATCAGAGCAGGAAGTTGAGTGGGGACTTCCACAACTCATGCGTCGTCACCCCCGCCAGCCACGAACCCGCGGTCACGCGCATAGTCCTCAAGTGCGTCACGCAATTGACGACGGCCACGATGCAATCGCGACATCACCGTCCCAATCGGAGTTTCCATGATGTCGGCGATCTCCTTGTAGGGGAAACCTTCAACGTCCGCAAGGTAAACGGCCATCCGAAACTCTTCAGGAAGTGCCTGTAGCGCATCCTTGATATCTGAATCTGGCAACCGGTCGAGCGCCTCCATCTCAGCTGAACGAAGTCCAGTAGAGGTATGCGACTGCGCCCGCGCCATCTGCCAGTCTTCAATATCATCTGTGTTAGAGGCCAGCGGCTCACGTTGCTTTTTGCGGTAGCTGTTGATGAACGTGTTGGTCAGAATGCGGTAGAGCCACGCCTTGAGGTTTGTGCCGTCCTGGTACTGATGGAACGCCGAGTAGGCGCGCACGAACGTCTCCTGCAGGAGATCCTCTGCATCGGCAGGGTTGCGCGTCATCCGCATTGCAGCGGCGTACAACTGATCAAGGAACGGCAGCGCATCTCGCTCGAATCGAGCGCGTCGCTCATCCTCGGTCTCATCTACCGCTACGGCAGCTGAACCGAAGTCTGCATCGATATCGTCGGAGTCCATTGAGGTAGAGCCTAGCGGTGCCGAGACGCCGGTCAGTTGATCTAAAACGGTGAATCCCGGTTGGTCGAGTGTGAGAACCAGCAAAGTAATGCCCTCCAGTCTGTTCGGCAGCATTACTAACGATGCGTCGGCGATATTCATTCCCTACCGAGGCTGCGTGTGCGCAAACCGCGGGCTCACGGCGCCCTGAACCACTACGCTGACCGCGTGACCAGCGCAGATGCAATGTCCGCCACTGATTCGTCGAATGAGCCCACGGCCAACGGGGACATCATCACGACTGATGTGCTCGTGATCGGAGCCGGCGTGATCGGTAGCGCCGTTGCCCTTGAGTGCGCACGGCGGTGGGCCTCGGTCACCGTGGTAGATACGCGTGGCGGCCCCGGTTACGGCAGTACCAGCGCGTCAAGTGCCATGGTTCGGTACCACTATCACCACTTCCCAGAGGCGGCACTGGCTTGGGAAGCCGGTGCTAGATGGCAAGAGTGGGAACGATACCTCGGTGTTGTAGACCCCGCCGGGATGGCGCACTTCATCAAGTCCGGTGGCTTGGTGCTCGAGGGGCCCGGCTACGACTTGCCTCGGATGATCTCGCACCTTCGTGAACTTGGCTGCCCCGTCGAACTGCTCGATGCGGCCGGTATCGCAGAACGATTCCCCAGCCTTGATCCCGGGAAATTTGGGCCACCCGCACTTCCGCAGGACGACCACTTCTGGGCGGACGCAACAGGTGAATTGACCGCCTTCTGGGTCGACAGTGCAGGACACATGGACGATCCGCAGTTGTCCGCGCACAACCTTGCTTATGCCGCAGAGCAGCAGGGCGCGCAGTTCCTATACCGCCGCGAGGTCGTCGACATATCAACCAAGGACGGCAGAGTTGGCGGCGTTCTGCTGGCAGATGGCACTCGAATCGAATCACCCATCGTGGTAAATGTCGCAGGGCCATGGTCGGCAAAAATCAACGGGATGGCCGGCGTTCTCGATGACTTCATTCCGAAGACTCAGCCGATGGAACAAGAAGTAATCTCCGTGCCCGCTCCCCCAGGATTTCGGCTCGACGATGGTGGCACGTGCGTAACTGACCCCGACTTTGCTACCTACTTTCGCGTACACGCAGGCAACACGATCATCGTCGGCGCCATGGAGCCTGAGTGCGACGAACTTGTCATGCTTGACTCGCCTGAAGATGCAATTGGGTCGGTGCGCCAATCGACGTGGGAGACCCAGACCTTACGCCTTGCCCGTCGGGTTCGCGATCTTGGAATCCCAAGCAAGCCAAGCGGAATCATCGGTGTCTACGATCTAACTGATGACTGGATTCCCATCTACGACAAGACCAATGTTTCCGGCTACTACGTTGCCATCGGAACCAGTGGGCACGGTTTCAAGCAAGCACCATTCGTTGGCGAACTGATGGCCGAACTCATTTCAGCGGTCGAAAATGGTCATGATCACGATGCTGAGCCCCTTGCCGTCACTGGGTCATGGACAGGTGTGACCGTTGACCTCGGCCATTTCTCTCGACGTCGATCCGTCACGCCACAGCGAGCGATGGGTTAACCCACATCTCAAAACAGGCCGTCGGATTCTTCATCAAACTGGATCGGATCAAGCAGTTCAGGGCCGTTGTGTCGCACATCATTTACCAGAGTGGAGACCGGATACGCCGTCAGCAGACCTGGTGCAGCGGGTACGAGGAGCTCTCGAGGATCGCTGTTCTTGCCATCCTTCTCGGGGTTTAGCCAATCCGCCCAGCGATCCCGAGACACCAATAGCGGCATGCGATCGTGAATCTGCCCCAGGGAATCCTCCGCCGTGGTTGTAAGCACGGTAACCGTCGTCAGCCACGCATACGGATCGTCGTCCGAACGAGCAGGATCACGCCAAAACTCATACAGGCCCGCCATCGCCAGACTGCTTCCATCGGTGGGGTGAATGAAGAATGGCTGCTTAGGCGGCTTACCGCCCTTGCCCTTCGGCCCGTCAGTTGGCGTGTACCACTCGTAGTATCCGTCGGCAGGCAATATGCATCGACGCTT
The DNA here is from genome assembly GCA_903826575.1 of uncultured bacterium. Lineage (GTDB taxonomy): Bacteria > Actinomycetota > Actinomycetes > S36-B12 > CAIYMF01 > Longivirga. Next base: position 25,534 of record CAIKEU010000069.1, read on the forward strand.
GGCGAAAGCCCCTCTATACGAGGGCTTTTCCGCGACCGTCTCCATTCGCGCATTAATCATCTTGTTGCCAATAGACGGATCCTTCGCCCAACTTGGAACCAAGCCCCACTTGGCTATGGCTAACTCGCGACGAACATTCGCACGCACACCTTCGACGGCCGCGTCAGTGCCCTCATCGCGAGGACGCCGATCCATGATCGCGTAGACGAACTTCGTGGGTGCCACGTTGTAATCCGGCCTGAGTTCCTTCTCTGGCACAACAACTGCCTCGAACTCTTCAACCAGGTCCGCTGGATTCTTACTGGCTGCATACCGACCGCACATGTCTCGATCCTGTCGCATATTGGGTTCCCCGTCAGCCCGGGAACAAAATTGGTGCCGGCTTGCGCAGCTCCCTCCACTAGGATCAGAGCGTGACTTCTGGTGAACATCCGTGGCCCGCACCCACCGCGACAGCTCCGATTAATGCCGTCGTCCATGTGCCCGGATCCAAGTCGCTCACTAACCGTGCTTTGGTGCTTGCTGCTCTCGCTGACGGGCCATCCACGATTACCGGTGCGCTAGAAGCTCGGGACACCACGCTCATGGCGCGTGCGCTGACTACCCTGGGCACATCGGTCGAGTGGTCGCATACGACCGGCACGATTCAGGTGGAGCCTGCGCACTTACGCGGACCAGCTCACATCGACTGTGGGCTAGCTGGAACGGTCATGCGTTTCCTGCCACCGGTGGCCGCCTTAGCTCATGGAGATATCCGCTTTGATGGCGATCCACGCGCCCGGGTGCGACCGATGGGAGCAGTGATTCAAGCACTTCAGAGTCTCGACGTCGACGTCGATGATTATGGACGTCGCACCCTGCCATTCACCGTGCGCGGAACCGGTCAGGTCCGCGGCGGCACCATCACCATTGACGCGTCTGCATCGAGTCAGTTTGTCAGCGCGCTACTTTTGTCAGCCGCTCGGTTTGACGAGGGTGCACATATCCATCACCGCGGAGCGGCAGTTCCATCAATGCCTCATATCGACATGAGCGTTGCGCTGTTGCGCGAGCATGGAGTCACCGTGGTGGAGGACACCAGCGACCCCACCTCCGCATCATGGCAGGTGCAGCCGGGCACTATTCGTGCACTCGACCGCATCGTCGAGCCTGATCTTTCCAATGCAGCACCGTTTTTGGCAGCCGCGATCGTCACAGGTGGGACGGTCACAATCCCCGGATGGCCCGAGCACACCACGCAGCCAGGCGATGCCCTCCAGAAACTACTGTCTCAGATGGGGGCCGCCGTTTCTCATTCCGATGACGGCCTCAAGGTGAGAGCAGGCAACGCACTCCTTGGGCTTGATGCAGATCTGCGCGAAGTCGGCGAATTGACTCCGGTAATCGCCGCATTGTGCGCATTGGCGAACACTCCATCACATCTTCGCGGGATCGCGCATCTACGTGGGCATGAGACTGACCGCCTGGCTGCACTGGCCAACGAAATCAATCGTCTCGGTGGGGACGTCACAGAGACTGAGGATGGGCTGATAATCATCCCTCGCCCGCTTCAGGGGGGTGTGTTCGAGACATATGACGATCACCGAATGGCAACCGCTGGAGCCGTTCTCGGATGCGTCGTCCCTGACATCGAGGTCGTCGACATTGCGACTACGAGCAAGACCCTTCCTAGATTCACGTCAATGTGGACTGCCATGTTGGAAGGTCGCACTGCGTGAGTAGTCGCGATCTTGACGAGGATGATGTTCGCGTCCGTCCGGGCCGCGGCAAGTCACGTCCGCGAAGTAAGGAACGACCCAGCCATGACGACGCCGGCCAAGGTTTCGTCGTCGCAGTGGATCGTGGCCGATTTACGATCGTCCTCGGTGAGCCGACGGACCCCGGACTGGAAATCTACGCAGTCAAGGCCCGCGAGGTTGGCCGAAAGGGAGTCGTCGTCGGTGATCGAGTCGCGATCGTCGGAGATCTGTCCGGTAAACCAGACACGCTAGCGCGCATTGTGCGCGTGGAAACACGGACAACAACCCTGCGGCGCAGCGCTGATGACGGCGATCCGATCGAACGCGTTGTGGTGGCCAACGCCGACCAACTCGTCATCGTCACGTCACTGATCAATCCCGAGCCTCGGCCGCGACTCATCGACCGATGCCTAGTTGCCGCATATGATTCCGGGCTTTCACCCCTGCTAGTTTTGACGAAGGCTGATCTCACCAGCCCCGATGATCTACTCGCACTTTACGGGGCACTCGATGTCCCCTACGTCATCACATCACGCGATCACAATCACGACGTCAATCTGGCGGATCTTGGTGATCACCTCGTTGATCGGATGTCCGTTTTAATCGGCCACTCAGGGGTAGGCAAATCCACCCTCGTGAATGCGCTTGTCCCCGATGCACAGCGAACCACAGGACGAGTCAACGACGTGACCGGGCGGGGACGCCACACCTCGACATCGGCAGTCGCACTTGAACTTCCTGACGGCGGGTGGGTTATCGATACACCCGGCGTTCGATCATTTGGCCTGGGACATGTAGATCCGGCCCGTGTCATTAACGCCTTCGATGACCTTGCCTCAGGTACCGACGCATGCCCTCGCGCCTGCAGCCATGACGAGGTTGAGTGTGGCCTTGATGCATGGGTCGCGGCGTCAGATAACCCAATCGCCGGAGCCGCCCGGCTTGAGTCTTTCCGACGGCTCCTACAAAGCCGCGCAGAAGACCCCACGGCCGGAACGGATCAGGTTGGCGGCAGCGCGGACAACCTCGATAGCTAATTAACGAGCACAGTCACTACTTTTTCGGATACGTCCCCGGCGTGGTGTGCTTCATGATCGGATCCCAGACGGCTGTCGCGCCACTGTGACCTGCCCGAAACGCCCAGTACAGCGCCACAAAAGCCATCGCCATGGAGGTAAGTGCTAACGCTGAACCGGCACCGCTGCGGCGATCATCACCCTTTCTGTCATACCACCACAGCGCAACGGTCAACAGGAAGAACAGCCCGGCGATGTAAGGGGTCCATCGGGCAATGGCGATGTGTTCTGCCGGGAAGCCAACGCGGGACGCCAGTCGTTCGCCACTTTCCTTTGCCACGGCGGCGGCGCCAGCGCTGAACAATGCCAGCCAGCAGACAATCCAGCCGTACTTGCGATTGAGCGCCGGACGAAAAGTGAAGATGATGACAGCGATCGCGGTGAGCGGCATCAAGATGACGACCGCATGAACCACCAGCGGATGGAGCGGTAGACCGCCAATCGTGTCGAACAAGTTATTCCCCTTCCGCCAGCGGGCCCACACCCGCGAAATGGCTTGTACTGTCGCCTCCGACCAGATCGTTGAGTCGACCTACCGACCCTACGCCCTGATGCACCCAACCGGTACGGTCTTACCTGTGACCACGCCGCCTTTCTCAGCAGATCTTGAATTAGCCATGCTCATGGCCGACCGTGCCGACGCCATCACGATGGATCGATTTAACGCCCGCGATCTCGTCGTCGAAACCAAGCCCGACCTCACCCCGGTGAGCGATGCGGACAAGGGCGTGGAACGTGCCCTGCGTGAACTCGTCGAGATCGAGTGCCCCGAGGACGGAGTGGTCGGCGAAGAGTACGGCGAACGACCATCGCACAGTGGTCGCCGGTGGATCGTAGACCCGGTGGACGGAACGAAGAACTTCGTTCGAGGTGTTCCCGTATGGGCGACGGTGATCGGACTGCAAGATGCACAGGGCCAGATGGTGGTGGGAGTCGTTTCCGCCCCGGCACTCGGACGTCGCTGGTGGGCAACCTTAGGTGGCGGAGCTTTCGTGACCGAACCTGGTAGCAGCGAGCCGCGCAACATCCATGTGTCAAAGGTTTCTGAACTCAGTGATGCATCTTTGGGTTACTCCGAAGTCGTGTTTGATCCGGCCGACAAGCAGCCCCAGTGGGATGCGCTGATTCGCTCTGTATGGCGAGTGCGTGGCTACGGGGATTTCTACAGCCACGTGCTTGTTGCCGAAGGCGCAGTGGATGTCGCAGTCGAACCCGGGGTCAACCTTTACGACGTTGCTGGAGTGGCCATCATCGTCACCGAAGCAGGTGGACGATTCACCGGCATCGATGGTGTCGACGGCCCGGATCGAAAGAGTGCAGTGGCCTCAAACGGAATCTTGCACGACCGGGTCATCGACGCTCTCCGGTAACTCGGGACTGCGCCGACGCTGCCACACAGTAACAAGTGAAGGCGCCAGAAGCGTGGCATAAAGGTCGAACCACCCATAGCCACCCGCGGCAATGCTCGGTGGATTGCCCATTGGAACCCACCCCTTGATCGTGTCGACGGGCTGCCATGCCCAGACGCCCAGCGTGGTTCCCAGGATTTCCAAATAGCTCACGGTGATAAACGCACCAACGTAAAGCAGGGTGGATTTACCCCACTTCAAAAACGCACACAGGCACAGGTACCAGAACAAGCCGAGTACATCGCGACGCGATGACAGCAACAGTCCCCACAGCGCCCACGCACCCGCAAGAACTACAGTCCAACGAACGGCTGCGGTGGCATGGGCTCGAACAAACGGTAGTCGACCAATAGTCAGAGCCGCCAGATAAACCAAACCGTGTCCCGGCGGCACATAAGCCGGAACATGATCGAGTCGATATACGTACACACCGAGCCAGCCGGAAAAGACGTATTCGATGATCGTGGCGAGGACGACCACGATGACTGTCTGCGCGCGAACTAGGTTTGACTCATGCTTCAACCACCACAGCAGCATCGCCCAGGTGACGACGCCAAGCACCAATTGGCCACCCGAACTCACCCAGGTGTCACACCACAAAACCGACGGAATCCATACGAATGCCACTACCAATGCGCGTCGGTCGGACCATCGATCGGCCCTTGTCGCAGCATCCATTCGTCCATTGTCTCTGAAATCACCTGACAGGGTTTGTGCGCTTGTGATTTCATCATGGACACGTCTCTTCGCCATGATTAGAGGGAGCTCGAGATGTTGGTTAACGAAGGTGAACTCGTACGCGAAGCCATGAGCCGCGATGTCGTCCTTGTCGGACCCGGTCATACGTTGCGCCAGGTCGCAGCGACGATGAGTAAACGCAATGTTGGTGCCGCGGTCGTCGCTGATCACGACAGTTCCGGGATCGGCATCATCACTGAGCGGGACATTCTTCGCTCGATTGCGGCCGACGAGAATCCGGACGTGGAACTCGCGCTCGACCACCAAACAACCGACGTCGTCTACGCCACGCCCGAGTGGACGATCGGCGATGCCGCACTCGCCATGATGCGCGGCGGATTTCGCCATCTCATCGTGCTGGACGGGAACGAGGTCGCCGGGATGTTGTCTGTTCGCGACGTGGTACGAACGTGGGCTAAGGCACCGGTTTAACTGTCACACGCATGGGCAGACCACCACGTGGCCGAATTGTCACCAACGGCATTGCCGACGGAGTCGGGCCAACGGGCTCGAGTTCAATTCTCGGAGCAATCGCAGCAAGGACGAGGATGGCTTCAACTAGAGCCATATCGCGACCTATACAGAGCCGGGGTCCCGCACCAAATGGGATGTAGCCAGGGCCGTTGACGACATCACGACGTCGCTGCCCGGCGTCATCTAGGAATCGCTCTGGCATGAACTGATGTGGCCTTTCCCACATCGATTCGTGACGATGCACTAGCCAAGGGCTCACGATCACAAGTGAACCTGCTGCAACCTCGACACCATCGAGAATGTCATCTTCATGAGACCGGCGAGTTATGAGCCAGGCCGGCGGGTATAGCCGAAGAACTTCATCGACGACGGCAGCCGTATACGGCAGGTTGGCCAGATCACTGAAGGTTGGTCCGCCTCCGGCAACGAGTTGGGCCGACTCAGCGCGCAGCCGACTCATCGTCTCCGGATGCATCGTGAGTAGCTGCCAGGCCCACGTGAGCGCACTAGCAACAGTTTCATGACCCGCCACGATGAAGGTAATGATCTGGTTTCGAATCTCATCGCGCGACATTGCATGCCCCTGATCGTCGACTTCAAGGAGCAGATCAAGAAGGTCGAGGGGCGGCTCTGCGAGGTCGCGCGGTCGACTCGCCCGTTCAGCCAGCATCGCGTCGACGGACGAATCGAGATCCTCAACTGCTCGACGCAGCGAAACGTTCGCCGGGGTCGGCACCTGCACTGGCGGGGAGAGCGGTGATCGAGCTTTCTTGACCACAATGTCCAGTGCTTCAACAGTCGCCTGTGCCAGCCGAGCCGCGTCCCCTGAAAGATCAGCGCCGAAGAGAGATTTCCCAACCACCTCAAGCGCTAGATGCATCATCGCCTCGTCAATATCAACGACCGCTGTTCCAGCGACAGACCAGCGAGCCAGTAAGCGATCGGACGATGTTCGGACGTGTTCGGCGATCAATTCCAGCGTGCTGTGATGAAATGCTGGCTGCAATCTGCGTCGCTGTCCTCGCCACGCATCTGTATCAGCCGTGAGCAGTCCCTCCCCCGTTACCAGGGACAGGGTGGTGTATTGAATCGTGCGCTTTCCATACGCACGCGCATTTCCGACGAGTACCCTGCGCGCAGTTTCCGGATTACTCACCAGATACGTCGGCGGATCAGGGATTGGAAACTGAACCACGTCACCGAACTGCGTGTACATACGGTTGAGGAACGACAGGGGATCTCGCCTAATTTCGGCAATCGACCGAATCATGTGACCGCCACGTGGACCCGGAGCGGTAGGTGGAGCGGGACGACGCAACTGCATTGGTGTCAGCCGTTGGCGACGTCAGCGGACGCGGACGAAATGATTCGCTCCGGTGCGGAGTACACCGTCATCCGTCCATCCCGTACAAATCCGGCGAGGGTTAAATTGCACGCAATCGCAACGTCAACCGACAGTGACGTGGCCGCAGAAACAGAGGCAACCACAGGGATTCCAGCCATCGCAGCCTTTTGCACAATCTCGAAACCCGCTCGTCCACTGACAATCAATACGTCAGCGGTGATCCCGTTCATGACGGCGTAACCAATCACCTTGTCGACACTGTTATGCCGACCTACGTCCTCACGAACAGCAAGGATCGTGCCATCAGCAGTGGCAATGGCCGCCGCGTGCAACCCACCAGTGCGATCAAAGACGCTCTGACGTGATCTCATCTGCTCAGGCAGGCCGCAAAGCACACCCAGTTCAATCTGAACGTCACGTTCGATCCTCGGTGCAGCAGCAACAATGTCATCGATGTGATCGCGGCCGCACACCCCGCATGCACTCGACGGTGTCGCTACCCTTCCGAGGTGCGATGCATCGATTACCGCATTCGCACTGACCGTTACCGTGACTTCACCTTGGACGGGGCCATCGCCATCGCGGCACGGTCGAACGGAGATTAGCTGATCGGGCGAGCGAAGGATGCCCTCACCAACCGCGAGGCCCGCAGCCAGCTCAAGATCGTGCCCCGGGGTTCGCATCGTGGATCCCAGAACTTCACGTAAATCCCCCTGCTCGATATTGATCCGCAGAGGTTCTTCAACGACCACGTGATCGGCGCGCGTTCCAGCACCGGCTCCACCCATTCGCGTGACACGAACACGGGAAGCCATCGTGGTGCGCTGTGCGCGATCCTCGTTGGTTGAGTCCTCGTCCATGAGAACAACGGTACTCGCGAATTGGACGGTCGACGCACCCGCATGGCCGCTGATCTGGTGTGATGGGGTTATGACTCGAGTAGCAGTAGTGGGTGCGGGGTTCTCCGGGCTAGCCGCAGCAGTGGACTTGGTTGATGCTGGCTATGACGTCATTGTCTTTGAAGCACGCTCACGAGTCGGTGGCCGGGTGTGGTCCGAACCCATTGACGGCCCTAACGGCACCGGGCCGATCATCGAACGGGGCGCTGAGTTTGTCCTCGATGGTTACGACCACATGCGCGGATGGCTCGATCGCTTTGGCCTCGAATTGGCCAACACGGGAATGTCTTACTACGAGCGTGACGCTTATGGGGTCGACAACGTATCGCGCGCAGATATGCGAGATGCCGCGGCCGTGCTGGCCGCAGCCCCTCGCAGCGTGTCAGATGCAGTGGGCGACGTGCTGGCACGGATTGACGTACGTCCCGATGTGGCTGCGGCCGTGGGCGCACGCATTCAAGTGTCGTCTGCCTTCGGCATTGATCAGCTCAACGTGTCGGTGATCGACCATGCAGGATCGTTTACCGCCTTACCCAGCTTTCGGGTGGCCACTGGAAATCAATCCTTAGCTAAGGCGATGGCGGCCTTTCTCGGTGAGCGTGTTCGCCTCGAGACGGCCGTCTCAAGCATCGAATGGCATGACCACGGTGCCACCATGACAACAGATAGCGCGCACGATGACGTCGACGCCGTCATCGTCACCATCCCACTGCCCCACCTTCGCGAATTTCCTTTCGCTCCACAGCTTCCCGATGAACGACACGAAGCATTGGATCGCATGACCATGGGAAATGCGGCTAAGGCGCATATGTTGTTGAAAGCGTCGGCGCCCACCAGCGCGGTGCTATCGGTCAAAGACCTTTTCTGGTGCTGGACCTGCACGGGGATCGACGGATCCGTTGTACCGGTGCTCAATACCTTCGCCGGGTCACCGGACTCAGTGAGCCGCCTCGATACCGAAAACGGACCACGATCGTGGGCGAACCGACTGGCGGAGATTCGCTCGGACCTTGACCTTGACCTTGATTCAACCGTAATTACGACCTGGCACGACGACCCGTGGGCACGGGGTGCCTATACCGCAGACACAGTTCGCCAACTTCCCGGCGACGCATCGATCTTTTCCGCACCACTGGGCTGCCTGTACTTTGCTGGTGAGCACACCGCAGGCGAATGGTCAGGCTTGATGGAAGGTGCCCTGCGAACAGGCTCACGCGCTGCAGCAGAGTTGATGTCACAAAAGCCGCTGGCCTAACCCCATCGGAGTTAGGCCAGCGAAGTCGTCGCAATTACTTTGTCGCGTGCGGGGTGTCTGGGGCCGCTTGACGACCCTGCTTGTTGCGCTTAAACAGCGAGGCGATCGAGAAGATCGGATCATACTTCTTGTCCGCGATGCGCTCCTTCAAAGGGATGATCGCGTTATCGGTGATCTTGATGTGTTCCGGGCAGACCTCGGTGCAGCACTTGGTGATGTTGCAGTAGCCAACGCCGTGATCCTCGACGGCAACCTCACGTCGGTCCACTGTGTCGAGCGGGTGCATATCTAGTTCAGCGATGCGCATCAAGAAACGTGGACCTGAGAACGTCGTCTTGTTCTCTTCATGGTCGCGCACCGCGTGACACACGTTGTTACACATGAAGCACTCGATGCACTTACGGAATTCCTGCGAGCGCTCGACGTCGATCTGAGCCATCCGGTAATCACCGGGGGCAAGATCGGCAGGGGGCGCGAACGCCGGAACCATGCGCGCCTTTTCGTAGTTGTACGAGACATCGGTGACCAAGTCACGGATGACTGGGAACGTTCGCATCGGGGTGATGGTGATCGTTTCGTCTTCAGTAAACGTGCTCATTCGCGTCATGCACATGAGTCGCGGCTTACCGTTGACCTCCGCGCTGCACGACCCGCACTTACCGGCCTTGCAATTCCAGCGCACCGCGAGGTCTGGGGCCTGCGTTGCCTGTAAACGGTGAATGATGTCGAGGACTACTTCACCCTCGTTGACATCAACATTGAAGTCCTCAATGCCGCCGCCTGTGTCGTCGCCACGCCACACTTTGAATTTCGCTGTGTAACCCATCAGTGATCGCTCCCTGCATCGTGCGTGGGCAGTTCTTCGGCGGTTAGGTACTTCTTCAATTCTTCAACATCAAACAGTTCGAGCAAGTCTGGGCGCATGGGCTGCATCGGTTGATGCTCAATGACCGCACCTTCACCGTCGTAACGGCAGACGATGTTGAGTTTGCGCCACTCATCGCTCATCTTCGGATAATCATCGCGCGTGTGACCGCCGCGACTTTCTTGCCGATCAAGGGATGCCTTAGCAACAGCCTCAGCTACGAGCAGCATGTTCTTGAGGTCGAGTGCCAGGTGCCATCCGGGATTGAACGCCCGACCACCCTTCACGCCAGAATTCTTGACGCGCACCTTGAAATCCTGCAGACGCGCAAGCGCATCCACCATTTCGCTTTCGGTCCGGATGATTCCGACCAGATCATTCATCGTGTTCTGCAGATCGGCGTGAATCGTGTACGGATTCTCATCACCAACGTTGGAGAACGGCGCTAGCGCTTCGGCCTCGGCCTCAGTCAACATGGCATCGGTCACTGCCGGACGGGTCGGGAGCGCCTCAACGTACTCGGCAGCACCGAGCCCTGCGCGGCGACCGAATACCAGCAGATCGGACAGCGAGTTTCCGCCAAGGCGATTCGACCCATGCAACCCGCCGGACACCTCACCTGCGGCGAACAAGCCCGGTAACAAGGTCTCCTGTGAATCGGGGTCTACCTCGACACCACCCATGACGTAGTGACAGGTAGGCCCAACTTCCATGGCCTCCTTGGTGATATCGACGTCGGCAAGTTCCTTGAACTGATGCCACATCGACGGAAGTTTCTTCTTGATGACGTCCGCGGGAAGTCGGCTCGACACGTCTAGGTAAACGCCACCGTGCGGGGTGCCACGGCCAGCCTTCACCTCAGTGTTGATGGCGCGCGCAACCTCGTCACGAGGCAACAACTCCGGTGGGCGACGATTGTTGTCCGGATCGGTATACCAGCGATCAGCCTCTTCCGGAGTCGTGGCGTACTTATCCTTGAACACGTCCGGGATGTAGTTGAACATGAACCGAGTGCCCTCAGAGTTGGTGAGCACACCGCCGTCACCGCGAACAGATTCCGTTACCAAGATGCCCTTGACCGAGGGCGGCCAGACCATACCCGTTGGATGGAATTGGATGAACTCCATGTTCAACGTCGTGGCACCCGCGCGCATCGCCAGTGCATGGCCGTCGCCGGTGTACTCCCACGAACCACTGGTGACCTTGAAGGTCTTGCCGATACCACCGGTGGCCAGAATCACCGCTGGAGCTTCAAAGCTGACGAAGTTGCCCGTTTCACGGAAGTATCCAAAGGCTCCCGCTGCGCGACCATCGGTCGTCAGCAAACGAGTGATCGTCACCTCGGCGAAGATCTGAATCTTCGCTTCGTAATCGCCGGTCTCACGGTAATCCTCCTGCTGCAGGGAGACAATCTTCTGCTGCAGGGTTCGGATCAATTCAAGGCCCGAACGATCGCCGACATGCGCCAAGCGGGGGTATTCGTGCCCACCGAAGTTACGCTGACTGATCTTGCCGTCTGGCGTGCGGTCAAACAGCGCACCATACGTCTCCAGTTCCCAGACGCGAGTCGGCGCTTCTTTGGCGTGCAACTCAGCCATTCGCCATGAGTTCAAGAACTTGCCGCCGCGCATGGTGTCACGGAAGTGAACCTGCCAGTTGTCATGTGAGTTGACGTTGCCCATGGCTGCGGCGATACCGCCCTCAGCCATGACTGTGTGCGCCTTACCGAAAAGCGACTTACAGACGATGGCAACGCGCTTACCCTGCATGCGCGCCTCAATCGCCGCACGCAGACCTGCGCCACCGGCACCAATGACCACGACGTCGAAGGAGTGCCGCTCAATCTCGCTCATGAAATTCCTTTTCGCAGTGCGTTCGTACGTCAGATGAGAAGTTCGTCAGATGGAAAACTCGAGCCTAGAAGAACGTGAGATCGCTTACGCGGCCCGAGGCCAACAGGTAGACGTAGAAGTCAGCGACGACCACTGTGCACAGAGAGATCCACGCCCACATCATGTGACGGGAATTCAACTTAGAGACCAGCGTCCACATCTGGTACCGGACCGGATGCTTACTGAAGTGAGTGATCCGTCCGCCTACGGCGTTGCGGCAGGAGTGACACGACAGGCTGTACAGCCACAGGCAGGCCGCATTCACGGTGAGGAAGACGGTACCGAGGCCCATGTGACCCCACTCGCCGTTGTGATTGCGGAAGGCAAGAATCGCATCCCAGGTCAGGATCACATTGAGAACCAAGCCAAGGTAGAAGGCGTAGCGGTGCAAGTTATTCAGGATCAGCGGAAGGCGACGCTCACCGGTGTACTTACCGTGCGGCTCAGCGACGGCACACGCCGGCGGCGACAACCAGAACGAACGGAAGTACGCCTTGCGGTAGTAATAACAGGTGAAGCGGAAGGCCAGCGGAATCCATGCCACCAGTAGCGCAGGTGACATCTTCCACCACGAGATTGGCGAGCCCGCAAACTCTGAGCCGGGCACGCACGAGGTCGACAAACACGGCGAGTAGTACACCGAGATGTAGGGCTCGTAGAAGTAGTACTTACCGCTAAACACGCGCCACGCTGAGTAGACGACGAACGCCGTCAACGCCAGAAAGGTCAGCAGTGGTGCGATCCACCATGCGTCCGTGCGCAGAGTCTTGGCCCCAATTTGGGCACGGCCCGGGGCTTCAATTCCAGTCGTCGCCATTGCGCTTTCCCATCCTCGTGCCGCATTGCTCAGATTATGCGCTGAGTCTGCCATTTCCTGCCGTTCCCGTCGTCCCGGCGGGGCATGAAAATGGCTGTTCGTGACCGATCACACACCGTCGCCGCGCTGCGTCCCTTAGCCTTGAACCATGACAATCTCCGCGACTCCATCCTCGGCAGCGCCGGGCAGCGCCGAATCACGCGACGAATCCGACCGCCGAAGTCGCGAATCCATCGAGCTCGCGCGAGAGATCATCAAAATCGACTCAACGAACGGCAACGAGACCGCCGTTGCGGAAATCCTCGCCGATTACCTTCGGGCGAACGGAGTTGAGGCTGAGCTCATCGCCAACGATCCGGCCCGAGCCAACATCGTCGCTCGCATCCCCGGCACCGGCAGGGGACCATCGCTTGCCTTTGTTGGCCACAACGACGTTGTACCCGCCGATCCTCGCGACTGGGAGGTGCCGCCGTTTGAGGCCGTACTCGACGACGCGGGATTCCTGTGGGGACGCGGGGCGGTCGATATGAAAGACGAGGTGGCCGCTCGCACGGCAGCAATGGCGTCTTTGGCTCGTCAGGGTTGGCGAGGGACAGGAGACCTCCTGCTCGTCATCGTTGCGGACGAGGAGGACGGCTCAGCGAACGTCGGGATGAATTGGCTCGTCAAAGAGCGGCCAGATATCGCGACCGACTTTGCGCTGAACGAAGGCGGTGGGATGGCCTATCCGCTGGCAGACGGACGGGCCGTCATCGACGTTGCGATCGGGGAGAAAGGTACATGTCCGATTCGGGTGGATGCGCTTGGGGAAGCCGGCCACGCGTCGATGCCCGAGATCGGTGACAACGCCGTACCGCTACTGGGCCAACTCCTCACGATTCTGGGTAAAGGACAGGCGGAACCGATTGACCATCCAACGATTCGCGCGATGGTGTCAGCGCTACTCAATGACGATGACGCCGTCGATCGACTCGGCCTTGGCGAGGCCATCGCACAAGCATCGCGAATGCATCCACGCTGGCATGGCGCACTGACGTCAACGTCAGGTATCACGATGGCTCCGACAATGCTGCACGGCTCTAAGGCACGAAATGTCATGCCGGCACGTGCGGCTGTCGAACTCGATTGTCGGATCTTGCCGGGCACCACTGAAGCTGAGGTCATGGCCGCCGTTCGAGCACGGCTTGGCGATGACATTGCCTACGAACTCTCACACGTAGAAGCCGCAATCCACGGAAATGCGTCCGCCCCAGAGGGTGCGCTCTGGTCACTCATGGCCGCATATGCGTCGCAGACGTTAGGTTCGCAACTCATGCCCGTGCTGTGCACAGGATTCACTGACTCAGTGTTCCTGCGCCAGGAGTTTGGCACCGTCGCTTATGGATTCAGCCCATTCACCACGACACCCAGTGAAGTGATCGAAGCTGGATTCCATAATAAGAACGAGCGAGTACACATCGACGACATCGCACTGTCGGCAGCCTTCCATGTGCACGCCGCCCAAACCCTGCTCGGGTCGTAGCCGCGGCCGGCCCACCCGAGTTGACGTCGCTAGTCGGCGATCGGATGTAGGAACAGACCACTGGCGAGTTTGGGTTCGAACCAGGTCGACTTAGGCGGCATCACTTTGCCGTCCGACGCAACGTCGACGAGTTCCTGCGTCGAGGTTGGGCACAGAGTAAATCCAACTTCCGCGCGACCGCCATCAACCAGTCGCTCGATCTCTGCCGTACCTCGAATCCCACCGACGAAGGCAATGCGAGCATCTGTGCGTGGATCGCCAATACCCAGTAGCGGCGAAAGAACACGATCCTGAAGCAGCGAGACATCAAGGCGGGCTAGTGGATCCGACTCATCAACGTCGTCGATTCGACCCACCAGCCAACGCCCATCAATGTAGAGGCCAAACTCGTGGCGATCTGCAGGCGACACTGCCTGCGCTGATTCAGTCAACGCCATAACCTCGCCGAGCACATTGAGGAACTCGCTCGACGAACGGCCATGGAGGTCTGCGACAACTCTGTTGTACGCCATGACATGAACATCGTCGAGTGGGAACACCACTGCCAAGAACGAGTCATGCTCACCCGCTTGACCAAGTCTTGCCGCATGGACACGCGACGCTGCCGCACTGCGGTGATGTCCATCGGCGACGTACAGATCACCGGCTTGCGCCAGCGCGCGGTGCAGCGCGGATACTTCTGAAGCGTCGTCAATAACCCAAAGCGTGTGAGCAATTCCCTCGCGGCTCACTACATCGATAGCAGGATCGCGATCCATCGTCCGACGCACAATCGCGTCAACATCCGCCGATCGTCGACTCAGCAGAAACACCGGCTCGTCTTGGGCATCGAGTGCCTCAATGTGTTTAACCCGATCGAGCTCTTTATCCGGGCGGGTGTACTCATGAACGCGCACGCGCCCAGCGTCGTAGTCATCGACGGAAACCGCGGCAACAATCCCGATCTGAGTCACCGCGCCCATGACCAAGCGATACACCGAGTAGGTCGGAACAACGTCACGAATGAGCACGCCGCGAGCCACGAACTCGTCGAGATTTACTCGCCCACGGGCATACACCTCGTCCGCGTGCGGATCAACGTGCGCCGGCAGATCAATCTCGGGGCGAGAAACTCGTAGGAACGAGTCAGGATCTCCGCCTGCGTAGGAGCGCGCTTCTTCAACATCAATTACGTCGTACGGTGGCGAGATCAACGCCTGAGCGCGACCCGAAGCTGGTCGAAGCGCACGGAACGGACGAACGTCAACCACGGATCCTCCTGACAAGTAACAACGATGACGAACCTAGCGCGTGCGCAAATCCCACGCTCGCACACCTCCGACAATGCCAGCGGTATTTGGCACGATCACAACGTCATCACCGAGCTCGGCCACAACATCGGCAGTGATAACACGGGCGTTACCACCGCCTAGGTACAGCCGGTCCCACACGAACATCGGTCGCAACGCGTCGACCACTCGACGTACCCGACGGGACCAAAAGGCCGGGCCAAGGCGTCGCCGCTCCCGATCGCCGATATAGGTGTCGTACGTCAGACCCCAGCGAACAGGTGCTTGAGATAACTCCAGATGCGGAGCAAGTCGACCGCCGTCAAAAAGCGCACATCCAAGCCCGGTGCCGAGAGTAAGAACGAGTTCAAGTCCGGCACCGGTCACGACCCCAGCGCCATGAACCTCAGCATCATTCAAGACCAATGTTGGGATTCCAAACAGGTCAGTCAACGCAGCCTCAGCGTCAAACCCATGCCATTGATCCACCAGGTCGGGGTGGATGCGGCTTCGCGGACCAGCCTCAGTGATGTAATGCGGTGTTTGGATCACAACTCCGTGCCGAATCATGCCCGGGATTCCCACCGTTGCACGATTGGCGTTGGGTAGTTCGTCGGCCAATTCCTTCAACGTCGTCAGGAATCGATCAATCGACAGCGGGTAGGGAGTGGGGACGCGATGCGGCTTGACCCGGATAGTTCCCACCTCGTCAAGCACCGAGGCTTTGATTCCGGAGCCACCGCAATCGACGGCCAGGGTGAGACTCACGTGCACAGTGTGACGGACAGATCAGCGGGAGTCACGCAATGCCCATGAAATGAACTGTCACCTGAAATCCACAGCCGCTCACTATGAGTGGGCGGCCTGATCCCGCTCGGCGAGTTTTGCCAATCGTGCGTTGTACTCCGCCAGCTCATCGTGTCCAACACCACTGGCCGCAGCGCGATCCTGCGCGCGGTCGGATCGACGCGCCTCACGCTCATCGGAACGCATCCACTGGAAAAACATCACGGCCATCATGATCACCATGGGAATCTCGCCCATTGCCCAACCGGCACTTGCTCCGAGATGCTGATCAGCCAAAAGATCAGTTGCGTAGGGTCGTTGCAATGAGACGTAGAACTCTTTAGCGAGAACCGTTGACGACATCATGAGCGCAATGTTGAAGAACGAGTGAATCGGCATGACGATTAGCATGATCGCCATACTCACTATGTACGGCGGCTTATGTGGTGACGGATCCACGCCAATCAACACCCAAAAGAACAGATAACCACTCAGTAAGAAATGCACACCAATCACGATGTGCCCGAGGTGAGTAGAGATAAGCGCCGGAAAGAGCGGCGTGAAGTAAAGCAGGTAAAAACTGCCGACGAAAATGATGGTGGCAACAATCGGGTAGCTAACGAACTGCACATACTTTGACGACAGCACACTCATCAGAACTTCACGTGGTCCCCGCTCGTCCGGCCTTCGCGGAAGGGTCCGCAGAGCCAAGGTGATGGGTGCACCGAGCACTAGGAAAATCGGTATCACCATCGCTTCGAGCATGTGCGAATACATGTGCATGCTGAACATCACGTGCGTATAGGTTGCAAAACCTGATTGCGTTAGCAAACTCAGCATGGCAACTCCGACGAACCATGACACCGCTCGCCCCACTGGCCAAGCATCGCCCGAGCGCTTCATGACCCGCA
This sequence comes from uncultured bacterium, assembly GCA_903826575.1. GTDB lineage: Bacteria > Actinomycetota > Actinomycetes > S36-B12 > CAIYMF01 > Longivirga. The sequence continues at coordinate 42,530 of CAIKEU010000069.1, forward strand.
GTCCGGTGGCATACAGGGCTGCCATCAAAATCACGACCGTAAGCCAGAATCCGTCGATCCGGGCCTGACCCCACAGCAGTTGCGCGATATCGGGTGCAGGTGGCAAATCGAATCCGAGGATCGATCGTGCCGGCGATAGGGAATTTGGATCAACTGCACCGGAAATCGGTGGCGGCGTGCGCGAAAGTGCAACTCCCACGCCAACAGTCGCGGCCATGATGACAACATCAAGGGCAGCCGCCCGTAGGAACGCGAAGCGAGTGGAATCCTCGGCCAGAGCGGGAATGATGCGCCGCCGGTACCAGAAACCGAACAGACTCAGAACCAACATCAGAATCACCTTGACGATGATGATTCGACCGTATGAAGTAGTAAAAAGATCGACCGGAGTCGCGAGCCTTATCCACGCGCTCAAGGCACCACTGATCGCAACGCCGACAGCGCACCACAGCGCCAAAGCTGAGAACCGTGGGACCGCAACGGGGTACGAACGACGATCGGACGTCCCAAGCAACACCAGCGCGGCCAGTCCCCCACACCACAGGCTTAGCGAAATGACATGGACCATCAACGCACTGACCGCGATGGTGTGATCCGACGATGTGCCGGCATGCCCGGTAAGGACAGGCGGAACAAGCGCAACGACGGCGAGCAGCCCACATTCCAGCGCACCAACTGTGGTGCGCGTGTACGTCGTGATCACCGCAACTAGGCCAGCGAGAACAGCTTGCACAACTAGGGCGCGGCCGAGATCAATCTGCGTGAAGAAACTCCACAGCACGGTCGGGTCGGCCGCCTGCGGCAGCGGTTGGGCCAGTACATTCGACAGCGTGAAGATCGCCTGAAGGGCAATACACCCCGCCCAGACAACGGCCGACCACCGAGCGGCGCGAGTCCATGTTAGGCGAGCCCCGGCGAGCACTCCGTCACGCGCTGGAACCAGGAAAGCACCAAGTAGCAGTAGTCCAATCGTCAAGATCCCAGCTAAGTCAGACAGCGTGCGCACAACTGGCAGCGCCCACGCCGTTCCCAATCCGGGATCAGGGATGCCAACGGGGCTTGCAGCCGGACGTCCGTCACCGAGCCATAGGAATAGTGCCGTCGTGAACAGCGCAGTAACTACCCATGAGACCAAGAGCGGGCCGCTGCGAAGTGAGGGCAGAGATTGCTTCGGCGGAGACTGAGTCTGGGTGGTCACTGGGTGCGCCGGCCATAGAGGAAACTGACCCCAACGATCAAGACGAGTCCAATCACCAAGCCAAAGGGCGCAAGCCCGCCAATTGGTGACGGTGCTGTCTGACCTGAAGGCGGCGGGGTCGGGGTCGCCGATGCACTAGTCGGCGCAACGAGCATTGTCGACGCGAGAACGCCGGGGCCGTTGATGGCCTGATGTGGCACCGCGAGCAACGAGTGCCCACTAGTAGATATTGGGAACCGAATTGCACTGTGAGTCAACGGTTCCGGCACCGTTCCAGATTACCCCCCCTAGACGGACACCGCTCACGACGACACCGCCAGAAGACCCAGCTGGGCTAAGGACCACGATGTTGTGAATCACGAGGAGATTTCGACCGATTCGTAACTGTTCAAGGAATATTTCCCCTAATACTTCCTCTCACTTTGCTCACCAAAAGTCGCTTCGTGCTGGCAGGCGTTCTAAATTGAGACGTCACACGCGATCGGAGCCGATACCTGGCCTCTGCTTTGCGCCACACCTAAAGACTCACCGGAGATCCCGTGTCTGATCACCTTCCCGTCGTGTTGGATGAAGCCCGGTTGACGTCCTTAGTCGACGAAATCGGTGACCGCGGTTTGGTGATGGAGGCAGTGCAGGCGTTCGTCGACGAATTGCCCGGCCGGCTCCAAGCGATTCGCGACGCTGTTGCCGAAGGGGATCCTGAACGAATTCGCTCCGTAGCACACGCCCTTGGCTCCCCCGCAGCGATGCTTGGAGCAACCGCCGTTTCCGTGAGCACCAAGGAGATGCAGCGTGCAGCCCTCAGCGAAGAGACAGAAGACATGGACGAGCGGCTCACTGAAGTCGAGACGGCTGGACGGTTGTCCGTCGCAGCGATGACCGATTACCTCGCACGATCACGCTAGGACTCATCAGCCTCGGTAACGCCGTCCGCTATCCACCGGCGGATCGTAGTTTGTAAGCCGTCCAGACCGAAGGGCTTACTTAGGTAGTCATTCATCCCAGAACTCAGGCACTCCGCCCGCTCAGATTCCGCGACGTGCGCAGTCACCGCGACGATGGGAACGTCAACCTTCGTCGCTCCACCATCTGAACTTCGCCAACGGCGAGTGGCATCGCGACCGTCGAGGTCAGGCATCTGAACATCCATCAAGATCAAGCCGTATTCGCGTTCAGCCATAGCCCTAAGTGCGTCGAGGCCACCGTTAACGACATCGGCCTGCATTCCCAGCCGGGTCAACATCGCACCAGCGAGCTTTCGGTTGATCTCATTGTCATCAACAAGCAAGATTCGTCGATTCGCAGCTCGGACCGGACCATGTTCTTGGTACTGAGTGGCAACAACAATCCGAACCACATGATCTTCATTCTGGCCTTGCGACACGGTGAGAAAACCGCCGAGAGCCTTGGCCAGCCGAGCCGCTTGGCTAATGTCATCGTCCCCGGTCACCCGCGCATCGGTATCCCAGAGCGCAAAGACAGCCGAACTCGACACCGTGGCCGCCAACGTGTCCGGCGACACCTCGAGATCTATAACAATGTTGGCTTCTTGAGACGTAGCTGCAATGTGCGACAACACCAAAGCAGTCAATCGAGTCATTAACTCGGTGTTGAGGTCGATAACCGCATCAAGCGGTCCGTGAATCCGAACATCTATCGATGTTTCGTCGAAAGACCGCTGGGCCGAGACAATCGCATCGGCAACTTCCTGCATCCGAACAGAATTGCGTTCACCGGCGAAACGTCTATCTGAACGATCGATCACGCGAACCAGCCGGTTGAGTAGTACGGGCAGGTCGCCATCATCCACGGAAGCCTCATCGATCGACCCGTCGTGGGAATGGTTGACATTACGGACATTTACGCGCGCATCATGAGCCAAGAACGCGATGAAGGCATCCCTCGCCTGATCAGCTACCGCATATGAGCGTTCAACCTGCTCAACTTCCTTCGTCCTTTGGGCAAGCAGTTCTTCCAAGCGTCGGCGGTCTTGTAAATCCCGCTGGCGGCTGCGATCCCATTCGACCGCCCGTCCCAATTGCGCACCGAAGGCGGGAGCTAACTGCAATAAGCGCTCGTCGGGCGTGCGGACCCGAGGGTCAAAAAACTCAATGACTGCAACAACATCGACCCCAGCGATGACGGGAAATCCCCAAGCGGCGCCCACCGTCAATTCGGGCCTGAGCAGGAATTGGCCACCGAGCCGCACATCGGGGAGCCACACGGTTTGGTGCGCGGAAGCAATCTGACCGGGCAAATCCTGGGGCGGGATGAACCGCCTATCTAACGTTGCTGTGATTGTCCTTTCCAAGAACTCCACATGGTTTGAATCCGCATCCCAAATATCGGCACTGACAAGAGCACCAGACTCATCAGGCACTAGAACATGCGCCACCGCGAATCGACAGTGCCGGCGAATCGCTTTCGCGGCCGACGTAAGTGCCGACTGCGAGTCGTCACTTTCGTTGACGATAGTTGCGATGGAACCAAGGAGTTCAACCTCGCGCGCATGTTCACGAACGCGGCGCATTTGTAGCTCCGCCGTGGCCTCTGCCTCACGCCGCGCTGCATTTTCACGCGCCGCTCGACGTTCGAGCCGGGCTAAGGTCAACTCATAACTCACGTTGTCGTCACCCTCAGAGTGCACTCGTCATCGCCACGCAACATACATGTGGTCTGCACAATTTCAACGGTCTGACCATAATGCTCAGCCGCCCCGAGAATCAGCCCCTCGGCGAAATCACATCGCTGCCGTGCCGAGCGATAACCAAGTTCAAGCGTTTGTTCATCGACGACCTTGTATACAAAGTTCGGAACCTCCGCCCCCGGGTACATATTGCGAACCTCAGGATGAACCACAGAATCTATGCTGAGCAGGAAGGACAGCACATCATCGTGATTGGTGAAGAATTCGGGGTACCGATCATATATTCGACTGATCCCCTGATGACCGACATGGCGGATCACGCCAGACGGCGTAGCATTTACGCGGTCCGCAACAGCTGCGGCAATTGCTAACAGGTCGGAATCAGGATAAGTGCCCAGCGAGGTGTACGCACCAAAAACGCCTGAATCATCGATGACGTTATCCCAAGCGTCAATACCGTTTTCAGCAATCACCACTGATTCAACGATGTTGAAAATGATCCCCTTCATGACCGGCGTCCCGTCATTGCCGACTTACCAGAAGCCGATCAAATTGATCGCGTAATTCCGATAGATCCACTGGCTTTGATAGCAACCCGTCCATCGTGGCTGCCCGACATCTGGCAGCAAGATCCTGATCGATCTGATTAGCAAGTGCAACGATCGGGATGCGGGCTACCCGCGGATCGGATGAAGCGCGAATTGCTGCTGCTACTTCAAACCCATCCATGTCCGGCATATCGAGATCGAGAAGAACTGAGGTGTAGCGCACCCGATGGGATAACGCATCGAGTGCATCAGCACCGGAGGCGACGGCTCGGTGGGGCACGCCAAGGCGAGCAACCTGTCGACTCAAGAGGGCGCGGCTGGCCTCGGAATCGTCAACGATCAACGCGGTATCAACAATGGGCGCAGGCTCAATGCTCTGCGGACGAATTCCAACGTCCCAACTCTCAGTCACAGTGGGCATGGGGATAGCAAAACGGAAGCGGGAGCCCTCACCTACTACCGAGACGACGGACAGCGATCCGCCCATCAGAGATGACAACCGATGAGCAATGGCCAGGCCAAGCCCGGTGCCATCCTGTCCGGCCTTTGCCTGGACGAACGGATCGAAGATCGAGCTCACCCGGTCGCGGGGAATGCCCTGCCCGGTATCGCGAACTTCAAATGCAACAACCTCACCGCCACTGCTATCACGATCTACCCGCACCTCGATGTCAACTGATCCGACGGAGCTGAACTTCACTGCGTTGTTGGCAAGGTTGAGAAGGATTTGTCGCAATCGACTCCCGTCACCAAGGACGAGCTGGGGCATCAGCGGGTCGACCGTGGCGTTGATCGACAAGCCCTTCTCGGACGCTTGGGCCGACAGCAGAGTACGAACACCGTTCACGACGTCGCGGACATCGGTTGGGCCGATATTCAACTCGATCCGTCCAGCTTCGACCTTCTCATAGTCGAGAATGTCGTTGATGATGCTGACCAAGGCCTCGGACGACTGACTGATTACATCGATACCTTCGCGCTGATCTCGATCGAGCGGAGTACCGCGCAAGAGATCGATCTGAGCGATGATCCCGTGCATTGGAGTACGAATTTCATGGCTCATGGTGGCTAAGAACTGTCCCTTGGCGTCGGATGCCGCCAACGCCATGTCGCGAGCGCGTGCCAGAGCGTCCCTGTCACGAACCCGATCCGTCACGTCCTCAAATAGCCAAATTGCCCCGACGGTCGCGCCATCATCCAAGATGACTTGGAAATCAAATTCAAGGATTCGCCCATCGCTGAGATTGAGCACTTGGCCCATCGCCGGCCAACGTCGACCTACGAATTCCTCGGTACGACGCAGGAACGCGGCCGGATCATCGGCTGGCGGGACCAAGCGACTAATAGCGGCAGACACCGGTAGACCAATCAGAGTTTGATGGTCGAGGTCTGAGCGGAACATCGCACACAGGGCTTCGTTTGCAAGCACTACCGAGCGAACCGAATCCTCAACCAAGACGCCGTAGCGCATGTTCCCCAACAGCGAGGTCATGCGGGCACCTGATTCAAGTACCTTCTGCTCGTCCAATTTCGCCTTGGTGATATCGAGCATGAAGCCGAGCCTGCGTCTTTCCCCGTCATCGTCCTCGATGACGGAGTCAACCGCACGAACCCATTTCGTCCGCCCATCGGCCGTGATCACTCGGAATTCCTCATCAAAGGGTTGTCCGTCGCGGTCGGCGGCAATGTGCGAGCGCCATACCCGTTGGCGGTCATCGGGATGCATCATTTCGAAGAAGAAAGCCGACTCGTTCAGCCAACGATCGAGTGGATAGCCGAACATCTCTTCGGTCTGTGGCGAGACGAATTCTGCAGCCGCAGTCGGGCCAAGGCGGTCGATATACATCGCCAATGGCTGCGCCTCGACCAGTTTGCGATAACGCGACTCCGCACGTCCCAACTGGCGATTAGCAGCTCTTAGCTCAGCCGCGGTGTCTTGTAATTCCTGATTAAGCAGCCTGAGATTATCGAGGCTTCGATCCTGACCTTGACGAAGGAAAAGTAAGTCAGGGGTCTGGTCCGTGGGGGCAAAATCAGAGGACGACAGGCCCAAAGTCTCCAGCTCGGCCGATGAATTTACAACGGGTGACCCAACCAGAAGCACGCCGTGGGGCTCGACAGACGGGACGGCCTGAAACCTGAACTGTGTCAGCGACTTCTTAAACGTCATCAAGATCAGTGTTCCGGCATGACGACGCAACGAATCTGCATCTGTCAACGACGCGGGACGTACCGGATCAAATAAATCCCACAGCAGTTGCTGCTCGGCAAGAACACCCAAGCGTTCAAATGACGATCCCGTACGAATGACGCGAAGGTCGTCGTTCAGGAATAGTCCGAAGGGAGCTACCCGATCGAGATCATGACTATCGATGCTGATCTGCATCGACGCTACTCGCCAATCTGAACACGAAAGAGATCATATGGTTGCTCTTGTGAGCGAGGACGTTCGTGCGTCACAGTGGTAGGCGTTTTGTATAGGTCTCCGAGCCCTTCAAGGAGCCCCACCACGAACGGCGCCAAGCCCTCGCGATGGGAGCGGTACTCGACCATGACTCCACCGTCGAAATTTTCTGACACCGCGAAAGACGGTGGCACTAGTTCCGGATACAGATTCTGAATGCGTGCATGCATGAGGTCCATGTTGGATAGAACTGTCGTCACGCTAGTACCGGTGGCGCCCAGAATGTCTTGGTAATTCTCAGGACCAACACGAGAGGACCAAAAGTTACCGAATGCCCGTAAAAGTTCGTCAGCCGGTGTATCAAGTTCAACACTTGCCGCACCAACTAGGCGGTAGGTGATGTCGTCGTCGTAGTACAGCAACCCAACAAACGTCTCGGCAGTTTCAGCACGATTAGCAATGTTGGTCCAAGCCTGAGCACCCGCTTGTTCGGTGACAAGCCGCCGCATTGCCTCATTAATCAGTCCGTACATCACAACCCCCTGGCAACAGCACGGCGGATCCGCGCAACAGCTTCACGCTTTGAGCCGATCAGGCCGGCTCAAAGCGATAACCAACACCACGTAGTGTACGAATATGACGCGGTGAGGAGGCTGACTCGCCTAGCTTCTTGCGGAGCTTTCCCATGTGAACTTCGATGACGTGATCATCACCAAACCAGTCACCCCACACATGTTCAAGCAGTTGTTCGCGCGTGAAAGTCCGACGAGGACTGCCGGACAAAAGATCAAGGATGTCGAATTCAATCTTGGTGAGGTCGACATTGGCTCCGTCGACCATCACCTCGCGGGCAATCGGATCGATCACTAAGTGACCGAACTCGCGAGACTCGCGAACCGGCGTAACTCTCGGTCGGCGACGCATTGCTCGAATACGAGCGGCCAGTTCACGAGGAGAGAACGGCTTCGTGACGTAATCATCTGCCCCAACGGTGAGCCCAACAATTTTATCGACCTCATCATCACGAGCCGTCACCATGACGATGTACGCATCGGAGAACAACCGAAGTTCGCGGCAGACTTCGACGCCGTCGGTATCAGGCAAGGACAGGTCTAAAATCACTAACTCGGGCTGCTCCGCTCGGGCATATTCAATCCCGCGTCGGCCCTGGGGGGTCGCAACAACGGCGTAACCCTCCTTCTCGAGCAGTCCCCGCACCAACAGGGTGATCTCTGGGGAATCCTCGATTACGAGGGCTTGCGCACGGTCACCGGTCACCGGGGCTTCCCTTCCGCTGCGGGCTGTGAATCACGGCCACACGTTGCTCGTCATTGCTCATCGTCTCGATCGTGCCTAGCGTTCGTCGTACGTGTGGTGAACACCTCCACTGGTAACTAGCCGCCCAGTTTCGTACCCACTCGTTACGTGCTGTTACGGCCCCATCCTCAGGGGATGTAACCGAGTGTGACACTCACGCGCACTTGATCGCGAGTTAATCCACCCGTTCGGAGGTAATGATCTGCTCGACCACAGCCCACCATAGGGTAACCAATCTCTACGCCAGATCATCGCGCACTCAAGAGAACTTCGGTCATCCATCTGCGTTGTGAACACACAAAGTCACCCAACTGGCCTCCAAAAAGGCAGACTTCACTCCGCATGGTTCAGCAACGGTCACGCTGTGTCACTGCAGGACCAGATACTCTGAGGTGTGAGGGGGTCGGATGAAACTCATCGCCTTAGCCGATCTGGCTACGCATCTTGGTCACTACAGCGATCCCACAAAGTGGGAAGCGGATGGTCCACCTCGCGTGGTGGTCAGCGGCAATATCGCCACCCCGCATGTCGTCTTAGCCGCCGTCGCCGAACAGTTACCCCACATCACACTTCATGCTTTGAACGCCCAAGCCGGGCTCCCTGATCGACCGGGCATCACAATGGAAACCTGTTTCGTCGGGCCCGGGATGCGCAAGAGCAGCGCACTGACCTACATCCCGGCACGGTTATCGATGGTGCCTCAGCTGTTCAAAGCCACCTGCCCGCCAGACATCGTGATCGTGCACACGAGCCAACCTGTGGGCGGCAAAGTCTCGCTCGGCGTGGAGGTGAATGTTCTTCCTGCTGCGATCGAGGCGGCACGCGCGCGCGGTGGCACTGTCATCGCACAGGTAAACCCTCAGATGCCCTACACCTTCGGGGACAGTGAGATTAGCGTTGGCGACATTGATTTCGGCATTGACGTAGACGCGGTCTTACCCTCACCACAATCGGTCCCGATAGATGACGTATCGCGGGCGATTGGTAACCGTGTTGCGCACCGGGTGGCCGACGGATCCACTTTGCAATTAGGAATCGGCGCAGTTCCAGATGCGGTGTTGGCTAGCCTCGAGGCGCGCAGGGGTTTGCGCATCTGGAGCGAAATGTTTAGCGACGGTGTCCTCGAGCTCGAACGCGCCGGTGCGCTCGATTCAGCAACTCCCCTCGTCTCATCGTTCTTGTTCGGCTCTCAGGAGCTCTATGCATGGGTCGACCGCAACCCCCGCGTCACGATGTTGCGCACGGAAAAAACCAATGAGCCCGCCAACATCGCAGCCAACCCAGCGATGACGTCAGTGAATACCGCACTCGAGGTTGATCTCTACGCCCAAGCCAATGCCGCGAGGGTCGGTGGACGGATCTACTCAGGCTTTGGTGGTCAAACAGACTTCATTGTTGGGGCCCTGCATTCACAGGGTGGGCAGGCGATCTTGGCTTTGCGATCGTGGCATCCGCGCGCTGATGTCTCAACTATCGTGCCATTGATCGACGAGCCGGTGACGTCGTTTCAAGCTACCGCGATCATTACCGATCAGGGCACCGCGCCAATTTGGGGCTATTCGCAACAGGCGCAGGCGAGGCATTTGATCGAGCAGGCCGCTGACCCTCGCGTTCGAGAGGAACTCTGGGAAGAGGCTCGTGCACTCAACCTCACCTGAGAGGTAAGCCGACCAACCCACTGCGCTTGGTTAGCACCGAACCGCGCAGCCGAGCACGGCACCGCACAGCGATAACGTGTACGCATGCCCTCGCCGTCCGATACCGGTTCCCAAACCGCCGGCACGTCGAGTGTGCTTGCCTACGCGACCATGGCCACTGCCTCACGGGCAGTCACCGAGGCCATCGCGCCGGCCGTCTTGGTATCTGCACTCGCCACCGGCCACAGCGCTGGTCAGGGCGCAATCATTTTGGCTGGGGTCACTGGGCTGGCAGCGGTCGGTGGTCCGTTCATCGGGGCGACGTTGGACCGGGTAAGGCATCCTGGCCGAGTCGTCAGCATTGCGATCATTGTTTTGGCCGGCGGCGTCGGCCTACTTGCTTGGCTCATGCCCCACGCGCCCCTGCTATCCCTGCTGGTTATCGCCAGCATCGGTGGAATGGCTCAACCCGCGTTGACTGGCGGCCTGAGCTCACAACTGCCAAGTCTGGTACGCCCGGATCAGTTGACGCGCGCCTACGGAATCGACGCAGCCACCTACAACATCGGCGCAATCGCGGGCCCGCCGCTGGCCGCGGCGTCAGTCGTCATCGGTCCCGTGGGACCTTTGGTCTTCACATTTGGATTACTGCTCGTCGCGCTAGCAATGCGGCCATTCGTGCCTTTTCCAACCAGAACCGAGCCGGGGATTCGGCACTCCCTCGTTCGAGACGTCACAACAGGATTCAACGGACTTTTCTCGACCCCATCGTTGGCGAGCGCCACATTAATCAACACCATCGGGTTTCTCGGGCAAGCTGGCTTCTTAGTTGGGGTGCCACTTCTGGTGATACTCCAGCAAGGATCTTTGGCCCACTCCGGTTGGGTGTTTGGCGCCTCGGCAATCGGTGGCGTTTTAAGTAGCGCGTGGATCGCTTACCGGCCGTTGAAGCATCTCGACGAGATCATTGTTGCCACCACGGTCATTGTCGGGTTGGCCCTGATCACTCTTGCGTTCTCACCCTCATTCGTCGTGACGATACTGGCTGCCTTCGTGATCGGCGTTGCCGACGGACCACTATTAGCCGCGACGTTCGCTGTTCGCTCGCGGGAGGCGGCACCGGAGATTCGATCGGTCGTCTTCACCACAGCGGCCAGCATCAAAACGTCCCTCTACGCAATTGCAGCCGCAATTTTAGGGGCAGTTTCAGATCATGGTGTCGGGCTGGTCTTTGGCATCGCCGCGATCATCCAAGTCATCGCATTGGTCTGCGCCAAAGTCACGACTACAGCCATGTTGAGCAGGGCAAACGTCCGCTAACCCATAGGATCGCGCTAGGGGATGCTCCACCAACTAGCTCAATGAGACGCGGAGATATGACTCACTCGCTAGACGTTTCACCTCGACCCAAAGTTGATCTGGAACAGGCTGCCCAACTCGCCTACGAACTCTTCGGCGTCCAAGGAAAGATTTCAGAGCTCAGCAGCCATCAGGATCGCAATTTCCGCGTGGTTTCTGAGTCGAGCGATGTCGTACTGAAGATTGCGAACAAATCGTGGAGTAGCGGCGCGCTTCAAGCACAAAACGCAGCCCTGCTTTTCTTGAGTCAACAAGAAATCCCGTTCACCGCACCCGTCCCCATTGCCGGAGTCAACGGTCAGTACATCCAGACCGTCAACATCAACGGAGACGACCTCCACGTCCGACTCATCACGTTCGTTCCGGGCCAGACCCTAACCGGCGAACAGTACGTTGCACCATGTGTCCGAGTCGATCTCGGTCGACTTGCAGGTGAGGCCGCCAAGGCGCTCGAAGAGTTCGATCACGATGGATTGACCCCGAGCGGGCAATGGGATCTTATGCACGGTGTCGCGTTCGTCCGAACGTATCTGGATTCGGTAACCGAGCCCGAGCGACGCAAGGTAATGCGTGATCGCCTCGACGACATTGAAGCGATTCTGGAACCGATCGCAGGTTCCCTCCGAATCCGGGCCATTCACAATGACGTTACCGACGACAACACCGTAGGCGAATCCGACGATGCGGGCCGTATTCGCCCGAGCGGCATTATTGACTTCGGCGATATGACAAGAAGCTGGCTCGTTGGAGATATCGCGATGACGGCGGCGTCGCTACTGCGTCATCACATTGATCACCCCTTCGCGACCATGGAAACGATTGCGGCGTATCACCGCGAAGTTCCGTTGACTGAAGCGGACGTGATTGCTCTATGGCCCTTGATCACACTTCGCGGCGCTGTCCTCGTTGCCGCCGGCGATCATCAGGCTTCGCTCGATCCTGACAATGCTGCTGCTACCGAGCCACTCGAAGGCGAACGTCGAATTTTCGACCGTGCCGCATCGATTCCATTCGCGTTGGCACAAGCGGCGATACGGGCGACCTGCGACCTACCCCCATCAATCACCGTTGAGCAGGCCCGCACATCGCTCACGAGTGCAACGACACTGTTCGAGCACGACAACTCAATTGCAGTGGTGGATCTTTCGATCTTCAGTGACGACTTCGACAATGGTCGATTCACTGAGCCCAACATCGTCGATTCGCTGCTCGCCCAGCACCACGACAGCGATACAATTGCCATCAGTCGCTACGGCGAGCCGTACCTCAGCCGGACCCTGGCGACGAGTGCGGATGAACCCGCGACAATCGCTCTCGGTGTCAACGTAATGGCACCCGCCGGCATGCAGCTAAGGGCTCCACTCGATGGCCGTATCTCACACCGCAGCGACGAGCGCGTTGTATTCGAGACAGCTGCAGGGCTCATCTATCTCGACGGCGTCGCCGACGCTCCTGCCGTCGGGACTCACGCCAAAGCGTCAAGTCCGCTGGGAACCTTGGCCACCGGAAAGCTCTGGGTGCAGATTTTGGTTGAGGCGAGTTTGCATCCGGCACCGGCTTTCTGCACGCCCACAGAGGCCCCGGCCTGGCTTATGGTCTCATCGGATCCTTCAGCCCTCTTCGGAATTGACGTGAGCGCACCATCAGCCCACACTGCCGAGTTGCTGGAGCGACGCGATCGTTCTTTCGCTCGGCTGCAGGAGTATTACTACGACGATCCGATGCAGATCGAGCGAGGTTGGCGCAGCCACCTGATTGATACACAAGCTAGGTCGTACCTAGACATGGTCAACAACGTCGCCGTCGTCGGGCACGGACATCCACGACTTGCCGACGCAGTCGAGCGACAGATGCGCAAACTCAATACGAATTCCCGTTTCCACTATCGGGCTATCGTCGAATTTACCGAGCGCCTCACCGCGTTGACCTCGCCGGAGTTAGACACAGTTTTCTTGGTCAACTCTGGATCCGAGGCCGTTGACCTAGCACTGCATATCGCTCAAATCGCAACGGATCGAATGGATCTCGTCGCAGTCCGCGAGGCGTACCACGGTTGGACACTGCTATCGGACGCCGTCACCACGTCGCTCTATGACAATCCAAAGGCACTTGAGACTCGGCCAGATTGGATTCATCTCGTCTCGGCACCGAACCCGTATCGCGGTCAGTTCCAGGGTGACGGAGCAGCCGACGCTTACATCGCTGAGTTCACCAACACTGTCGATTCGATGTGCGCCCAGGGCACTCCCCCTGCCGCGTTCATCTGCGAACCCGTCTTCGGAAATGCCGGCGGAGTTCTGCTACCGGAAGGCTACCTAGCTGCGGCATACGACGTGATCCGTCGCGCCGGTGGCTTGTGCATTGCCGATGAGGTGCAGGTCGGATACGGGCGCCTCGGTCATCACTGGTGGGCGTATCAAATGCACGACGTGCAGCCCGACATCATCACGGCTGCTAAGGCCATGGGGAACGGTCAGCCACTCGGCGCCGTAATCACCACGGCAGCCATCGCACAGGCCTTCGGAGATCAGGGGAATTTCTTTTCTTCTGCCGGCGGCAGCCCTGTTTCCTGCATTGTCGGAAGCACTGTCCTGGACATCATCAAAGACGAGGAATTGCAACATAATGCCGCTGTCGTGGGCGATCACATTATCGCCCGATGCAGCAAACTCATGGACGAATACCCCATCATCGGGGCGGTTCACGGTATGGGTCTTTATCTCGGAGTCGAACTTGTACTTCATCGCCAGACCCGCGAGCCAGCAACGGCCCAATGCGCTGCCATCTGCGAGCGACTTCGAGAGCTTGGGGTCATAGTCCAGCCGACAGGTGAACGCGCGAACGTGCTCAAGATGAAGCCACCCATGACGTTGACGATGAAGGAAGCAGATTTCTACGTCGACCAACTTGAACGTGTGCTCCGAGATGGATGGTGACGACCGCAGGTCGATCCAGCCGCGCGCCCTCCTGATCACCGGCGGCCTCGGATCGGGGAAGACGTCCATCGCCATTGAAGTGGGCGAACTGTTGGAACGGCGAGGTGATTTCTACGCCGTCATAGATCTGGATTTCCTGTGCTGGGCCGTACCTGACCCGAGCTTTGCGACTACGATCCACCAACTACTTGTGCGCAACCTCTCGCCAGTCGTCAATGGATTTCGCGCCGCTGGAATCAACTGGTTCGTGCTGCCGCGGCTTATCCAGAGCCGCGAGGAGCTCACACTTATCCAAGACGCTCTGGCAGCGGCAGATGTTCACGAGGTAACCGTCGTTGAACTCACCGTAGACAAAGACATCGCCTTGCAGCGACTACAGTCACGCGATACCGGAGCTAACTTAAGCTCGAACCGTGAAGGGATCGTAGAGCTTCACAGCACCCCTGATATTGCCGGCGCCACCTTCGCCACAGACGAGATGACCGTTGAAGACCTCGCCCAAGATGTTCTTTCTCATTGGCTCAGCCGCGGCGATTAAAAGCTCGGCCAGGCTTTGAGGGTTCTCCACATCTACACGGGATGAGCGACAACCTTCTCGTCATCAAGTCCGACTTCAACCGGACGATAGGTGTAGAAGAACTCCACACCCTCTGGACCGACATCATCGACCGCATGGGCCACACCCGGCGGAATGTAGATATACGACCCTTCCACGACTCGCGAACCGAGCATCACACATGACCCGCGCGTAATCAGCATGTGGTGATGCGCGCCATGATGCATATGTTCCGGCTTCGCTCGACCCGCTTCAACGCGAACCAATCCGATCACGACGTCACCCGATTGCCACAGAACTTTATGGGTGGCGCCATCGATGCCACGCAGCTCCTCCCAGGGCTCGGCAGCCAACGATTCGGCCGTGCGGATCAGGAGTCGGCCTAAATCGTTGCGCCCGGAATCCACTGGTGAAGGCGACATATCGATCCTTTCAAGGAATGTGCGCGCTATTACTGTCCGAGCCTAACTCGCCACTGGATTTACTGGCTCGGTTTACCGGAAGTCACTTGTGGGTATGACAAACCCCTGGTCTGCAACGTGGATCTGATCACTCGAATCGACGGATCGAATGATGACCAAAGCTCGACGTACGATATGACTAGTTACTCCTGCCAACGAGGCGGGAATCGAAGCGTGGGGGTTTCGTGAAGCGGCTCGTGAGCGTGGCAGTTACCGGACTGATCGCCGGATCGTTGTGCTTGACGGCCATCTCTACGGCTGCCGCGGCAAGTGCTACGCCCCCGCCACGCGACACTCACTTAGTCCCCGCGAGCACGCTAACAGCGCAGTACCGATCGACGCACCTGCCGACCTCGCCGGCGAGGTCTTCGACGCAGTCATCGGTGCATCAACTGATCGTCCGAACCGCCAATGGGAAGTTGGCCACGGCTGCCATCCTGAAGAGCGCAACCACGTTCAGTGGCGGCGTCAAGACGACGGCGGTCCGCACATTAGCAGCCGGAATGACCGTGCTGCGATTTGCACACCCAATCAGCGTGGCCACCGCCAATCGAGTCGCTACGCAGTTGACTGCGCGCGCTGACGTGTCATGGGCCCAACCTGATCAACACTTTATCGCGCTTGGCAATAGTCCAGTTCCGGTTCAGGACGCCTACTTTGGCGATCAGTGGGATCTGTGGGACAGCACCATCAACAATCCGTCGGGTGGTTACTCAGTAAAAGCGCCCAAGGCATGGCAGCACGAACGTGGACGAAGCGACGTCGTCGTGGCCATTCTCGACACTGGGATTACCCCTCATTCAGAGCTGTCCAACGCGATCATTCAAACCGATGCCAGGGATCGCGGCTATGTAGTGCCGTACGGATACGACTTCATCAGTGACCCGTTCACAGCCAACGACAACGACCCCTCCTACACCGTTCCCGCGCACCCGACCGCTGGGATGCCTTCGTCACGTGACGCCAATCCACTCGACGACGGTGATTGGGTTACCGCAGCTGACGTCGCGAACTATGGGACCAGTACTGATTACGGATGTGGTCGCGTCGATACAAGTTCCTGGCATGGCACGCACGTTGCGGGCACGATCGCAGCGGCACAGGACACCCAGGGCATCACCGGTATTGCACCGGGCGTGAAGCTTGAACCGATCCGCGTACTCGGTAAGTGTGGTGGTTTGGAAAGTGACATCATTGACGCGATTGAATGGGCGTCCGGACACGCGGTTCCCGGCGTTCCCGCGAACGCTCATCCCGCCAGCGTGATCAACATGTCTCTCGGCGGACCCGGACTGTGTAGCGACGGGCTTCAAACTGCGATCAATGATGCCCGAACCGCCGGTACCACTGTCGTGGTAGCCGCAGGTAACGACGGCACGGACGTAACGGCGGTCGACAAATACACCGGCAGTTCACCCGGCGATTGCGCCGGCGTTATTGCGGTGTCGGCAACTGGTCGCGCGGGTGAACTCGCTCAATACAGCAACTACGGCACAAGCCCGGGCGCAATCACGATCGCCGCACCCGGTGGCGACGACTTCAGCGCAGCAGGCACGGACAACATATTGTCGACCTGGTGGAACAGCCCAGATTCACTTGCGAAAGGCTCGTCGGACTACGCATTCATGGCTGGCACGAGCATGGCAACCCCACACGTCGTAGCTGCCGTAGCCCTAATGCAGTCACACGTAACGACACCATTAACGCCTAATCAGGTTGCTCAACGACTGCGTGAAACCGCGAGCCCGTTCCCGGGATCAAGTGGATGCACCATTACTGAATGCGGTTCTGGAATCTTGAATGTCGGGGCAGCAATCCCTACCACGCCTCCGGCTACCGACTTTGTCAACGCGACCCCGCTAGCGAATGACGGTGTCCGGCTCGCGTGGACTCGTCAGGCTTGGGGCGGCTCACCGATTATGACCTACGTCATAGAAAAGTCAGCTGACTCGGGTCAAACATGGTCTGCGGCAACAGCGGGCACACCAAGTGCGCAGGGCGCGGATATGGTCGCCACGATCACCGGCCTCACCACCAGCACCACCTACCGATTCCGAGTTGCTGCCGTCAACCAACTCAATCAAGGCATCCCAACTGCGTATGCGTGGACTGTGACCAATTCGGACGTCACAACCTCTGCGACTCCCTCCGTTCCTAGCCAAGTTCCCCAGCCAAAGGGGCAAGGCGGCGTGGAGAAAGTAAGCATTACGTGGGTTGCTCCGAGCAATGGATCTACACCTGGATCAACAACGACTGGCTACCGCGTTTACCTACACAAGCGCGGTTCACTTCCTATCTGGACGACCATTGCGTCAACGTTGCCAGCCACAGCGAGATCGTTCACGTACAGCCCTTGGCCTACCGGGGCTTTAGCCGCCGGCACCTACGATGTCAGGGTTGCCGCACTCCGAGGATCAACGGTAGGGCCGACGTCATTGGGTCGCGCGGTCTCGGTGGCAGCACTGATTCAGACCGGAACGATTTCCCGATCCACTCTGTACCCAGCCAAGGACGGATTCCAAGATTTCGTCACCCTGAGGGCTACCTCTAACGACCCGCGCGCCGGAAGCCTTCGCATTCGCAACACGGCTGGCACCGTTGTCACCTCATGGCCGGTTCCAGCCACAAGTTCCTCCAGCTTTACGTGGACAGGACTGAACTCAAAGGGAGTACGAGTTCCGTGTGGCACGTACTCGGTCGAACTATGGCGACCGGTGCGGGCGGCGAGCACGCAATTGATCAGCCGGATGTCAGTTTCTGTCCGCTCAAGTCAAGCGTCGATACCTACGATCCCGCTAGCGCAGGACACTGTGTACCCACATCGAGATGGCTACCGAGATTCCATCACCATCACAGCACGTGCAGGAGTTCCATCGACCTACGTTCTGGACATCCTCGACAAGGGCCGGGTGATTTACCATCGCACGTATCTACGTCGTGCCATCTTGAGCGTTCCGTGGGATGGAACAAACGATAGCCGCAAGGTTGTCTTGGCAGGGGCGTACACGTTACGCATAACTGCTCGCGGTGCAGAGGGCACCGCACGAACGAAGATGCGCAAGGTGGTTGTGTCCGCACTTCGCGCTGTACCAAAGCCGTTTGAAATGAACTTTGCTGCCGGCACTGCGATGCAGGCCTACTCAACGGGCGTCACTCTCATCGGCTCGGGTACCTCGGTGCAAATCGATGGTGGCGACGACCCAGCAACACCAAAGGATGTTGAACTCAATCTGGCAACCTTTAGCAGGAGCCTGCCACCTTCGGCGCTTACCCCGACTTCAGTGACCGTCTACGCCTGTACGCAGCACACCAACAACACGGCCACGAATAACGCCTTTGTCGGATACTTCAGCGGGCCGGTGGATAATCCCAACTTGAGCGCTGAATGGAAATACAGCATGGGCGACGCACCTGGGTGCCATGCTGCCAAGCATGCCGCCCCTGACTTTTCCGTCGTCAACGGCGCACTCCACTTTTGGGTCGGCAACGGCAGCCTTCCCGGAAATCCGTGGACAGTTGACTCGTTCAAAGTCACCGGGATTTCCTACGTTCTGAGTTCATGAGGCAAACCAGCACATGCCCTGATTGCGATGACGTGACAGGGTGACTCGGTGAGCAACTTAGATGATCGCGACTTAGAAACGCCCCGCGAGTCGCGGTTGCCGCTAGATCACCCTCTTCGTCAACTCATCCTCGAAGCCCACAGTTCGGCCTTGGCACGCAACGAAGACGGGTACGTCGATCCAGGTACAGGCTGGTGGGTTTTCAGCGCGGCCTACCTCACCGAGCGACAGGTGTGCTGCCTTAGTGGCTGCCGGCACTGTCCATACGCCGATTAACCCGAAATAAATAGTGCTTTTTTCGGACAAGCCGAAACCGCCGCGTTTGCCTGACGTTGTTGACGTTTTCGCACGAGGACGTGATCATCGATGATCGGATATCCCCACGAATCAAGAGCTATCAAGTCCGGGGCCAAGTGCGCACATATGCCGACCCCATCGCACACACTGGGATCGATTCGAAGCGTCGGACCCGCCACATCGCTTACTTGTTGGCGGGCCTCATGGGCATGGTGCCGGGTCATGATTGCTCCCCTGGCAGTGGCATGACTCCGAACACCTTGGCATTGCACGTGCGACCGCGGCGATGCTTAGCCACATCCGCACCAAACACATGCAGTGCCGAGGTGACCATACGAATCGCACCATCGGGGTGACGGCAAGCTCCACGTCCAGCGATTTCGTCCATGAAACGAACCAGCCGCTTGCGACCCGTCGACGTCAGCGCACCAGCGGTCAGGTCGTCACATAATTTGGCAACATCGGCAAGACCGAAAACACATGGTCCACATTGGCGAGCAGATTGACCAGCAAGGTAGTTGACGAGTCTGGTTGATTCCTCAATCCCACAAGCTGTCGATGGAAGTGGTCCGACAAGGCCCGCACCCAGCGAGAGCCCGGCAGGTTTCAACGCGGCGGGATCAATACGCATCTCGCGGATGTCGGTCCACGACACCCACGAGCCGCCATACCCGCCCAAAAGAATCGCCTGCGGCACCCCTGCGGTGAAATCAGACCAGTGCGCGGCGACGACCATTCCAAAGGTTTGATCCGCGGTCACCTCCACCACCGAGCGATGACCACGCGAGATGACTGTGAGCAGTGAGGTGGGCACGTACTGGGCGGCGCCACGCAAAGCGACGAGTCCCGCTCTGGCCATTGTCTCGGTGTTGTTGACCAACACCGGACGTCCACCATCTGACCACGGCTGGGCCGGGTTGAGGACGAATCGTGGGAGCGTCGGCCCACCTTCAATGGTTCGGATGATCGACGTCGCCTCACCAGACAGGTACCGGTCTGGGGCTAGGACAACGCGCAACGAACCGTCTGTCTCGCCGGCCGCAGCTCGCTCTGCGATTGCGGAGCGGACCGATCTGATGGTTGAGTCGGCGCCCTGATGAAGCCACACGATTCCTTCACGTGCACCGATCGTCTCCATGGCGCAAACAACGCCATCGAGGATTAGATGCGGCCGGGTTTGCCATAGAACCGCATCTTTCGCCGAGCCAGGTTCACCCTCGGCGCCATTGACCACCACAAGCCCACCCGGACCAGCGGCCGCAACCGATCGCCATTTGGCCGCGGCCGGAAAATGTCCGCCACCTCGGCCAGTCAGCCCGACAGCAGCGAGTTCATCGATAAGAGCCGCCCCGCTCGTACTGTGGCTTGGGTGGCGCCGACCGAAGTGTGAGCGATGCTCGGTCAAATCCATCCGAGAAATACCGGAGACGTGTCCTGAATCGGCGCGAGGCACGTGGGCGATAGCCGAGCCCAGCAGGCTTCGATCGACAACGACATTTTGCCCACTCATAGGAACCTGCCATCCGCTGAGCGACGACTAGCCGCGCCACGTTGCTGAGCCTTCGTCGGATGCAGGATCAGCTCCTGCGCCTGTTCGGCGGCCAAGTCGGCAAGCTCGTCGTTCGTACTCTTCGTCACGTACCGGCTGATGGCTAGGAGAAGAACAGCCAGACCCGTCACTAAGTACATTCCGAGGAGTGCGGGCGTATCAACGCCAGCGAGCACTCCGTGAATCCACACCAGAATCAAGGACACGATCGCAACCTTGTGGATCGGCCACCAGATTCGCTGAGAGACACGACCGGCCAGCGCTGCGGTCAGCCCAGCAGCAAGCCCGGCATACATCCCAATAACACCAAGAGTTACCGCGACCGGTCGATAGGACGAACCCATCGGCACGAACGATCCCCACCAGCCAACGCCCGCGTACTTATCGGTGGCTAAGACCACGATATGCAGTGCTACGAAGACAAGGGTAAACACCGACAAGCTGACGTGAATCCGGATACGTGTGGCTGAACTCGGCCGACTCCACTGAGCGCGCCGAGGATGCGACAGCAGTAGACCCATGATCACCAGTGCCAGCACAAGTACGTACGAGGTGATGCCCGCAGCGCGGCCCAGAATCCACGGTGCCATTCGATCGGATGCGATAGACGCGACTGCAGTCCCAATCAGAAAGGACGAAGCAATGGCGCTGAGGGTGACCCCGACAACCAATCCGGCACCCCACGCGACGCTACGCGGATGCGCATTTAGCTCCGGGCTATGAACTCCAGCTGACGATTCAGACATCTGACACCTGCCAAGCGACATACGGACGCATCGCCCGACTCGTGGTGACTCGGCCGTCAACATCTACCCAAAGGGCAGCCAATCCCTTGTCGTCAGACATTTTCCGGATCTCGCTTCGTCCAGCAATGAACAAGGACTTGCTCCAAACCTCAGCGTAAGCGGGATCGTCATGCACCACGGTAACGGAGCGCAGAAATGACTGAGCAGAACGGCCAGTACGAGGATCGATGATGTGATGCACGTCTTCCCCATCGACGCGCCACGAGCGGATCCGGATGGACGAGGTGGCGACGGCACGATCTGTCAACTGAAGAACAGCAACGGGATCTGGACCACCCATGGGGCTTTCGACAGAGATCATCCAGCCATCTTCGTTGGGCCCACCACCAAGAGCCATCACATCGCCGCCTGCCTCCACCAGGACCGATCTCCCCGCGTCTCGCAGTACGTCCGAACTCCATCGCACAGCCAATCCCTTGCCAATGCCACCAAGATCGATTGGCTCATCGCCGACGCGAACGGCATAACGCGCGGGATCAAACTTAGGCTTCCACGGACGGA
Organism: uncultured bacterium; assembly: GCA_903826575.1. Taxonomy (GTDB): domain Bacteria; phylum Actinomycetota; class Actinomycetes; order S36-B12; family CAIYMF01; genus Longivirga. Next base: position 64,309 of record CAIKEU010000069.1, read on the forward strand.
GTCGTTGGACCTTCGGCGCATCCGGTGAAGAGCTCACCGAAATTGGCTCTGCACCATTCAACGCACCTTCAAAAGGCAGGGTCGCCGCGTAACCGAGAGCCGTGAGCGGCCGAAGGGTGCGCGGATCAAAAATGCCGGCGGTGACCCGATGGGCTTCGTAGGCAGTAGATAGCGCTTCGAAGCATTCGGTTGGCACCACAGCCCAGTTATTTCCAGCCGAATTCGCCCTCATCAAAGCGCTCGATGGGTCAAAGCGCGTGCATGAACTGGCCACGGATTCGAAGATCCCTTGCGCTCGGGCAGCAAGCTCTTCGGCCCGAGCGTTTGGTCGATGGACCCAGAACCGCACCTGCGATGCCATCGAGGTGAACGATGTTCGAAGGTCGACCCCGCTCTCAGCTGACTGCGAGGGCATCGTCATCGCCTAGGCTCCGGAGGCACCCGTCGAACCCTGGGCGGGCGGTGGAGCAACATAAGACGATCCACCCGAACTTGAGTTCGACGAGCTTGACGACTTCTTCTTTTTCTTGGTGGCTGACCCATTCGACGATGAGTACGACGACGATCCACTAGAAGAACTCGACGCACTACTCGACGAATGCTTCTTCTTTGACTTAGTTGCGGTGCCTTTGACGATGGCATCCGCCTGCTTTTGCAACGACGCCACAGACTTACGAAGGTTGGCCACTTGGGCCGCATTTGAATCGACCGCCTGCCGCAATGCGACCACCGTGGGGTCGACCGTGGCGGCAACCTTAGGCGTTGCTTTGATGCTAGACGCTGGCTGATGACCTGCGGCCCACACGGTCGTTCCGGTAAACAGCGCAGCCGCCGTGGGAGCTACCAGTGCTGCAGTTGTCCAACGTGCTCGGGTTCCGCGATTAGTCATCGTTGCCACCTTCGTTGTCACCATTAGAGCTCGAGGTCGAACCACTTGCACCGGTGGAACCGTGAGAGGTAGGAGCCGGCGATGCATAGTTCTTTGCTTTCGGTGCTGTGGCCTGCGAGGGAGGCGCCGACGACGAGTAGTCCACGGCCTGCTGAGTTGCGCGCTGCGCGTCGGCGGCCGCTGCGGCCGCGGCATCTGCCTGCGCCTGCTGGGCAGCCACTGCCTGAGCATGACGCGCCAAGCGCAACGCCTTCGCCGCTGCCTGTTCCTCAGTTTGAAGAGCTGTAGTTTGATCGGTCAGCGACGCCAGTTGGCGCTCTAGGTCGGCAATAACTGCAGAGGTCGCTTGAGCATGGGCCACGTTCGATGCGGCGGGCGCGGCCGTCGGCATCCCCAAAGCTGCGGCCACCCCAGCGGTGGCAACGACCGCGGTGGCCGCCAGCCCTGTCGCCGCAAGACGACTGGTGCGCTTCATCTCGAACTCCCCTGGTTGATACGCATGCAGCGAACATTCGTTAACTGCATGTCTCAATCATCGGGCAGGCCGACCCGAAGGGTATACCAGAAAGGGCGTATTACGCCTTTGAATTGGATAAGAATTGTCGAACTCGGTCAATTTCCGTCATTCAGCCGCATTGATTTACGCATCACAACTCACAAAGCGGACACATTTCGCTCGTCTACGACGCCGCCCGCATCACACGTATGGTTGAACGCCTACCTCAGCAGCCGGGCAACAAGCACCTATAACTGGTTGGTGTTCCAGGTATCGCACTTGTTTGGATCGCCAGTGGTGAACCCGGTGGTCAGCCAACGCTGACGCTGGGCCGACGAACCGTGCGTGAACTTTTCCGGGTTTACGCGCTGGCCTGCGGTCTGCATGATGCGATCGTCACCGATCACCGATGCTGCATTAAGACCATCCTCGATGTCTGCCTGAGTAATCGTCTTCACGAATCCCGTCGCGACGGCATTACGTGCCCAGACACCGGCGAAACAGTCTGCCTGCAACTCCAGCCGCACCGAACCACTCTTCGGTCCGCTGCGGTCACGTCCGACCAACTTGTCGTAGCCGACGATGTGCTGCACGTGATGGCCGTATTCATGCGCGATGACGTACGTCTCAGCGAACGGGCCACCCTTGGCGCCGAAATCACGTCGAAGTTGATCAAAGAAGCCGAGGTCGATGTAGACCTTCTGGTCGCCGGGGCAGTAGAAAGGTCCGACGGCTGCAGTGGCCGGGCCGCACGCAGTCTTCACCGAGCCCCGGAAGAACACTGTGGGCGCTTGGTAATACGGGGTCTTACTGCCCGCTAGCGCCTTACTCCAGTATGCCTGAGTACTGTTCACGGCCGCGACGATGCGACAGTCAGGCTTAGTGTTCGCGTCCGCACCCGTGATGCATGTGGAAGCGATGTTCTGCACCCCGTTTGTCGGCGCCTGAGCTTGGGTCTTCGCGTCGTTTGCGTGTGAGCAACTGTTGAGAATGAAGAACAGCAAGCCAACGGCGATCAAGCCGCCGATGCCACCACCGAAAAGGCGGCTAATCATGCTCGCACCCATCACCGTGCCCATGCTGGGACCACCGCCAGCGCCGGAAGCACCGAACGTCCCACCCCCAGATCCACCCTGATCTCGGATGTCATTGATCTGTGAGGTATCAAGCTGCGCGTTCTCGTCGAACTCCACGACACATTCCTTAGGTAGAGCACATGAATAGCAATAAGCGTACAAGAGGCTTTGCTACCCTACGGCGTCACACGGCAATCGCGGCACGGCGTCGGTAAAGATTTGCAACATTGTGACCTCAGACGGTTTCAACGCTGAACACACAACGCTCGAATCACATGTAGTAACAACACCCACCGACCGCCATGTACCCCTGTCCCGAGAGGCGCAAACATCACGTAAGCGCGACGGTGATGGGGCCTGCGCTGAAGTCAGCTCGTGCTAGCAATGCCGAGGGCACCCGAAGAACTCGCCCCGGTGCCGCAGGCCACGGAAGGGTGATCCTTCCAATGACTGCGTGGCCCTGAGTTGCCGTCAGACGTGCTACCGGTCGATACTCATCGGTCCAGAACAAGAATTTGCGACGTGCGGGCGCACCATCTCCTACCCTCATGACAGATGGCGAGATCCAGCGAAGAGGCGCCTGTACGACGATCGACACGGACTGACCTGGCGTCGATCGTTGTGCGAGAAAATCGCGGACGGCTGTGGCGACATGCCGTCCGTCGAGGGCACAGACGTCCGCTGTATCGACGGGATGTACGAGATTTCCGATGGCGAAAAGACCCGGACGGGAAGTGCGCAACATGGTGTCCACCTGAGGCCCACCCGATCCAGCTGCCATGTCGATATGTGCCAAGCGCGCCAATTCGTTATCCGGGATCCAGTCAGCGGTGAATACGACTGTGTCGCAATTAATCGTTCTCAAAGCACCCGTCGCAACGTCTTCAACTTCGACGGCCTCTACGCGGTCACGGCCAAGAATGCGGCGCACCTTCGTCATCGTGGACACCGGAGTCGACAGGCCGACCTTGGCACCGTGATGAAAAGCGGCGTAAGACTCGGGACGATCGCGTTCGGTGATCATTGCGACCGTTTCACATCCAGCCTCCCGCAGCGTGAGAACCGCGGACCAACTCACCAACTCTGTACCCACCACTAGCGCTTTCGATCCGGGTGAACCGTGATGCAGGTGCACAAGGTTCTGCAATGACCCGGTTGTGAAAACACCTGCGGGCCGATCCCCTGCGACTAATCGTGCCGATCTCGGCCGCTCGCGAGCACCTGTTGCCAAAATGATTGCCGGCGCTGAGATCTCATACCTGCCTTGCGGCGAAGTCACCGCAACGGTGTGATCGTCAACCCACGACGTCATCATCGACTCGGTACGAATCTCCGCACCCGCCGCCACTGCTCGTTCCACCAGAACCCGCGCATACTCCGGACCCGACATCACGCGGCGAAGATCGCGTAAGCCATATCCGGTGTGATCGCTGTGTCGCGGAATACCGCCAGCGGCACTCTCTCGCTCTAGGACAACAACGCGACACTGCGCCGCGAGATTGGCGGCCGCGGTGAGTCCCGATGGTCCACCACCAATAACCAGTACACCGCAGGTCTGGGGCGTCACAACGACGTACCCCGTGCGTGCACTCCATCATTGAGTAGCGCTTGAACCTCAGCCCCACAGTAAAAGCCCTGGCAGCGTCCCATTAATGCTCTGGTTCGCCGTCGTAGACCGTCGAGATCCGTTGGTGGAACGGCGCTTTCAAGCGCATCACGGATTTCGCCCCGGCTAACTCGCTCACAAAAACAAACGATGCGTCCGTACTCCGGATCACGAGCAATGAGTTCGGCATTTTCGAACGGGCGCAGTGATGCCTGGCCGATTGACGGCATGCGCGGCGCATCCGGCAACTGCTCACTCACGCGCAGAACCTCACCAGCATTCTTCATCAGCTCAACGACATGTTCACCCAGTGCCATGGACGCTGTCAGCCCCGTAGAGCGAATTCCACCGAGCAGGATGTAACGCGTTAGCGGATCACTGTCAAGGACGAAATCATCGTGCTCAGTTGACGCCCGTAGTCCCGCGTAGGTAGCGGTCACTTCTTCATCGAGGAGTGTCGGCATGATCTGCTGACCCTTCGACTTCAGGAACGACAACCCCGCAGGTGTCGTGGATGTGTCGGATCGATCGTGAATGTTCTCCGAGGTCGGGCCAAGCATGACGTTGCCGTAAATCGTCGGGCTAACCAACACTCCCTTACCTCGCGATGATGGCACGGGTAACACAATGGAATTGACCAACCGACGCGCACACTTATCGAACACGATGAGTTCACCTTTGCGCGGGACAACTGTGAAGCGGTCGTAACCCAGAAATTGATCGATCACATCCGCGCCATGACCCGCTGCGTTGACAACCCACCGGGCATGCACCTGTCCACGAGTCGTTGAGATTTCAGTCACCGGACCGGAGGCATCAAGGCCGGTGACAGATCGATCAAGTAGCAGATGAAGTCCCCGACCAACCGCCTCAGTGACATACGCCAGAGCACTGGTCCACGAACAGATGATGGACTCGTCAGGAATCGCCAGGCCACCCAGGGCGCCAGGGCCAAGGTGAGGCTCACGACGGTATACCTCTTGCGCATCAACGAGTTCCGCGTGTTCATATCCGTTCTTATATGCCTTGTCCGCAAGCTTTGGCAGTGCGTCACGTTCTTCATCTGTCCACGCCACAAGAAGTGCACCGGTTCGTTCCACAGGTATTCCGGTCACTGTCGAATAACGGCTCAGCAGTTCGTACCCTCGACGAACTAAGCGTGACTCCAGCGAGCCCGGGGTCGCATCGAAGCCCGTGTGCAGAATTGCAGTGTTGGATTTACTCGTGACATCGCCGATATCGGCGCGAGCCTCAACAAGCGCAACCGTCAAATCAAACGCCGTGAGCTCACGAGCGACCGCGCACCCAACAATGCCGCCACCAATGATCACGACGTCAAATACGTCTGGGGCTTCACGATTGGGTTGGTTCCACGTCACCGGACTCATGGTGTGCCACCGACTGTCGCCAGGGAGGTAGCGACAGCCTCTCTCCAACGCCCCACGTAATTCGCAGCTCGATCAGCCGACCAGCGCGGCTCGTAGCGAGCCTGTGGTATCCACGATCCGACGATCGCATCTACGGAACGCTCCGGCCACAAACCGATTTCCGCAGCCGCCGCAACACCGAGCGCCGTGGCGTTCGGCGAGGGATAGACCTCAACAGGAATCTGGGCCAGATCACTTTGAAGTTGCATGAAGGGGGCTGAGTTCGCCAGGCCACCGTCAACACGCAGCACGTCCACGGGATGCTCCGCATCCTTCCCAACGACCATCAGTACATCCACAATCTGAGTAGCTATCCCGCGCAAAACCGACAGCACAATATCTGCGCGGGAGGTCGACAAGGTCAGTCCGACGAAGGACGCCTTGGCGTCAGTTCGCCACCAAGGCGCGCCTAGGCCGGCCAACGCCGGCACGAAGAGCAGTTCGTCGTTGGCGTCAGGGTCAAGGACGGACAACGAATCCTGCACATCGCCAACCACTCCGAGGTCGGTCAACCAACGCATCGCCGAACCCGCGGTAAACACCTGTCCGTCAAGACAATACGTCGTTTCGCCTCGCAATGTCGCAGCAACGGACGTGGTGAGTCCATGCCTAGATCGTGGTGCATGCGGTCCCAATGCCGCGAGCAGGAACGCACCCGTTCCATACGTGCATTTCGTTTGGCCTGATGTTCGACAATCTTGCGCCAGCAGTGCTGCTTGCTGATCGACCATCAAACCGTGCAGCGGCAGTTCTTCGCCGAAAAGTGAAGTCATTCCGATGAATTCATCGCACGCGACGACGCGCGGGAATGACTCATCTGCGAGCCCAAAGACCGAGGCCAACTCGCGATCCCAACTCGCACTATCGAGGTCAAGGAGTAGCGAACGGCTGGCCGTAGTGACGTCCGTTACGAACTCACCCGTCATAGCGTGGACAAGCCAACTGTCTGTGGTGGTGACGACCCCTGCCTTAGTGAGGTTTCGCCTGATCCATGTCATTTTTGGCGCGCTGAAGTACGGGTCCAGAACCAAGCCTGTTCGGGCAGCGATCCAGTCGGCGTCATCGGCCAACTCGATACACACATCGGCGGCTCTGCCGTCTTGCCAGACAATCGCGGTCGTCAACGGATCACCCGTTGACTCGTCCCAGGCCAGTACGGTTTCGCCCTGGTTTGCCAGAGCGACTGCATCGACACTGCCCACTGACGAAAGAGCTTTCGAACCCGCTACCCGCACGGACTCAAGCAACTCGGAGGGGTCTTGTTCAACGCGACCATCCGGCAGATACGTAGGACGCACAGCCACGCTCGATTCGCTCAGGACAATCCCATCATCAACGACGAGCGCCTTTGTTCCCGAGGTTCCTTGGTCGATCGCCAGAATGCGCATACTGCACCTCCCCTGCGGGCAAGGTGATCTCGTTGGCGGATGAAGTCACGTGTCGCAGCGAACTTCTATTTCTGTGCGCCATCTTGCGCTTGACGCGCAGCGCGCGCCTTCGCGACGAACGCGTACTGATTCACATAAATCAGATCGCCTAACTGAATGAGCGCATCCTTGACGATGTTCACCATTTCGTCTGCACTCATCACAGCAGCATCGACGGCCAGCCGCGGGGAGATTTTTACCGTCGCTCGAGTACGGCCTAACGAAATTGGCTCGTACCGCGTTGCAACGGCGTGCACCGGGATCGAGGGATTAGCTACCAGGAGCGGAACAAGAATTCGCGAGTGCAGTCGGTACAGCTTTCCCTCATCAGGTGCCCGAGTGCCCTCGGGGTAGATGCCAACCTTGTTGCCATCGTTCAGCGTCGATTGCGCCATTCGCATCGCCCAGTCCGTAACTGGCTCATCGCCACGACGCAGTGGAATCTGGCCCATAAAGCGAAAGAAGGGACCGATCGTGTGTGAAAACCACTCTGCCTTAGTAAACGCTGTGACTCGCCAACCGGTCTCCATGACAAGCACGATGGGATCGAACGTGGACGTGTGATTGCCGATCAAGATCGCGGGGCCCGGGGCAACATTGCTCTGGCCGGACAACTCAATAGACATTCGAACTCGCAGCGCATTGAGAGCGCGCACAGTCCACCGATACGTCTTAGCGCGCCCTGGACGTCCGATGGGGACATCTCCGTATAACTCCTGCCCTTCCTTGAGCAGTAGTTCATAGGCGTCGGCGGTTGTTGTCACGCATTCATCTTTGCGCATATCGACGGGAATGACGATGCGAACATACAACTGCCCCTGTGAAACTCGGCATAGAGTCCACAGGGGCAGTTGAAAAGTCTCTATACGTTGCTTGTCTTCTTAAGGAGCATGGGCAAAATGAACGCGGCAAGTGCGCCGAACAGCCAGATGATTGCCGCGCCACCAATCCATGATCCAAAGTCGTCAATGCTGATGCCCTTGAACAAGAGGTTCACAATCGCCAATGTCACCAAGCTCGCGACCAAGCTCACTCCGCCCATGAGGATCGGCGCGTTCTTTTGGAGAGTCTTCGCAACGATCGGTGATAACAGCGCCATGATCAGCCCGAAGATCAATGGCACGACGATGTACGCCCAACCACCGTCAACATGAAAGCCGGGCAAAAGCATGTCAGCGGCAAAGATCCCGATGAAGGCAGCCAGAAAGTAACCGGCGGCACTCTGAAACATGTGCGTCATAGGACAACTGTAGCGTTTACTATGGTGTTTGTCCCGCACGTCAGTGCACGACGCCTTAGCGGCCAGCCCAGTTCTGAGCGAGAACGTCATCGATAAACATGGACAGCGTGTCGGCGAAAACTCGGGGGTGATCGCCGAAGGCGGCCTGATGAGTCATGGGACGCAAGACGTTACGTGCCACATCAGGGCTGATACCTCCCGAAACTAGGGCCGCGATCTGGCGTAGCGCCGCGGCCCCACGTGCATACTGCTCGATCCACGGACGTGACTGTTCGATCAACAGCGGATTGCCAACATCGGATTTCAGGAGCGCGTCAGCAGTTTCACCGATCTCGCTTGCAAAATCAGTCAGAACCCGGCAGCCCGCAACGTTGTCGCCCGACCCGAAGTGCAGCCACGCCTTTGCGATCACATCACCCAACGCGGGAGCATCCACCGTCGCAAGGCATGACCATTGCGCATTCTCAGCAAACCGTAGGTAGGCATCCGCCTCGGGGCCCGCAGTTTCTCGAATCGCGTTTTCCCAACTTCCCTGCGCTGAATAGCCCTCGGGATCACGCAGGTAGTCGCCGATGGTGGCAAGCGAGATTTTCGACGTCTCGGCCCGGTCACTCGCGTTCGCGGCGATGCCAGCGCTAAGCCGATACAGATGTCGATCCCGACCGCGATACGGCCCGATATGCAATTCTCCGACCATAGCCACATCGTTAACGGGGTAGTTATCCCAATACAACGGCGGTCGGCGCGTCGAGCGCATGAAAACCGCAGCATCGAGCAAATCCAAACGATGTGAACAGATCTCCCGCCCGGTCCAGAACAGATCAATCCGCGGGTGCAACGCTTCACCAAGCTCGACGACATACTGCTCGTCACCGATCCCGTGATAGACCAGTGGGCAGACTGCCAGCTCAATATCTGGAGAAACCGCCCATAGCGCTTGGGCCACGTACGTCGCGAGAGCTCCGTGAGCATGCGCAATGGATCGGTAAGCGGAGCGATCTTCATCGAACTGTAAATCCTCAGGAATATCATCAAGCAGGAGACCAATCCGCCTTACCCCAAGCTGATGGAACGCAAGCATTCGCGCGACGAGCGCTTGGCGATCATCACCATCGCTGTAGCGAATGCTCAGGCCTGGTGAGACACAGCACATGATTTCAATGCCGTTAGCCCCTGCCCGAGTGGTGATTTCGGCGATGTTGAACCGATCGGTATCGCTCAGCTGACTACGCCAGTCCCAACGCTGCGATGCTTCGTCCTTGGGAGCCAAAACAAATAAGTTGAAGTCGTGATCAGCCAGGAAATCCACCATGTCGAGACGCTCCGCATGTGACCACGGAGGTCCGTAGAAACCTTCGAGCACCCCGCGCTGGGCAAATTTTCCATACACGGTTTGTTCGGTCGCCCAATCGTCGGTGCGAAGCCCGCGGCGGATGGCGTTGAACCCGGAACGAATTCCAACGTCATGGGCAGCGGTTAGCCGCACCCGCAGGGGGCTGCCGGACTCAACGTCCAACCGAAAGCGCTCATTGAGTTGACGTGCAGTCAGACCCGAATCGACGTGGGCGTGTAGCAACGACGGATCAATGCGGCTCGAGATCGACACATCAGCCTCGGATTCGTGCTCGACTAACCGATACCCCCAGCGCGTCACGCACTCGCGGAGGACGTCAGTCCAAACACCTTGACCAAGGAACCACGCAGTACTCATAACGACCTCACCTGATGACGGTAACGATCTAACAGAACCTTATTAATCTCATCTCCACCGACCGTATTCGAACTTGCGAATACCTCGGGTTCAACCCCGCTATCGACGAGAAGCGCAACAACTTCGGCAGCCAATGCTTGCAAGAGGGCAGCGCCTACGACAGTGCTCGTCGCACCCACTCGACGATCAAGTCCTGGAATTGAAACTGCCGCATCGCCTACTACTCCGTGGTTATTTAGCACCACATCCGCGATATCGTGCAGTCTCGTCGATGCACCAGCCCGAGCATGTGTCGACGTCGCGTGGGACAGACTTGTCAATGCGATCACAAGCACCCCCATGCTGCGCGCTAGCTGGGCAAGTTCAACGCTGACTGAGTTACCGCCCGAGTTCGAAACAATAATCAGAACATCACCCGCCTTCATCGGGTGCTGGCTGACAATCGACTGCGCGAGGCCGGGCCTGCGCTCGATTTCAGTGCTCATCGACGCCGATTCGTGCAACATGAGTTCGCCGATCAGAATCGGATCTACCCGTGCCAATCCGCCTGCCCGGTAGAACAACTCCTCGGCAAGCATGTGGGAGTGTCCGGTACCGAACGTGTGAATCATTCCGCCCGCCAGAATCGCGGCGGAAACTCGCGTTGCAGCGAGCGTCAGGTTGCCTGACTCAGCAGAGGCTGCCTGAGCCAAGGTGACGGACGCGGCTCGAAGGTACGCGGATGCGGCTGATCCCACGGGTCGATGTTTCAGAGCTCGACTCGCTGCGGTGGATCGAGCGGTGACCGCATTCGAATACACGCCAAGGTCTTTCGAAGCGGCCATCGCGAGCGCGCCATCCAATGGGGATTGAGCAGTCAGCGTCACCGTCAAACTCGGCGATATTCGTTCGAGGGCGGACGTCACCAACGTTGAGTACGTTTCCGACCCGGTCACGAGCCGGCCCATCAACGCGACCCCACCTAGTGCCGATTCCGGGAGGGTCGCCGCACACGCTTGGGCACAATCTGCTAACTCGTCTGCAGCCCGGTCGAGAATGCTCAGCGCAACCAGATCACCCGCATCGGCCGCCGCAATGACGTCAACAGCGAACGCGGCGATCGACGACACGGCACGCTCATCGACGTGGACGCGAACCGCGAGATCCTCGGGTGAGGTCGAAAATCGGGACGAGGCTGCCTGCACAAGTGTGGTCGATGGGCCTCTGCCATCGAAACCTTTGATAGCCGAGGCCAATCCCTGGCGTCCGATCCAGTATGCGCCGCCTTCGTCACCGATCAGATAGCCAGCGCCACTGGCTTGGTGGATACGCCGATTGGCGGCATCCACAGCCAAACACGCAATTCCCGTTCCTACAACGAGCACGATTCCCGAAGCACCGTCGAATGCAGCACTATGCGCCGTCACGGTGTCGTCCACAATGAGAACGTCCTCGGCGCCAAGCGCCTCGGCGATTTCGTCTGCCAGCAACTCAATGGCTGCGAGCTCGGCCGGAAGTGCTGTGAGACCTGCAACCACACGGGCACACGACGAAACTCCACCAGCCTGCCCCGCCTCGATGACCGCGTCACGAACCCGAGCACCCACGTCATCGCCATGGCTGACTCCAGCAACAACGATGACGTCTTTGGATCCGTCTACCTGCAACCGGAGTTGGGACTGCCCGCCGTCGATTCCGACACCTCGCGGACGTCTGGGCGATTCGGAATCAACAATCACGACGCCAACTCCCGACTACGATAAAGGGCGTGGAGGCCGCTATGACGTTGCGATTGGCACAACCGCACGACCACGACGCGCTCTATAACGTTGCACTTCTGACCGGCGACGGTGGCGCAGACGGCACACATTTGTTTGACGATCCTCGACTTCTTGGAGAGGTATTTGTTGGACCCTACATCCATCTTGAACCCGAATTCGCCTACTCGGTGGAGCTTGACGGGCCAGCTGGTTATGTTCTCGGCTGCCTTGATACAGGTTCACTTGAGGACCGGTGTGAATCGTCGTGGTGGCCGCCCTTGCGAGTTCGGTACCCGCTCGAGAACGTACGTCGAGACAGCGATCAGGAGTTAGTCCGCTTCATCCATTTTCCTGAACGTCGACCTGAAGCACTTGTTCGAGATTTTCCCTCGCACCTACACATCGACTTGGCGCCGCGCGCACAGGGCCACGGTTACGGTCCGCGGTTCCTGGAGTTTCTGTTAGATCGACTGACGCAAGCAGGCTCGCGCGGCGTTCACCTGGGTGTCGCCAGCGGCAACCTCAGAGCGCAGTATGTCTACCGTTCACTGGGCTTTCAGGATTGGGAGAACGCTGGCGGCGAACTCATCATGACGAAGGAACTCAGCTAGGAAGCGCGCTTGCGCGGCAGAGCCCGGACAACGACTAGACGTTTGAAACCGTGCCCGGCTGATCCGTCACCTTGTTCGGCCGCTGGGCAAGGAATCCAGCGACCAGGGTTACTACGCCAGCCGTCAGCGGAACCCACCGAGCAACATCGGGCATCACCTGGATCAGCCCATTCCACACCAGCACGCCACCACCTAGAGCGGTGACAAGCGAGATGCCCCAGTCAATTGATGCTTTGACTATTGCGTACCCAATGGCTGCGCCGATCGCGAATCCGACGAGGCGCAGGAATGTGTTGTTATCGAACCACTCATTAGCCAGTGTCATACCGAACAGGCCGACAAGCACCGCACCCATAGCCAGACCGATGATGGGCAGACCACGAAGCGCAACAACAGCCATCGCGATACCTACCACTGCGCCAACGAGCAGTCGCGCCAGCGAGTCAATGTTTGGCAAGAGCAAAAGAGTGAAAAGCCAGCCAACGCCAAAACCTGCAATGCCAACAGCAAGCCAGATTAAACGCTTCCCCGTGAAGGCAAGCACGATTCCAAGAGCAATCAGAATCCATCCACCAAGTGCGGCACTCACGGGGATCTCACCTTCATTTGGACGGTCAACAATTCGTGGATCATCCTTGCAGCAACGTCCCGTCGATGCACGCACCGAGGCACCGGCACGTGAGTCTTGGCGCTACTGTTTCGCCCATGGACGCTTCCAGTGCTAGCCATCAGAGTGTGATCGACGTTCACGGCGACGGATACGAACGCGGGCTTGCCCACGGTGAGCATTTGCGAGCCGCGGTGCAGAATTCTGTTCGAAGTCTTGTGGAAGCACTCGGTGGCCAAGCCGAGATTGAACGATTCATCGGCGAGACGAACTTCCTTCCAACCATTGATCGCCTCACACCTGATCTTGGTCAGGAAGTCCGCGGTATCGCCGTCGGAAGCGCAATGCCGCTCAACCTCGTACTCGCTCATAACCTGATGGACGAGCACTGGTGGTGGTCGACGAAGCGCAACCGACGCGAAGCGTGCACACTTTTCGCAACCACCTCCCCCACCCCGATCATTGGTCAGACGATGGATCTTCCGTCATACATGGACGGGAGTCAGTTCATCTTGCGCAGTCATTTCGCAGACGGATCGGTGTCCGCTGTTCTGAGTTCCGCCGGATTGATCGGGCTCTGTGGCACTAACTCACACGGCGTTGGCATCTGTGTAAATGCGTTGTCGATGTTGAATCACTCAGGTGCCGGACTCCCCGTGGCGTTCGTCATGCGTGGCGCGCTCGCCTCGGCAACGTCTACCCGGGCGATCGAGTTCATTCGATCAGTGCCGCACGCTTCCGGACAGCACTATGCAATTCTCGGTCCGAATGATGATGGTGAAATCACGTCAACTGGCATCGAATGCTCGGCCTGGGGCGCAGTCGACTCCAGTGACGGCGCCTCGCGCTTTTCGCACACAAACCATCCGCTAGCAACTACCGATCTCGACCCAGAAGTTGAGACGCCGACTTCCTCAACATATGCACGATTCGACGTCGTCACCACGCGCGGCGAAACAGTCGAAACCGGTGACGATCTCATCGCAATCCTGCAGGACCGCAGCGGCCCGATTTGCGTCGAGCGTGCCGACACCGGCCTGTGGATGACGTTCGGCGCCATCGTCACGGAGTTCACTAACCCGATTCGGATGCGTTACGCGCTCGGCCCACCCACGCAAAGCACGTGGGCTGACGTTGAGTTAACAACGATGTCGTTTTAACCCTGCGATTCCCCCGGACCACTAAGTGGCCCATACCCCCCTTGTCCATTGGGTCCGCCTCCTGGGAAGCCACCGCCACCCGGTCCATTGGGTCCGCCTCCTGGGAAGCCACCGCCACCCGGCCCGTGGTCGGTCGTCAGCGTTCCAAACGTACTGACCGAGACAGCCAAGAGCGCAACGACCGCAACTGCCGCGAGCCAACGTCGCAACTGAACCAGAAGCCACGCACCAAGCGCGGCGATAACACCCAGTGCGGGCATATAAAAGCGAATCGTGTGAATGCTTCCGCCGTGATCATCACCTGCCATGCGCACCGTCCAGTCATAGGCCAGATAGAGAACCCATAAGCCGAACCATCCGGCAGCCAAGACGGCACCGATCGTTGCGTCACGCCGCGCACGACCGCGTGCAATTCCGTCAAGGCTGCGACTTTGTACCAATCGAACGATCATCCATACCAACCCTGCCAATGCCAGAACGATCATCGGCATGCTCTTCACAAGATGCGCCGGCATGTGAATGAGATTGGGGCCGATAGACCCCAGGCTGAAGGTGATCTCGCCCGATGAATAGCCCGTCGACAATGGACTCCCGTAGTAATGCAGATTCCACCACGCCATCAGCAGGGCGAAGGCCACGAGTGATCCGCCCCACCAGCCTGCGGTCGCCTTCGGCAGCGACGTCCTGCGCATGAACACAACAGCAGCCACTATCGCTACGATCAGGAAAATGATGTTGGTGTAGCGAATCGCCACCGCCGCCTCAAGAGCCACGAATCCGGCCAGTCCAACGATCGTTCGCCAACGATCTGCACGATCAGTTGCCAAGAACGCCCAGATCAACGTACCCACTCCCACGGCAATGAGTGAGGCATCGGTAAACGTAGGCATTGTCGAACGCCATGCGAACGCAGCAGCCGTTCCTGATGCACAGAACAGTGCGACCGCCCAGGTACCCGCCCAGGACCCCACCCACCGACGTAGACCCGCGAAAAGCGCTAGACATGCCAAGCCACCGTAGAACAGCGGCGCAGCGCGCAAGATGCCCATGGCTTGGAATGGCAACGCTAAGTATGGATAACCAGGATTCTTCTCACTGATGTACGTACCGTCCGCACGTTTAACCCACTGCATGATGCCTTGTCCACCCATGTCGTCTGGACCGCCGAATCCAGGTTTTGCCCCGTCACCGCCCGGACCGCCGGCCCCGAAGGACGGAATCCCAACTCCACCTGGATCTGGCGCAGAACCCGGTCCGACCACATTGCCGCCGGCCGTCGGCAGGGTGATTGAGGTACCACCCAGTTCCTTCGCGAGAGCTTGGTACTGAGCCGCAGTCAGAGTGACGTTGCCGTGCGAGAGCGCAACGATCGAGGCCCGATAGGCATAGTCGTCCGGCTCCAATAGTTGCGGTGCCTTACTTAAGACAAGGCCGCAGAACGCCACGAAAATCGCAACCGCCACCCCGATCTCCCACCAGCTTGGACGAGCCGGTCGTGGTGTGATCTCCACTCCCGAATTGTGATCATCGATTTCGTCGACGGCATGGTCCACGTCGTCTGCACCAGGGGGATGGTTACTCATGTCACAAGCACATCACAATGACATATGAGAATGGTGCAGGGATCTTGAAAGTTTGACCCTTATGCTCACAACCCGAGTTGTGTCGCCAAACCATGCCACGTGAGATGTTGATGTAGACAGGACGGGAACGATGTCGGAGCTCGACGAACACGTTGAGATCACCGGACCTGGTACAGCACCGTTTGTCTTCACCGCGCCACACGACAAGGCGCATCACCGCCTCGTCGACGATGTACTACAACGCAAGATGAGCGAACCTGGTACAGGATCCCTGGCTCGATTTCTGGCAGCAGAGTTGCACGGCCTATCAGCCGTAAACGCAAGTGACATCGGCGACGCCAACTGGGATGCCAGTCACCCGCTCAAAGATGTGCTGTTGGCAGACAATCGAATAGGCCCGGGCACGTACTTACTCGACTTGCACGGAATGTTGGACAAGCACGGAATCGACATCGCCATCGGCCCAGGCCGTTACCCAGAGCGATCTGAATCGCTCATCGAGCCGATGGGTGATGCTTTGCGCGAGGCGGGCTTCAACGTGCTGATCGATCGCGACGGAAGATTCGCCGCACGCGGTGAACATCGGGTCACCTCATGGGCCCAATCGCACGGAGCCGATGCCGTTCAGATCGAGATCAGCTCCACGATCCGACGCCTTGCGTTAGATAGTCCACGACATCGAGACCTGCAGAAAGCATTCACTCACTCCCTACGCGCCTTGAACCGCTGACTTCTGGACTACTCACGACGCCACTGACGACTGCACTTACGACACCAAGGACGTCTGGTGGTTGAGTACGACGTTGTGCTCGGGCGTGCGGCCCCGCTCCCGAATTGAAGGTTCTCAGATTCCTCACGTTTATCGAATATCTTGTTGTCGCCCCGCGCAAGATCAGCAGCGCACCGTATTGGATCTTGGGAGATAACCCGGACTTTGGAGCATCATGCGGTCACGATCGATCATCACACTTGGCACCATTGGTGTCGCCATCAGTGCGTTGCTGATGCCAACGGCACAGGCCGCAGTGCCCGTCGCGCCACTTCCGACAATCATGGCCGCAGCCGGAGATTCCATTACGCGTGGTTACGACGCAGCCAGCGGCTGTCTGCTCACCGACTGCCCCCAGTACTCATGGGCCACCGGCACAGTGGCAAGTGTGCAGAGCCAATTGAGCCGAATCATCGCAGCGCCCAAATCCGCTACTGCGATAAATGTGGCCAAGACTGGCGCAAAGATGATTGACCTTGATGGGCAGTTGACCGCTGCGGCAGCCGGTAATGCGGATTACGTAACCATCTTGCTCGGAGCGAATGACCTCTGTACACCCACGACTGCGACAATGACGCCCGTCGCCACGTTCACATCTCAATTTCAGTCGGCAGTCACCAAGTTCAGTGCGGCAAAGCCGAACGCGTACATCTACGTCAGCTCAATCCCGAATGTGACGACGCTCTACAACCTCTTTTCTAAGAATGCAGGAGCAAAGCTGATCTGGTCGGCAGGGAAGGTTTGCCAGTCGCTGCTGAGTTCAAGTGCGACCGCAGCGCAACGAACCCAAGTTGCGACACAGGAAACCGCTTTCAACAACGCACTCAAATCCGTGTGCGCAACGTTCGCACATTGCCTCTACGACAACGGCGCAACATACGCCGTGAACTTTGTTGCAGCTGATGTCTCGACGATCGATTACTTCCATCCATCCCCCGCCGGTCAGGCAAAACTCGCGGCAGCAACCTGGACCAGTGGCTACTGGCCAACGACTGCGTAGATCTCGTCGATCGCACTCCGACTGGGGACCTAACACAACGGGAGCACCAGGACGGATTGGACGTCGGCTTTAGGCTGGGATTGTGACGACGTCAGGTGGCAGTGTCCGAGTGGATTCATGGGTGTGGGCAATACGTCTGTTCTCAACGCGTTCGGCTGCTACAAAGGCCTGCAAAGCCGGGCATATCAAAATCAATGGAGTTACGGCTAAGCCCGCCCAGCCGGTGAGAATCGGTGATGCGATTCGAGCCGTGACGCCCGGCGGCGAGCGAATTGTGGTCGTCACCGGCCTAATTGATAAACGAACGAGTGCGCCCATAGCCGCAGAGCATTACGACGACCAAACACCAGCACCGCCAGCTAAAACTGAGCGACCAGCTCCGATCGTGCGGGATCCCGGATCTGGACGACCCACCAAACGTGATCGCCGGCTGGTGGATCGGCTTAGGGGTCGGGAAACATAACGACAAGATGCGTCACCGATCAACTAAGGGCGAACACGATCTAACGCACTCCGTTTCCGACAATCACCAACGCGGAGGCAGCATTCACATTCGACGTCCCGAGAGGAGTCCACACCACGAGGTGATAGGCGCCGATTGCAGTTCCGGAGGGAATCGTCACCGCCGCTGACGAGACTGTCTTGGCTTTTACAACCAAACCAATGCTCTGGCCGGTGGCGTCAGAAACTAGTCGAACACCACTGGGGTACGGAGACATTAGCGCGGCTAGACCGTCACCCGAGAGCGTGACGTCACTGGTGACCGAATTGACCAGCCGCGAGATCGACAGATGCGAAATGGTCGGTGCAAGGAACGGCACCCCGCCATTTGGCCAAGCCAAAATGGCCCCCGAATCAGGACCAACATACGAAAGCCCGTACGCACCCGTTTCACGCAAAACCGGATCAACCGAGCCTACGAGCGCGACCGCGTAACGACCGTCTGGCGACGTCCAAATTCGGTTGAGTGCACCTGAAGCAACATCGTTGAACGCTGCTACCGTCAAAGCGCTCGTTGCACCTGAAGGTGCCACCAAACTCCAGCGAGATCCGCTCGATAATCCCGCACCTGAAATTGTCAACATGCGGTTGCCATCTGGTCGCTGAACAACCGTCAAGTTCGATATTGCGGGTACATACGTCACCGGCGTGGACACAATTGCCGGAGCGCCGGAGCGCGTTAACGCAATGGTGGCTGGGCCCACGTTCCCTGCGGGTGCCGTGAACGAGATTTGAGTGGGTGACTGCCACGTGACGGGCACAACCGTCCCGCCGACAGTCAACCGCCAACCCAGACTGTTGAACCCCGAAGCACTCGACCCAAAAACGCTTGTCTGGGCTGTCATGGTCGCAGGTGTTCCAACACCCGCGCTCGACCAAGCCGTCGGAGCTACAGCCACGGTGACCGGCGAACTCGCGAACCCAGCCGTCGTCCATGCTTCGACCACGTTGTTTGCGACAAAATCCCAGCCGAGGGTGGCAAACCCACCCTTACCCCAGCCGGCACCCCACGAGTTCTCGATGATGAGCCCAGTGGCGTTGTACCCAAAAGCGGTCACTGCGTGATAGCCAAGGAACGACCCGGAGATATCCGCCTTGGTGAACGTCGATTTGCTTGCGTTGAGATAGTAAAACTTCTCGAAGACTCCAATACCGATCACAACGGGCTGCCCCGCGGCCAACGCATTCGAGATCGCGGGGCGAGGATTCGTCCCCTGCCCAAGACCTCCGAACAGCATTGTGGGGCTTAGCCCTCGGTGAAAGGATGCGGAGATTCTTTGAGCGTTAGTAGGCTTCTTGGACCAGTCGTAGTCGCCCTGCGGTCGGTAGTCCGCCTTGGTGTCAACGCCCTGAGCGGCCAGAAGTTGGAAGTTGTCAAAGAAGGTCGAACCCTGATCTGACCCGCCATTAACTTGGCTGTAGATATACATCGGAGCGAAGGGGGCCCCTACGTGTCCGGTGCGGTTCGCGTAGTAGCCCATCAGGTCATACGCAACCGACCACGACACGCACGAACTGATCTGGCCTTGATCCCCAGGCGGCGGGGCATAGGCAGTCAGGTCGACGCTCGCAGGACTCGCTGCCGCATGGAAAGACTTACTCGCCGAAGCCGGTTGTGCGAAGTTCGACGCAGCGATAGTCGGCGACGGCTTGAAACCCAAAGGATGCACGGCCGACGCACCTACGTTTGATGCTGTGGCGGACGGATCTGAGACTGGGCCGCTGGCCTCCGCCGCCCGAGGACTCACAACGAGTACGGCAGCGGCTACTAACCCGACGACCCCTGCCGTCGAGCCCCAATGAGCTTTCGTCCTGCCTTGTACCCCCACCGTTACATAGTGTTCCCATGGGTCAGCAGAACATAGTCACACTGCGCCATTTGTGTGCCAACGGGAGAAGAGAATTAGCCATTTGGCTTAACGGGTGAGTGCTGACTCCGCATCGCATTCGATGCGAATCTGACGCTTTCTAGGCAAGTTCACTCTGCAATTCGCTAACGTTCGAACTCACTGCTCACCACAAGTCACGCAACCACAACGAATCTTGGAGCTACCCGATGGACGCGCAAGCCGAGTTCGATCGCCTTTCCGGCACTTTTTATGTATCCGGTGAATACAGAGCGAGCGCGGGTGATGTGCGCTCGGCTGTGATCAATCCAGCCACTGGGGCCAAGGTCGGTGAACTCGCACAGGTGACGTTGTCTGAGGTGGACGAGGTCATTGCCGCCGCTAACGATGCACAAAAGTCGTGGTGGGCGTTGAGCGGACTCGAACGTTCGGAACTGATGCATGAAGTCGCGCGAACGATCAAAGCCATCGCTCCCGAGGTGGCAGAGATCATGACCCGCGAAACGGGTAAGCCATTCAAGGAAGGTGTCGACGAACTCTCCTGGTCGTACACCGCGACGGACTACTACGCCGAACTTGGGCGGCACTGCGTCGGCTCTAACCTTGGCAATACGGTTCCGGGCCAGATGCACTACACCTCGAAGGAACCTATGGGTGTAGTTGTGATCATTCTTCCGGCTAACTTCCCCATCGTGCTGCTGATGTGGGAAGCCGCCGCCGCGCTCGCCGCAGGGAATGCGGTGATCGTTAAGCCTTCTGAGTTCTCGTCCATCACGACGTTGAAGTTCATGGAAGCATTCGAGTGCCTGCCCGACGGCCTGTTCCAATGTGTCACTGGTGGCGCAGCCGTGGGCAATCATCTTGTGAGTCACCGCGACACGCACATGGTTGGGTTCACGGGAAGTGTGCCCACGGGTAAAGCAATTGCGCGAGCGTGTGCCGACCAGTTCAAGCCGAACCTCATCGAAGCATCGGGTAACGACCCATTCATCGTGATGCCGTCCGCAGACCTTGCCACTGCCGCCCGTGGCGTCACGTTCGCAGCCTTCATCAACTGCGGCCAAGTATGTACTTCGGCAGAACGCATCTACGTCCATGCAGATATCTACGACGAGTTCGCCGCCCTCGTTGTGGCCGAGGTTGCCAAACTTCGTGTTGGTAACGGCCTCGACCACGTTGACATCGGCCCCATGGAACATGCTGGTGAACGTGATCGAGTTGAGCGGATCCTCGCCCGAGCAATCGAACAGGGTGCACGAGTGGCTCAGGGGGGTGGACGTCCAACGAACCTTCCGACCGAACTCAACGGCGGCTGCTTCTTTGAGCCCACGGTCCTGGTTGATGTCACGCCAGACATGGACATCCTGCACGGTGAAATCTTTGGTCCACTCGCGCCGCTGTGTCGGGTCGAGTCATTCGACGAAGCAATCGCCCTGGCCAACGCATCCGAGTTTGGTCTCGGCGCGAACATCTACACCGCTGACATCGTCGAGATGGATCGCGCCTCGCGTGAACTCGTCGCGGGAATGGTGTGGGTTAACGCTCCACTGCTCGACAACGCTGCCGGCCCCTTCGGTGGTCGCAAGATGTCGGGCATCGGTCGCCAACTCGGTCAGGAGGGCCTTGACACCTTCCGTCACACCAAACTCGTCATGATCGACTACGTACAGAGCGATCAAGACTTCTGGTGGTTCCCCTACTCCGATGCTGAAGCATTCGTGGCTGAGTAATCTCAATCGCGAGGACAGCGCCGGATCTACGCGGCGATCGGATCGTTGTCGAGTTCGTCTAACTCTTCAGCGATCCGACACCAGCATTCTTCGACCGCGCCGCACACTGCACACCATGCAGCCGACTTCTGAGCAAGGCGAACGAGAATCAGAGTTGATCCCAGCGCCGACAACCCGCCGTAGATGATCTCGGCCGGAACGTGTGCAACCAGACCGTAAGCAGCACCAACGAACGAACATGCAAGTGTCAGCCACCAACTAGCCGCCGAGACGCCTGATACGTCGCTAACCCGCCACACTTCGATCACGGCGGGCAGCATGTACCAAAGCAGTGACGTACCCAACAGAACCGACATGGTTTGCACGTGTGCGACCTGATCAATCGCGGCAGAGGCCACGAGTCCGCCAGCCCACAGCGCGGGCAGCACAAGATCCTTGCTGCGGATCATCGTTCCAGAACGGCGCACGGCCCACCACGTCGCCAACAGCGCAGGTACCCCCGCTAGACATGAGGCGATGATCCAGATCAGCGAATTGCTCATAGCCCAGGTGAGCCAAGCGATCGACGACACCGAACCATTGATCAGACCGGACATCGAAACACCAGCAAGGTTTTCGTTGACGAGTGCATGGCGTGCTTGAGGGAATCCGGTGATGAACGCAAGTGCCAACATCGAAAGTCCGAGCAGGTTCACCGTGAGGGTATGCAGATCCAGATGCGTCAACGACGTCATAAGATCATGGAGGAACGTAAATTGGGGAGAGACAAAGGCCGAGCGCATGGTGGTCACATCAGTTTTCGTTTGGAATGGGAACTAAGGCCGGACGGTGCGCACAGCGGCGCTACTCAACGCGAATTCGCGGGAGTGTGAAAGACAGATTCAAAAGCGCATTAAGCGCGAACTGCCCCGTCCGGTGGGACCTTAGCCCGGTATGAAAACCCTGAGCCACGATGGGAATTGAAGATCTGTGCGCCAGCCTCGTCGCGCAAACGATTGCGCAACTCCTGAAGGTCGATGTGCTGGCTCACACCCTCATCCTACCAGCGATTTTAGTTTCGGCTTCTCCAGAGTTAGTGCCGGCCCATTGGACGGCTGCGGCAGAATGGCGTGCACTAGTTGGGGTATCCCTCATCCACGACAACTGTTCACCTTCGTGTCTCGTTGATTTCACGCATCACACGCCCAAGTTATTGACACCGGACTCCCCTACCGAAAGACTCGAGATCCCGAGACAGTTGAGTAGGCCGCGCCGATGAGCACACGCATTCTCTCGTCGGTACCGGCTGGAAAATCCAGGGCGGGTACTGGCGAGCTGCTGCATTTCCTCGCACCCTTCATCCAACCGGTGCGCGGTCGACTCGTTCTCGCTCTTGTACTCGCGACAATTGCTCTCGGATCAGCGGCCATCATCCCGTTGCGCGTCGACGCGGTGCTCGCCGGCGAAGGAAACACAGCGCTCATCGTCGTCGCCATTGCCGCGCTCATGGCCCTAACCCTGATTACATCCGGTACGTCGCGGTGGTTGTCGTATCGGTCAGCAGCTCGGATCGGTCAAGACTTGTCGGAGTATGTCTACGATCGCACTCTCGACGCGCCAATGTTGCGTCAACAGGGAATGCGCCGACCCAGTGTGATCAGTCGCCACACGAGTGATGTTGATCGACTTGAGGAGGCCGTCGACGTCACAGTCACTGAGGGACTTCCGGGCGTGGGTCGAATCGTGGTGAGCCTTGCACTGCTCATGTACATCGAGCCGAATGCCGGGCTCGTCACTCTGGCCGCGACCCTCCTTTTTCTCCTGCTCAACAGCCGAATAAGTCGTGGCATGCTCGCGCGCAATACGGCCAGACTCGACACCAGCAGTGAAATTGGCGCGGTCGTCGATGAGTCGATCACCGCCAACCGCAACGTAACCGGGATGAACCTCAGCGATTGGATGCGCGATCGCTTTTCGCAGCGTGCAGACAATTTGAGAATTGCGACAGAGGAACAGAAGCGTGAAGCTAGTCGCCTGATCACCGCTGCACGATTCACGGGATACGCGGCCGTGCTGGCAGTGGTACTGATCAGCATTGTTTCTGGGGCTTCTGAGGCTGGCAAGATTGCCGCATCGCTGCTGTACATCGATGCCGTCGTCCGCGGACTGGAAGCACTTCCACATTGGTTACGTGATATCCGGCTCGCTGTGACCAGTAAGCGACGCATCGAACAGATCACACAGGCCGAGCCTCGCGTCACTCGATCGACGGGATCGGTCGTCTCGCTACAGGAACCATCACTGGTACTACGCGATGTCGCACTGCACCTCGATAATCCACTGATGGTGGGTGATATCCACGTTCCCCGTGGCGTAATCGTGGCAGTCGTCACCGACATGGGCGTGTCAACCAATACCTTCCTCGAAGTGCTCAGTGGCGACGCCAATCCGGCAGGGGGGTGCGTACTCTTCGATGGAATAGACGTACGTGTTCCATCCATTAAAAGACGCATCATGTTGCTGACAGATGACCCCGTCCTCATGGATGCGTCGGTGAACGATCATTTGCGGGCGTCCGGTGCGCACTGCACTGATGCCGAAATAGCAGTCGTGCTCGAGATGGTCGGAATTGGACACCTAGCAGACCTTCCAAACGGTGGCCTTGACGCACCACTGGGCACTCAGGCCGCGCGACTGAGCATGCACGAGCGCCAGCGATTGATGATTGGAATGGCTGCGCTTGGCGATGCTGACGTGGTGGTGCTGCAGGACCTTCCGTTGCTCGCCGACCCAGATAGTGCCGCACCTGCCCTTGCCGCGCTGACCCAGCATCCTGACCGCACGGTTGTATTTGCTACGTCGAACGCCGAACTAGCGGCGCGTGCCGATTGCGTGGTGGCCCCTATCGGCACCCGCATAGCGGTGGGCCCACATCAAGAACTGATGGAAGTTGCGGACTACGCGGCCGTCTGGGAACGACAGATTGCCGGTGGTGTGGACACGCGAATCCTTGAATCTATCCCGGAGGCTCAGCGCGAAACCCTGCGCTCGCGCTTGCTCACCGAACACTTTCGCAGTGGCGAGATTTTGTACCGAGCCGGTGCACCCGCCGATCGCGTGATGTTCGTTGTCACTGGCAGAGTCGGCATCTACACCAGCGATAGTGATGGCAACGAGCGCCTCGTTGCTGAGATCGGTGCGGGCAACTTCTGCGGCGACGTCGGCAAGGCGGACGCGCGACGCACCGAGACTGTGCGTGCGGTGAACGACACGATGGTGCGCACACTCAGCGTTGAAGCGTGGTCGGCAGGAGTGATGGGACTACTCGACGCTGACCCTGCCGAACGTCTGGTCATGACCGCGATCTTACGCAGTGATCATCCGACGATCGAGCAACTTCCGAGCTTGGTTCGCGGCTTGGGCCACGACGCCGTCATGACCACTGCGGCCGAGCTGCTAGAAAGCGGGAAGGTGCGCGCTGACGACGAGGGTCGACTTTCAATCACCATGCGACGACGCGCACGCTCTCACAAACTGCTCGATCAATTGACGGGCCTTTAAGGGCTCAAAGCACGTTCGCCGGCCCTCGTCGGCTTAGAGTGCGCGAAGAATGTCTTCGACGCGGTCCTTTGCATCTCCGAACAGCATCGCGCTGTTCTCCTTGAAGAACAAGGGATTTTGGACGCCGGCATAGCCTGACGCCATCGAGCGCTTGAACACGATCACATTCTCGGCTTCCCACACGTGCAGCACGGGCATTCCAGCGATCGGACTGCTTGGCTCTTCTGCGGCCGCCGGATTAACGGTGTCGTTAGCACCGATGACCAGAACGACGGAGGTATCTGAGAAGTCGTCGTTGACCTCGTCCATCTCCATAACGATGTCGTACGGCACCTTGGCCTCAGCAAGCAAGACGTTCATGTGGCCAGGCAGACGGCCCGCCACTGGGTGAATACCGAAACGCACCTCAACACCTGCATCGCGAAGCTTGCGAGTGAGTTCAGCAACTCCGTACTGCGCTTGGGCCACGGCCATTCCGTAACCCGGCGTGATGATCACCGAATTGGCGTTGCGCAAAAGTTCAGCAACACCTTCAGCGTTGATCTCGCGGTGATCGCCGTAATCCTTGTCTTCACCCGATGGTGCCTCGATCCCAAAGCCACCAGCGATAACGGAAACGAACGAACGGTTCATCGCTTTACACATGATGTACGACAGATACGCACCCGACGATCCAACGAGCGCACCAACGATGATGAGAAGGTCGTTTTCAAGCAGGAAGCCCGAAGCTGCGGCCGCCCAACCTGAGTAGCTGTTGAGCATGGAGACAACAACCGGCATATCGCCACCGCCGATGGATGCGACCAAGTGCCAACCAAGAAGCAGAGCAATGATTGTTACTGCGACGAGCATCCACATCGCTGGCGAGATGACGAACCGCACCGTCAACACAGCGAATGCCAGTAGTGCGCCAATGTTGATCAGGTTCTTCCCCGGCAGCACGAGTGGTGACGAACTGATCCTCGCTGACAACTTCAGGTACGCGACGATCGAGCCTGTGAAAGTCACCGCACCGATGAACACACCAATAAATACCTCGGCATGGTGGATACCTAGGGTCCCCTGTGCGTCGAGCAGCTGAGCTTCAGGTCCGTTCAGTGCATGTTCAACGAGCAGGTAACCGTTCCAACCAACGAGGACGGCAGCAAGGCCAACGAATGAGTGCAAGATCGCGATCAGTTCAGGCATGCCCGTCATTTCGACGGAGCGCGCCCGCTGCAATCCGATGAGCGCACCGATGACCATGGCTGCAGCGAGAAGGCCAAGACCAGTGGACGTGATGCCGCGGTCAATCGCCAACGCGATCGTGGCGACCAGAGCAACGGCCATACCGGCCATGCCGAAGGTGTTTCCGGACTTTGCCGTCTCGTGACGCGACAACCCGGCAAGGGCAAGAATGAAGAGCAGCGCCGAAACGATATAGGCGGCTTGGGCGGCAGTTTCGATACTCATCGGTCAGCTCCTCGAGAACATGGCAAGCATGCGACGGGTGACGGCGAATCCACCGAACACATTGATGCTGGCAAGAAGAATGGCGATGAAAGCGAGCGCAGTAATGGCGGTATCTCCTTGCCCGATCTGCAAGATCGCACCCACGACGATGATTCCTGAGATCGCGTTCGTGACGGACATCAACGGCGTATGCAGCGCGTGATGCACATTGCCAATGACGTAGTAGCCAATGACGATCGCAAGGGCGAACACAACGAGGTGCCCGCGCAATGTAACCGGCGCGATAGCAGCGAGTAGGAACAGCAGTGCGCCAACAAGTCCGACGCCGAGGAATCGGCGGCTCGCAGGCATTGGCTCGGCTGCTTTTTTGACGGCCATGACGGGCGTCGGCGCAGCTGCGGCGGGAGCCGCAGAAACCGCGACGGCCGGCGGTGGCCACGTAACTTCACCGTCCTTCGCGACCGTAATGGCACGCTGCACAACGTCATCCCAATCAAGAACGAGTTCGCCGTCCTTGCCCGGGGTCATGAGCTTCATCAGATTGACGAGGTTGGTGCCGTACAACTGCGATGACTGCGCGGCGAGGCGGCCAGCAAGGTCGGTGTAGCCGATGATCGTCACACCGTTGGGCGTAACTACCGACTCACCAGCAACCGTGCCTTCGACATTGCCTCCATTGGCAGCGGCCATGTCGACGATCACGCTGCCCGACTTCATCGACGCCACCATGTCCGTGGTTATGAGCCGTGGCGCTGGCTTACCCGGAATCAACGCTGTGGTGATGATGATGTCGACGTCCTTGGCCTGCTCGGCGTACATCCGCTCAGCGCGCTGGTTGTAGTCGTCCGACATTTCCTTGGCGTAACCGGTAGAACTCACCTCGACGTCGGGCGCCGCAACCGCAATGTATTCGCCACCGAGTGATTTCACCTGGTCGGCTACCTCGGGACGAGGATCGGTGGCACGAACAATCGCACCCATACTGCCGGCCGCACCGATGGCGGCAAGACCGGCAACGCCTGCACCGGCGACGAGCACCTTGGCCGGCGGAACCTTACCTGCGGCCGTCACCTGACCGGTGAAGAAACGTCCAAAGGCGTGGGCGGATTCGACCACTGCGCGATATCCCGCAATGTTGGCCATCGAACTCAGAACATCCAGTGACTGGGCCCGCGAAATACGCGGAACAGCGTCCATGGCAAGTGCAGTAATCGGGCGGCGACCGAGGTCTTCAACGAGTTCGGGCTTGAGAGCAGGGCTCAACAGGCTTACGACCGTCGCACCTGCGTGAAGCCCATCGAGCTGCGCAGACGAGGGCGCGTTCACCCCGAAGACAATGTCGGCGCTCAGCGGATCACCAATCTCGGCTCCGGCAGCGACATACGCTTCATCGGAGAAAGAGGACTTCTCCCCCGCGCCAGCATGCACGATCACGTCATAGCCAAGTTTGCGTAACTCTCCGACCGTCGCCGGGGTTGCCGAAACACGCGTCTCACCCGGTTGGGCTTCGGCGAGGACTCCGATTTTCATTGCACTCCTGCTCTGATCGATGGCACGCCACGAATCACTGATACTGCAAAGCATCTGGGATTGCGAGCCTACGCGGCAATTCAACAGCAACTGAGCACATCCGGCCAGATGAGACGGACATAAATCAGTTGCGGAAACATTGGTCGACAAACGACGTGCCTGACTTAACAAAGGTCTGTCCTAGATCAGTCCTTTTCTTGACCGATTCCAAAAAAGACGAAAGACTGCTCACGTGCTGACGACCGTCGAAGCCGAGCAATTGCTGCGCTCTGCCGACCTGCGCGTCACACGTCCACGAACTGCGGTTCTCGCTGCGGTCTACGAGCACCCACACGCCGACACGGATTCAATTGCAACGGCGGTTCGCGTGGGTTTGGCTGACGTATCAACGCAGGCCATCTACGACGTTCTACGCGCCCTCACCGCAGCTGGCCTTGTCCGCCAGATCGAGCCCGCCGGATCGGTAGCGCGCTACGAATCACGAGTAGCCGACAACCACCACCACGTGGTGTGCCGCGGCTGCGGGGCGATCGCGGACGTCGACTGCGCTACCGGCGACACCCCATGCCTGACCGCATCGGATGATCACGGCTTCGTCATTGACGAGGCTGAGGTCGTGTACTGGGGCCACTGCCCAACGTGTACGTCGACAAAAACTAACTAACCGCCAGATTCGAACCCCAAGAAGCGCACGTCATTGCACCAGACAAGAATGTTCATGCCAGACCACTGCACTGCAGCCGAAGGAGACCACAATGGAAAACGAAAGTAAGTGCCCGGTTTCGGGTGGAGCCCTCACCGAGCTTGGCTCGGGACAGTCCGTCCGCGACTGGTGGCCCAACCAGCTCAACCTCAAGGTCCTACACACCAACCACCCAGCAGCAGACCCGCTGGGCGCTGACTTCACGTACTCCGAGGCGTTCAAGGCCCTAGACCTCGATGAGCTTCGCAAGGACATCGACCACCTGATGACGACGTCACAGGACTGGTGGCCAGCGGACTTCGGTCACTACGGCCCGTTCTTCATTCGTATGACGTGGCACGCAGCCGGCACCTACCGCATTAGCGATGGCCGCGGCGGCGCAGGCACCGGTATGCAGCGCTTCGCCCCGCTGAACAGCTGGCCAGACAACGGCAACCTCGACAAGGCACGCCGCCTTCTGTGGCCCATCAAGCAGAAGTACGGCCAGAGCATTTCGTGGGCCGACCTGATGGTGTTCGCAGGTAACTGCGCAATGGATTCCATGGGCTTCACGACCTTCGGCTTCGGCGGCGGTCGCGAAGACAAGTGGGAGCCAGAGGACATCTACTGGGGTTCAGAAGGCACCTGGCTCGGCGATGAGCGTTACGAGGGTGACCGCGTCCTGGAAAACCCACTCGGCGCTGTGCAGATGGGTCTGATTTACGTCAACCCAGAGGGCCCCAACGGCAATCCCGATCCGCTGGCCGCAGCTCGCGATATCCGCGAGACCTTTGCCCGCATGGCCATGAACGACGAAGAGACTGTTGCTCTCATCGCTGGTGGTCACACCTTTGGTAAGACCCACGGCGCTGCCGACCCGAGCAAGTACGTCGGCCGCGAGCCGGAAGGTGCAGCGATCGAAGAACAGGGCTTGGGCTGGAAGAACACCTACGGTACCGGCAAGGGTGGCGACACCATCACCAGTGGTCTCGAGGTCACCTGGACCACCACCCCAACGGCATGGTCAAACAACTACTTCGAGAACCTCTTTGGTTACGAGTGGGAGCTCACGACGAGCCCCGCAGGTGCCAAGCAGTGGAAGCCGAAGGATGGTGCTGGCGAAGGCACCGTTCCTGATGCACACGACGCGTCGAAGTCACATGCTCCGATGATGCTGACGACCGATCTTTCGCTGCGCTTCGATCCCGCGTACGAGAAGATCTCGCGCCGCTTCTACGAGAACCCTGCCGAGTTTGCTGACGCATTCGCTCGCGCATGGTTCAAGCTGACCCACCGCGACATGGGCCCCAAGTCCCGTTACGCCGGTTCACTGGTGCCAAGCGAAGATCTCATCTGGCAGGACCCGGTTCCTGCCGTCGACCACGCACTTGTCGACGCTGCTGATGTCGCCGCACTTAAGGCGACGATCCTGGCTTCGGGTCTGACGGTGTCGCAGTTGGTTGGTGCCGCATGGGCGTCCGCGTCGACGTACCGTGGCACGGACAAGCGCGGTGGCGCCAATGGTGCCCGTGTACGTCTGGCCCCACAGAAGGATTGGGCGGCCAACAACCCGGCCGAGCTTGCAACCGTCATCGCCAAGCTCGAAAGCATCCAGGGCGAGTTCAACTCTGCTGCCGGTGACAAGGCTGTATCGCTTGCGGACCTCATCGTCCTCGGCGGCGCCGCTGCGATCGAGAAGGCCGCAAAGGATGCGGGCGTTGATGTCACCGTGCCGTTCGCGGCCGGTCGCACCGATGCCACGCAGGAGCAGACGGATGCAGATTCATTCGCAGTGCTCGAGCCAACGGCCGATGGTTTCCGCAACTACCTCGACGCTGGGCACACCCGCCCGGCAGAGGCGCTGCTCGTCGACAAGGCTGCTCTGCTGGGCCTGAGCGCACCGGAAATGACCGTTCTCATTGGTGGCCTTCGCGCCCTCAACGCGAACACGGGCGGCTCATCCGTCGGCGTGCTCACGAGCCGTCCTGGCACGTTGACGAACGACTTCTTCGTCAACGTCTTGGACAACAACCTCGAGTGGACGCCAACCTCCGCTGCTGCAGACACCTTCACCGGTAAGAGCCGCACCACGGGTGAGGACGTATGGACTGGGTCGCGCGTTGACCTCGTCTTCGGTTCGAACTCCGAACTGCGCGCCCTTGCTGAGGTCTATGGCAGCGACGATGCACAGGCCAAGTTCGTCAACGACTTCGTCGCCGCGTGGGACAAGGTCATGATCGCTGATCGTTTCGATCTGGCGTAACTCGCTCACATAGCGTGGAAGGGGCTGGCGCAATGCCGGCCCCTTCTGCGTTTCCTGCGCGTGACGAGCTGTCACGTGGCGATGCCAAGTATCGGTCTGCACCGAAGTGCGAGAGACTAAGGCCACTGTGACTGACACCACCATCGATGTACCCGGTGACGACCTATCCGTCGCACGGACGCACGTCAGTCATGCCTACAGCCGCCTCGATGCGATGCGCGCTCTGGCCGCTGAACGCTTTACGAACGCAACCACAGGAACTAAGGGCGGCACCCACCAAGCCCGTAGCGAGCGGGACGCCACCGCCGATCATTACGCCCACCGAATCCAAGAACTCGACATGATCGAGGATGGTCTGACCTTCGGACGTCTGGATCGCATGACTGGGCGGACTCGAGCCGACAATCTGCCCGACACAATTTGGATTGGACGTATCGGCCTACTGGACGATGATCACAGCGTCCTGCAGGTTGACTGGCGCGCACCTGCCGCAGCCGCGTTCTACCAGGCAACACATGCCCACAACCACGATGTTGAATCGCGGACGCATATCACCACTCGACACCGCGATGTCGTGGATCTTGTCAAAGACATCCTCGATCTCGAGTTGCTCGCCGACGCGACTGCTTCTGGGGCCGCACCAGCAGCTGCGGGTTCGGATGCAGCCCTGATGGCTGCACTCACGGCCAATCGCACTGGCCGGATGAATGACATCATCGCCACGATTCAAGCCGAGCAAGATGCGATCATTCGCGCGGATATTCGCGGCACTCTCGTCGTAGCAGGTGGACCGGGTACGGGTAAGACCGCGGTCGCGCTGCATCGTGCCGCTTACTTGCTCTACACCTATCGCGAACGGCTTGAGAATTCTGGCGTTTTGATCGTTGGTCCAAACCCGACGTGGACTCGTTACATCGATCACGTGTTGCCGAGCCTAGGTGAGACCAGCGTGGTGAGTACGACGATCTCCACTCTACTGCCGGGCATCATCACGACGCAGGACGACTCGGCTGAGGTTGCTGCCATTAAAGGTGATGCGCGGATGGCTGACGTGATCGCCAACGCGGTGAAACTGCTCCCCCGGCTGGATCGTGCACCATTGAAACTGCGTCTTCTTGATCTCAGTTTCGAGCTACGCCCACATGATGTTCGCCGAGCAATGTCTTTTGCTCAGGGACAGTTCGATACGTACAACGAGCAGCGCGTGCCATTCCTGAAAAACCTTCTTGACATTGCGATTACCCGTGTTGCGAATGCTCGCAAACTTGATGCTGGTAATGCAGAGGTGCGTGAAGAGATCGGTGACGAACTCCGCGAGGACGTGAACGTCCGTCGTGAGTTCAACTTGCTGTGGATGCCCGTTGATGAACTCACTGCGCTACGGCGCCTGCTGTCGAATCCGTCGCTTCTTGCGCGAGCGGCACACGGAATTCTTTCGACCCACGAGCAAGATCTGATTCGACGAGCTGCCGATGCGGGTCTCACCACGAGCGATGTTCCACTGCTCGACGAGTTCGCCGATCTTCTCGGACCTGTGACAAATGAATCAGCAGTGCACGCCTTGGCACTGGCTCAACAACAGGCCACGCTTGCAGCGCTGCTGTCTCAAGCCGAACGCGATGGCGCCGGCTTTGACTCTGGTGGCCTTGATGCGTATCACGGCATGGTCGACAGCACCCTAATGCTCGAGCGATACACGACGGGCCAGATCAATGGCACCCTTTCCGAGCGTGCGGCCGGTGATCGCGAGTGGACGTACGGCCACATCGTTGTTGATGAGGCCCAGGAACTTTCCCCGATGGCGTGGCGGGCGATCGTACGTCGCGTGCCAAGTAAGTCGATGACAGTGGTCGGCGATCTCGCCCAAGCATCAAGTTCTGCCGCGGCCGATTCGTGGGCACACGCGCTCGACCGCGTGACCGGTGGAAACTGGCGTCTTGAGACCCTGACCGTGAACTACCGAACTCCAGGACGACTACTCATCCCGGCTCACGAGCTCCTCGTCGAGCGCGGTCTCGGTGGCAGCGAGCCGGTCTCAGCTCGCGAGGGTGATGCTGATCCGGTGCATTACTCGGTCACAACGCAGGAGATTCCAACTGTTGTGGCACGTGTCCTCGGCGATAACGCCGCTGCACTCGGTACGTGGGCCGTGATTGCGACCGATGATGAGCTCCCGCACGTTCGTGGCCATCTCGCCGCGACCGGCTTCATCGATCCGGCCATCTCACAGTTGGATGCACGCATCAGTCTGCTCACAGCACACGAATCAAAGGGCTTGGAATTCGATCACATCATCGTGGTTGATCCTGCCGCGATTCGACGAAGTTCAGCCGCTGGTGACGCCGATCTCTACGTCGCACTCACTCGGCCAACCCAAAGCCTGCACGTGATCGAGACCAGCGGCGCGTAATAACCAGCGTCTCGTTATCGCCGATCAGTGAAAGGGGCGACGGCGGTCAAGCGCGAGTGATGCGCGACCGGCCAAACGCCAAGCGCGAGCCACGACGTCACGATCCTCGGGTGTGACGAGGTTGCCCATCACTCGGAATGCGACCTTCATGACCCCGGGAGTACGCATACCGATCGGCCCAGACATCTTCATAATGCGTTCACTCGTGATCAGGATGCCGAGGCGGCGGGCGATCGAGAATGCCTCACCGTACTCAGCATAAAGTTCATCGGCCCACGACGTGGTGAGATCAGCCAGCGGACCACGCTCGATGAGGTGCTCGGCGGCAAGTCGTCCGGTCTCAAGTGCGTAATCGATGCCTTCACCGTTGAGGGGGTTGATACAACCAGCCGCATCACCGATCAGCACCCAGTTCTTACCGGCGACTCCGCTCACCGCGCCACCCATCGGTAATGGTGCCGAGCCGTAGCCGGTGAGATCTCCGAGCTGCCACTCGTCCTGACGCTGACGCGCGTATTCCTCGGTGAGCTTACGGAGATTGATGTTGGCGGGCCTCTTCTTGGTAGCCAAGGTGCCGGCGCCGATGTTCACCAAGCCATTTCCGAGTGGGAACACCCAGCCATAGCCGCCCATCATGCGTCCGGTCTCATCGCGCAATTCGAGGTGCGAGGTGATCCACGGGTCGTCCGCATTCGGGCTCGTCGCATAAGCGCGAGATGCAACGCCGAACACTGTTTCCTGATGCCACGTACGGCCCAGTTGGCGACCGAGGTGCGACTTACCGCCGTCAGCGACGATCACCTGCTTCGCCTCAACGGTGACAATGCGGTCAGCACTGCGCAGAACAACCCCGGTGAGTTTGCCGCGGTAGAGCACGACGTCGATGGCACGGTGGCCGTCTAAGCCCGTTGCGCCTGCGTCGAGAGCGGCAGCACGTAGAGCGTTATCCAATACCGTCCGCGCGATTGCCGAACCATGCTTGGGCAGGTGCGGGCCGTTCCACGGCAGGACCAAGGCCTTGCCGAATCCGTAGCCGCGCAAACCCTTGTTAACCGGTCCACCTTGAAGGACGTGGTCGAGTTTGAGGTGCTCAAGTTCTGCCACGGCTCTCGGGGTGAGGCCGTCGCCACATGCCTTGTCGCGCGGGAAGGTTGCGCCGTCGGCAAGAATGACATCACGTCCGAGCCGCGCAAGATGAGTCGCAGCTGATGCTCCACCAGGGCCGGCACCGACGACGAGGACGTCAGTCCGGACAGTCTCATGGGCGGTAGGCGTAGTCACGATGCTCTCTCGGGAAGGTGGCGGGTCTTGCCCTATTCTCCCCTACGGCGACGAATGCTGCTCCTCGAGTCAGGACGTACGCCGGGCTTGGCTTCAGCTCGCCGCGATTTCAGTGACCTGGCCGTCTTCAACATGCCAGCGACGGGTCAGGCGGACGGTGTCGAGCATGCGGCGATCGTGAGTTACGAGAAGCACAGTTCCGTCGAAGGATTCGAGCGCCTCTTCCAACTGCTCGATCGCGGGAAGGTCGAGATGATTCGTTGGCTCATCGAGAACGAGCAGGTTGACTCCGCGGGCCTGAAGTAGCGCCAAGGCAGCGCGTGTGCGCTCCCCTGGTGAAAGCGACGATGCGGGACGGAATGCGTGGTGCGGGCCTAGCCCAAACTTCGCGAGCAGGGTGCGCACATCGGCCATCGGCCAGTCAGGAACGAGGCGAGAGAACGCATCAGCTAGTGCGTCGACGCCTTCGAACAACGCCCGCGCTTGATCCACCTCGCCAATGACAACACCAGAGCCAAGGGACACCTGACCGGCATCCGGCTCGATACGTCCGAGGAGTAGCGCGAGCAGTGTTGATTTACCAGCGCCGTTTGGACCAGTCACCGCTATGCGATCTCGCAGGGCCAATTGAAGATCGACGGGGCCCAGAGTGAAATCCCCACGACGAGCCGTCGCTGCGCGGGCCGTAGCGACGACGTCCCCTGATCGCGGCGCAGCGGCGATGCTGAATTGCAGCGTCCATTCCTTTCGCGGCTCTTCAACCGTTTCAAGCCGTTCGATCATGCGCTCACTCTGCCGCGCTTTCGCCGCCTGCTTTTCCGTTGCCTCGCTTCGGAAATTGCGTCCGATCTTGTCGTTGTCTTTACTCTTGCGACGGGCGTTCTTAACGCCCTTCTCCATCCACGCGCGTTGCATGTGTGCGCGTGCTTCGAGCTCGGCTCGACGGCCCGCGTACTGCTCGTAATCAAGGCGGGCCTGACGGCGAGCTACTGAACGCTCGTCAAGATACGCCTCATAACCACCGCCGTACGTGGTGATGCGTTGCAGGCTTTGATCTATCTCGACCACAGCGGTGACGGTGCGAGCGAGGAACTCGCGATCGTGACTCACGACTACTACCGGGGCGTCCAAACGTTCGACGAAGTCCTCGAGTAAATCGAGCCCGTCCGCATCGAGATTGTTCGTCGGCTCATCGAGTAGGTAGACGTCGAAGCGTGACAGCAGCAGTGCAGCCAGGCCGACGCGCGCCGCTTGTCCTCCAGACAGCGCGGTCATGTCGAGATCAAGGTCGACGTCGAGCCCGATCTCGTCGACAACCTTTGCTACCCGTTCGTCGAAGTCAGCGCCACCGAGTGCCAACCAATTTTCCAGCGCGTC
The DNA here is from genome assembly GCA_903826575.1 of uncultured bacterium. Lineage (GTDB taxonomy): Bacteria > Actinomycetota > Actinomycetes > S36-B12 > CAIYMF01 > Longivirga. The sequence goes on from CAIKEU010000069.1 coordinate 100,263, forward strand.
AGAGTACGCGTCCGCGGCGGCTTCATAGTCTTCGCCGAGGGCAATCGACTGGCGATCAAATTCATCTTGCGCATCGAGCATGCCGGTCCTGCGTTGCAGATGCATCAGTACTGACTCACCCGGAGCCGTCTCAGGTTCCTGCGTCAGATATCCCATGTGCGCTGATGGCGGCGACACGGTGACAACACCGGAATCTGGTGGCCGAATGCCCGCGAGGATGCGAAGGATCGTCGTCTTACCAGCACCATTGGGACCAACCAGCCCAATCACATCGCCCGGAGCTACAACGAGGTCAAACCCTGAGAACAGTTCACGATCACCGTGACCGGCCGAAACTGCGCGCGCCTGAACGGTTGCGCTCATACCCCTTAGTACTCGCCCTTGATGACGAAGTACGAGCCGCGAATGGTGCCAGCCAGCTTCGACTTCTGACGGGCAAACTTGAAGCGATCAGCCAGTTCGGATGGAACGTCCATGCCATCGGAGAGCTTGAACCCGACGGCTCGTTTTCCGGCATCAGCGAGTGTGTAGAGAACGTTGATCGCCAGCCCACTTTCGTAGAACACGTACGTCCAGCGAATTCCGTCGACTTCAAATTCGGTGGCTTCCAACGGCTTTGATTCGATGATGATGTCGCGCTCATCTTTGAGAACCTTTGCGACGTAGGCGATTTCCTTCTTCGCCTTGCTCGCTGGTTCGGTGGTGAAGGTGTGGTCGTACTTGTTCTTGAAGTAACGAGCCTCATTGGCGCGAAGTCCAGCAAGCGCATCCACTACGGGTGACGATTCAAGTCCAACCGTCGACACCGTTTGAAAGTCCACTACATACGACATAAATCCCCCTGAAAGATGAATGCGACACTTCTCGTAACTTCCCCGGCAGGATCGAGAATAGACGGCAGGCCTGACTAGCCCTTAGCGGCATCCCGTTAACCGCTGGGCAACTTCCTGCTAACGACGTAGCGTGTTATCGGATACAGCGAATTTCTCACCCGAGAGGTCATTACTGCGGACGAACTAGCTCGAATTTCCCGTGCACGGCAAATGGTGTTGATGGCACTGGGGAAATGTGAGAACCATTTGCGGTTCGCGCAACATTTTATTAAAGAGTCTTGTGCATCCGACGATGCATGGCTACTTTAAACCATCATCTAGTTTTCTGATCTTGTTATTCGGAGTGGGGGCACCCCGTGACAATTCGTAAAACCCGCCTTTTTGCAGGCGTCGTACTTTGACGGCACTTTCTTCTGTTGTAACCGCTGGGGCTACATCCGCTGGTGAGCGTAAGGTGCACGCCACCGGCAAGGTCGTGGAATCAGACGGCCGCGAATCCTCTGGAGCATCCGTTGCGATGTACGCAGAGCCGGATGCGAAGTTCTTAGCAAGCATGTCGGTGGGGGACAGTTACTCCCCCACGCTAGTCGGGACTGCGACCACGGACACAGCCGGGAACTTCACCATCGACGGAGCGGTGACAGCCGGGTCTCAGAATCTGAGGTTCGTGGCATCAGACCTCAAGGGCCATGCCACGGAATGGTGGGAGCCAGAGAAGGCAAACGCCAGCCTCGTCTTGAAATTGGGTAGCGTTTCAAGCGCCGCTGTTGCCGGCGGAGCAGCCATAGCGAAGTCCAACAGCATCTCCTCGACTCTAATGTCGAGTTACGTAGTCAACGACATCGTCGGTCAACTGTACTCAACCACCACCGGCGCAACCGGCGATTTCCAATACGGCAGCGGAGCCACGAGCGAACTTGGCGTTGGGGTGTCCCTCACGGGGTCCGTTGGCGGTTGGACGACATCGGGGACTACTAGCGCTAACTCGACCCTGACGATCGACTTCCCGCAACAAGCCAGCACCTCGACATGGAAAAAATACTTCAGTTCGCAGTGGCTCTACGGAAAATACAAGGACGTTTTCTCGACTTGCGTTAAGGGCTACTGCAGCGTGGACCAGATTCAGTACGGGGCGCGGCCCATCCGATTCAATGGCGGCGCGATCGTAAGCGAAGCAGCCTCTGTTCCCACAACCAACCCGCAATACTGTGCTCCCTACGACCCCAACAGTGGCGTCACGGCCGATTATGGCTCATCAATCACTTGGTCGAATGGTGTCTCCATCGCGGCGTACATTGGCATTAATCTGTCAAGCAAAACGGGCTACTCGACCTCCGCGAAGAATGCCTGCAAATTCACCAAAGCTGTCCACCTTTGCGGCACAGGTGGAGTGCCGAGCCAAGGGAGTGGAGGCTCGCCCAATCCATACTTAATCGTCGTGACACCCTGACCGTGTCACTCACTGAGAGCAAATCGATGGATAGGTTGATCAAGACTGTCGTCGCGACTGCGCTGGTTCTTTCGGCGAGCGGCTGTTCCGGCCCGATCTCCTCCAATGGCCCAATGAGTTCTGATGCTTGGTCCGGCGAAATGTGTGCGCCAGCGACGTTACTGCCCGCTACGGTAGGGGTCGGTTCCCTCACGGCGACACGACCAACGACAATCACAGCGGTCAAACTCATTGGCGCATCGGGCATTGCATCGACGGTCAGCTACCTCATTTCAGGCGATGGGCCTCCGCTCGGCGTTTCTGCGGACCCGCCAAGTGAATTCTCACTTAAGTCCATCGGGCCGAACCGATGGAGGGCCCGGCGCAATGCCGTCGGAGCGGATATCGCAACGGGCCAACCAGCCCCGCAACTTGTCCTGCAAATTACAGGGGCCGTGGGAAAGGCGGACTCGATCGAGGTCGAGTACACATCCGGAAACTCGCAATACACGTTGAGCATCCCGCGGCGCCTTCGGGTGGCGTCACCGGCGTGCTGAAAGTCCATCGATTTATTGCCAGCGGCGGGCTGGCTCTTATGCTGGGCGTCACAGGATGCGCGAGTACACCCAAGATTCATGACACGACGCCCGTGTATGCCACGGCTGACGCTGATGCCTCAAGTGTGTACAGCGCGGAAGGGAGCGTAGTCGGGGTAATCGGCAGTTTCGCACCCGAGGGTGACTTACTGCCCGCGCTGAAGTGCACAGGCGTACTGGTCGAACCAAAACGGGTCTTGACGGCGCGACACTGCGTTACCTCCTCACGTTTGGATGTCGTCGCGGGACAGGACGTTTGCAGACCTTCAGCCGCACGGGTTCATGCGATCCTTATCCCTGCGTGGGGCGAAGGGACGGATGTGGCAGCACTCAAATTATCTGCAACTCTGCCGGGCAGACCGGTAACGATTGGAGTGAAGCCCAAGCCGGGTGATCAGGTCATCGTGCTCGGTTTTGGTCACGACTTCGATCAGCCAAGACAATGCGTTGCCTCCGCGACCACCCTCGTCGTTGACCGGGGCACCTGCCCAGTCGCGCCGCTGGGAATGCCCACGGGAGCATCTTGGTGCGCTACCCCATTTGCCGGGCACCGGAACACATGCCATGGGGACTCCGGCGCTGGTGCCTTTCTTGCCGGCGTCCTCGTTGGCATAGTGTCTAACGGGCCTGGCTGCGCTGCAAAGAGCTCCGGGAATTACGCATCTGTCCCAAATCCCTCCAAAGTCTAGACGCCACAGATTCCGGGGTGACCGCCAAGCGCGGAGCGTCATATTGTCATGACCGAGGGAAACGCCAGAGATGTCTGAAGATCGGGGCGGCAAATGACGATGGCCATGGGACTGACTTGGATACAGTGTCGCTGCAGTTTCCGTAGCATCTCATCTGTACGGCAAATGGTGAGGATGCCACCGGGAAAATACCCGAGAAACGTGCATGTCGGGGGCCGCAACGGTTTTTGCGGCTAGCCCACCTTGATCCGGACGAATCGGCGCTGACATTTTCCCCAGCACACCAACACCATTTGCCGTGCTCGGAATCTCGGCGATAAATCTAGATCAGGAGTTCGCCGACTTTGTTACCACTTCCGAGGTGTTAGCTCAGTTGGGCACGATGCGGTAGGTCACGAGGAGGTGACCGGTGGGTGAGGTTGCGCTCTCCATCGTCTCGAAGTGGATCTCAGGCAGTCCATCCAAGAGTCGTCGTCCCCGCCCGATCACGTTCGGCGCGACAACGACCTTGAGTTCGTCGACAACTCCGGCGGCAAGTAGCGACTGCGCAACGGAGATGCTTGCGTGCACACCGATGTCGCCACCCGGCTCCTGTTTCATCGCCGAGACGAACTCAACGAGATCACCATCGATTGCGATCGCGCCGTCCCACGCAGCGGCTAGTTGCGTCGACGTCGCGATGTACTTGGGGACGCGATTAATGAAGAAGGCGAACGGCTCGATATCGCTGCCCGGCCAGAATCGCGCCCACTCATCATGGCTGCGTCGGCCAAGAATCACAGCGTCCTGTGTCGAGATTACGTCCGCGAGGTGCGCGTCCATCGCGTCATCCCAACTGGTGATGAAAGAGTCGCAATCCTCGGCCACTCCATCTAGTGACAGCAGCTCGTACACAACTACCTTGCGCATGCCATCACCTCCTTTGGCGAGGGGACCTGAATCACGGCGCTCGTCGTCCCACGTTGGATCCGTTGGGCTTTCGAACACTTCGCGAATTCGATCCCACGTCGTCCAGCGCTCGGCACGAATCAAGCTGCACTTCCATGCCACGGCTTGATCTTCTTCAATTCCTCGCCGAGCAAGCGATGCGCGACCTCTATGTCGTATGCCGCCTGAGCCCGTAGCCAGTAGCCGTCGGACAAGCCAAAGAAGCGACACAGGCGAAGATCCGTGTCGGCTGTGATCGAGCGCTTGCCATTGACAATGTCGCCAATGCGCTGCGCCGGCACGTCAATCTCCTTGGCCAGCCTGTAACGCGTCAACCCCATGGGAGACATGAACTCCTCCCACAGCAACTCCCCCGGAGTTACCGGATCAAGTACCGCACTTCTAGCCATCATCACTCCTACGTCTAGTGGTAATCGACGATTTCGACATCGACTGGACCTGCTTCCGTCCATCGAAAGCACACCCGCCACTGGTCATTGATCCTGATGCTCATCTGTCCTTTTCGATTACCTTTCAGTGCCTCCAGACGATTGCCCGGTGGCACTTTTAGGTCATCGAGTCGACCCGCAATCTCAAGTTGTCTCAACTTCCGTCGCGCGACCGCTTCGAACGAGACGAACCTTCGCACCCGCACTCCGGCTGCAAGCAATTCGGTGTCTTTATCCCCAAACGAGACGATCACACGGAATATAGTAACGCATGGCGTTACTATATTCCTAGCCCTTCGCTGCCTCCGGTGCGGATCATGCGGCTAGTGCAATTCACGCCGACGGCACCCGTCACCCAAGCCAGGGCCTCGCACTATGCTCGCGGTTGTGATGCGACGCTTTCAACAGGTTGATGTCTTTGGTGACGAGCCGTACTTTGGCAATCCGTTGGCTGTCGTCCTCGACGCCGAGGGCCTGGACGACGCAGAGCTCCAAAGATTTGCGCAGTGGACGAACTTGTCGGAGACAACGTTCGTTCTTCCCACTACGAATGATGACGCGGACTATCGGGTTCGCATCTTCACCCCCAACGGCGAACTTCCATTTGCAGGTCACCCGACCTTGGGAACGTGTCACGCATGGCTGCGCGCCGGTGGTCGGCCGTCGAACAGCAACCACATCGTTCAAGAGTGCGGCGCTGGGCTGGTGCGCATTAGGCAGACCGACGATGGTCTGGCCTTCGCGGCTCCCGCGTTGGTTCGCTCCGGTGGCGTCGACCCGGAATTGATCTCGCGCATCGCGACGATGCTTCGAATCGACGAGGCGGAGATCGTCGATAGCCAGTGGGTTGATAACGGTCCGGGATGGGTGGCCGTTCTACTGCGGGATGCGCAAGCGGTTCTGGCACTCCAACCCGGCGACGTCGACATAGACCTTGGAGTCGCAGGGCTCTATCCCGAGGGCAGCGATATTGCCGTAGAGGTGCGCTCCTTCTTCCCCGTCAATGGTGCAACCGTTGAGGATCCAGTAACGGGCAGCCTCAACGCATCACTGGCTTGGTGGCTGCTAGCGACGCGGCGTCTGCGCGCGCCTTACACGGCGAGCCAGGGAACGATGCTCGGACGCAGAGGTCGAGTGCACATTTCCCATGACGATGACGGCACGATTTGGGTGGCCGGGAAAACTGTTACGTGCATCGAAGGAACAGTGGATATCTGAGCGCCCGCACCAGGGTGGAAATCCACTGCTGATCACGCGCCGATTCAAGCCTCGAGGTATGAGCAAAATTCATGAGCTCCGTTGAAAACGTCGAACTCGTCAGCGGGACGGTAGACGATATCCCCCGGCTTGAGCCGCTGTGGGTATCAGTCCACCATCAGCATCAGTCAGCCATGCGCGAGCTCGCTCCGTACGTAACCGATGAGACGACGTGGGCTGAGCGCTCCGCCCTTTATGAAACCCTGCTCACCAAGCCCGGCACCATCTTGTGGATCGCGCAGATTGACGACCGCGCCGTCGGCTACGGGCTCGCGCACGTGATGCCCGTCAGCGAGACGTGGATCGCGGACACCTGGGTAACTGGGGAACGCATCGGCGAGATTGAGTCGCTCGCCGTCCACCCCGAGTTCCGAGGGCAGGGCATCGGCAGTCGCTTGTTACAGCGGCTAATCGATGGCCTCAACGAGCAAGGTGTCGAAGACCATGTGATCGGCGCACTACCCGGCAACGTCGACGCGATTCGTCTCTACGAACGGCACGGCTACAAGAAGGCGTGGACGTACCTGATGAACCGACCTAAGTGACGTGCGCCGACGTCGTTCCCAAACATGCGGCCTTAAAAGTACGACGGGTGAGCGACGCCACTGGCGCTGCTCACCCGTCGACAGGTCGTTCTAACGACTAGATCTGATCCTTGATTGCGTCGGCGGCCGTATCGACCATGCCGTCAGCTGCGTCCGGGGTGACGCTCTTTACTGCTTCGGCTGCCTGATCGACTGCACCGTCAACGGCATCGCCCATGCCCGTTGCGTTTACAGCCTCTTTGGCCGCATTAACCATGTCATCGAGTCCCATATTCACTCCTGATTAGTGTGGTTTGCGGATGCCGGTTGGCAGTTGGCCGCCCCTGAGTATGTCGCCTCTTATGAGCCCATGCCACACATTCAAGCAACTTTTGAGGTACCCACAAGGTTGCTCCGAGTGACGCCGCTCAGACGCCGGGGCCATCACAGGTTGCACCCCTCGGCAAACGCTACGCGGACGTCTCCTGCCGAGTTCGTGCCGACTCGAGCGCGAGGTGCACCGCGCCTGTCACCGGCGCGGCGGTGACGATCGACAGCGCGGCAAGCGGCGCGCGCTCTGCCAGTGCTCGCCGGGCTGCATCAACCAAGAGAGCGGGGCCGGCGGCTCCGATGCCACCTCCGAGCACGACCGGCACGGCGGCGCGAGCAAGCCCGAGCCGAGCGAGCAGCGACCCTGCGAGCAAACCAATTTCTGTGCCCTGTCGTTCGATAAGCGAGATTGCCACGGGGTCGCCAGCGTTCGCGATCTCGACGATGTCAGCTACCCGACCCCACCACAGGGAAGACGACAGTTCCCCCGTGTGCACCGCAAGCGTTACGTCATGGACAGTGGCGCATCCGGTCCAGCGAAGCAGTGCATCGCGTAAAGCTGTCGGCTCGCCGCGACCGTCCTCCGCGCGCGCGGCAAACCACAGCACCTCGTCGGCCAGACCGCCCGCACCTCCCCAATCGCCAGAGATGTGGCCGAGGGCCAGTACGCGCGCAGTCGCACCATCAGCGCGCACGGCCACGCCATTAATCCCTGTGCCACATACGATAACGGCAGCGTCCGGTGCATCTGTCCCAGCGCGCAGTAGCGCGAATACGTCGTTGTCGACCACGCACGAGCGCGATGCCCACGGCATCGTCGACACGGCGGCGTGCACGGCTACCTGCTCGGAGTCGAAATCGATCGAGGTGAGGTAGCAGCCAGCGTGCACGACATCCGTGGGCTGCACGCCCGCATTCATGAGCGCCGCTGTGACCGCCTCGTCGAGCACCGCGACCGTTGCCTCGATACCAATCTGGTGGTGCGAACACCCGGCACCGCGGCTGGTTCCGATGACCTCGCCGGTTGCAATGTCGACGACCGCTACGTCCGTTTTGCTACCACCGCCGTCGACTGCAACGACGACCTGTCGATTCATGATCGAGCCCACGGTAGGTATGCCTGGTTGCCGGCGAGCAACGCGTCGGTAAGTGTTTCGGCCACGTCGTACTGGCCGACCAGGGGGTGCGCGAGAAGCGCTGCAAATACGCGATCGCGACCGCCAAGCGTCGCGGCGTCGAGCGCGAGGTCTTCGTACGCGGAGACGTTCGCGACAAGACCTGCGAAGAGCGGCTCGAGAGGTGCGGCCGGCCGCGCCACAACCCCGGATGACGACACATCGCACGGCACCTCGATCACCGCATCGTCGGAGAGGAACGGGAAGTGCCCGTCGTTGCGCACATTCGCCACATGCACTCCGGCGTGCTGCGGCCCGCCGAGCAACGACGCGATCAATGCCACGGCGGCCTCGGAGTAATACGCGCCACCGCGCTGCTCGAGAAGGGCGGGCTTGGCCACAAGTGCGGGATCCCGGTACATCTCGAGCAGTTCGCTCTCGATGCGCTGCACTTCTTGCGCACGGGTGCCCGTGGCCTTCAACTCACGCACAACTTCGTCGTGCGCGTAGAAGTAGCGCAGGTAGTACGACGGCACGACACCAAGACGATCTATGAGCGAGCGAGGCAGTTCAAGCCGCTCGGCAAGGTCGTCACCATGCTCGGCGAGCAACGCTGGAAGTACGTCGCGACCGTCAACCTCGACGCCTCGGATCCACGTGAGGTGGTTAAGCCCGGCATGATCAAGGTGCACTTCACCCGGAGCGATTCCAAGCCAGCCGGCGAACAGGCGCTGGAAACCGATCGCCACGTTGCACAACCCCACCGCCCGGTGGCCCTCCTGAAGCAGAGCGCGAGTGACGATCCCGACCGGGTTCGTGAAGTCGACGATCCATGCATCCTGCGTCGCGCGTTGGCGCACGGCCTCAGCGATGTCGAGCACGACGGGTACCGTGCGCATCGCCTTAGCGAGACCACCAGCACCAGTCGTCTCTTGGCCAACGCAATCACACGCCAGCGGAAACGACTCGTCGCCTGCGCGAGCGGCCTGACCACCAACGCGCAATTGGAGCAACACAGCAGACGCACCGTCGATCGCGGCGTCGCGATCAGTCGTCAGAGTCAGGCGAGTCGTAGCGCCGCGCTCGTCCAAGATGCGCTGCGCGAAACCACCCACGACGTCGAGTCGCTCGGCGTCCGGATCCAGCAGCACGAGCTCGGCAACATTGAGCTGATCTCCGAGCCGGGCTAGACCGTCAACTAACTCTGGTGTGTACGTCGATCCGCCGCCGACGACAGCCAGTTTCATGTCGCTCATCCCTTTACTCCGGTAAGTGTGATGCCCTCGACAAAGACCTTCTGCGCGAGGAAGAAAACAATGAGTACGGGCAGCATGGCGAGAATCGTCGCTGCCATCGTGAGGTTCCACTGCACCTGGTAGAGGTTGCGGAACGATGCGAGTCCGAGCGAAATAGTCCAGCTATCTGGGTTCTCGCTGGTGTAGAGCGTGGGGCCGTAGAAGTCGTTCCAGCAGAAGAAGAACATGAACATTGCTGTGGCGGCAATGCCCGGCTTTGCCATTGGCAGGATCACCTTGGTCATCACTCGCCATTCCGAGCAGCCGTCGACGCGCGCGGCGTCCGCGTACTCCTGCGGGATGGTGAGAAAGAACTGACGGAGAAGGAAAATGCTGAACGCGTCGCCAAGCAGATTCGGCAGGATCATCGGCCACAGAGTTCCAGTGAGGTGTAGCCGCGTCCACATCACATAGATCGGCACCTGAGTCACCTGCGGAGGGAGCATCATCATCATGAGCACCACCAGGAATGCCGCGTTGCGTCCCTTCCACTGCAACCGCGATAGCGCGTAGGCCGCAGGGATACTCGACAGCAACATAAAGACAGTGGCGAGTGTCGCGTAGAGCAGCGTATTGCGCAGGTAGAGCAGCATCGGCGCCTTAGTGAAGACGTCAACGTAGTTCGACGGATGCCAAGTCTGCGGCCAGAGATCACCCGTGAGCGCTTGCTCGCTCGTCATAAAAGACTGCAGCACGATGAAGACAAACGGAGCCAAGAACATGATGGCAACTGCGATGCCCACCGAGTGGTCGGCGATGAAACTCAACCGCTTGCGACGCTTTGCCCGACGATTTCCGCGGGTGTCGATATCGCGGTTGGGCGTGCTCATCGCAGTGGTTGCCGTGACAGCGCTCATCGGGTTCCCTCCGCGCCATAAACCAGGCTGCGTGCGCGTCGAAGCAGAATCAACGTGACGCCGAGTGAGACGGCGAACATCACAACAGCCAGGGCGGATGCGTAGCCAAGGTAATAGTTCTTGAAGCCCATGACGTAGAGCCACTGGGCGTACGTAAGGGTCGAGCCTTCGGGGTAGCCGAGCAGAGCCGCGTTGCCGCCACCCGTCGTCGCCTGTCCGGAGGCGACGGACGCCGCGACGACCGCTTCGGTGAAGTACTGAAGCGCGGCGATAACGCCAGTGATCGCCGCGAACATCAGCACCGGTGAGATGTTCGGCAGCGTGACGTAACGGAAGCGCTGCCACGGGTTCACGCCGTCGAGTGCCGCAGCTTCGTACTGTTCCTTCGGAACGTCGAGCAAACTCGCTAGGAAGATGATCATCAGATCGCCGACGCCCCAGAGCCCGAGCATGACCAGCGAGGGCTTCGACAGGGACGGGTCGTTGAACCACAGTGGTTGCGGTAATCCGAGTGCCCCGAGGATCTGATTAACAGGGCCAGTTGCTGGGTTAAACAGGAAGACGAACGCGAGCACGCCGGCGACGGGAGGTACGAGCGCCGGCAAGTAGAACACCGTGCGGAATAATCCGAGGCCCGACTTCAGTCTCGTCACCAATGTGGCGACTGCGAGGCCGAACAACACGCGAGCGGTTACCAGAATCACGACGAGCCACAGCGTGTTGTACGCCGCCTGCACAACCTGCGGATCCTTGGTGAACATGAACCGATAGTTGGTAAGCCCAATCCACTTCGGCGGCGACAGCAGGTCGTAGCGAGTGAAGCTCAAGTACACCGTGTCGATTAACGGGTAGATGAAGAAGATCGCGACCCCGAGCAACCATGGGGTTAGGAACGCCAACACGGTGAGGCGCTGACGACGACGCTTGGCGCGTAGCGCCGGGCTAGGCTGCCCAGCGCTACGCGCGTCGATTGCGATCGTCACGGGGCGGAGCCAAGCGCCAACTGGTCGTTGATCTGCTGGTCAACAGCCTTCAAACCGGCTGCAAGGTCATCGACCTTGCCGGCCTGCCAATTCTGCGCAAACGTACCGAGCGTGTCCTGGTATGCCTTGCCACTCGCAGTCGTTGGCGTTGTGGTGCTGTGCGCATTCGCGAACACATCAAGGAAGGTCTGGTAGTTGGCGTCCTTCTCGAGTGCAGGCGAGGTAAGTGCAGGCGTAGTGGTCGGCACGTTCTTGATGCCGTTGGCCACCGCGACGACTGAGTCGGTGTCAGTCGACAGGTACTTCACAAGTGCCCACGCCGCCTCAGGGTTCTGAGACCCGCGGCCGATCCCGATCACGTTGCCCGTGACGTAGCCGGCGCCGTATAGGTCGGTCTTCGTATCATCCGTCGGGAACGGTGCGGTGCCGTACTCCAGATTCGGCGCCTCGGCCTTGATGAACGCGTTGCGGTATTCGCCGTCGATCATCATGGCCACCTTGCCCTTCTCGAAGGCGTTGTCGGCTGAGAACTCTTGTCCGAGACCAGCAGTGAAGCGGGTGAGCTTGTCGTAGCCGTAGAAATCAACGAGCTTCTTCTGCCAGGTGAACATCGACGCCCAGGCGGGATCTGACCCGATATTGGACGTGCCATCGGCCTTGAACCAGGTGGCACCAAAGCTTGGCGCAAAGTGCGCCGCCGCGTTTTCGTAGAAACCAAAGGTCGGCACAAAGCCGGCGACTTGGATGGCGCCATTACCGTCGAGCTTGGTGAGCTTTTCGGCCATGGCAGAGAATTCGGACATTGTCTTGGGCGGCGCGGAGTAGCCAGCATCAGCCAGCAGTTTCTTGTTGTAGTACAGCCCGTAGGTGTCGGACAGCATCGGCATCGAGCAGCGCTTGCCTTCGAACTGCGTATAGTCACGAACCACAGTCGGGATCTGGTCGAGGTTAACGCCGTCACGCTTCACATAATCCGATAGGTCGCGCCACGCTCCAGTCGAGCAGAACTTGCCAATCTGGTCGGTCGAATACGACAGAACGACGTCGATTGGCTGGCCGGAAGCAATGGCCTGAATCGTCTTTTCGTCATCCTGCCCCTTTTTAACGTCCACCTTCACGCCCGGGTTCGCCGCCTGAAACTTATCGACGGCCGTTTGGATAGCGGCAGCTTCGCGGTCAGTGAAGAAGTGCCAGAACGTAACCGTTCCAGTCAGTTTCGTTGGTGCACTCGATATTGGTGCAGACCCTGCGTCAGTGCTTCCGCTGGAACACCCGGTGGCGACAAGTGCCAGTCCCGCAGCGGCCGCAGCAATCGCCAACGATCGGCGTCGTCCTCGGATGATGCTCATTTCAGTAGACCTCCTTGTTGGCGGTGCGGGGCATGGGAATGCGTGTTGCGGGTCGAGCAGGGTTGGTGAGCCGGTCGATGGATATGCGTGCGGTGCGGTCTCCCGCGGCTAGAACGAGGTCGCGTAAGCGTTCGGTGGCGATGGTGCGAGCGCCGGCCAACGCCGGATCGCCCGAGACTTCACTTGGCACAACGGTGCAGGCAAGACGGCTCGTCGCGCACAACGCTTTGGTCGTACGGGACGCCAGCGCGCGACCTCCGGCTCGCCCCACCGCGCCGCCGAGGATCACGACGCCGGGGTCAAGCACCGCGACGATCACCGTGAGGCCCAGTGCAATCCGACTGGCGAGTTCGTCGAGGAAGGTGCTCGCCCCGGGGTGGCCGTGCTGTCCAGCAACGGCACCGGAGACGGCTGCGTCAGGGGTGCGGGCGCTGATCCCACGCTCACGTGCAAGACGTAGCACAGCCGCTCCACCGACAAGGTCTTGAAAGTCTGGTCTAGCCGAACGGGCTTCGTTCACTGTCGCAGGTACGGGGATGTACCCCACCTCGCCTGCGCCGCCCGCGACACCGCGATACAGGGTCCCGCCCATGTCCGTCGCTAGGCCGATTCCGGCCGCCAGCCACAGAAGCGACGTGACGCTGCCGTCGTCCGCGGCACCGTGGCGTTCGGCCACGAGGGCAAGGTTTACATCGTTATCGAGGGTCACGACAACATCGTCATCGAAGGACGCCGAAAGCGAGGCGACGATGTCTGGCACCGTCCAGTCAGGGATGCGGTCGGCATAGCGCACGCGGTCCTGCATTGGGTCGTAGGAACCCGGCAGCGCGATGACGATTTCACGGACTGTCTTCACCTTCGTGCCGGCAATTCCGGCGGCTTCGGTGATGAGGGCGCGCGTGGCTGCAGCTGCACCGCGCGGGAGCTGCGCCCGAGTGCGGGACACACTGCTCATTACGGTGCCATGCGCATCGGTCAGGTCGCACGTAATTCGCGATGGTGTCACGGTGAGGGCGGCTCCATGAAGGTGGCCGAGGAGTACGTCATATAGGCGACCGTTAGGACCACGCCGACCGAACGTCTCTCCTGCATCGACAATCAGGCCCGCATCTTCCAGCCGCACGAGGACCTCTGTGACGGTCGGCTTAGACAGTCCGGTGGTTTCGGCGATGTCGGCCCGCGAACTGGGCCCACGATCGAGCATCACCGCAAGCACCGTCCGGTCATTGAGCGTCCGGAGGAGTGCGGGTCGAGCTGCGGACGTGCGCGCCATGGGATCCTTACTTATTGGAAGGTTTCCTGTTAGATTCCGTAATCTAGGTGGCAGGCACGTCCGCGTCAATGATGTGACGCAATTGAACGTGCGCCGTGACACAACTGTGACGGAGTTCTCGATGACAGAAGAAGAAGCGAACGGCACTTCATCGAACACCGGTGAGGTCTCTGCAGTTCGTGACCTCGGACATGTGATGCGTGCTGAAATCGCCGAACAGCCCGACGTGCTCGCACGCGTACTCGACCGCGGCCTGGCACCGGCCCGAGAAGCTGCGGACATGATCCGTGGGCGCAAACCTCGCTTCGTTTTGTTTGCGGCTCGCGGCACCAGCGACCACGCTGCTCTCTACGCCAAGTACCTCGTCGAGGTAAAGCTCGGTATTCCAGCGGGCCTGGCTTCGCCGTCCACGATGACCGCCTATGGCACGCGACCAGATCTGAGCGACGTTCTCGTGATTGCCGTTTCGCAGAGTGGCGGTTCTCCCGATCTCGTCGAGACCGCGACCGTCTCGCGCGAATGTGGTGCGACGGTGCTCGCCGTGACAAATGCACCCGAATCCGACCTCGCACGCGTGGCCGACCTTCATCTCGACGTACATGCGGGCCCTGAACTCGCCGTCGCCGCAACGAAGTCCTACACCGCAGAAATGCTCACGCTCTGGCTGATGATCGACGCTTGGGTAGGTGGTGATGGTCTTCCGGCGCAGGCAGTCCCCGAGGCAGCGCGCAGCCACGTGGCACGTACCGGCGAGATGCAGGCTTTAGCGCAGCGATACCGCTTTACCGACCGTATTTTGCTCACTGCGCGCGGCTATTCGTACCCGACCGCTCGCGAGGCTGCTCTTAAGTTGATGGAGACGTCTTATGTTGCCGCCCATGCATTTAGCGGCGCCGATCTACTTCACGGACCGCTGGCAATGGTCGATAACGACCACCCCGTGGTCGCGGTCGTCCCTGACGGTGTGGGCGGTGAGGCGATGAGACCGGTACTAGAACGACTTCGCGAGCGTGGAGTCGATCTCACGGTGATCGGTGGCCGAGCATCCATGCCGTTCGGAACTGTCGGAGTCGAGCTCCGTCACGGCCTTCCCGAAGACCTGTCGCCCATCGCGGACATCGTGCTGCTGCAGCAACTTGCACTTGCTATGGCCACAGATCGCGGTTTCGATCCAGACCAACCCCGTGGTCTATCGAAAGTCACTCGCACGTGGTGAACTCAGTCTGGCGACTCACACACTAAAGACGCAGACAGATTATGAAACAGACTCAGACCTGTCAGAGGCCAGATTTGATTTAGTTGATGAATCAACTAAGTATGGTACAGTCCGGCCATGGTTGAAGCAGATCCAGTAAACAAAAACCGTTGGCTAATTCTGTGCATTGTGCTTGCCGCGGAGATCATGGATCTTCTTGATTCAACAATCGTGAATGTGGCTGGACCTTCCCTCCAGCAACAACTTGGGGCAACACCCGCCGCCTTGCAGTGGGTAATCGGCGGTTACACGTTAACCCTAGGAGCTGGTCTTGTAATCGGCGCTCGATTAGCAGATCGCTATTCTCGCCGAAATATATTCCTGATTGGTGTTACGAGCTTTACATTTTCTTCGTTTCTCTGCGCGATTGCGCCAACTATTGAAGCCCTCATCGCTTTTCGGTTAATCCAAGGTTTTGCTGCTGCCCTCGTTCTTCCGCATGTTATTGGATTCATTCGGGATGTCTTCCCACTGGCTGAGATCGGTAAAGCCTTCGCAATTTTTGGACCCGTCTTTGGTCTGGGCGGAATTCTCGGACCAGTCATTGGCGGCTTCCTCATTGATAGCAATATTGCCTCGACCGGTTGGCGCGCAGTCTTCTTGGTAAATATCCCCATTGGCATAGTTGTCATGGCGCTGGGATGGATCTACCTGCCGAAGAACGCTTCAGATCATTCGATCACCATTGATCTTGTTGGCAGCCTGTTGATTATTGCTTCATCCGGCTTCCTTCTCCTACCGTTGATTCAGGGGCAGCAAGCTGGATGGCCCTTGTGGACGTTTATCTCACTTATCGTCTCGCTCTTGGGCTTCCTGATTTTCACATTCCAACAGCGTTGGGTCATCTCGCGAAACAGGTCTCCACTAGTTGATCCAGACATCTTCGAGTCGAGAACATACAACTTGGGTCTTGCTGGAATTTTCATCTTCTTCGCCGGCTTCACCGGCGTTTATCTGATCATTACGCTCTTCTTGCAGATAGGTCAGGGCTACTCGGCCAGCGGTGCTGGAGTCGCAAACATTGCGATCGCGCTCGGCACTGCAGTAGGTGGCGCACTCAGTGGCGCAGTTCTTGCAGAAAAATTCGGCACACGCGTGCTCCAATTCGGTGCGCTCGCTCAGATTACTGGCGCTCTCCTCATTTTCATCGCCCTGCCGGATATGCAGTCGTTCAATTTCTGGCATATCGCTCCCGGCATGTTCGTCTCTGGCTTTGGAACCGGCCTCGTTGTGGCTGCGCTTTTCGATGCGATCTTGCTCGCAATCAAAGATGACCTAGTCAGTTCTGCATCCGGGGTTCTCTCTGCGATCCAGTCGCTTGGCGCCTCAGTCGGAGTGGCGATCTTCGGAACCATCTTCTTCAACCAGGTGGCGACCGGGCAGATCGATACCGGATTCAAGAATGCCCTACTTCTTCAAGTCGGGCTTGTTTGTGTGTTCTTGGTGATCACCTTCTTCCTACCGAAGAAGGCCGTTGGCAGTCCCGAATTCGCTCACTAGCCCTTCGTCATTCGTCGGCTTATGACCAAGACCTGCCGGCTACAGCTGGCTTGCGCGACGTGATGGCCGCAAGTACGAATGCCGTTTGGTGTCGGGGTCGGGTCCATCGGCACAACGCAGCCTCAGGAAAGTCGCGACGCCCACTCAGAGAGCACGCGGTCGAATTCGGCCGGTTCCTCAAGAAAGGGCACGTGGCTCGACTCGTCGAAAACGACGAGTTCTGCGCCGAGAGTGCGCTCAATGATGAAAGATCCAGCCGCTGGGTCGGTCATCTTCGGGTCGGCTCCAAAGGCCACGAGCGTTGGGCAGGTGATCGTGCCCAGAACTTCTCGGTAGTCACGAAACGTCTGGTCGGTGAGGATGGTGCTGGCGATCGACGCCGGCACTTTCAGAATCTCCTCCACGATCCAGGCCGTCCGCGAGTCATCAGGAACATGTTGAGTCTTGAAGCGCACCATCTAGCTGCTCATGGAAGAAGCGCCCGCTCGCCAACACTCCGGGTAAGAGCACGAGAGCTGGCCCGTTACCGCGAACCTCGACGTGCACAGTCACGCCGGTATCGAGTTGCAGCTCCATGACGCCTCCTCGTTCATTCGCGCGGCTCGCGTTGAGGAACTACATCGAGATCAGGAGCCCAGAACCGAGCAAATCGATCTTCCCAACTTCGACCGACGCCGATCGTCGCCGCGTCAAGGACGGGGTGAGCCA
Organism: uncultured bacterium; assembly: GCA_903826575.1. Lineage (GTDB taxonomy): Bacteria > Actinomycetota > Actinomycetes > S36-B12 > CAIYMF01 > Longivirga. The sequence continues at coordinate 117,632 of CAIKEU010000069.1, forward strand.
GGAACAGGTCGGCCATGCGCCAGGTGTTCGCGCCACGGCGCGAGTTCTCGCCCGTTGGCCACGGCCGCAAAGCTCACATCTGCGAGGCGCGCGATGATCGCCTCGGGGTTCTGGTGCCTATCACTGCCGCCTCAGGCTTGGTCGGCGAGTAGGTCGCTCAATCGTGTCTTCAGCTCCGGTAGCAGTTCCTCGGCGAACCAAGGATTCGCTGTGAGCCACCTGTTGTTGCGTGGGCTCGGGTGTGGGAGTGGGACGAGGGCCGGCCAGTGTGCACGCCAGTCGCGGACCGCCTCGGTGACCGAGGAGCCAGCATCAGGCAGATGCCAGCGAAGCGCGTACTGCCCGATGACCAGAGTGAGCCGCACTGACACGAGCTCGTTGAGCAACGTGGTTCGCCAGTGCGACGCACATTCGGGGCGCGGAGGCAGATCTCCCGACGGCCCGGTTCCAGGGAAGCAGAACCCCATCGGCACGATGGCGACCAGGCGTGGGTCGTAGAACACCTCCCGAGATACCCCCAACCACGACCGGAGGCGATCCCCGCTGGCGTCGTCGAACGGCACACCGGACTCGTGCACCCGACGCCCTGGAGCCTGTCCCACGATGAGCACTCGGGCGGATTCATCGACCTGGAAGACCGGGCGGGGCCCCAGGGGAAGGGCGTCCGCGCAGATGCGACAAGCCCGGATCTCTTTGACGAGAGGCGAAAGGGACATGTCAGCCTCCGGAACTTGATCTCGCTCGATGCCGCGTGCAGGTCGGACCTTCAGATTGGCTCGCATCAGTCTCGACCCAAGCATGCCTGTGGTCGGATGCCCCTCGAACACCGCAGGCCTATCAGCACGGCCGGTGAGGCCATCCGGAGTCGATGCCCGGGCATTGACATTTCATCCAACTATAGACAGAGTCTACAACCATGGCGAAGCGCAGTCCCGATATTGATCGGGTGGCGGAGGGCATCTCAACCCTGTTCCACCCGCATGTCGAGGTGGCCTTGCACGATCTGGCGTCGGGTCGGATCGTCGCACTGTGGAACCCGATCTCCGGGCGTCGCCCGGGTGACGAGTCCCTGATCGAGCCCGACTTTCAGAGCCACGGACCGAACGTGTCCGTGATCGGTCCCTACGAGCAGGTCGATGTCCGTGGCCATCGCACGACGTCGGTCAGCGTGCCGGTCGAGCAGGGTCGGATGCTGCTGTGCATCAACTTCGACCGGTCGGCGCTCGATGGCGCGATCGGCGTCCTGATGTCGCTTGCCGCCGCCCAGGTCGATCGACCGGCGGAGCTGTTCGCCCGCGACTGGCGGGTTCGGATCAACGAGTCGATCGCCGACTGGTGCGCGTCGCGGAACCTCGTCGCGCGCGATCTGGACAAGGCAGCGCGCGGGGAGCTGGTGAAGCACCTCGACCACGAGGGGCTGTTCGAGACGCGGAACGCCGCGGAGCACGTCGCCACTGCGCTGGGGGTTTCCCGTGCGACCGTCTACAACCTACGTAAGGAGCTGTCCTGATGATCGGCGCACTACCGGACTTCCGCCTCGAGACCTGGTTCTCCCGATGGGAGTTCGCTGCCGCCCACTCCTTCACGGCGTCGGACGCCCAGACGATGAACGTCACCGACCTGCTGGCGCTAGCCGGGCGAAGCGTCGAGGACATCGCTGGCATCGACCTGGGCTACCGGCCGACCTACGGCACCCGAGAGCTGCGCGACGCCGTCGCGGCGCAGTACGACGTCGTCACATCAGACGATGTGCTTGCCTTCGCTGGGGCCCAGGAGGCGTTGTTCTGGCTGCTCGCCGAGCTTCTCCGCGACGGTGGCCACGCGGTGGTCACCGTGCCGAACTACCAGTCCGTCGAGACCGTCCCCCTGGCCAGCCCAGCGAGCGTGTCGGGGCTGCCGCTGTGGACCGGCACTGGCGCGGATCTGCGCTGGACCCTCGACCTCGACCGGTTGGTGTCCCTGCTACGGCCCGACACCCGCGTCGTCGCGGTGAACTTCCCGAACAACCCTACCGGGTTCGTGCCCGACCATGACACCTTCCGGGCTCTGGCCCACATCTGTCACGAGCGTGGCATCGTGCTGGTCTGCGACGAGGTCTACCGAGGGATCGAGGTCAACCCCGCGACCACCCTGCCACACGCAGCCGACCTCACACCGTCAGCTGTCAGCGTCAACGTGATGTCGAAGTCGTACGGGCTCCCTGGCCTGCGGATCGGGTGGGTCGCCACGCAGGACCGCGCCCTGCTCGACCGCCTCGAACGCCGCAAGCATTACACCAGCATCTGCAACCCCGGCCTCACCGAGCACCTCGCAGCCATCGCGCTCGGCGTGGGCGAGGCCATCCACGCCCGCAACCGAGCCATCGTCACCGGCAACATCACGCTGGTTCGCGAGTTCTTCGCCGACTACCCCGACCTGTTCGAGTTCGAGGCCCCCACCGGTGGCTGCGTGTCGTTCCCCCGCTACCTCGGCCCCGAGGGCCCGGAGGTGTTCGCCCGCCGAGCCATCGAGGAAGCAGGCGTCCTGACCTTGCCCGCCTCCCTCTACGCCAGCGCCCTCGCTGACGTGCCCACCGACCGGTTCCGCATCGGCTTCGGCCGCACCAGCCTGCCCACTACCCTCGAGGCACTGCGTACCCACCTCGAGAACCAACCTTCATGATCGGCGTCATCGGCCCTGACCGGCTTCGCACCGCAGTCACCTGGCATGACGCCGTCGACGCCGTCAGCCAGGCGCTGATCAGCCTCGGAACAGGTCGCGTCGTCCAGCCGCCCGCCGTCGAGATCCTGATGCCGGACAGCGGAGAGCTGCACGTCAAGGGCGGCTACATCTTCGACAGCGACTGGATCGTGGTCAAGGTCGCGACCGGCGACTTTCCCGGCGGCCCGCCCACGGGCTGCCTGCTGCTGGTCGACGCAGCCACCGGTGCACCCCGGTGGCTGCTCGACGACCGCGGCTGGCTCACCCAGCAACGCACCGCAGCCGCCGGCACCCTCGCCACGACCACCTTCGGCTGTCCCGACGCCACCACCGTGCTCGTCATCGGCACCGGAGGACTCACGGCCGCTCTAGTCGAGGCCCACCGACAGGTCTCGCCGCACCTGGACATCTCCCTCTGGGGTCGAGACCCCGACCGAACCAGTGCGCTCGCTGCCGAGCTCGGCGTCACCGCTTCCACGGACCTCGAGCGCGCGGTCTGCGCCGCGGACATCATCGTCACAGCCACCAGCAGCCGTGCTCCGCTCATCGAGGCCGACTGGGTGCAGCCCGGAACGCACATCACCGCGCTCGGCGCGGACACCGTCGGCAAACAGGAACTACCCGTCGCCCTCCTCGAGCGCGCCGGCGTGATCGTCTGCGACAACATCGCCACGGCATTGAAGGCCGGCGAACTGCAGCACGCCCCTCCCGCGATCCAGGCCCGCGCCATCGCGTGGCCGGAACTCGCAGCAGCCGAACCGCCGGCACGCACTGCCGAGGCGATCACCATCGCCGACCTCTGCGGCATCGGAGCCGAGGACGCCGCCATCGCCGCCGCCGCACTAAGAAGCATCGACCTGTCCTGAACCCCGTTCGACGGCTCATCTCGGGTAATTGAGGCAACGCTTGCGATCAGTTACTGACCAGCAATTGAATCCACCGGCCCTTCGCCCGGGATGAGTGAGAGGCTGCGAGCTTGAGGCCGTACCGGTCGCGGTAACGCTGCGAAAATCTATCGCCGTTCGGCTAGATCCACAGGCCCGCGTAGACGATCTTTGGGTTACGAACCCTGCACGTTACCGACGCAAACAGCCACTTACACACCTTGGCACCCACTCTCCTCGTCACGAGTTGACCCGGCGCTTTCCAGCCCGAGCAGCGAAGGCGTCTAGTGCCCCGAGCACTTCGTTGCTTCGCCAAATCTGACCACGACGCTTGTCGTTCGCCTGGGTGAGCACGCCCGCCGACAAGAGCGGTTCCAGCGGCGCATACACGTTGCTCGGAGCTATCCCCAAGGTGACGCCGATCGTCGCCGCGTCAAGGACGGGGTGAGCCAGGAGCAGGTCGGCGATGCGCCAGGTGTTCGCGCCACGGCGTGCGGTGACGCGCTCGTTCCAGGACGCCCGGATTTCGCGAAGCTCCTCAACGAGTTCTCGCCCGTTGGCCACGGCTGCAAAGCTCGCATCTGCGAGGCGAGCGATGATCGCATCGGGGTTCCCCGCTCGGTAGGTGTTCAACGCAGCGAAGTAGGCCTCGATGTCCACGAGCAGGCCGGCGGACACGGGAACAGTGACGTTTCTGGTGAGCCCTTTGGCTCGCAGCAGAGCGTGGACTAGCGCCCGGCCAGTGCGACCATTGCCGTCTGCGAACGGGTGAATGGTCTCAAACTGGGCATGCGCGATGGCGCCTTGCACCAACGCCGGCATGTCATCGCGGTCCATGAACGCAATAAGGTCGTCCATCGCCGATGGCACGCGCGACGCGGTGGGCGGGACGAACTGAGCATGATGCGGTCCGAGCCGACCTCCGCCGATCCAGACCTGCTCGCTGCGCCAGCGACCGGCGATGTCGGGATCATGTGGACGCATCAGCGCTTCGTGCATGGCCAGAATCGCCTCCGTTGACAGGTCGCTGGACAAGTCGATCGCAGCAGACATCGCGCGGGTATTCGCCACGACCTGAGCCGCGTTGCTCGCCCCTCTGCCTCCGGACAGTTCTGCCTCCGCGATGGCGCGAGCGGACGCCGTCAGGTTCTCGATCTGCGAACTGGCTGCCGATTCAGATCGCAACAGCAGGGCAGCGAAAGGGGCGATGTCAGCACCCATCTGTTCGTCGAAACGGGCGATCTCCACCGCTGCCTCGTCGACCGATGCCGACAACTCCCCCGGCAAATGCACATCGAGCCCAGCAATCTCAGCCGGGATCGCCGCCAAGTAGGCGCCTTGATGCTTGCGGATCTCGTTGCGTGAAGCTGAACCCTGCTCGTACTTCGACACCCAGGGCACCTGCTCGAAAGTCAGCGCAGCCCACTGGTCAGGGCCGCTGCGTCCGATGGATGACATCATGCCTCCTACTTATGACTTATATAATATCTCATAGTAGGAGGAAGGTTCTCCATCCGATTATTGAACACTTAGCCGCGGGGACAGATCCGTCGCGGGGTGCAGGTTCCTCGTCTCCGCGCGCATCATCGGTGCCATGCATACGCATCAACTACAGCGATTGAGCCACGGCCATGACGGAAACACCCAGGCGTCCGCGAGGCATCAGTAGCGCTTGGTAGGCGTGATAGACGTCGGGTCGTCCTGACCAGGTTCGTCGGGAAGGGGCGAGATCGCGGTCCACCTCGTGCAGGAGCGATCCGTCCTGAAGAACGAGGTGATCGACGAGAAACCCCCAGATCTCCTCGTACCAGTCGTCCCATTGGGCGTCGCCGGTCACGGCATGAAGGGAGGCGGCGGTGGCCAGTGCCTCGCAGGCCCCCCAATGAAAACGCTCGGTGACCACCGGGTCTCCCTTGAAGTCGGTGGTGTATATCAGGCCGCCTGGTTGGATCCATCCCTCAGCCAGAGCACGCTGGGTTAGGGAGATCGCGGCCGGGAGCAGCCACGCTTCGGCCACAGGGTCATGGACCGTTCGGAGCTGCAGGAGCAGCCGCGCCCACTCCAAACCGTGGCCCGGCGTGACGCCGAATGGTCGGAAGGGGTCTGCTGGTCGATCAATGTTGTAGTCCGGCGAGAACGTCCAGTCGGGCTCGAAGTGCTCCGGGATCCTCCAACCAAGGGCCCGGGCCCCGCTGTCGACGCCCTTGCGCGCGATCTCGAGTGCACGTCCGTACAGCGATGTGTCACCCGTGGCGTGGCCTGCCGCGAGGTACGCCTCCACGAGATGCATGTTCGCGTTGAGGCCCCGGTAAGGCTCGCACTTCTCCCAGTTGGCCGAGAACGCCTCGCGACCGAGACACATTCGTGGCTCCCAGAAATGCGTGTCGACGACCGCGAGGGCGTCAGCGAGGATGTCGAACCCCCCGTCAACTTGTGCGCAGGCCAGGCTCGAGGCGGCAAGCACGACGAACGCATGGTCATAAAGCCGCTTTGGAAAATCGGGAAGACCGTCGCCGAGCCGTGTGAACCAGCCGCCGTGCTCGGCATCGCGGAAATCGGTTGAGAGGGCGCGGACCCCGTGGCTAAGATCTGTGCTCCACCGCTCGTCGCCCTGAGCTGATGCCAGCGCGAACACATGGATCATTCGCGCAGTGATCCACAGCTCGGACGGACGTTGAGGATCCGGAACCCCGTCATCGGTGAGCCATCCGAAACCGTGCTCGACCCGTGAGCGCGCTGCCCAAGCGAGCTGAGCATCGGCCAGCTGTGCCAGCCGACTCATGTGCTGAGCATCGGCTGAAGCGAGCAGTTCTTTCCCCGGCATGTTCACTTCCCTACGCGAGACCGTGCATGAGCAACGGGACCAGCCAAGCACCGAAGCCTAGGTAGAATCAGCCGGTGCAGGCCAGTCATGGGATGTCATCGGCGGTACTGACGTTATCGCGAGCAATTCACATCAAGTGAGATTGCCCATTTGTGCGTCTAGCACAGATTTTTAGCCACGAACTTCTGGCCAAAGACATCCCATGTCTGTAAGGTAGCAACAGTTCCCACCTAAGTCGAGAGGTTCCGATGACCCCTGAGTCCCCAGGTCCAGCCGTGGATTCCGACGCGCCAGTCGCGCCGGACGGGGGCGATGTGGCAGCCGGCGCGTTGTGGACGGGTGGGACGGGCGGGTACGCGACGTACCGCATTCCCGCTCTGGTCAGTACGGCCGATGGCACGGTGCTGGCGTTCTGCGAGGGTCGTCGCACCGGACGCGGCGATTCCGGGCAGATCGACCTGTTGCTTCGCCGTAGCAGCGACGGCGGGAGGACTTGGTCTGCGACTCAAGTCGTCGTGTCGTGGCCGGGGTTCACCGTCGGCAATCCGACCCCCGTGCTCGTCCGCGAAACAGGCGATGTGGTCCTTTTATTCTGCTCCAACCCGGCAGAGGCGCATGAGAGCACGATCCGCAAGGGTCTCTATAAGAGGGCTGTCTGGACGGTGAGCAGCGCTGACGGCGGACTCACATGGGGCACTCCGGTTGAGATTACTTCGCAGGTCATGGGCGACGACTGGACCTGGTACGCCACCGGGCCCTGCCACGCGATCCAGCTCCGCTCGGGTCGACTTCTCGTCCCCTGCAATCACCGTCACCTCGACACCGAGACCGTCACGCTTTCGCGACATGCCCATGTCATCTACTCCGACGATCTGGGTGCCTCGTGGCACCTCGGCGGAGGAATCGATGTCGAGGGTGCCAACGAGTCGGTTGTTGTTGAGACGCGCACTGGCACTGTCTACCTCAACAGCCGCGACCAGCATGGTCGTGGTCATCGCTTTACCGCCCGCAGCGACGACGGGGGCCTCACCTTTCGCGACATCAGCATTGACGAGACCTTGACCGATCCCCCTTGCCAGGCAACAGCGCTCGCCGTGACCGGGCTCAGCGTGGAACCTCTCATGTTCGTCAATCCCGCGGGGCCGGGCCGCTCGATGCTCACCGCTCGAGTCAGCCTTGACGAGGGCCACAGCTGGCCGGTGTCGCGTCTCATCCACCCCGGACTGGCCGCCTACAGCGACCTGATGCAAGTGGATGTCGAGACTCGTCCCTCCCCCGATTCGGACGACGGCGAACCAAGTGCGACGCTGCTAGCACTGTTCGAGACCGGCGAAGGCGACGACTGCGAGCGGCTCTCGCTAATCAGGCTCACCGTCGACAGCACCGGAAGGATCGGCATTCTCGACCCGGCGCTCTAAGCCTCTACGGCGCGGGCACGTGGCGGGAGATCTCAGCCGCTGTCGGCATGGCGCCTTGAGCCCCGTGGCGAGTGGTCGCCAACGCGCCCGCCGTACAAGCTCGAAACAGTGCCTCGACGACCGACAGGCCACCCCCCAGATCAACCGCGAGCGACCCGCAGAACGCGTCGCCCGCCCCGACAGCGTCGACGACGTCGACGGACGGCGGCTCGGCACGCGCAACCTCGCGCCCGCCTTCAATCGCGACCGCTCCCTGCGACCCAAGCGTCACAACTAGAAGACCCTCGAAATGCGCCAACTGCTCGGCCATCGCGGTGTGCTCGCCTTGGTTGGCGATGACTACGTTGGCTCGGGCGAGCACTGACGGGGGCACTGGCCGCGAAGGGGCGACGTTGAGCACGAACAAGCCACTCGCTTGGCGCGCGGATTCGATGATGGCCGAGTCAGGGATCTCGAGTTGGCTCAGGACAACGTCGAACCGGCTTACGTCGACTCCCGCAAGATCCAGCAGGTGGTTGGCGCCAGACGCGACGCTGATCTGGTTCTCTCCCATGGCGTCGACCGTGATGAGCGCGATGCCAGTGCTCTGTGCCTCAAGCACCGAGACGGCGGCCACGTCGACGCCGTCACGACGCAGGTTATCCAGCGCAGCATTGCCGAACGCATCGTCACCAACCGCGGCAACCAGGCGTACGTCGGCACCGGCGCGCCTAGCTGCAAGGGCCTGATTTGCTCCTTTGCCACCGGGCACTTGGGAGAAGGCACCTCCTGTCACCGTTTCACCGGGGGCGGGCAGTTTCGCAGTGTGCACGACGAGATCCATGTTTACGCTTCCGACCACGCACACGCGGACCGGTCCCCCAGTTCGAGAGGTCATGACCCGTCCAAAGCCTCGAGGGGACGCTGGCTCAACTCCACTGCCTCCCAGAGATGGCACGCGACGAGGTGTGCTTCACCGGCCGTCCCACTTTCTTTAAGCTGCGGGACTTCGCTTCGGCAGATATCGGTGGCATAGGGGCATCGAGTGTTAAACGCACAACCACTGGGGCGATTCGCAGGATCTGGCACCTCACCGATCGTCTCCGGTCGAATGCGTTTCATCCTCGGATCGGGAATCGGCGACGAGGCAAGCAGTAACTGGGTGTACGGGTGAAGTGGACGCTCGAAGATTTCGTCCCTAGTTGAGATTTCTACGATGCGACCGAGGTACATGATGGCAATGCGATCGCTTTGATATCTGACCACGGCTAAGTCGTGCGAAATGAACAGGTACGTCAGTTGGCGCTCTCGCTGTAACTCCTTGAGCAGGTTGAGAATCTGGGCTTGAATAGAGACGTCCAGCGCAGAAACGGGTTCGTCGGCGATGACCACTTGTGGTTCTAGAGACAGCGTTCGCGCGATCGCGATCCGTTGACGCTGACCGCCCGAAAAGGTATGCGGGTAACGGCTCATCAACTGCGGGTCAAGCTGAACCATCTCAAGGAGTTCGGCCACCTTGGCTCGAGCTTCCGTGCGGTCTGAGACGACGTTATTAATGTAGAGCGGTTCGGCGATAAGTTGCTCGACCGTCATGCGCGGATTCAATGACGCGAAAGGGTCTTGGAAAACCATGCGCATTTTGCGGCGAACTTCATTCAATTCGCGTCTTTCCAGCGCCAAGACATCCACTGAACTATCGCCTTGCCTATAGAAGACGTTCCCTGCACTGGGCTCGATCGCGCGTACAAGACAGCGCCCCGTTGTCGTCTTACCGCTACCGCTTTCTCCGACGAGCGCGAGCGTCTCACCCTCATTAACTGTGAAGCTCACATCGTCGACGGCGACTACCTGTCCGATAACGCTTCGCCGAAAACCTTTGACCCGGTCGAACTTCATGGAGAGGTTTCGTACGTCAATAATCGGGCTGACTTCAGTCATTCGTTCCCCCTTGGGGAACCGGCGATCCAGATAGGAAGCATGCAACTCGATGGCCAGGTTCTATCTCGATACTGACGGGCTCGTGAACGTTGCATAGCCCGTCAACCCGCTCTGGGCACCTCGTTTGGAAGCGGCATCCCGTTGGCAGATTGTTCGGGCTTGGAACCGTTCCCTCGATGGGAATCAACGTGTCGAGTGTGCCTGCAATTGTCGGCATGGAACGAATCAACGCGCGCGTATAGGGATGCTTGGGATTGTGGAACAGGTCGTCTACCGACGCGGTTTCCATTTCGCGGCCCAGGTACATCACCAGAACACGATCGGCGATTTCAGCGATCACTCCGAGATTGTGGGTGATGAAGATAATCGACATCTCTTGCTCACTACGTAGGCGCGACAGCAGAGCTATCACTTGCGATTGCAGAGTCACATCGAGCGCCGTCGTCGGTTCGTCGGCGATGAGAATCGACGGGTGGCAGGCGAGCCCCATTGCGATGAGCGCTCGCTGGCGCATACCACCGCTCAACTCGTGAGGGTAAGAGTCGATTAGTTGCTCTGGAGTGGGCATTCCAACCGATGCCAACAGGTCGATGGTCTGTTTGCGAACTTCCAACTTCCTTTGGCTACGAGATAGCCCAGGTGGCAGGTTGTGTAAGGCGATTGCTTCACCAATTTGATTGCCAATGGTGTGCAGCGGACTGAACGCGCTCATCGGTTCTTGAAAAATCATAGATATTCGGCGCCCGCGGACGGACCGTACGGGTTCGCTCTCGGAATCCACATTCGCAAGCTCAATCGTTCTTCCTTCATCTCGGAAGAAGATGGATCCATTCGCGATGCGGCTACTAGCGGGCAAAACGCGAAGTATGGAAAGTGATGTGACGCTCTTACCCGATCCACTTTCACCGACAACACCGAGCACTTCATTTGGGAACAGGGAGAAACTCACCTTGTCGACCGCGAAAACTTCACCCTCTCGGGAGCTGAAGGTGACGCTCAGGTCGACAACCTCAAGCAATGGCAAATCGTCCATCATCAGACTCTCGAGTATGGATCAGCAGCGTCGCGAAGCCCATCACCGATGAAGTTGAAGGCCAGGATCACGACGACAACGAAGACGGCTGGAATGAACAGCCAAGGTGCCGTATCGAGCACTCGAACGGCCCTGCAGTCTTGTAGCAGTACGCCCCAACTAATCGCCGGAGGTTGCAACCCAAGCCCGAGGAAGCTCAGTGCGGTCTCAGCGAGAATCATTCCGGGGATGGCCAACGTGAGGTCTGCGATTTGGTAGCTAAAAAAGTTCGGGAACAGATATCGACGAATGATGCGCCCCGTCCCAGCCCCGTCCAGAACAGCTGCCTGCACGTAGCCCTCTTCCTTGAGAGACATGAATTTTCCGCGCACCGTGCGGCTCGCCCCGGACACGACGCCGAACAACGCCAAGATGATCGTGACGGCGAGGTACGTCTGCAGGACAGTCCAGTCCTGGGGCAATGCAACTGCCAAGGCAAGCCAGATAGGCAGGGTCGGGATGGACGTGAGTACTTCGGTGATGCGAATGAGAATGAAATCGAACCAGCCACCGCGCAGACCTGCGATACCACCCAAGATGAGCCCGGAAAAGAATCCAACAAAGACCCCGATGAAACCGAGTGTCAGGGAAATACGCCCGCCGAAAACGATCCGGCTAAACAGATCGCGACCCAGTTGATCTTTGCCCAGCGGACTGTAAACCTCACCACTCTGGGTGCCGAACAGATGCACGTCCCAAGGAATGAAACCTAAGAACTCGTATGGATCACCCTGCACAAACAGGCCGAGTGGCAGGGGCTTCGTCACATCCTCGTAGTAGGTGATCCGGCCAGTGTTGACGTCGATGCTTTTCTTCAGCGCGTATACAAATGGTCGTGCCTGAAATGCACCTGAGCTGTCAATAAAGTGAACCGGCTGCGGCGGAGCCAGGACGAGGCTGCTCTCAATTGCGTACGGGTTATACGGTGCGACAAACTCCGCGAAAGTTGCCATCACATACATAGCGGCCAGAAAGATAAGGGACACCACAGCGAGTCGGTGGCGCATGAACTTCCACCGGAATATCTGACTTGGCGACGCAACATCAATTTCGAGCTTTGCTGCGGTCGATGTCCCTTGTTCGGCGTCCTGAGCCAAAGTCGTGGCCTGCGTCATACCGAACCTCGAATACGTGGGTCGACGACCGCAAGCAGAATGTCAGACAACAGAATTCCGATCACTGTGAGTGCCGACAAAATCAGGACGATACTTCCCGCTAACTCCGAATCCTGATTCTTCAGTGACTGCAGGAAGATTGGCGCGAGAGTGGGCAAGCCCAAAGTTATGGACAGGATGACTTCGCCGCTAACCAGCGCAGCTAACAAACCAGCTGCGCTGACGATGAAGGGGTTCATGGACATTCGAGCCGGATACTTGTAGATGACGCGACGCCGCGGCACCCCCTTGGCTAGGGCCACCGTTACGTATGGCTTTCCCAATTCATCAAGCAAGTTTGCGCGCAGCAAACGAATTGTCGCGGCAGTCCCCGTCGAGGCTGCAATCAGCGCAGGGAACCACAGATGGCTGATGATGTTGGCTCCCTTAGCCAAACTGAATGGCTCGGAAACATATTGCGGATCCATCAGCCCAACTGTGATGTCGCCAGTGAGTTTGTAGAAACCCCATAGAAACAGAACCGCGAGAATGAAGTCAGGCACACCCATGGCCAAGAATCCGAAGACAGAGAAAAAGTAATCCGCCTTGGAGTATTGCCGTGTTGCCGAGAGGATACCGATTGGGATCGCTATCGCGTAGAGCAGCAATGTGGACAGCACGCCGATGGTGACCGTGTATGGAAGGCGGGACTTCACGATCTCGTTGACTGGTTGATCAAGAGCAAGTGAGTAACCCAAATCGCCGTGCAGAATCCCGCCCATCCAACGGAAGTATTGGGTGGGAAGCGGCTCGTCAACGCCGTATCTGGCACGCAGACTTGCTTCTTCCTGAGGAGAAATCTTCACTTGCGCGGCACGCTGCTGCTTAACGTAACTATCCACAAAATCGCCTGGCGGCAGCTGAATCACAACGAAGGTGAGGACGCTGATCATGAACAGAACGGGGATCATGGCCGCTAGGCGACGAACAATGTGTCTGCCCAACGTCCTCGCCTCCTAGCTGCTTCGTTTAGTGAACTTGATTTGCGTGCTACTTAATCAAACTGCTGAACCCAATATCGTCAAGGTTAGATTGCAGCGCCTGGACTTGTGACGGTTGAAGTGCGCGGTGCGGAAGTCTGGTGGGCCCGCAGTCAACCCCCAGGAAGGACATCATCTGCTTTTGGGCAGCCAGTCCCCCATGGCTCAGAATGACCCGAATCACGTGAGCCGCTCGGGCCTGTTCCATGCGAGCTGCCTCAAGGTCTCCACGATCCACAGCCTCCACAATTCGCAGATTCGATGCCGCGGCGAAGTTGTAGGTGCTCCCAATTGCGACCTGCGCGCCGGCCAACAGCCCGCTGGCTAGCATCTCGTCGACGCCGAAGTACACCGAGACTTTGCCATCAGCAACATCAAGTACATTTTGCAAAATGTGTGTGCGCGGATCGGTGAACTTAACTGCTGAAACCGAGGGAACTTGGATCATCAAACGCTGCACAAGTTCGACAACATCGATGTCGTTGTTATGTGGCAAGTGGTAAAAGACGAACGGTAAATCTGGGGCTGCGCTCGCAACAGTTTCGATGCAGTCTGCAACGGTGTCGACGTTCCTCGCCGCTGCATGCCACGGCAACATCGCTGAGATGGCCGAAGCTTCGCTTGCTCTCGCGTGATCAGCCAAAGATCTCGCTTCGAAAAGGCTGTTGTGTCCCACATGGACGATGACGGGGACTCGCCCGGCACTGGCGTCAATGTATGCCTCAGCAACGGCTCGTCGTTCGTCAGTGGTGAGGGCGTGGCCTTCGCCTGTCGTGCCACAGACATAAAGGCCGACCATGCCGCTATTAATGAGGTGGTCGACGACCGGCTTGACCATCTCGAGCTTGAGACTTCCGTCTTCATGCATCGGCGTGAAGGTGGCCGCCATGAGCCCCTTGATCGGAATTTTCATAGCTAGATCAGGATGGGCATTAGTCACTGGTAACGACCCCGCGAACGATTTCGGCCTGACGGGAGAATCGGTTGATCAGGTCATCGATGGCGAACTCTCGGTGCCCGTTGAGATAGGAATGCACCTTGTTGTTGAAGTTCTTCCACCAATGCTCTGGAATTCCGGAGCGTCCAACGACGGCCCCAACAATGCTGCCAGCCGTGGCGGCCGTGCAGTCATTGTCATAGCCCATCGCCACGATTTCGCCAATGACTCGGGTGAAGTCTCGTCCACCAATGTTGATCCCCCACACGGTGAGGGCTGCATTGTTGATGGCATGGACGCGATGCATTCCGTTGAAGTATTCGCCGATAGCGTCGTGAGCATCCCGGTAGTTCGTGATCGAGGGTGCAATCTCCATCGACCAGCGCACTGCCTCGGCAAACCTGCTATCAGCTGGGATCTCCTCCAACCCGATCTGCAAGGCATCCATCGGATGGTCAACTGTGAAGGCGGCCGCAATCGCAGCAGAGAAGTACATCGCTCCATAGATTCCGTTGCGTCGGTGCGACAGGTAGGAGTCGTGGTACGCGAGCTCGGCAGCCTTTTCCGGTAAGCCTGGTGAGACGTAACCCCATGGGTCGGAGCGGATATCGGCGCCGATCAACTGATCGTAAGGGTTGTCGATGGTGGCGGCCAGATTGGCGGGCACCCCATTCTTGAGATTGCGTAGCGCTACCTTTTCAGCCGTTTCGGCATACGGCAGATAATCGAGCCACGCCTGTCCGACCTTCTCGACCGATAGATCGGGTCCGTGATCCTCCAACGTCAGCAGACCGAGCAACGTGAAGATGATGTCGTCATCTGTCGGAACGCCATCCATCCCGCCACGGGAGAAGTGCGATCGCGAACTCATCTGGTACTTCAGTTCGTTGGGCCGCTCGACTTGACTCCAATAGTCGACCGGGGGAAATACATCCCCGATGTATTCGGCCCACTGCTGCATCTTGTCGACGGGGAACAGTTCGACCGGCGACCCCAAAGTGCACCCGGCGCATCGACCAAGAAGCGCACCCTCGAGCCGATCGCGGTACTCAGCTTCCGAAAGCTTGACGTCGATGACACGTCGCCCCGCGGGGCGCAGAGCGCGAATGGCAGCCAGGTCGTTCGGTTCGCGCGCAGCAAACTCGGGGTCGACAGGTAGTTGCTGGACACGCTCGAGGAGTGTTTGTAACTCTGCGCGGATGTCATCGACTTCCTGGTCTAGTCCTACGACACCCAACTCAGCACGATTTTGCACCCACGCGTTGAACATCAGGTCCCACGAGACGGGTTCGGGATACAGGTTTCGCATGATGACCTCGGCTCTTCGCTGCCTAGACAGTGTGACGGCAAGACATGGGATGTCTTCGGAGTTTATGCACCCTACCACCGTCCAGATAGGTTGAACAGACCGGCGACACCCATCCCTTTTTACCTGTTCACGGCTCTTTCCCGACCTGTGATCGGTGAGCCTGTCGAACCAGCCCGCACCGGAGACATCCTATCTCTCACGGCAATGGTCACGGTCACTTAAACGTTGTAAGTGCCGTCAATCGTGCGCATTCTGGCTCGAATTCCGTCGAAGTGCTCCCGGATGGCTTCGGCAGCGCCTGCACCATCGCTCTTCGCCACGAGATCATAAATCCTTCGGTGATCCGCAGCAGTGCGCACAAGGTCGATATCTTGATCACTCACCGCATCGGCGATCGAACTGTACGCGAGCCAAAATGAGCGCAGGAGTTCAGACAACAGACGGTTACCAAGCGGTGCGTAGAGCGCGGCGTGAAATGTCATGTCCAGATCGGTAAATGGCTGCCCCACTCGCGCGCGTGCTTCCATCTCTTCGACGCATTCCCGCAGCCGGGCTAAATCGTCTGGTCGAGTTTTACCTACGGCGCCCGGAATCAGTTCAACCTCAAGGGCTTCACGTACTTGCACGAGTTCATTCGCATCGCGCCCGTCGGTGAACAGTGAAATCCGCGAGAGAAAGGAAAGCAGCCCGACTAGCGGATCGAGACTTCCGGAAGCGACGTACGTTCCTGATCCATGGCGGATGGTGACGATCCCCAGCGCCTGCAGAGATTTGATCGCTTCGCGGACGGAGTTGCGTCCAACGGCCAACTCTTCTACGAGTTCACGCTCGTTGGGAAGGAGATCTCCAGGCTTCAATTGGCGGCTCAAGATGAGCTCTATGATCGCGTCTTGGACCGTGTCGTTACCTGATTTTGTGACGCGCCCAGACCCTTGCGGAGGCACTACTTCTCGGATACCTTCAGTCAACGACATGGGACATCCCATGTCTCGCTGAGGAAGGGGTGGATGACGTGGTTACAGTTCATCGCGCGAGTCTCCCTCCTATACGTGCGGTCCGAAGACTACCCCATTCCGCACGAAGATCCCATGTCCTGCTCTGCACAGGACACATGCAGGCTGCTGACCGACTAACTATTGGCAGCCCGTGATGGCCAATGAGAGTTCGCCCATCAGTAGGGGGTCCACGGTTCTGCTCATTGACCCGCGGATCGTCGACACCGTCGTCGGGGCCGACCTCGTCCTCGGCGCTATCAGCAAACATCCGCAGAACCCGCTTTTCGGCGAAGACTACTTCGCCGTCCAGCGACGACCGTGGGAGACGCGCTTCGACAACGTCTACCCCAACATTGTGCGAGATCCCGAGTCTGGGCTCTTTCGGGTCTGGTACTTCAGCTTCTTGACGGACTCGGATATGGCAGACATTCCTCTCGCCGAGCGACCTTCACGAACCTACTCATCGCCTGACCGCGAGGACGGGCTGCTGTACGCGGAGTCGACCGACGGGATCCACTGGACGAAACCTGATCTTGGCCTCATCGACTTTCAGGGGAGCCGCGCGAACAACATTGTGATGAGTACGCAGTCGCACGGCATCCACTCCGGCGGAGTGCTTCGTGATGAACACGAGACAGACCCGGATCGGCGCTACAAGATGATCTTTAGAAGCCGGCGCGAGAGAGCCATGGCGGTTTCCTTCTCCCCTGACGGACTTGACTGGTCGGAGCCCGTACCTTGGGCGGATCACAACGCGGTGGGCGACACTCACACCAACGGTTTCTGGGATCCGCTTCGCGAGAAGTACGTCATAGTGACCCGCGCGTGGACACAAAGTACGCCAGAGAATCTCTATCAGGGCCAGCGGATTGTTGTTCGCACCGAGAGTGCTGACTTCCTGACATGGACGCAGCCCACTGAGGTTCTGCGCGGCGCGAACGAACACGACCAAATCTATTCGATGCCCATCGCTCCGTACCGGGACATCTATGTTGGCCTGCCTGCCGTCTTCCACAAGGGGGACCAACACGCTCCCGATTGGGATCTCGTTGACACCGAGTTGGCGTTCAGCCTCGACACCGAGCATTGGTGGCGGGCTAAGCCCGGCAGTGGATTCATTCCGCGTGGCGAGGGCACATACCCGACGGGGTCTTACGACTGCGGATGCATCTACGCCTCGACCCCGATCATCGTTGATGACGAAGTCTGGATCTATTACGGGGGAAGCAACGGAACGCACAACGGATTTCGCGAGAGTTCGCTCAATCTTGCGACGTTACCCATCGATCGTTGGGCAGGCTATTCGGTCGGCCCTTCGCAAGGGCACATCACAACATCCCCTGTTCGTTTCGATGGTTCTGGTTTGAGCCTCAACGCGGCAGTGGCGCAAGACGGTTCGGTTCGCGTTGCATTACTTGATGCGTCCGGAGTCGCGATTGACGGTTTCTCTTTTGACGCATGCGAATCCATCGAAGGTGACGGTGTTCGACTACCCGTCGCATGGTCGACGGATGTGGCGACCCTCGGCTCGCGCGTTGTGCGCCTGGTCGTTGAACTCCAAAACGCGAGCCTTTTCGCAATCAATGGAGTAACGAGGTTCGAATCGTGAGTCTGCAACAAAGTTCGCCAAGTGATCTCAAGTCAGTAACACCCCGGCATCGATTCATGACGACAACTGCTCAACGGCATTCGCGGCTTCCTAACGCCTGCAAATGTTGACCAAGCATCAACTGAAAGGAACCACTATGAAGAAACTGGCCATAACGATGATCGCCGCATCGCTCGGTCTTTCGGCATGCGTCGGGCAAGCACCCGCTCCCACTCCATCGACATCGGGCTCGGGCTCTAGCTCCCCGGTCTCGGCGCATCAGTGGAAGTCGTGGGCGACCGTAGACGACTATCAAAAGGAGAGCGGTCAGACGGTTCCCGCCTTCGTTGACCCGGCATCGCTCAAAGACAAGGTTGCCTCAGGCGCCCTTCCGGCTGCAGCTGATCGCATACCGAAGGAAGCAGAAGTTGTGGCCGGTCCTGATGGAATCGGCACATCAGGTGGAACCATGCAGGGTGGACCACTCGGCGGGTCGGATCTACTCTACGAATATCCGTTCTCGTACAACGCAGATCAAAAGAGCACATCCCCGAACATCATCAAGTCATTTGAGGTCAATGCGACTCGGACCGAGTACACGATGCATCTGCGCGAGGGCATGAAGTGGAGTGACGGCGCACCGTTTACGTCTGACGACTGGGTCAACTACTTCAACAACATTGCGCTCAACAAGGAATACGCTCCGCAGGGAGTTTCGCAGTTTCTCACCAAGGGCGGATCTGGCTCCATCACCAAGATCGATGACCTAACGTTTAAGTACACCTTCTTGGATCCGTACTGGAACTTCCCTTATGTAATGAGCCGGATGACACCCCCGTTCGTCCCTTGGCACTACATGAAGGATTTCAACCCGGCTTCAGCGGATCCCGCCAAGCTTAAGGCCGAGCTCGCCGCGAGCGGTCTTCCCAATTGGCAAGCACTTTGGGACGCAAAGCTAGGCAACTACGCGGACAATCCGGAAACACCCACCGTCTTCCGCTGGGTACCCACGAGCTTGCCGACGGCATCTGTCAAGGTCTTCGTTCGCAACCCCTACTACTGGAAGGTCGACCCAGCCGGTAATCAATTGCCGTACATCGATTCGGTGCAAACCGGCGATGCAAGTTCAGACGTACTGCTTGTTTCGGCGATGGCAGGCAAGGTTGACTTCGCGACGAGTGGCTCGCTCGGTGGCGGCACTAACTACGCGACGTTGAAGGATCAGGCAAGTAACGGAAACTTCCAAATCATCCCCACCGAACACTCCGTGGATAACTTCGGCTGCCTGACGTTCAACTTCGGAATCAAGGACGAGTATCTTCGCAAACTGTTCAACGATGAGAACTTCCGAGTTGCCTTGTCATTAGGAACAGACCGCCAGGAAATCAACAACATCTTGTACAACGGCCTGTTGACCCCCTCGCAGTGGGCGCCTAGCGACGGCCCGCCCTACAACGGTGACGCCGAAATCTACAAGAAGTACACCGAATACGATGCCGCAGCGGCTAACAAGATGTTGGATGCGCTCGGTTCAAAAATGGTGGACGGAACTCGCATTCGCCCCGATGGCGCCCCGCTGAAGATCACGCTGTTCTACAACACCGGTGAAGGTGCACAGGACAGCGCGAAGATGGGCGAATTGATTGTTGCTCAGTGGCAGAAACTTGGTATTCCGGTAGTTCTCAAGGGTATGGACATGGACACGTACGGATTCGCAACAGGCGAAACCCAAGGCATGTTCCTGAGCACCTTGGGCCTTGAGGGAGAGTTGCCGTACACGATTGGCCAGAATCAGACTGACTGGCCGGTCTACCAGCCGTGGACCGACTGGGCGCTGTCTGGTGGCACGACGGGAACTCCACCACCGGCAGCAATGCAAAAAGCCTTTGAACTGCACAACCAGTTCACCTCAGCACCGGATGAGGCTGCCGCCGTAGGGTTCGAAAATCAGATTCTCGACATCTACGCACAGAATCTGTGGGTGGTCTCGCTCCTTAAGCGCCCCGGCGTTTTCCCAACCGCCAACTTCGATGTGGCAAGCTCGCGCATGGGGAACATGTCGAACCCGATGCCGAAAGAACCGAACTATGACTCCATGGAATCGTGGTTCATTAAGCAGTAACACACGCAACTCGCCGCAACGCAGACGTGGGCGATCGCTTCCTGACTCCTCTGTCTAGATAAATGAAATGACCCGGCACAAGGCCGGGTCATTTCATTTAGTAGCGGGGACAGTGTGCTGTTTCAGGACATATTTATCGCATGTTTCACGTCATCCTTATCACTTTCGAGGCACGGTTGGGCCAGCCTGCGAAGCATGTCCAAGCAGCGCGTCATCGTCGAAGCAGTCCTAGCCGGCAAGTCTCAACGCGAGGTCGCCCGCCTCTACGGCGTCAGCCAACCTCGCGTTAGCCAGCTCGTTGCAGCATGGC
>CAIKEU010000070.1 GCA_903826575.1 uncultured bacterium
GAGCAGTTCCTGTGACGGTTCGGAGACATGCTCGAGATCAGCGCGCACCCACCACAAGCGGGTCCAGTCCTCGGCATCCCAGTTCTCGATCAGTAGGGCGCCACGCGGATCGGCTTCAAGGTTGTCCTCACGACGCAAGCGAGTGGACGCCTTGGGCTTGACCGAATCGATCGGTACGCCCACGTGTCCATCCTCGCTGACTGCATAGACGCAGGGCTGCGGATCAGGACCACGATCGGGGTGCAGAGTACAGACGACACCGTGAACCTGCCCGGCCAGTCGCTCGCGAGCTTCAAGTGAAGAAAGTCTCATTGATTTCCGCCGCTTTCTCAATCAAGGTATCTATACGTTTTCACCGAACCGCTGTGAAAGTACTGCAGTTTCAGACACTGTGCCCGCGAAACTGCAGCAACACCAGCGGTTAGTAGCGTGACGATCGACACAGAACACAGACACGACTCAAGGACATCGCATGAACCTGGCGAGTTGGATCCAGCGCAATGGTGCCCGCCTGTCCGATTCACCGGCCCTCGCCGAGGGCGATCGGGTACACGCAACGTGGGCTCAGTTCGCTGCCCGCACAGCGGCTATTGCCGGTGGGCTCAAGGCGATTCATGGCTTAAAGGCCGGTGACCGCGTAGCGATCATCATGCGCAATCGGCCCGAGTACCTCGAAGCAATGTTTGGTATCTGGCACGCCGGCATGGTTGCAGTGCCCGTGAACTCCCGCCTGCATCCAGACGAAATTACGTACGTGCTTGAGCACAGTGGTACATCTCTGGTCATCGTGGATGAAGACCATGCCGGCGACGTTACTCCGATGGTCGGAAAAGTGCACCGGCTGCGCGCCGCGACGCTCACTCCCGGAACGGATTACGACGCACTCATCAACCAAGAACCCGTCGATCTACGCGACGGCCACCCTGATGACGCGGCCTGGCTTTTCTACACAAGTGGCACCACGGGCCGCCCGAAGGGTGCCACCCTTACGCACCGCAATCTCCTTATGGCGTCACTGAGTTACTTCGCCGATCTGGATTACATCTCGTCGACGGACAGCATCATTCACGCAGCCCCGATCTCCCACGGCTCCGGACTTTACGGCCTCCCCCACATCGCGCGAGGTGCCGTGAGTGTCACCCCTGAATCGGGCGGAGTTCACGGGGATGAACTCATCGCGCTACTCCAGCATTGGAATGGGGTGACTATGTTCGCCGCACCAACAATGGTGAAACGACTCGCCAACGATCCGGCAATTGCCAACGGCGATCTGTCGAACCTGAAGGGGATCGTCTACGGTGGCGCCCCCATGTATCTGGCCGATCTCGAGGAAGCCCTCGACGTCTTCGGCCCGAAACTGATGCAGATCTATGGTCAGGGTGAAACACCTATGACGATCACCGGATTATCCAAGGCAGAACATGCTGATCGAAGTCATCCGCGTTGGCGTGAACATATGGCCAGCGTCGGCTTCCCGCGCACGGACGTGGAGGTGCGTGTCGTCGATGAGAACGACAATCCAGTGCCTACCGGTGAGCTCGGCGAGGTGCTTGTGCGCGGCGACGTGGTGATGTCTGGCTACTGGGAAAACCCTGACGCAACGGCCGAGACTTTAAGGGGCGGTTGGCTTCACACGGGTGATATTGGAAGTTTTGATCATGAGGGCTATCTCACATTGCATGACCGCTCCAAAGACCTCATTATCAGCGGTGGAATGAACATCTACCCTCGCGAGGTAGAAGAGGCGCTGCTCACTCAGCCCGGTGTAAACGCGGTTGCCGTCGTCGGCAAGCCCGATCCGGAGTGGGGCGAGTCGGTCGTCGCCTTCGTCGTTGCCGGGGCAGATCGTCCATCAATAGAGAGCTTGGATAACGCCTGTTTAGAGCGGATCGCTCGATACAAGCGGCCAAAGGAGTACCACTTCGTGGAGTCGTTACCAACGAACAACTACGGAAAGGTACTTAAGCGGGAATTGAGGGAACAACTCAGCTCGGACTCAGCGAGTTAACGCCAGAGCCCCGCAAGCAGAAGTACAAGCATGACATCGCAATGCGCAAGCCCAGCCTGTCGGTGACGACATGGCTATCGGTTCTCACCACCCATGGTGTGAACAACGGTGCACCCCATGACAAGGAGTTGCTATGAAACTGGCCCTTTACCTGCCAACCTTCCGTGACCACGTCACAGTAAAAGAACTCGAGGATCTCACCGCACTGGCTGAGGAACTCGACTTCGACTCAGTGTGGACGTTGGACCGACTGGTCGTTCCCGAAACATCAGACACGGGTGAACTGCAATACCCGTTCGGAATGATGGAAGCGTTCCCAACGTCACTGCCAGTTATCGCCCGCGGCAAGTGGTTCCAGGGCTTTCCGATCCTGCCTTGGCTCGCAGCCAAGACGACGAAGATCCGCTTCGGCATGAGTATCACGGACACTCCGTACCGCTCACCAGCGCTCTTCGCCGCCGAGTGCGCAACGATCGATCAGCTGTCCGGTGGACGTCTGAACGTTGGCGTCGGTGCCGGTTGGATGCCCGAGGAGTTCGCCGCCGCGAGTGCCGCACACCTGTTCCCACGTCGTCACGGACACGTTCGGGAGACGATCGAAATCGCAACGGGTATGTGGCAGGCGATGGCCAACAACGAGATGTTCGAGTACCACGGTGAATTCGCCGACTTCCAGCCATGTGGCTTCGGTTGGGAGCCCGTGCAGAAGCCAGGTCCGCCGATCTACTTCAGTGGCCTGAAGGATCCGAAGCGTTCTGCAAGCCGCATCTCCAAGTACGGCTTGGCAGGCTGGATTGGTATTCAGGACACCCCTCGCGAACTCGCCGAGTGGCGCAAGCCGATTTCCGAAGAGCTCGAGGCCCTCGGCAAGTCGATCAACGACATCGACGTGTGCAGCATGATCTGGTTCACCATCACCGATGAGCCCATGGATCAGACCGATAACGGCAAGGGCTCAAACATCCTCGTCGGTACCGCAGATCAGATCACCGAAATGTTGATCAAGTACAAGGAGGTCGGAATGACCATGCCACTGCTGTGGCCGCCATTCCGCGACGTCCCTGTGTCAAAGACGATGGAAGACCTTCGTCAGCTGAAGGAAGAAATCATGCCGAACGTTCTGTCCGCATAGTTTCTCGTTAAGGCGCCGGGGAAGTTGGCGCGAATGTGTTGAGCACCCGCTCGGCATATTCGACCGCTTCCCCGGCGATTACGTTTTTGGCAACAGCTCGGGGTGAGAAGTTCAGGTCGAAGAAGACCTCGCTCACTCCCCGGCCACGCAGCGCTTGCAGATCCTCGAGGATCTGTTCTTTGGTCCCTTGCAATGGGCGGCGCGGCTGCGTCGGCTCGTCGGCCATGAGATCAACAACCCCGCGAACCAAAATGTGCACAGCCTCTGGGTCTTTCCCGGCTTCCGATGCACCCGCGCGAACGTGCTCCACCTTCTCGCCAATCGTCCTGAGGTCTTGGCCAGTCCCCGAGATCCAGCCTTGGGCTAGACGTCCGGCACGCCGCAGCGCGACCGGCGCAGCACCACCAAGCAGAATCGGCGGATGCGGACGTTGGACCGGCGCGATGCCCATGTGTGACGGCGGTACGGTGTAGAACTCTCCGGCAAACTCGACCGGATCCTGAGTCAGGAGAGCTTCAAGGCAGCGCAGGTACTCCTCCATCCGCTCACCACGTCGCTCATACGGAACTCCTGCAGCAACGTACTCCGGAGGGAGCCAACCGATACCGACACCGAGTGTTGCGCGACCACCGCTCAACACATCAAGTGTCGCAATCGACTTTGCAAGCAGAGCGGGGGCAATGAACGGAGCGCAAATCGTTGCGGTACCCACTCGAATTCGTTGAGTATGCGCAGCAGCAAATGCCAACGGCAGCAACGGATCGTGCACGGAGTCGTAGGGTGCATCTTCAATACTTCCGGCGGCCGGATTATTAACGGCTTCGAATGCTTCGTCGATGGCGCCCGTTACCGGACGCAGCATGCGCTGGAAGGTCCACAGTGAGTTGTAGCCGAGGCGCTCTGCCATCGTGGCGAGGTGGACCATCGTCGTTGGGGTAGCCCAGTCACCCGATACGGGCAGGCCAAATCCGAGCAGAGGAAGATCGTTTGTCATAGGAAAACTGTGTCAGCACTTCGCACCCTCCGCATCCCGGCTGGGCTGGCGTTGAGTGTCAATCCGATTCATCAAACTAGATGCCGCTTCCACCTAGTTTCTTGATGACATAAGAGTTCATCGACTCATTGCGTTCAGCCGCGTCGAACGCAACCTTGTCGTACCCCGACCGCGAAGGTGGACGCCGAGTCATCCGCACTGACGTCGCAGTGATTTACGTCGGCGATGAAGCGGAGAAACAGGCACTCGTTAAAGGTGAGCCACAGATCTTTTTCACTACGCCAAGTTACGACGGTTTTCCGGTCGTCATGCTGCGCCTCGACCAGGTCAACGGAGCCAAGCTCGCGGCCACGGCCCTCAATGCCAAGGGCAGCATCAACGGCCGTCAAATCGAGATCGTGCCCATCGACGATGCAGCCGATCCAGCGACCGGCGTCACCGCCGCTACCGCAGCAATCGCAGCTGGCATAGACGGCGTGGTTGGCCCGTACAACTCGGGTGTTGGGGTTAAGACCCTCCCGCTGTATGTCGCGGCCGGCCTCGTACCGATCCGCCTCACGTCCAACAGCTCAACCAACTCGATGGGCTGCACGCTGCAGCCGATGGATTACCAGATCGCTCCAGTTGCGGCAAAGGGCCTGGAAACTTGGCTAGGCGCCAAGAAGGTCGCCATTGTTTACGACTCGTCGCAGAACTACACCACCACGATCGCCGCATCGCTGAAGGCTGACCTGGAAAAGGCCGGCGTCACGATCACGTCCTTCGCCGCGATCACACCTGGCGAGAAGAGTTACGACGCTCAGGTGAAGGCAGCTGCAGCAACGTCACCCGACGTCATCTACGCAGCTACGTACTTCCCAGAGGGCGGGCTCATCGCCAAGGAGATGCTCGACCAGAAGGTGACCGCGAAGTGCGTGGCCGATTACGCCTCAGACGATCCGGGCTTCATCACAACAGCCGGTATCGACGCTGCGAAGAACTGCCCCGTCGTGGGAGTTCCGTCTCCCGCCGACTTCCCGAACGGGCCAGCGTTCGTCGCTGACTACACGGCAGCCTTCGGCTCAGCCCCTGGTACGTGGAGCCCCTACACCTATGACTCAGTAGGCGTGCTGGCCGCAGCTGCTACGTCGACTGGTGGCTTCGACGCCGCAAAGCTGACGGCATTCCTTAACACAGTCAAGGACTGGCCAGGGGTCACCGGTTCGGTGACGATCGACCCAGCTAATGGCAATAGGGAGCCCGCGACCGTGGTCTTCCTCGATGCAAACTCGGCCGGCGAATTCCACGTTGACAAGGCATGGGCAGCCGCGGTCGGCGCCTCGTACTAGTCTCAGCAAGCGAGCCCACTCGCGCAACAACTACGCAATGGTGCAGGGAGACTTTGGTCTTCCTGCACCATTCGTCGTTATCCCGATGGCAACCATCCCCACGCCCACACCTCCGAGCAGTAGCCGACACCGTTGAAGTACAGGTAGGTAGTGCCACCGTCGTTCAGCACATACAGCAGCGATCCAATACCAAGCAGCACCGTCACCCCGACTCTCGAGCTCAACCTCAAGGATGTTGGCTTCACGGCTTAAGCACGTTGGTGGTGGGCGGGCTCGCAAGACTGGGGCCCGCCCACCGCGCTTTCATCCATTGAATTTGAGGGGGCTAAAGAACGCAGGCTGGGCCGAATGAATTGTGGAGGGCTTATTCGAGATCACGCTTTAATTCTCTGTATATTCGCACTATGGCGTCGATCTAATCTCGGCGCGAAGTCGACGGAAGAGAGTTCGGCATGGCTCGACGCACACCAGTACAAGCACGCAGCATCGAGTCGATGAATCGAATGCTCGAGGCTGGCGAGCAACTGTTCTACGAGGGCGGCAGCCCGGCTCTCACCCTTGAGGCAGTTATCGAGCGCGCCGAAACATCTACTGGCTCGTTCTATGCACGCTTCGGCGATATGCATGGATTCCTCGATGCGATGCATGAACGTGTACTCGCAATGCTCGCAATTGAGGTCGAAGCTGTTGTCGTTCGAGCTGTCGCGGCTACGGACCTAGATACCGCACTGAGGACGTATTGCATTGGAATATTTGACTTCCTGGGCCGACACCGAGCTCAGACTTATTACTTCGCGGTAGGAAACACCCAGGACGCACATTGGCGCGCCGTCGGATCCCAATTCCTTCTGCGCAACCACGAAGCGTTCGCCCAACTTGTCGCGCCCCACCTGCCCGCGTCTTCAAAAGCGATCGCAAAGCGTCGGATCGATACCGCCGGGCGAATGATCATCGCCGCGGCGTTCCAACAGATCATGTTTGATCACCGCGAGATCTCTCGAATCAGCTTGAGTCCAAAGATGGTGGCCACTGATCTCGCTGAGATGGTCACGCTTTATCTACGTTCCACACCTACCAAGTAGACGTGTCCTTAACTAGTCAGGCTGGGCACCCGTACCAACTCATACCTACGTGATCGAAACCGGGATGCTCTCGAAAGCCCAAGACCAGACCGACTTTGCACGTACAGCGGGTGAGCTCAACGTGAAGTGAGGAATCCCGCGCAACAACTCCTCGAAGAACACTCGCGCTTCTAGGCGAGCCAGGTACGCGCCGTAGCAGAAATGTTCACCGATGCTCAGCGCCAACTGGCCTGACGCATCGCGGTGAATATCGAATCGCTCGGGATCAGTGAACTGCCGTTCATCAAGATTCGCCGCGCCCCACAGCAACCGCAACGGCGTGCCGGCCGGAAGAGTCACTCCGGCGACAGTGACCTCTCGGGTGGTGACCCTGGTGGAATCATGGGTCGGGCCTTCACGACGTTGCATTTCTTCGAATGCCTGTGGGATCAACGACGGATCAGCAACGAGCTCTGCCCGTTGCTCTGGATGGCGCGCGAGTAGCTCAACACCGTTGCCGATTGCCCCACATGTGGTGACGCAGTTTCCGTTGGAGAACCTAAACAAGTACTCGAGCAGTTCAATCTCGGTTAGTGCCCGCCCACCATCAGAGCCGACTGCCAACAAAGCACTCACGTGATCGGTGCCTGGGTGAACGCGACGTTCACGCAGAACGCTCGTGAAGAGCGCGTCCGAAAGGTCTAAAACCGATGGGCCATCCTGAGGGTCACCATTGCCAAGCCGCTGCACGCGGCCGTCGATCTCCCGAAGCTCGTCCAGCTGTGCGGGCGAAAGGCCGAGGATCACTCCCGTTGCGGCGAACAAGAACAGAGAAACGACATCTGCCATCAGATCGCACTCCGTCTTAGCGGCAGCCGCTGCTACCAGCGATCGTGCGATCGAGCGAAAACTGTCTTCTAGGCCCTCTTGGTACTTGCGATCGAATGCCGAGTTCATCATTGCGACGAACGTCCCGTGCTCCGGGGGATCCATGGTGTTCATGACCGGCCGTGCAGGGTTGTCCCAGGGCCCACCACTGGAGAACGTCTCTGCATCCAACGCAGCAGCGCGCACATCTTCATAGCGCGAGATGAGTGCTACACCTTGATCGGTTACTAGCACAGGCGCGTTGTCGCGTAACTGCTTTAACACGGCCTCGCGGTTATTGCGGAACTCGTCCGAGAGCGGGTTCAGATCAGCCATGGTTCAACTCTTTTCAATCGTCGTTAGGAACAACGGGTAGTGGCCATGTGACAAGACCATGACCACTACCCGTGTTGAGGAGCAGTTCGTTGACTAGTGCGCCATGCTCATCGGCAGCTTGGCGGGGGTACCGCGGAAGCAGCCAATCGAGTACGGGTACTCGTTATTGACGACGTAGTGGTACATGTACTTCAACTTGCCCTCCCACATGACCCAGCCATACATGCCGTGGCACACGTCCAAGTCACTGTTGTGGATCAGTTGTCCCTTTGAGCCGAACGGTCCGTAGACGCCGAAGCCGTCAATTGCATAGCCGTAGAGCGGCGACGGATGGCCAGCAACTCCAGGGTTGGGGAAGCACTTCCACGAGTAACCGTGGTAGTGGTACATGCCCGCGTATGGGTGACCGAAGCAGCGATCAGTTGGCAAAGCAGCGTTGGGGTCGAAGATCTGGAGTTGTGCGCTCGGTGCTACTTCAACGTGCCAGGCTGCACCGGTCTGAGTCACGATGCCCGTGGTCAGGTCGTTGATACAGGTCGGGGTCGCATTCGCCTTTGGATTGCGTGGCACCGTCACGTTCAGTGCATACGGCATGATCGGGATTTCTGCTGCATTTGCGTATCCCTGTGCAGGTAGAGCCGCGTAGTAGGGGTAGGAAGCACTGGTTGATGGGATGGGGAACACACCAACTGGGTGGTTCGGAATTCCGTTACCCTTGAAGTTACGCGTTGTCTTCGTGGTCGTGACCTTGAACGAGTGCGGCAGCTGAACCGCTCCCGGCACCGTCTTGATCTTTGAGATGGTGATGGTGTTTCCCTTACTGACCCACGGCGTGTTTGCGAGTGTGAAGTGGTCGGGCGCATCGATGGTTCCGCCGCCGGGGATCGGAACAACCTGCCGACAAACGTAGATGGCATTGCGTGAGGGGCTTTGTAACCCAGGGCTCATAGCGACGCCATTCATCATCAGGGGGCCGACCTTGATGCTGTTCGCTGTGGCGGATCGCAAGGTCGTCGGAGCCCACGGCTTTGCTGAGATGTCGCCAAGGGGTTGAATCTTCGCGGTTCCTGCGGCGCCAGTTCCATCGGCGGAAACGCTGGCCGATGCAGACGAACCAAATCCCACCGTCGCACACAGGCTCAATGACAGCCCAAACACAGCCGTCGCCTTAAGCATTGCAGCCTTCATGATCTCGCTCGCTTTCGCAGTCGCTTCGAGTCAACAGTCAGTTGACATATCTAGAGAATACTCTCTAGATATGTCGTGTCAACGACTGGTCAGGCGAATGTCAGGAAGCTCTTTAGCGCCACTAGATTTCCTCAGATAAGGGTAAACACTACGAATTTCGACCCCTGCACGGAAATGCTAAGAAGCGCGCGGAACAGACCAACGCCAAGAAAATGGAGATTGTTTTTCTATTTCTACACAGTTCGGACGATGACATTCGCGCGATCGCATTGTTCACCCAAACGTCGCGATCCTGCTCGTTACGCGCCCGCATTCCACCCCGCTCACGCTGAGTCCACACGGCACGCTCTACCCGTAGTGACGCCGGATGCTGGTCCATGCGTTTCGAGAGAAGATGTGGAGACACATAGCGGGAAACGCCCAGAGTCCGCGGATTGACGGATCGGGACGTTGGAGGGGGAATCGTGATCGCTCGACGCATGGCAGCCCCGGTTGTGCTGGCGCTCGGCCTCGCGGCCTGCGGCTCATCCGATCAGGCACCGTTGCGTTGACGTATCGCCGCGAGATGCGAGGGTGGCGTGATGAAGCGCAATCGACGTTCGAGGCCTCCCGTTCAGGCTCCATCGGCGTTCGCCGGCTTCCGGTTCCCGCCTGATGTGATCCTGCTCGCGGTCCGCTGGTACCTCAGGTATGGCCTGTCCTACCGGAACCTGGAGGAGCTCCTCTCCGAGCGCGGCATCGACGTCGACCACGTCACCCTGTACCGGTGGGTGCAGCGGTTCACGCCCGAGCTGATCAACGCGGCCCGCCCTCCCCGGCACGGCGTGGGGGACCGGTGGTTCGTCGACGAGACGTATGTGAAGGTTGCCGGGGTGTGGCGGTACGTGTACCGGGCGGTCGACCAGCACGGCCAGGTCATTGACGTTCTCGTCTCCCGTCGCAGGGATATCGCCTCTGCCAGACGGTTCTTCACCACAGCCCTGGCCGCGCATCGCGGGCCGGTCGAGGTCATCACGGACAGGGCGGCCGCCCTGGCGAACGTGATCGAGGAGTTGATCCCGGCGGCATTCCACAACACCGGCCAGTACGAGAACAACCGATGCGAAGCCGACCATGGAAGGCTCAAGGCACGACTGCGACCAATGCGCGGGCTGAAGACCGACCGGACCGCGAGCGTCGTGATCCGAGGGCACGCGTTCGTCCAGAACCTGCGACGAGGCCACTACGAACTGGGAGTCGAGACCGTGCCCGTGTTCCGGCTGGCGACCGCATTCGACGAGCTCCAGCTCGCAATCTGAAGGATCCCGTCTCCGCAAACGATTCAACACGCCCTACGTACGCCGAACGCAACACCGCCAGGCAAAGTCGAACGCCTCAACCAAACCCTCAAGAAATGGCTCAACGCTAGATCACAAGCACACAACCTCGACGAACTTCAAACCCTGCTCAACGAATTCGTCGACTACTACAACCACCGACGCAAACACCGATCACTACAACGACAAACCCCCAACACCCTCTACACCGCACGAGCCAAAGCCACCCTCGAACACAACCGCGACGGCCACTACCGCATCCGACAAGACACCGTCCACAAGACAGGCTCCGTCATGCTCAGACGCGCCGGACGCACCCACCACATCCAACTCGGCACCGCACTCGGCGGCACACCAGTACGCATGCTCATCCACGACCTCGACGTCACCATCATCAACCGAGAAACCGGAGAAATCCTCCGCGAACTCACCATCAACCCCGACAAAGACAGCCAACCCCGCGGCCTCAAACCAGGACCCCAACCAGGCAA
>CAIKEU010000071.1 GCA_903826575.1 uncultured bacterium
ACGGATGCTGGGTCTCAAGCCGGATTCCAGTGGTCGTCGCAACACCTCGATGATGGAGGTGTTCCGGGATGGGAATCACGAAGCAGCAGAAGGCGACGTGGGCGATGCGAGACAAGATGTACTCACCGGGGCGGCCTCCGGTCTGGCAGCGCGATCAGGTGCAGCGGTTCTGGGTCGGGATCGCTATGGGTCTGTCGAGTGAGGGCGCGGCGCTGGCGGTGGGTGTGTCATCCCCCGTTGGGAGTAGGTGGTTCCGTGAAGCTGGTGGGATGTGCCCCGTAAGCCTGGCCCCGATGTCCGGTCGTTACCTGTCCTTCGCCGAACGTGAGGAGATCGCTATCCTCAAGGCGAAGGGTTGCGGTGTAAGGGAAATCGCCCGACAGACAGGCCGTTCCCCGTCAACGATCAGCCGGGAGTTGCGTCGGAATGCTGCCACCCGCTCGGGGACGTCGGGCTATCGGGCCATCAATGCGCAATGGCACGCTAATCGCCGCGCCAAGAGACCAAAGGTGGCCAAGCTTGCCTCCAACGAGAAGCTTCGCGACTACGTGCAGGACCGACTGTCGGGGTTGATCACCCGAGAGGACGGGACCGAGGTTCCCGGTCCGACAGTGCGTTTCATCGGTCGTCGGCATGGCCGCCGCCAGGACCGCCGGTGGGCGAAAGCGTGGAGCCCGGAGCAGATCTCCAAGCGTCTGCAGATCGATTTCCCCCATGATGAATCCATGCGGATCTCGCACGAGGCCATCTACCAGGCGCTGTTCATCCAGGGCAGGGGGGCGTTGCGTCGCGAACTGGTCGCATGCTTGCGCACTGGCCGAGCTCTACGGGTTCCCAGGGCCCGGACGCAGGGGCGGGGCAAGAAGTTCGTTACTCCCGAGGTGATGATCAGCGAGCGGCCGGCGGAGGCTGAAGACCGGGCGGTGCCCGGGCATTGGGAGGGCGATCTGATCATCGGCCTGAACAAGTCGGCGATCGGCACACTGGTGGAGCGGACCACCCGTTTCACCATGCTGTTGCACCTGCCGCCCATGGAGGGCCACGGAACCATCGAGCCCGTCAAGAACGGGCCACCGTTGGCCGGCCATGGCGCCGAGGCTGTCCGTGACGCCATCGCTGCCACCATCGGAACTCTGCCCGAACAACTGCGTCGATCGCTCACATGGGACCAAGGATCTGAGATGGCCCAGCACGCACAGCTGCGCGTCGACACCGGACTGGCCATCTACTTCGCCGACCCTCACAGTCCCTGGCAGCGCGGAACTAACGAGAACACCAACGGTCTGCTCCGCCAGTACTTCCCCAAGGGCACCGACCTCTCCAAGCACCATCCCGATGACTTGGTCGCGGTCGCCGCTGCCCTCAACGGAAGACCCCGCAAGACTCTCGGATGGAAGACACCCGCCGAAGCACTCGATGAGCATCTACAATTAGCTGGACAAGGCAGTGTTGCTACGACCTCTTGAACCTGAGCAATACACGTCAGTGCTCTACACGGACCGCATCGATGAGTTCGGTGTCGCCCCCTCGATCGGCACCGTGGGCGATTCGTATGACAACGCCATGGCTGAATCGGTCATGGGCATCTATAAGACCGAGCTACATCGAAACCCGGCCGCCCTGGCCGCCAACGGCGGACCGTGGAAGGGACTCGATGACCTCGAGATCGCCACCTGCGCGTGGGTGTCGTGGTTCAACGACGAGCGGCTCCATTCCGAACTCGGCGACCTGACGCCAGCCGAAGCAGAAGACGACTACCGTCAAAGATCTCAGCCAGCTGTGGCATGAGAAACCCAAACCCCTGAGCCTCCATCAGACCCAGGCCGGTTCACTCCATGAACTCACCTCGATTCTGGCCGATACCACTAGCAAGAAGCGCAAGATTGCAGCGATGTTCCTCGGATCGATGATCCAGAAGGGGAACACTGACGCTATCGACATTCTCCTCGCATATGCCAAAGATCCCGATGACGACGTTCGAGCGGCGGTCATCGACGCCCTCGGCAATGCTTAGGTGAGGCAAGTCAGACGGGACCTCACAGGCGAATGCTCGGATGAGGATGACAGTCGCTTAGGCGAGGGAGCTCAAAGTAGGCGGAGTTGCGGATCCAACACGATCTGATGATTGGCGACCAGTTCGTCTACCGCCAATTCGAATGCGCTCTCGATGTCAGGACCCACTCGTCGCCACCCAAACATGCGAGCCCACCTCGCACGGAACTGATCCGGCTCAGATGGGCCGGCGTCGCTCAAGAGATTCAGAATGGCAAGTTGCAGCTCGGCCGGCGAAACATGTTCGACCTTTCGAGGGGCAACGGCCTCGCTCTTCGGGACCCGCACTCGGACTTCTCGACCCTGCGCAGACAGGAATCCCGTGCTGGATCTATGCACTCCGGGGGCCATTCCCCGGACGATTGCCCGCAGTGAATCCCTCATGCGTTCACTGAATCGCCCGATGTTCCATGCTTTGCGCAACGCGCCGATGACTTCGTCTTCGTGAATTGGTCCGTACCCTTCCACAAGATGCCGCACCTGGCGCCTGATCGCCTCTTGCGCATGCAGTTCACCGAAGTCCTTTGAGGAATACGGAACCCGAGGCACTCGCGGCTCCTCGTAGGCCCAGGTCCAGTTCGGAAGCCCGTCGAAGTCAACCTCCTCTACGGCAATCTCAATGGCGACCGGAGTCTGCGCGACGGGTTGGGATCTTGCAGGACCGGAGATGGCCGTTTGGATAGCCAGGTGCAGGCGCTGTTCCTCAAGCTTCCGATCCGAGAACCATGCGGTGCTCCAGATGCGATGAATCGTCCAACCGAGATTCTCCAAGACGCTCTGTCGGAGCCGATCTCGGTCACGGGCGACTTTCGCCGAGTGATATGTGGCGCCATCGCATTCCACCCCCAGAACGAAACTGCCCGGTTTGCTGGGATAGCGGACACCGATGTCAACGCGGTACCCGGCCTCCCCCACCTGCGGTACCGGGTCATACCCCATCTCTCGAATGGAGCTGATCACCTCTTCTTCAAACGGGCTCTCTGCTTCACCCATCGATCCGGTGAGATCAACAGGGAGCGATTCCACACCTCTATCCGCGTAGTCCAGGTACTTCTTGAGCAGCAGAGTACTTGGGTTCGAAGTGACGATGTCGCCAGCCGTGATCGAACTGACCACTTCAACTTTCCGTCGGGCCCGGGTGACCGCCACATTGAGTCGGCGCCCACCTCCTTGCTTGTTCATCGGCCCGAAGTTGTTGTGCAGCTTTCCGTATTGGTCGGGTCCATAGCCCACCGAGAAGATGATGATGTCCCGCTCGTCGCCCTGCACGGTTTCCAGGTTTTTCACGAAGAACCCGTCGAGCCGCGAATCCATCACCAGATCTTGGAGCTCACGCTCCTGTTCGCTCCTCCGATCAATGGCATCCTCGATGCAGCGCTGTTGCTTCGCCGAGAGGGCGACTACGCCGATGGTCGATTCCGGATGGTGCCGCGAGTGGAAGAGCACTCGATCGACGACTGCCTCTGCCTCGATCGGATTGTCCTGAGTGGTGCCCCGTCCGTACACGCCATTCACGCTGAATAGCTCCACGCCAAGATCAGGTGCATCAAATGTGGCGCCGGGGAAGGTGTGGAGGCGGCCCTCGTAGAACGTGTAATTCGAGAAGCTGATCAGCGATTCGTGTTGGCTCCGGTAATGCCAGTTCAGCGGCAACGACTTCAGCCCCTGCGCCTTGCATCGATCGAGCACCGACTCGAAGTCGAGCACCTCGATGTCCTCCTCGTCTTCGGAGTCGCTACCTCCCGGAACTCCGCTGCCGCC
>CAIKEU010000072.1 GCA_903826575.1 uncultured bacterium
CGCGACGTGAGAACAGCGCTGAGATACGGGCGAGAACACCTGGCTGATCTTCCACCAGAACGGAAAGTGTGTGACGGTCCATCGTTAGTCCTCTCGATCCCACTTGGGGGCAAGGTCGCGAGCGACCTTGATCTCGTCATTACTTGTGCCTGCTGCAACCATCGGCCACACCATTGCGTCCTTATTGACCACGAAGTCGACGACGACGGGTGCATCGTTGAGGGACATCGCCTTCTCAATCGTTGCGTCTACATCATCCGGTGACTCGCAGCGCAAGCCGTGACAGCCGTAGGCGTCAGCAAGCTTCACGAAATCTGGGATGCGGTGACTGTGCAGATCGGTATTGGAGTAGCGGGATTCGTAGAACAGAGTCTGCCACTGACGAACCATGCCGAGTGATGAGTTGTTGATCAGCGCAACCTTGATCGGGATTTCGTTGATCGCGCAGGTGACGAGTTCTTGATTTGTCATCTGGAAGCAACCATCGCCATCAACGGCCCATACGGTGGCTTCAGGGCGGCCGACCTTGGCACCCATAGCTGCGGGCACGGCGTAGCCCATCGTGCCGGCACCACCGGAGTTGAGCCAGGTTGCTGGGATTTCGTACTTGATGAACTGCGCGGCCCACATTTGGTGCTGGCCAACGCCGGCGGCAATAATCGCCTCGGGCCCCGCGATCAGGCCAAGCCGTTCGATGACGAACTGCGGCGCCAACGTGCCGTCAGTTGGGTGGTCGTAACCGAGCGGGTAAGTGGCCTTCATGTGCGCGAGCAGATCCATCCACTCGGCATAGTCGCCGACATTGCCAGACTCATGCTCGGCCTGAAGCGCGATGATGAGTTCGACGATGACCTCTTTCGCATCGCCCACGATCGGCACATCGGCGACGCGATTCTTTGAAATCTCGGCTGGGTCGATATCGGCGTGGATGATGCGAGCATCAGGCGCGAACGAGTCAAGCTTGCCCGTCACACGGTCGTCGAATCGAGCGCCGAGTGTGATCAGCAGATCACTCTTCTGCAAGGCTCCAACGGCCGAAACCGAGCCGTGCATGCCGGGCATACCCATGTGCAGCGGGTGGCTGTCTGGGAATGCGCCGCGTGCCATCAGCGTGGTGACGACGGGGATGCCGGTGAGCTCAGCGAGCTGAAGAAGTTCTTTATTCGCATGGGATTTGATGATGCCACCACCGACGTAAAGAACCGGCTTCTTCGCCTCGACAATCATCCGCGCAGCTTCACGCACCTGCTTGGAGTGTGGGCGGGTGACGGGACGGTAGCCGGGCAGATCAATCACCGTCGGCCAGTCGAAGGTCGTCATCGCCTGAAGTGCATCCTTGGCGATGTCCACCAGAACCGGACCTGGACGTCCGGTGCCAGCGATGTGGAAGGCCTCAGCCATTGCGCGCGGAATCTCGTGCGGATCAGTGACCAAGAAGTTGTGCTTGGTGATCGGCATTGTGATGCCGCGAATATCTGCCTCTTGGAAGGCGTCCGTTCCGATTGCCTTACTCGGCACCTGACCGGTGATCGCGACCATCGGTACTGAGTCCATGTAGGCATCAGCGATCGGTGTCACAAGGTTCGTCGCGCCAGGGCCGGAGGTAGCCATGCACACACCAACGCGGCCGGTCGCTTGCGCGTACCCTTCCGCGGCGTGGCCAGCACCCTGCTCGTGGCGAACAAGAATGTGGCGAACTTTCTTCGAATCCATCAACGGGTCGTATGCCGGCAGAATCGCGCCGCCAGGGATACCGAAGACGACGTCCACTCCGGCGTGCTCCATCGAGCGGACGAGGCTCTCGGCACCGGTGATCTGGTCAGTCATCTGGTCTTCCTAACTTTCGTTGGTCGGACAATGAAAAACCCCTCGGCCATTATCAGGCTTCGAGGGGCGGCGCACAGGAGACAATCGTTCGTCAGGCTGCGCGCCTGCGAACTACTACTACCGATTGCGTTGTCTCCACACTCCTAAGGTGCCGCTGACCTGTGGATATGTCAAGAGGTGGACGCATAAATCTCACGATCCGAGACGTGAATCACATCTCTGCAAAACAGCCTCGGATCGTGAGTTGCACGCAATCCTTAGTCGCAGACAGCGCCGTAGCGGGCTGAGCCGACGAGCTTGACGTACTTGGAGAGCACACCGCGGGTGTACTTCGGTGCCGGTGGCTCCCAACCGACACGACGGGCAGCGAGCTCATCCTCGTCGACAAGCAGGTCGAGAGTACGCGTGCTGACGTCGAGCCGGATGCGGTCGCCATCCTTGATGAAGGCGATCGGTCCACCATCGGACGCCTCGGGCGCGATGTGCCCAACGCAAAGGCCCGTCGTACCGCCCGAGAAGCGACCGTCAGTGAGCAGCAGAACGTCTTTGCCGATACCCGCGCCCTTGATCGCGCCGGTTACGGCGAGCATCTCGCGCATACCCGGGCCACCCTTCGGGCCTTCGTAGCGAATAACGACGACATCGCCCTTGTTGAGCGTGCCCTCCGCAACCGCCTCCATCGCGCCGGCCTCACCATCGAAAACGCGGGCCGTGCCCTCGAACACGTCCGCATCGAAGCCGGCTGTCTTCACCACCGCACCGTCGGGTGCGAGTGAACCCTTCAGAATGCTGAGCCCACCGGTCTTGTGAATCGGGTCGCTCAGTGCACGCAGGATCTTGCCATCGGGATCTGGTGGTGCGATCTCGGCAAGATTTTCGGCCAGCGTCTTGCCCGTGACGGTGAGGCAATCACCGTGCATGAGGCCAGCGTCGAGCAGTGCCTTCATGACGACGGGCACACCACCGATGCGATCGACATCGCTCATGACGTATTGACCGAACGGCTTGACGTTTGCCAAGTGCGGCACGCGATCGGCAATGCGGTTGAAGTCTTCAATCTCGAGCTCGACGTGGGCCTCGTGCGCGATGGCAAGCAGGTGCAGCACTGCGTTCGTCGAGCCACCGAGGGCGACGACCACAGCGATCGCATTCTCAAGTGACTTGCGCGTGATGATGTCGCGGGTCGTGATGCCCTGCCGCAGAAGTTCGACAACGGCCTCGCCTGAGCGACGGGCGTAGCCATCGCGCCGGCGGTCGACGGCGGGCGGCGCCGCTGAACCTGGCAGCGACATACCCATGGCCTCAGCGGCCGCAGCCATCGTGTTTGCGGTGTACATACCGCCACAGGCACCTTCACCTGGGCAGATTGCGCGCTCGATTTCATCAACCTGTTCGCGCGTAATCAAGCCACGCGCACATGCACCAACGGCCTCGAAGGCGTCGATGATCGTCACGTCTTTATCGCCCACGCGGCCAGGCAGGATCGAACCGGCGTAAAGGAATACCGCGGAGATGTCCAGGCGCGCGGCGGCCATAAGCATGGCCGGCTCACTCTTATCGCAGCCCGCCAAGAGCACCGCACCGTCGAGGCGCTCGGCTTCGAATACTGTCTCGACGGAGTCAGCAATAACCTCGCGGCTCACGAGCGAGAAGTGCATTCCGACGTGACCCATCGAAATCCCGTCCGACACCGAGATCGTGCCGAACTCAAGCGGGTATCCCCCACCTGCGTGCACACCATCCTTAGCGGCATCGGCGAGGCGATCGAGGGACAGGTTGCATGGAGTGATCTCATTCCATGACGAGGCCACGCCGATCTGCGGCTTGACCCAATCGTCATCACCCATTCCAACGGCACGCAGCATGCCGCGCGCAGCGGCCCGCTCCAAACCATCAGTAACAGTGCGGGAACGGGGCTTGATATCAGGTGTCTGGGTCACGGGTACAGCGTAGTCACTCGAGTCTTAGATTTATGAAGTAGGCGGGGCCATCTGATTTATGAGCGGCTGCCCTTGGCGCCAGCGATTGAGTTGATCTTCAACGAGTCTTTTGGCTCGCGGCGCGAATGCGCTCGTGCTGCCGCCGACGTGCGGACTGATCAGAACGCCGGGGGCGGTCCACAGCGGATGATCGGACGGCAGCGGCTCGGGATCGGTGACGTCAAGCGCGGCGTTGATCCGTCCCGTCATCACCTCAGCAAGAAGCGCGTCGGTGTCGACGATGGCACCGCGGGCGACGTTGACGAGTACGGCACCATCCTTCATCCGAGCGAGAAAGTCTGCGTTGATGAGTTTCGTGGTCGCAGGGGTCTGCGGCATGATCACGATCACCACGTCGGCGGTCGGCAGCAACGCTGGAAGCTCGTCCTGGCCGTGAATCTCGCGGCCCT
The DNA here is from genome assembly GCA_903826575.1 of uncultured bacterium. Classification (GTDB taxonomy): domain Bacteria; phylum Actinomycetota; class Actinomycetes; order S36-B12; family CAIYMF01; genus Longivirga. Next base: position 4,217 of record CAIKEU010000072.1, read on the forward strand.
CATCGTCGGTACGCGCAGTTGTGGCCACTCTGATGATGTTGACCTCGAAGCCGGCAAGTCGTCGCTCGACTGCTTGCCCGATGTTTCCGTAGCCAAGGATCAGCACGGTTCGATCGGCCAGTGCGGGTGTGAAGTCGTGTAGCCAAGCTCCTCGCGCCTGGGCGACCGCGAATTCATCGAGACGACGAAGCCGCGCGATCGCCAGCCCGACAGCTAATTCGGCGGTCGATGCGTCGTGCACCCCGGCCGCGTTGTGAAGGCTGACGCCATCGCGCATGAATGGCCATACGCCATCGACACCCGCCCACAAACTTTGCACGACCTGCACGCGTGGCATGTTTGGGATGACGGCCAGGGATCGTCGGCCACCTTCGTAGGGCGGGACGTAGAAGACGACGTTATCGAGGATCGCTTGATCGGGCTCGGGATCACCCTCGGAAAAGACTTCAACCTCAAGGCCAAGAGTCGCGCCACCCAATGTGGCTGCGTAGTCCGCCCACGGGAGCATCACCAGATCCGTCATATGTGGACGCTATCGGTTCACTTTGGTGGCGGCCAGCCCCACACCGACTAACCTCGTCTCATGGACACGCGCACACTTGGTAGTAGCGGTATTTCGGTCGGGGCGATTGGCCTTGGCTGCATGGGAATGTCGTATGGATATGACGTTGGCACGGGTGATGACGAGGTGTCGATCGACGTCATTCATCACGCGCTCGATATTGGCGTGACCCTCCTCGATACGGCTGACGTGTACGGACCGCATATCAACGAAGAGTTGGTAGGCCGCGCCCTTGTTGGACATCGCGAGCGCGCGATTGTGGCCACCAAGTGCGGGATTGTGTGGCGTCCAGATTTCAAGCATGGACGTAACGGATCACCTGAGTACGTGCGCGCAGCCTGCGACGCATCGCTGACTCGCCTTGGCGTCGACTACATCGATCTCTACCAACTTCATCGCATTGATCCGGAGGTTCCGATCGAAGAGACGTGGGGTGCCTTCTCTGAGTTGGTTGCGGCCGGAAAGGTTCGTGCGATTGGTCTTTCCGAGCCCACCCTCGATCAACTTCAGCGTGCCCATGCACTTCATCCCGTGGCGACTGTGCAGAGCGAACTCTCACTGTGGACGCGTGATTGGCTCATTGACGTGTTGCCATTCACAGTGGAAAACGGGATCGGCTTCCTTCCGTTCTCGCCATTGGGCCGCGGCTTCTTGACGGGTGCGTTGGCGCCGCGCACCTTCGGTGAGGACGACTTCCGCTCAACGCTCCCACGTTTCAGCGAAGAGAACATGACCGCGAATCAAGCGCTGGTGGCTTCAGTTGCGGAGATTGCCGACCGTCGCGGTGTTACGTCTGCGCAGATTGCATTGGCGTGGGTACTGGCTCAAGGTCCTCAGGTGGTTCCCATTCCGGGCACAAAGAAGATGTCACGTCTCGATGAAAACGCAGCCGCCGCTGACATCGTTCTATCCGCAGAAGATCTAGCCGATCTGAACGCCCTACCAGCCCCCGTCGGCGGCCGGTACTAGCCGACATAAAGATGACCCCAGGCTCATCGCGGCCTGACTTACCGGTGGCGTTCGAGCCTGAGTGCTGCGGTGTGATAGACCTCAAGCGCTTGTCGTAGGCCAACGGCCACCGCCTCTACGACGACAACCTCGAGACGGTCATCCGCGATCAGTCGATAGACCAAGCGATACCGTCCTAGTCGAAGTCAGCCGGATCTAGGCCGAGCGACGCTACGAACTTGGCATCGAGGTCTAGGCTCTCCGCATTCTCAGCGATGCGGTCTCGGTCGCAGAGCGTGAGTACCATCTGTACATGATGTACTCTATGTACAGAGGAGGAACCGTGACGACAACTCATTTCGCAACGCTCACTGAGGGCCGAGCACACTTCAAGGACCTTTTCGATGCAGCAGAGTCGGGTCGCCCGGCCAGTGTGCGCCGCGAATCGTCGCGCGCGGCAGTCGTTGATGCTGAGCGGTTAAGGCAGGCGTTGGCCACACTTCAACCTTCAGGCGCCGAGCTAGTCGCCGAAGCTGGTGGCTGGAGCCTGTTCATCCCCGGTCTTCCAGTGGCCGTGGATGCAGCAACGATGGACGAGGTGCTCGACGAGATGGTTCAAGCCCTTCGCGAATACGCCGACGACTGGACCGATCGTCTCCTTTACGCTCCCAATCACTCGCAGAACTGGGGCCTAGTTCAGTTGATCGCCCTTTCAGATGACCAGCAACTCAAGGACTGGCTGGTCGGACAGTGACCTTCCCTGCGCCCACCCGCGCAGACCATCAAAAGTTTTGCGAGCGCGAGGGCTGGACCCAAGTACGCAACGCACGAGGCAAAACAGGCACCCACCACGTCACTTATGAACTGACGCTGCCCGATGGTCGAGTCCTACGCACGCGTATTTCGCACCCCCCAGACCGCTCCACGTATGGTCGCGCCATCTGGGCGCACATCCTTCGTGACCAGCTAGAGATAACAGAGAAGGACTTCTGGGCGTGCCTGCGCGACAACGTCATTCCCTCTCGCGCCACCCCAACCCAAACTGGGGTCGGCATTCCGGCGTCGGTCATCTACCAACTCATCACCCGCGGAGTACCGGAGGTTGAGCTCGCCACGATGACGAGAGCCGAGGCCATAGCGAAACTAAACGAGTTCTGGGCGAACGAGTAACGCGCCAGTGACCTGCGCCGCAAACATGGTCCCTACTGCCCTTGCTTGAGCCGGGCTTCGATGTGATCGGCCATAGTCTGCTGTTCAGGGCTGCCCGATGCGCGTAGTCCGTCAACGACGCCGCGCTGATCGGGCTCACTACGGTTTTGGCTTTGCTTCACTTTGGCTTCGACGCGATCAAGATGGATGATCACACCAACGATGGCTTTCAGCTGACCGGCGATAAATGCTTCTGGCGCATCGGAAACAGCCCATGGATCTGGCCTCGGCGACTCATGCGACAAGGTCAACGCAGTGACAATCTCCAGCAGCCGATCAGGATCAGGCACGAGCTCGATAGTGCCGGATAAGTGGACTGCCGAGTAGTTCCATGTCGGCACAACGCGGCCATGCTCAGCCTTCGAGGCATACCAGGAAGGTGACACATAAGCCTGCTCGCCACGAACGATCGCCAGCGCTCGCGCGCCCTCGCTCACATGAACAAACTGCTCATTCATGATCGCGGCGTGAGCGATTAAACGTCCGAACGCGGCATTCTCTGTCGGGGTCCGATCCCACAGCACCGGCAGCAGTGACGTTTCGGGCGATCCATCAGCCGCCACCGTCACGACGTCCGCCGAACCCACGGCCTCAACGAGTTTGGCTATCTCGTCGAGATCCTCAAGCGCGAAGTGACGTGGGATATACATCGTCGATTACTCAGACACGCCAAGACGTTCAAGCAGCAGCTCACGAACACGACCGGCATCAGCCTGACCGCGCGTTGCCTTCATCACGGCACCGACGATCGCACCGGCCGCAGCAACCTTGCCGCTGCGAATCTTCTCCGCAACATCAGGTGATTCCGCAAGTGCAGCGTCAATCGCTTCAAGCAGCGGGCCATCATCGGAAACAACAGCAAGA
>CAIKEU010000073.1 GCA_903826575.1 uncultured bacterium
CAGATCGGCAGGGCTCGCATCAGCCTCAGCGATCACAGCTACCGGATCGATGCCATCGGTGCGCCGCATGAGTTCTACTTGGGCGAGGCCGAGCTTGGCATCCTCATCGTTGGGATCGGTAGCCAAGATGTCGCGATACGCAGCATCGGCAGCATCCCAGTCACCGGCATCAATAGCCACGAAGGCTACGTCGTAACGGGAATCCTCTGCAGTTTCGTCGGCGGCGTCGCCGGATGTAGCGCCAGCAGGTGTGAGTCCGGCCTCCTGCGCGATCACCATCAACTGTGCCAACAACTGACGGATGGAGGGCTCGGGCATCGGGCCTTCGAACATCGGTACTAGTTCACCGTTGACGACCGCGATCACAGTAGGGATTGCCTGCAGTTGAAGCGCCTGAGCGATACGCGGGTTCGTATCGACCTCGATCTTCGCGAGTACCCACGCTCCATCAGCTTCGTAGGCAAGCTTTTCCAGGATCTGCGTCAGAGTCGCACACTGTGGGCTACGCGGTGACCACAGATCCAGAATCACCGGCACCTGAGCGGACCGGTTGAGCACCTCAGCCTGGAAGTTGATTTCCTGCACGTCGAATACGACGACCGGGCCGTCCCCACGACGGTTTTCCGCAGCAGCCTGCGCGTCTCGCTGTGCAGCGAGTGCAGCGAGATCGACAGCGCGACCGGTGGGGATACGGGGACCTGGCAGATTCATGCTCACAGCCACATTCTGGCATCACCGACGTCGAACGCCCTACCGAGGACCGCGCCGAGGCGGTCTACGGAGTCAGCGTTGCGAGCAACTCAGAGGAAGTAGAGCCTCGAGAGGGGTACGCGATCAACCGGATCCATCGTTAACGCCTGCCCATCGAGCGTCACCCGCGATCCGTCTGGGGCGACGACAACCGATGACAACGAGCGGTGACGAATCATGTTGCCAAGGCCCACATCGCGACAGTTCTTGACGGCCACGCGACGACGACGGGTTGGGAACACGTCAGCACCCGCGCCAACGGCGGCCGAGTTCGTGAAGATGACGGCCGAGTCGACGGCAGCGCCACCGATGCCACCGAACTGTGCAGCGATCTGACGAGGCTGAGCGGCATCAATCACTGAATTTGGATCGCCCACTACACCCCATGCCGGTAGGCCTGATTTCAGAATCAACCATGGCTTGGCGCCAAAGAGCTCCGGAGTCCACAGCACGATGTCGGCCAGCTTGCCCTGCTCGAGGGATCCGACCTCGTGAGCCAAACCGTGGGCGATCGCTGGATTAATCGTGAGCTTCGCCATGTAGCGAAGTACTCGCTCATTATCGTTCGGCGCCTCATCGTCCAGTGGCTTCAACACAGCGGCCAACTGCAACGTTCGACGCACCGTCTCCCCCGCGCGACCCATGCCTTGCGCATCACTCGACGTGATCGGGATGACGCCGTGATCGTGCAGCAAGCTTTCCGCCGCCATCGTCGCAGCACGAACCCGCGCCTGCACGATCTGCACATCGCCGGGCAGATCGGGCTTCAACCCGTGGCAGTAGACGATCATCTGGAAGTGCTCGTCCACCGCATCGCGGCCGAAGGGCAACGTGGGATTGGTCGACGAAGCGATCACATTCGGAACACCAGCAAGCTCAAGGACATTCGGGGTGTGACCACCGCCGCAACCCTCGACGTGATAGGCGTGGAACACCCGTCCGTCAGCGACCGCCAAGGTGTCGCGCACCGACAAGCCTTCGTTCAGCCCATCGGTGTGCACCGCAACCTGTACGTCGAACTCGTCGGCCAATGTC
>CAIKEU010000074.1 GCA_903826575.1 uncultured bacterium
GCCCCAGTGCTGGGGCTCGGTCGGTGCGATTGGGCTACGAGCGATGAAACCGCGGCCGGATCCGTCTATTCGCTCGGCGATGCCGGGAATGTCGTCATCGTCCTGCGCAGTGTCCGATGATCTCGTTCCCCACGATGTGTCCTTAAGTTTGAACATTGCTAGATAGACCTGCCACGACATCACGACTGTGTACATGATCGCGTAGACCACCCCTGGCCACCAGGATGACTGACGACGCATCACACCGTAGAAAAGGCCGTAAAGGGTTGCCATTGCCTGGATTCCAGCGAGGTAGAGCCACGCCGGCGCGCCATTTTCGAATGGTCGTACAACGAGTGAATACGTCACCACGAGCGGCCCGATGAGTTGCAGCAGGATCGAGACGTAGGCACGGATTCCGGGTATGACGCCAAGGCGCCATGCGAATGGAATGAGTCGAAGTGATTCACGCGTCCACGACTTCTTCCAACGAAGCTGCTGCTTCCAGAAAACCTTCCAACGGGTTGGCACGTTCGTCCAGCACACCGCATTCTCTTGGTACACGATGTCGTAGCCGGCGGCCAACGTGTTCGTCGAGAGTGCTCGGTCGTCGCCGTATGTTGCCCGTTGACCGAGGAACATCTGACCGAGCCAGTCGTCCATCAGTTCATCAAGCACGCTCAAGCGGTAAGCGGAAAAGCAACCGGATGCGCACGTCACCTTTCGGGTAACGGATTCTGCACCCTTGACCAAACGGAACGCTGCGTAATAGCGAACCTGCTGAAGTCGGGCGAGCCATGAGTCACCCGGGTTGGCGACATCGGCGTGGCCCGTTACAACAGCGACGTTCGGACGTGTAACAAGCGGAGTGACGAGTGCACGAAGGCTTGTGCGTTCGAGCAAAGTATCGGAGTCGACGAAGACGACGACAGGCTGTCCTGACAGTGCGCGGTAACCGTTGGCCATCGCTGCGCGCTTTCCACCATTGCGCTCCATGCGCAGTGCCGTAACGCGTGAATCCGTTGCGGCACTGGCTGCAACGGCCTCCCACGTACCGTCGCTTGATCCGTCGTCTACGACGATGACGCGTAGCTTGTTTGCGGGGTAATCACACGTAAGGATGGACTCGATCGTCGCGACTGAACCCGCCGGTTCGTTATAGGCGGGAACGATCACAGCGATAGAGGGTAGAAGGTCGGCGTTCTCAATCGGATCCTCTGCGCGGTACTTCAGCGCAAGGATGATGTTGGATCCGAGATACAAGCCGACGAGTAGTCCGTAGATGCTCAGGATCGGACTTTGGCTGGCCGCCGAAAGTAGACCGAGCTTCACGATGATGATGGAGACCATCACGAGGATGGAGTAAGCCACCATCACCGGACGCCACCAGTCTGGTGTTCGAGTGCGAGTGAAGATGCGTCCCGTTTGGTGGCGGCCGAGCGCCTGGTGGCGGGCGCCGATCGCTGTCGGACGGGTCTGAGATGGCGTGGTAGCGGTGTACACCGGCAATAACTCATCGGTCGTGAGCAAGGACCTATGCGCGAAGCCGTCGCCAGAGGTGACGTTCGCAGGCAGCGTTGACAGAGCTGCGGCGCCGTGACCCATCTTGAGTACCCCCGATAACTGACATTCCTATCGATGTCCGTTTCGTTCTCGACGATGGGAGTGAGCGACTTTAGTCGCAAGTGCGCCGGTTTTTGCGTTAAGCGTGGAACGAACCACCAAATGGAGCATGTAACACTTAGTTGGTCGGTCAATTCGTAAAGATGGGATGATTCGCATCATGAAGGCTCTTCTCACCGTGGCGCTTCTTGGTGCCGCAGTCTTGTCCGGTTGCTCGAGTGCCTCGACCCCCGTCGCTGTCAGCCAGGCCGCAACGGCCCCCGCCGAACCTGCTGCGTCAACACCCGCGAGCGCACCAGTGGTTGCCATCACGCCATCGAGTACAACACCCGTCGCCACGGCTGACGCCACTCCAGCGGCCGCGTCAAATGGCTCATCCTCGCCCGAAACCATCAGCACCCCAGCGTCAACAAGCGTGCCAAAGCACTGGTGGTACCCGAATTGGTCGTCGTCAGGCGTTAAGGGCACTGCGGCCGCTTGGCTTTCTAGCTGGCCTCAGCCGAAGGTGTTCACCGCGACTGGCCATGGCCCGCTCAGTGGCCACACGATCCTGATCGACCCAGGTCACAACATCGGAAACTCGACCCATACCAGTCAGATCAATAGGCATTACTGGGTTGGTCTCGACAAGATCTGTAACACCACCGGTACGGCCACGGATCACGGATTCCCGGAAGCGACGTACACGTTTGATGTGGCGCAACGGTTGACTCGGATTCTCACCGCCGCCGGCGCCAAGGTTGTGTTGACCCGCGACCAGAACAGCCACTCAACGTACGGTCCGTGTATTCAGGCCCGCGGATTGCTCGGAGGCGAGGTCGGTGCTGATCTCGGAGTTTCGATCCATGCTGATGGTGGACCGTCGAGTGGTCACGGTGCCTTCGTCTATTCACCTGGTGTGAAACCGGGCTACACCTCGTCGTCCAAGGCGAAGCAGTCATACCGTCTTGCCGGCGACGTGCTGAAAGGCCTTGCCGCACATGGGCAAGTCGGCTCAACGTACCTGCATCCGAACATCGCACCCGATAAGCAGCAGGGCACGCTCAACGTCGCTTCGATCCCGATCGTGATCGTTGAGACACTGAACATGCGCAATGCGGGCGATGCGGCGAAGGCGGAATCTGCGAGCGGGCGCCAGAGCATTGCGGCTGGCTTGGCCGCTGGTATCGAGCGATGGATTGCCGGGCGGTAACTCACATATCCTTACCGGGTGATGCTGAACTTTGACGCCGAAATTTTCTTTTGGCGAGGTCCTTCACCCTTCCATTTCGTCGCAGTCCCACCCGACGAATGTGTTGAACTGCAAGCGATCTCGTCACTCGTGACGTATGGCTGGGGGATGATCCCGGTGAACGTGACGATCGGTGACACCGAGTTCTACACTGCGCTCTTTCCCAAGGACGGTGGATACTTCGTGCCGCTGAAGGCAGCGATCCGCAAGGCTGAGCAGATCGACGTCGGTGATGTCGTCACTCTTACGCTCGAGGTTGCGTCCCCTTCGTAGCTTCGACCGGCCAACGGCGTAGCGTTAGCCACAGTTCGGACGACGATTCTTCGGGAGAACACACATATGACCTCGTACTTGCTTGATAGCCAGCCGATCGAGACCTCGCTAACCGGTGCCGTGGCTTTCCGCATTCGTCATCGTTCTTACGACCTGAAAGGTCGACCAACTGAGTCCACTGGCTTGGTGATCGCTCCCGAATCCGCACCCGCCGATAGTCCCGTTCTTTCATGGGCCCATGGCACGACAGGGATCGGTGACGCGGCTTGCCCGTCATTACAACCAGACCCGGCCGGTGAACTTCGCACCTACTTCGACACCTGGTCGACGCAACAAATCGACTACGGAATCCCAGGCGCCCAGGATTGGATCAATGCGGGTTGGGTCGTCGTTGCTACTGACTACCAAGGTCTTGGCACGCCGGGTATTCATCAGTACTCGGTGAATCGCACGAACGCGATCGACGCCGTCACGATCGTTCGTGCTGCGGGTGAGATGTCCGTCGGCGCCGGCACACATTTCGGCGTCACCGGTTGGTCGCAGGGTGGTGGCACCGCAGCCGCTGTCCCCGAGCTCGACCCCGCCGATCTCGAGGGCTTGCAGCTCATCGGCTCAGTGCCAATGTCGCCCGGTGTGACGATCGTTGGGCTGGAGCACCCGACGGGAATGGGTGCTGCGCTCGCGGATCCGAATGCGGTTCCCGACGGTCATCTCGTCATGACACTCGCTGCCTTCGTCGAGGCCTTTCCCGACACGCTCAGTCGCGAGGACATGATGACCCCGCTCGGTATCGAGGTCTTCGACGCGATCTGGAATACCCAGCCGGTTCATCACTTCAGCGACACGATCGGTCGTCAATTCAAAAAGCACGGCCCGATTCTTGCTGTGAACAAGGAGAAAATGCCCGCATGGGCCGCTGCGATCAAAGAAGGTTCGGCGGGCCGTGTGAAGCCCATCTGCCCTGTGCACGTGATGATCGACGGATTCGCGGATGGATCGGTGATCCCGGTGTCATGGCAGCAGGGTTACGTTGATGCAATCGCGGCTCTGGGGGCGGACGTAACAACCACGAGGTATCCAGATGACGATCACTTCAGCCTGCCGGCTTCGTGCGTCAGCGAAACACGTGAGTGGCTAACGGCCCAGTTGTAGAAGCCGTAACAACACTGGCAACACAACAACAACAGTGTGGGGCGGCCACCTCGAAGGAGCCGCCCCACACTGTTGTCTTTCTAGATACTAACTAGGCCTTACTAACCGCATCCACATCCGCATCCGGAGTTCGCTCCGGAGAATGGACCGCCGTCCGATGTGCCAACGTGGGCAACCTCGCGACTTCCACAACCAGAACACACCCAGACGGATGGAACTCGGGCGCCGTCCATCACCAAGGACTGAAATTCGTGATCACAGTCTGGGCAGCGGAGCAGCCATACGGCCATGTGTTACTTGCCGAGCTTCTTACGTGCCATTTCAGTTCCAGCGGAGAGTGCATGGAGCTTGTCGATGGCGATGTAACGCTGGAGCAGGATCAGACCACAGTCGGTCGTGACGCCGAGCTTCTCCGGTGGGATGTATTCGGCGAGGCGCATGATGCGATCGCAGACATCCTCAGCGGTTTCGGTGATGGTCGACTTAACGTCGATAACACCGGCCCAGAACATCACGTTGTCAGGAAGCGGGTGCTCCTTGATGACATCGAGACCCGACAGGTCATCCGAGCGACGTCCGCAGTTCTCGAGGTTGAGAACGTTGATGTTCGCTTCGTAGGACTTCGGGATGACCGATGCAGTTGCCGACGGGGCGCTTCCCTTGCGCTGCGTGAGGTCGAAGATCTCGCCAGATTCAGCGGTCTCGTCCGGGTAGTAGGCCGGCGTGCCGCCCCAGTTACCCCAGCAGACGTGAACGATGATCTGCGCGTTCTTCACGCCCTGAACGGCGCGGTTGAACGCCTCAATTGCCCAGTCTTCGTAGAAGTATGGCCAGGTGAACTCATCAAGCTGGATGAAGTCAATGCCCATTGCGTCTACTTCGAGGATGTCCTCGTTGATCGCGGCGGCCATGGCCATTGCGCGGTCACGCGGGTTGTCGTAGTAGAGGTCGTTGGTGCACTGGCTCAGTACCTGAATACCGGTGTACTGCACCTTGGTCGCCTTGTTGGTCGAACGCTTGAGCGCACGAGCCTGCTCGACCATGATGCCGCCGCGGCGCTTGATCTCCTGCGTTAACGTACCGGCGTGCAAACGGCTGTAGATGGGGAAGCCGAGGTGGCCGCCCTTCAAGTCGTAGCCCATGCGGCGCATGTAGTAGTAGACCGCTGCGTCAGCGTAGTTATCACCGTGTAGACGGCCATCGGAGATGATGTCGAGGCCAGCTAGTTCCTGATCGTGAACAACGGCCTGCATTGCATCTTCGAATGCCTCACGAATGAACGCGTCCGGTGGCTCTTGGTCGCCGCGCCAGTCACGTGCTGGCCCGGCATCCCACCAACGGGGGTTCGGATAGTTCCCGACCATCGAAGTCGGGATGAGGATCTCCTTGTCTCCCACGCGCATGTGGTGCTCTCCTCGGTTTTCAGCGACCTCACCGGCCCTCATGAGCTGGCTCGCGTCGCGGTTTTTGAGACCTTGCAGTTCCGGGCCCTTCGGGCTGCGGATATGTAGCAGGTCACATCGTTGGACGGTTGGACGCTAGTCTCTGCCTGTTCGCTCAACTATGTGCCCACAGGACAGAGTCATGGCCAGAGTATGTCCCCGTGGGATGGAGTCACCGAGGCGAAATTGGCACAATTTCGATCAAGCCTTGAGAGCACCCGGTGCACGGCTGCGCATGGCGACAAGCCACGGGCTAAGACTCGACCACATTGCCATCGACGTGTACGGCAGCAATTCCCGCCCGCGTGAGAATCGAGGCGGCGATCGCAGCGCGGAATCCGCTACCGCAGTACACCCACACTTCATGGCCGTCCGCCCACGTGCGAATCTCGTCGACCCGGCCGAGTACCTCGTGGATGGGAATTCCCCACTGGCCGGCAAGACTTGCTCGGTCGCGCTCTGAGTCCAGACGGACGTCCAGAACTCGAAGTTCTGGATCGGCGGCCATCGCAGCGCGCAGACGTCGTCCATCGGCGTGCCGGATAGTAGCCAGCGATGACGGATCCACGGTGCCATCGTGCCAAAGCGCAGCGGAAGCGACGCGATCGATACCAATCCGTCCGAGCTCAGTCACCGCCGTCTGGAGAGTTGCTTCTTCAGGAACGATCAGGTGGATGTCCGCATCGTCGGGAACTAGCCAACCGATGTAGGTGACGTAAGAACCGGCAGCGTCGAAAGACAATGATCCAGGTAGGTGCCCGTCGGCGTATGCGTGGCGATGGCGAAGATCGAGCACCCACTCACCAGACCCTGCGCCAAGCGCGGCCTCACGAAGCGTGCGGATCGTCGGGATCGCGGGCGGCTCATGAGGAGTGCCGTCTCGATTGATTGCTGCCATCAGATTGAAATAGGCCGGGTACGGTCCTTGATTCTCGAGCAGCTGCTGCACGAACGATTCTTCATCTTTGGAGAAGACGGGGTTCGAAACACGCAACCCGGCAAGTGTGCGCTCATGTACGACGGCATCGCCCACAGAGCAAAAAGATCCGAATCCGTGTGTGGGCAGGACGGTGGCTGAACTCGCTGTTGTCGAAGCAAGGTGGCGAGCTGAGTGCCATTGAGCGTGTGCGAGTTCGTTGGCATGTTCAGCGCCGAAGAGGTCTGTGCGACCAACGCCGGAGTAGAGCAAGCCACCACCTGTGAAGGTAGCCAGATCGCTACCGTCAACGGTCAGAACGTAGGACATGTGATGTGGGGTATGGCCAGGGGTGTGCACCGCGCGGACGAGCCCATTGCCGAAGTCGATGATGTCGCCATCAGCAACGAGGCGTGCAGCGCACGTCAGACCACCATCGCGTGGTGCCACATACTCAGCATCGCTGAGCCGAGCTGCGGCCAGCCCGCCGCTGATGTAGTCGTTGTGAACGTGAGTGTCGAACACATGACTCACCGACCAACCGCTTTCGCGTACAAAACCGAGTAGCGAGTCGACATCCCGAGGTGGGTCGACGAGGATCGCGGTGGAGCCGGCGACGGCTATGTACGTCCGATTCCCCAGCCCGGGCACCTCGAATGGGACTACCCGCGCAGATCCGCTAGCGACTTCATCGCTTAGCGGAGTCAGGGGAGCCGCACCGCTGCCTCGAATCACGATAGACCTTACGCTCGTAGGGATTGCAGGGTTCGCCAGGCGCGACACGCTAGCTGCAAATTGAAATTAACATCCGGATCTCCGAGCTGGAGACCAGACACTTCGCGAATGCGTTGGAGTCGGTACTTCAGAGTGCTTCGGTGAATCGACAGGGCTTTGGCAGCTTCGTCGTAGTGTCCACCGCACTCGAGATACTCATGCAGCGTCTTGACGAGATCTGCGTGCCGCTGCTCGTCGTAATCCAATAGTGGGCCAAGCCAATCACGAGCGAATCGCTCGATATCGGTCGCATCCTCGGTGTTGGCAAGTAGCCGATAAACGCCGAGTTGATCAAAAACTGTGACCTTCGGGGCCGGCCCGGCGTCGCGCTGAAGGCGAAGGGCGAGGAGCGCCTCGCGATGTGATCGTGGGAAGTCGTCGACGGCTGTCGTGGGGCTGCCGACACCCATCCGACATTTGCCGCTGGCAAGTTCACGGGTAACTGCCGCATGTAATTCGAGCCAGTCGATCTCCCGATCGGTCAGCAGCACGACGGTGCCACCGCGGGATACCAGTAACTGCCCAAGGTTGAGATCGCGAGCGGCGCGTCGAACACTGGTGAAAAAGTGGTCGTCATCGCTGACCCGACCAATGCGTTCGCAGACGATCACACGATTAGGCTGGCTGAGATCGCGGCCGAAGGTTTCGCCACGCGCCAGAGCGGTATCTGTACTTTCGCCCGACAGCAGATCTTCGACCAGATCTCGTCGAACTCGAACCTCAGTGTCAGCGACGCTTCGTTGACGAGCGAGTTCCATCGAAAGGATCGTCGCCCCATATTCCAGGGCGGCGAGGTCCTCATCGCGTGCCTTCTCGTCTGGATCAATCAAGGCGATCACGGCGACGGAGTCGGGGCGTGGCGAAGCAGCCGTCATCATTCGGTCGGATTCACGAAGTGGATGGCCAGCGTTGAGAAGTCGCTTGACGAGCTGCTCACGACGAGCCGGAGTGTCCTTGACGACTGCGGCCGGCTGATCGGGTCCGGCCCACGTGCGCAAATTCCCATAGCGGTCTTCGATAGCGACGGGAAGTCCTGTTACCTCATGTACGGCGCGGGCAATGCCGTCCATACCTTCGCCGCCAACGGCAGCGCGGGTTAGGCGATCGTGAATCTCGATGCGTTGCTGAAGTGCGTCGACGGTGTTCTTGAGATCCGCGTTTACCTTCTCAAGTTCAACAGCAGTCGCGCGCTCAAGCTCGTGCAGACGGCTGTTGCGGACCGCAGAGCCAATTTGCTGCGCGAGCACTCGAAGAAGGAACTGCTCATCTGAGCGGAGTTCGCGATCGGATGCCACGACCATGCAGCCCTGCAGACCATGCCCGCCACCGAGACCGAATGCCCACGCATAGTTCACGCCCGGGATGGTGAGCTCGCCGCCGTTGGAGGGCATGAGATCAAGCCCTGCGGGCTCAGCCTCCGAGGCGCCGCCGGGTGTCCACTGTGAGGTCGTGCCATCGACGCTTCGAACACCGACGAGTCGACAATCAGCAAATGAGGGCGCAGCACTCGCACCCATGCGCAGAATCTGCTGTTCGTCGGTACTTTCCGTCATCAGCATGGCGAGCACCAGTAGGGCATTGAGGCGCGACAAATGGTCGCGTTCCTCAAGGTCGGCTGATACCGCAGCTGTCATGCGGTGCGGGCTTTCGTCTTCGCCGCCAAGAACTCAGCTGGTTCCAAGTAGTACGGGTTATCAAGCAAACTGCCACACAGCAAGAGTTTCGGATGTGTACGAAGTAGATCCACGACGACGCTGCCGTCGAAGAGATCGAGATCGTAGAGACACATGATCACCTGCGGGTAGAGCGGCAAAAAGTCGTTGAGTTCGGCTTCGTAATCGACCAGATCTTCAACTCCGGGGAACTCCTTGAGCGCCCACGTCATCTCGCCGCAGCTTCGGGCGAAGGTGAAGTCGCCGTCTGCGAGGTTTTCCCGAGTGGCTGAATCCCAGAAGTCGATCATGGCGCCCTTGGAGAAGTGGCCGTCGCGTAAGTACGTGTCTGCAGACCGCATGACGTCGACGCCACGAATCTCGGTGCTGTCGTCTTGGGATAACTGCCGGCGCAGCTCCTCGGGCTCAACCTGGTCGAGCACCACGACGCAGCGGTCACCGGCCTCCATGCCGGCCCGGAGATAGGCCAGCAGGACTTCATCTCGTCCCTCGGAGCCGCGATAGAACGCGCAGATGTGATCACCGGGGGTGAGTCGAACTCCCGGGAGGCCAAACTGAATGGTGTCCGGCATGGGCGCCGCCTCCTATCTGGTGGGTTAACGACAGGTTAAGGCGATACCTGCGCGCTATCTAGCCCTAATCGGATCTGATTTCGGCTATTTTTCGACCTGCTGTGACGAGACCGAGCGGATTCAGTCGCCCCTAGCACGGGCGGCATTACATCCCGTGCTTGTCCCAGAGAGCGCCGAAGAGCTCCTGCTCGGTGAAGGTCTTGGGGGCGATCGTGCGCGAAACCCACGTCAGGTTCAGGAAGTGACGGGCGTTGACGTTCTCGGTGGTGATGTTGCCGCCCCATGTTCCGCACGACAAGCTCAGCGTGAACGGCAGCCCGTTGCGCGCACTACCCGCACCCTCGTTCAGGTTCTGGTTCACCATGACGCGGGCGGTGCGAGTACCGAAGGCAAGTGCATCGACGTGAGCATCATTGCTGGTGTGGATACCGCAGGTGTGACCAAGGCCCTGGTAGGCGGTGATCGCGTTGATGATGTCGACAGCCTCTTGGATGTTGCTGCCGTAGCGGTAGACGGCAGCAACGACTGACAGCTTCTCGCCGGAGAACGGATGATCGTGGCCGGTTCCGGTCTCTTCGACGAGAAGGAACTTCGTGTCTTCAGGCACATCGATGCCGGCGATCGATGCGATGTGGGTGGCGGGCTTGGCAATGACATCCAGGCTCGGAATGTGTCCACCGTCTGGCCACATGGCTGCTTGCAGTTTGGCCTTCTCATCGGCGTTGCACAGGTAGCCACCAGAGGCTTGCAGGCGACCCATCAGGTCGTCGTAAACCTCATCGGCGATGACAAGTGAGTTGTCTGCAAGGCAGCTTGTTGCAAGGTCGAAGGTCTTACCAGCGACGATCATCGCTGCGGCATCTTCGAGGTCAGCAGTCTCGTCGATGACGTGCACGGAGTTACCGACACCAACGCCGTAAGCCGGTGTGCCGCTGCTGTATGCGGCATGCACCATCGCCGCACCACCTGTAGCGACGATGACGTCGGCCTGCTTCATGAGCTCGCGCGTCTTGTCGATCGACGGAGACGTCAGACTGATGATGAGGTCTTCGGGTGCCCCAACTTGAGCACATGCTTCGCGCATCATCTCGACGGACAGTTCGCTCGTCTTACGCGTGCGTGGGTGTGGTGCAACGACGATCGCGTTACGACCCTTGAGGGCCATGAGGGCCTTCATCGGTGGGGTTGCATCCGGACCAGTCGTCGGGATCAAGGCTGCGACGACACCAACCGGCTTGGCAATCTTTACCAGGCCGCGCGCAGGATCCTCTTCGACGATTCCGACAGTCTTCATGTCGCGCATGTCGGCGAGCAAACCATTGACGCGACGCTGGATCTTGGTGAGCTTGTCCGCGTAGGTTCCGAAGCCACCCTCGTCGACGGCCAATTGGGCCAGCGACTCGGCATGATCCTTGCGTACGATCGCCCAGCCAACGGCGGTGACAAGTTCGTCAACGCGCTCTTGATCCCAGTCAGCGATAGCCTCCTGTGCGGCACGGGCGCGGGCAACGATTGCGCCCACCTCCTGTGCGACGTCAGGTGCGGTGGAAGATGCAGTGTCAGAGTTAGTGTTCGCCATGGTGCCAAGGCTTATGTGAAACGGGCTATGAGTGACCGACCGCAAAAGGCGAAGGTTTCGACCAACGTCACCCTGACAGGACATAGTCGTGCCACGAATCGACAGCAAAGGTAACCACATGGATATTCGAGACCAGCACCTGAGCAACCTGGAATGGCGCACGCTCATCGACGAGTTCGAGGCCGGCGCTCACGATGGACCCATCGTGAACATTGATCCCGACGACGATCGTGAATTCGATGCGATCTTCATCGGAGGTGGAGCTGGCGGTCGATTTGGCTCAGCGTTCCTGCGCGCTCGCGGTGGTCGTCAATTGACGATCGACGCGTGGCCGTTCCTCGGCGGATCCTGTCCGCACTTGGCGTGTGTGCCCCACCACCTGTTCTCCGAGGCTGCCCGTGAGCTCGACTTGGCCCGCCTTCTGTCGGGCCGCTTCTGGTATCCGGACTTCGATGAGAGCAAGGCCTCCATCCTCGACATGGTCGAGCTGTTCAAGAGCGGTCGCAATAGCGCCCACGCGTTCATGAACTATCAGAGCAAAGAGCAGCTCGGGATGGAATACATCCTTAACGCCAGGGCAACGGTGATCGATAAGAACACCGTCGAGGTGATGGGGCAGCGCTTCACTGCGAAGAACCTCGTCATTGGAACGGGTGCAACGACCCGTGTGCCCGAGGTCCCAGGGATCGATCTGCCGGGTGTCTTCGATTACGCAACCCTTATCGAAGAGCTCGATTACAACCCGCGCTCATGCGTCATCATCGGTGGCTCCAAGGTTGCGATCGAATACGGCTCGTTCTTTCAGGCCGCTGGTTGCCAGACAACGATCCTCGCTCACAGCCCACTGATGGCGGGTAAGGGTCTTCACCACGTCGATGATGATTTGCGCGAATACGTCGTACATGGCATGCGAGTACGTGGGATTGAGATCTTCGACGGCACCGAAACCCTTGAGGTTCTTGGTGATTCACGTGCCACCGGTGTTCGCGTGAAACTGTCTGACGGCACGATCCGCGAC
>CAIKEU010000075.1 GCA_903826575.1 uncultured bacterium
TATCCGTCGGTTCGTCATCCCGGCGGCGAGTGCGTGGCGGTGTTACGTCCACCGTTGGTCGGCAATGTGCGCCTGGGAGCTCACTACCGATTCACCTGGTTGGCCGGCGCAAGGATGCGCGTTAAGCCGCTGCCGTAAGAGGCCCACGTCGACGCGACTACTCCAAATGGGTGAATAGTGAGCGCGGTGATCATGATCGTTCAAGGACCGGCAGTGAGCGTCCGACAAGATCGAAAAGCTTTGTATCTGCGACTGAGTCGTGGACGATGTCGGGGATCTGAATGCAACTTCGGTCGATTCGTGTGTGGCTTATCGCGCTAGCGACAACAGCGTTGTGCTTGGGTGCCTTCCAAGGCACCGCGGCCGCGTCGGGCTTGTACGTTGACTACACACAAGCCACCGTCCTGTATGGCCAACCCATATCTACGCAGCTGACCACCGAATACGGGGTTGGACAGAGCAGCTTCACACTCGACTCCGTCACTCCCGATAGAGCCATTGATACGTCGAGCATCGCGTTGTCTTCGGACGGAGTACTGACTGGGACGATCGCGTCAGCCGAAACAAGTGGGACGTACCCACCCACGAGTTACATCCAGATTTGGGTAACGGCTACCGACGAGTCGGGCACACGCGCGTCGAATGCCGTAGATGTCTACGTAGTCGGCTCCACATTGAACCTGGCATCAGAGAGTAGTTACCCCCCGAAGACTCAACCTTTCGGTCTCGCCCAACAAACCCCGGCGTTCCCTGATCACCGCAACCCAGGTTGCGCGCAAGACACGATTGCTTG
This sequence comes from uncultured bacterium, assembly GCA_903826575.1. Classification (GTDB taxonomy): domain Bacteria; phylum Actinomycetota; class Actinomycetes; order S36-B12; family CAIYMF01; genus Longivirga. The sequence goes on from CAIKEU010000075.1 coordinate 794, forward strand.
CCCCGGCGAGTTCGTCGCAACTGGGGGCGATGGCAATCAGATCAATTGGACGACTGGCTACGTACCCCTCAATCCGGAAAGTCAGGCGTGTGGAGACGACGCTGCCCTAGAACCAGCATCCAGCCTCCCTGCGCCGCAGTACGGTCCTGAATGGTCCTCAGTCGTCAAGGGTTTACCAGCGGGACTGAGCTTTGTTAAGGATTCACCGACGTCTGGCCATATTCAGGGAGTGGTGTCCGGCAGCCTTCCGGTAGGCCGTTACTGCTTACTCGTGACAGCGTCCAATGTGCAGCCCGACGGAACGATGACATATCCCGACCAGCCGTGCTCGACTGTAATGACCGATCGGTGTTGGTCCGGAATCCTGTTGGTTTATCCGCCATTAAATCTGTCCAGTTCAATTCCGACAACGTCATACCTGACTGTCGGTCAACGTATCGACTGGCCTGTCGTTGGTTCCGGCGGTCGACCCGTGACCGGAATGCCAGCGATTAGTTGCTTCTTCGACATGCTGTGCAACGGCAAACCGGTAACAAGCGAGGACGAGCCACCGATCAGTAGCGGCGCAAGCCGCGGGTACCTATTCCGTCTCTACTGTGAGGACCCACATTTGGGGAATTCGTCGTGTAGCGACACAGGTGCGGTGCCAACCGGGCTCCACTTCTCTGGCTTTGATAGCCCAAGTTGCCCCTCAAGACTCAGCACTCCCGGTTACGGTATTGCCGCCCACCTATGCGGTGTTGTGACCACGCCAGGGACGTATCGTTTCTGGATCACGCTCATCGATTTCGACTGGAACTACCGAAGCCAGCCGTTCACGGTCATTGTCACCGACCCCCTCTCAGTCACAACCAAGGCGTTGCCCAACTCGAGGGTAGGCCACTCCTACGCAACTCATCTCACAGCCAAAGGTGGATACAAGAACTTCACCTGGTCAAAGGGTGCCGGCACCCTGCCCACCGGTATGTCGTTAAGCCCCACCGGTGTCTTGCATGGCTTAGCGAAGCGTCACGGCACTTACCACTTCACGGCAAAGGTCAGGGACAAGAAAGGGCACACCGCCCAACGAGCTTTCGTATTCAAGGTAAAGACGTCGACGTAAGTAGGTAGCAGCCGCGACCGCTGGCATGACGCACGTCGTTGCCGCCCGACTCAGGTTGTTGCCGCTCGGACGTGCTCCTCAAGCTCATGCCACTTGATCGGTGGCGCCGGCTGCCCCACCTCGCCACGCTCAATCTGCAAACTCACAAGAGTGATCGATTCTTGACTTCGCATTCGATCGTTTAGCCATGACGTTGGAACAACCCAAAATTGCCATTGGTCAAGATCAAGTGGGTTTACAGTCCGCTTCTCCTTGTGGGCCAGTAGCGCAAAGATGTAGACGTCGGCGTGGCGAGAAGGAACCGCTTCTTCAATCCCGGTTTCCGGATCCCAGGCACAATGTTTCGAAACATTGAAACTGATCTTTGAGTAGGAGCGTTGGCTCCAAGCCTGAAGGTAAGCGGCGGACTTCACTTCCACCTTGACTTCAGTCGGGGTGGTGAGATCCCACGTCGCCCAATCTTCCCGGGGTTTGTCCATGTTTACGTGCAACGCCCGGCCAACGATGAATTCGGCAATGGACCCACGAAGCGTGTTAGTGAGCAGGCTGCTCGCGTGCCAAGCCCAAAAATCGTTAAGCGATCCAAGCGGAGCAAAGCCGCCGGATTCGAACAGTTCATGCCCCGACTTTCGCTCGGCTGGGGCCGCCGCTCGGAGGTCAGCAACGACATCCCATCGGGGCTCACCTAGCGATTCCCCATCCCCAGTCATCACTCGAGAGTATGCGGCTGAGCCATCCCAGTCCTGTTGAGCGACGGGCGCACCGGAATGGTCGTCGCACTTGCCGAGCAACGCCGTGATTGCGCGCGGTGTATAGCAACTACAGAAGCGACCTCAAGTAGTCCTGCGTCTCCTCGTCCGTCGAGTACAGAAGAGTGCCAACCATTCCGCGCGTCAGCAAGACCTTGTAGACGTTGCGTAACAACTGATCGAGCTCCTCGTCAGAAACCGCTGAGACGGAACGCAGGACGGGATCCTTGCTGGCTGATCGCTGCACGATCCACCGGCCATCGCGACGAACAAGGTCTGGTCCGAAGATCACGCCATTCCAGTCGTACTCGAAGCCTTGCGCGGTATAGATGCAACCAACCTGATCGAAGCCACCTGCATCCGTAGCCCAGAGAGCAGACGGAGGCGCCGAACCGACTGCCCTCTCTCCCTTTACATTCCACGGTCGTGACCAATCGCCAATCACCACATCGTCGACCAGCCGGCCATCGTCGGGATCACTCCACGGCCAACAGAATCCAGCAGTGACGCGTGCGCCGTAACCTGCGGCACGCTTGGTCTCAAGAACGGCAACCATCTCAGCGGGAGATTCGACGAGCTGCACGTCGAACGAAGGATCGCCCGTCCAAGGAGCCAGCTCTTCACCATCGAGTCCAAGCAATCCCTTGACCCACTTGACGTAGGTTTCAGAGCCGCCGCAACGAAACTGATCCTTGAGTTCGATAACAACGGTTTCCAGTCCAAGCTTCGCTGCATACTCGGAAATCTCGTCAACAGATCCGAGCTCACCAGGTCGTACAACTTGGTGTTCATCAAGTAGGAACACAGGGACTCGCGCTGCGGAGATGAGTTCGTCGATCTGCGGACGCCCGGTTCGCTGAGCAGCTTTCGTGTATCGATTTTCGGACGTCTCCCGCAAACGATGCGCCTCGTCGGCAATCAGCACATCGAGTCCGTTCTTATCCGCCTCCATGAACGAGTTGAAGTAGCGAAACATCTTCTGAATGCGGGGCGAACCCTTGCCGGCAACCTTGCGCAAGGTCTTGGTGAACGACTGCGATCCGGTTGCATGCAGAACCGTGCGGCCCTGTTTCGCTAGCTCCCCCATCAACGAAAGTGCGATCACACTTTTGCCAGATCCAGGTCCGCCAGAAATCACTATGACCTTCTTGTGATCGTCTTCGCGTGCCCGCTCGACTGCGTGAAGAACTGTTCGGTACGCGAGCTGCTGATCGTCAAGCAGAACGAACTGCTCGCGTCCATTCACTTCATCCGCCGCCACAGCCAAAAGCTGACGACTCGGAGCAACGGCTGCTTGAAGCAACAGATCACCGGCGTCGACTCCAACGCGGGTGGCATCTAGTCGGGTGAGGAGGTAGTCATGAAATTCACCCCGCTCATCGGAGGTAAAGAGGCGACCAAACGTCGATTCGGGGTAATCGCGCAATGACGACACGTTGGTAGTGGAAGCGTTGTGCAGGTATGCCACCCCGGAGACAGCATCCTCGATGCCCGCAAGAGTCGGGACGAAGTCGACGAGATATTCGCAGTACCCGGCAACCTGAGCGATCGGATTCAACACCTGGTGCCCGCGATCTGCCTCGACGTTAACGAGTGAAGTGTCACCGTCGAAAACGTCAGCTCTACTCCACTGCTTCAGTTCAACAACGACGTAAGACTCGTGCTGCTTCGTCGGGTGATAGCCCGCAAGAATCACATCGACACGCTTGCTCGTGAGTGGGAGTCGATGCTCCAACAGCATCTCAACATTGCCGAGACCGGCATCAACGAGTTCGCGCGCGAGCGCAGGCAAACTTGCGCGCCACGAATTCACTTCGGACGGTGCAACACCGCGGCCTTCAAGGTAGAGGGTCTGCGCCAACATCTGCTCGATCACGCTTTCGACGTCGCCAGTCGACACAAGCGTCGACGGAGTGACGCGCAGCAGCGCCATGGACTTGCCCCCAAGCAGCACGAAGTAGCCGTGCGGGTGGGGGCATATCTACCGCCTAAGCAGAAGAAGCCCGTCGGGCCGCGCTTTCAACATCAGATTAGTGCACGAAATCGTCAGCACTGTTGAATAATCCAAGCGCCACGAATACGAAAAGGGAAAGACGTCAAAACACATAGAGCGGATAGCAGCTAACCGAGGCCACGGCTAAGAACTCATCCGCGTCGACCGCTAATGCGGAGCGCGATGCTCAGTCCACGTAGCTCCGTCCCAATACCTCTGTCCATGAGGAAGTTCGGGGTCTGGATACCAGCCCGCTGGAGTGAACGCTGGCGCCGACGTCGGCGGGGCCGGCTCCGGCGCGTAAACCGAGTCACCTGGTTTTGCTTGGGGAGCAGCAGGGCTTGGGGCATACGCCGAAGCGATTTGTTGCTGCGTCGGAACATCATTGCGCTGAATTTCGTTCGAGGAATCCTGCGGAGACTGTGCTAATTCCGTATGCACCGGCGACGTCACCTGGGCCACCCGATGCGGCATACACGCCATGACCAGTGCGGCGATCCAGCCGATAACTGTCCAGCCGGCAAAGAAGTTCAGAAGCCCGATTACCCCCGAATTTGCCTTCCCCCGTGTTGCCGCAATCGCCCATGGAAGCATGTATCCCGCAGTCAAAAATGTAATAATCCAAGCCCAAATTACCAGCGCCGGTTTACTCTTCTGATCCGTCGGAAGCTTTGACATAGTCACACAGTAGCGAGGAATCCTCAGCGTCTCGTGTTGATTGAATGCCGCGAAGCGTCACTCAAAGAATCGCGGCTGCTGGCCAGCCCAATTCGGCTGAGAAGGATCCTCGAAATATCTTCGGTAGTACTGTCACATGTGTCTAGCTGTTTAGGGGGTTATTGCGGTGGCCGTATTTTCAAGCAAGAAGACGGAGACACTCGAAGCTGAGGTTGCTCGTCTCAATGACTGGATTGAGAAGCATCAAGCGGCGGACGCCTTTCAACTCGAGCAAGAAGTGGCCTCGCTTGGACTCATGGTCGCGACGCTGAAGCGTGAAGCTGAAATGGCTCAAGCCGCCACCAGCAAGGCGGTGTCGGAAGAGCAAGCCGCGCGTACCCAGCTAGCCGATGATCTCGACTTGGCCACCATGCATGAAGCCGGGTTGTACACATTCAATCATCGGTTGGATTCCGCGCCGGCGTACAAAACGGCGCTCGTGGAAACACAAAAGCGCATGAAGGAAATGATCCGCCAAGCTCGAGCGATAGAGACGGCCCAGTCTTGGACGGTCAATAATTCCGAAGCTCAGGGCCGAAAGATGATCAAAGACATCTCAACTCTGATGCTCCGTGCCTACAACGCCGAAGCGGACACAATCGTAAGAACGCTTCGCCCGACAAGTCTGCCATCGGCAAAGGCCAGGCTAGACAAGGCTGCAATCGCAATCGAGCGTCTAGGCAAGATGATGAGCATCCGAATAGCACCGGATTATCACCGGCTTCGATTCTACGAACTCGAGTTGACCGCGGACTTCTTGATCAAGAAAGAGCAAGAAAAGGAGGCAGAGCGAGAACGAAGAGCTGAGCTAAGAGAACAACAGCGTGCGGCAGCAGAGATGAAAGCAGCGCTGGAGAAGCTCTCCAAAGAGCAGGCGCACTACCAAAACCTTTTGGCCAAACTAGACAAAGAAGTGGATCCAAAAGGCTGGGAGACAGCCACTGCAAAGCTTGCGGAGTTGGATTCAGCAATCGCAGGCGTTGAGAAGAGAGCCGCAAACATCCGCACGGGCCATGTCTACGTCATTAGCAATGTCGGGGCTTTCGGACCCGACATGGTCAAGATTGGCATGACCCGGCGTCTAGACCCACAAGATCGCGTGAACGAGCTTGGCGACGCGAGCGTTCCTTTCCGCTTCGATGTGCACGCCATGATTTTTCACGAAGACGCAGTCACCCTCGAAACGCAACTTCACGATGCGTTCGCCGCACGCAAAGTGAACAAAATGAATCCGCGGCGGGAATTCTTCTTTGCTACCCCAGCTGAGGTTAAAGACGTTCTCGCAAATGTTGCTGGCGCGATGCTCGTCGAGTATCAAGACACGCCAACAGCGCTCGAGTGGCGTGCCTCCGGCTCAACTGCACGCAACACTCAGCCCCCGGCAGACGCAAAAGACGACGCGCTCGAAGCCCTCGATGACGCCACTAGCGAGAGTTTCGAGTCTGACAGCGATGAGTTCGCCCATGTACTTTCCAGCGAGGACGATTCAAATGAAGAACTGAGCATTGTTGACGGCGAAGATTCAACCGCCGGCGAGATTGCTGACGAAACCTCTGACATGGTCGCAGCCAGCCCCAGTGCGCTGCTCCAATCTCAAGCACAGTTGCCCGCAGAAAGTTCGATGGCGACGAACTCAACGGCGCCTCTCGCCCAACCTGTCGCTCTTACCGCAGGCACGGCGCCGCGGGACGGCGCAGATTCGATCGAGGTGCCCGCTGTCGCTCCGCCAGTACAACTACCCCCGGCTGCTTGGTACGGGGACCCAAAGGGGTTGAAGCGCCTCCGATATTGGGACGGTGCAGCTTGGACTGCGCACACATCTGACTAGAAGTCGACCCCGAGATCTTCAGATCCAAGGTAAGAATCCTGACGGAGGTCGACCTCGGTCACGAGGTTTCTTCTTCAACGTTCGAAAGATGCCACGAGTCCCGGCCTCGCCACGCGGAACTGCGAACAAGATGCGGGTCAAACACTGCAACTATGAAATCCGAAGTTCCTGCGCGGTTATTCCTCGATGGGATCTGGGCGCCATACCTATTTTGGTGAATGCACCCGTTCCTTGAGGCCGCAGTTTTCTCCTACTCAACTACTGTGATGACCGCGCTTCAACCTCAGAACGTATCTCGTGCACCGCCGCCTTTAACGGCACCGTCAACGTATCGGACACTCCACGCTTCCCAGCGATCCGCGAACACTCGCTGTAGTAGCGCAACACCTCACTAGGCTCGCCGTTGAATCGGTCAAGCGCCATCGCACCGTAGCGTTCTAAATCGGTGACGATGGCACGTGCGTTGTGCAGTTTGTCTGCCGTCGATACGAGCAACGCATCAGCGTCCGCGTCATTCTCAAGATGGTCTAAATACGCTTTCTTGCGATGCCAATATGAAACGGCGCCTTTCCACTCCTCGTCAGTCGAATCACTGCACGCCAGAACAGTATTGGCCACGCGATCACCAAACCGCCTCTGGACATCCGCCAACCGCGGAAGTCCGCCCGCGTCCTCAACTGCATCGTGTAACAACCCCGCGATCGCCAGGTCTTCGTCGCCGCCGGCCTCAATGACCAAGCTCGAAACCCCAAGCAGGTGAGACATATACGCGATCTGCGTTCCCTTACGAACCTGCGCACCGTGAAGCACCGACGCATACGCAACAGCCCGCGCGTAACGCTCGGTCAAGAACGTGTGAGGTGTTTCGTTCGTCTTCTTCATAGCAGCATCAACTCATCCCTATCGTGTGATTGTGACGACGACTGGGACGGTGTCACCAGTTCGGTCCGTCATGATCATTATGACGGAGACCACTGACACTCACTTCTTCCGCACTGCTCGCTCCACATGCTCTCTTAATTCAGGCCAAGTAAGTCCCTCATTAGGTGCACCGGGTTCGCCCAGCTCTCGCCGCAGGCTCGCAGGACTGATCGATTTCTGACTGCGCTTGCGTGTGTTTAACCGTGACGTGGGGCCCACCCAAAACTGCCACTGGTTCGTGTTCAGCGGGTTTGCCGTCGCCTTCTCCTCGTGGGCCAATGGAGCAAAGACGTAAACGTCGGCATGACGACTCGGAATTGTTTCCTCAATACCAGTCTGTGGATCCCACCCTCGACGTTTGGAAACGTTGAAACCGATTTTCGAGTCAGCCTTGTGATACCAAGCCTGTAGGTAGGCCGCCGATTTCACCTCAACTTTGAGGCCGTCTCTGGTGGTAAGGTCCCAGATAGCCCAGTCTTCACGGGGTGACTCCATATCGACGCCCAGAGCGAAACCGACGATGTACTCGGCCAACGAGCCACGCAACGTATTTGTTAGCAGACCGCTCGCATGCCACGACCAAAAGTCGACGAGCGAAGCATCGAGCGGCCACCCACTCGATTCAAAGGCTTCGCGACCAGACTTACGTGAATGAACCGCGAATTCATCATCGATTCTCTGCTCCTACCGCGACGGCAAACGAGATCAATCTTCAGCGCGAAGTCGAAACTCCGTGAAGACAAAAATCGCTGACCCATGAATAATTAGGTGGCGACGACGCAGTCGAGGAGATATTGATTACCGCCAAGATCGCACGGCGCTTCTGGTCCGCCCGCGGCAGTTCGCGTTTAACGCACCACAACGGGGGATGAATGGAAAAACAAGTTGGTAGGTCGGCGTTGATGTCAATCAAGCCGCAATTCGCACACGCGATCATGGCGGGGACCAAAAAGGTCGAACTTAGACACAAGGCCATGGCGGACGACATCAGTCGCGCCATCGTTTACTCAACGAAGCCCGATGGACTAATCCTCGGAGCCTTCGAAGTCGGCGGCTACGTGACGGACACGCCCAGCAAGATCTGGCGAAAGTTTGGTTCCGTCAGTGGCATCACGAAGGGGCACTTTTTTTCGTATTTCGACGGCCGGGAGTCAGCCACGGCGATTCTCGTTGGAGCCATTTACCGCCCGAAGAGCCCGATTTCTTTGCAACGATCGCTGGGACTCGAACGCGGTCCGCAGTCTTTCCAGTACTTGGACGAAACGGTGGCTCTCGAATTGCTCCGCGACTGGAAGCGGGCTTGACCATCGACTCTCCGACAACCACCTTGGATCACGCGGTCGGCCTAGCCGACTGGGTCAATGGGCTTGATGCCTCAGGAGTCTCCCGGTCCCACCCCCGATTTGTGCTGAGGACGAGCCCACCCTTCACGTCAATGACAGCGAAGCCTCACACCGTACGCCCAACAACCAGATGGCTTCATAGGAATGATCGTGGGACTGGAGATGGGCATCAACTGCAAAGAACGCTTCCGGAGGAAGCTGCGTTCTAAACACCTTGTACAAAGTCTCCTCGGCCGCGGAGCCGAACGGCTGAGTTTGCGGGATCAGGCGAGGCGGCATTTTCATTTCAAAGGGTATCGGGCGATTGCGAAGGTTGATGTCGGCACCGACGGCAGGATCAGGCGTCATACCGCGGGTTGCGGGCTGAATTGATCTGTCGAACTCACTTCTGGCCTCACAAGTCTTCGCGCGAGGGAACCCGCAAAATCATTTAGCGAAGAGCGGACCCCAAAACATACCTTCGCGACCTCAAGTCACCCGGGTGTCAAAGTCATTTAGGCGCGGTTTCTCGACGGCGTCAGATTACGACTCAGAAGAGGTGGTCTTCGGGCTGGCGCACGAAGACCAAACTAAAGACAACTTTCTTCTTTCATTGAATTCGTCTAACGCTCTCACAAGTACCTCAGGATAACCACAGCCCAACAAGGTATGGCCGATTTAGCAAAGACTCGAATTTCGGGATGCAGGGAGCTAGAGTCGGCCGCGCCGCCTCCTTTGGATCAGCACTAGACAACTGCATCGCTGGCATCTGTCTTTACGGCACTGCTCCAGAATTTCAGCCCCGCGGTCGCGCCTGAATCGATGCCATTATCGGATATGTTCTGCTAGACGAGATCTATTACGACGACTCGGGCGACGTCCTAGAAGGAGCACCTCACCGTGACAGAACAGCCTTCGAGCCTCACTCAGCACTGGCGCATCGCAGAAATTCGCTTAGGCGAGTTGTCTGACAAACCCTTTTCTACGTCGAATCGAGCGCTTGCCAGTGACGTTCAACATGTTCACTTAGTTCGACCCTCCTACCAAAGATCTTTAGTTTGGACTCGCCAGAAAGCCGAGGTTTTTCGGAATTCGCTTTCTATGGGCTACCCATTCGGCGTGATTGTTTTGGCACACGAGGGAGTCACTCAAACAGTCAACGGGATGGAACTTCCACATCATCGGTACCGAATAATCGACGGCCAACAACGTGTCTACTGGCTCAACAAGATGCACAACGGATTCTTTAGTGATGGATGGTTTCTGGATGAGAGTTGCCCAGACGAACGGTTACTTTCCCTGTTCGGGGACCTAGCCACCAACTTGTCAATGGATCACTCGATGGATGTCATCGACCTGATCGACAACATCAAGCGGGCTGTCGCCAGCGAGAACGCGACAACGAATCCGCTGGACTTGCTGCGCAGTTTTATAGCGGTTACCGGTGCGCCGTCTCCCGTGGAACCCGACGACCTGGAATCCGCGACGAGCGCTGCAGCACGAGCATGGACGTATCTCGACGAGATGAGGCGTGCCTTCGGGGCCCTGCCGGTGGCTGCGCTCATCGTCGAGAAAGAACTGTTTGCGAGCTTGCCTGACGTCTTCGTTAAGTTGAACTCAGGCATTCGCTTGAGTCGTTTCGACATTTTCGCTGCAGACTGGGCCATCGTCACGTTGAACCTAGACACTGCAGTCCAGCAGAACCACATCGACCAGTCTCTAGCCGACGAATTGATCCGCTACAGTCAAAATCGCCTCACGGACGGCGACATCGAGGACAGCGAATACGAAATACAACTGAGCGAGGGCTCCGACGGCTTAATAACTTTGTATGAGTATCTCTACGCACTCAGCAAATACGTTTGCTCCCGAAACCCTCATACGCTTGGGGCAATCCCAAATGCCGAGGAGGAACTGGTAGTAAACGTCGCATCCATACTCTTCGCTGGCGACATTGGGCGAATGAAGGACTTGGTTACCAACTACCCAAAGGATGCGAACGGCGAGCTTGACGCGATGATTTTCCCCCAGGCGGTCATTAGGGCAGCCGAGGCAATAAATGACGCGCTGATGGATCTGCTGAATTGGGATCTAGGTCGAACTATAGACATCAATCGACCAGCGACTCGCCGATCAATCCCGAATGCCTTCGGGTTAGTTCAGGCCGCGTCTTACATGGCAGCTTACGTTGCAAATATCTACGATGTAAAGCAGTCTCGAGTCCTCACACGACCGGGTGGCACCGGAGTAACTTCATCTATCACCAATTTCAAGAAGAGCCTGCGAAGTTGGTATTTGCTTGACGCGGTTACCTCCCCCTTCAAGGGCTCAGACGCATATGCAAATGCTAGTCAACGAGTCTGGTCCTCATTCCAGCAGCGGACGACCAACAACGCGATGTGCAGCCCTGTCGAATGGGCCCGTCTGTCAGATTCCGTCCGAAACTATGTCGAGGATGGGCTTCAAGTGGAAAGCACCCCACAACGACGCCGCCTAGACCAGCCGGGGACAGGAGCACTACTTCGCTTGACCTACACCGGGATGCACATGGTCTCAAATGAGGATCGGGACCACGTAATCCCGATCTCCGTTTTGCAGGCACTACCTGGCGCACCCGCGAATCATCTGGCGAATTGGATGCCACTAAACCGCACCGACAATCGAAGTCGAGGCGCCAGCCTCTGGCCAAGTTGCATCGATGAGCGGCGATTCGACGAGCGTCGCACGGAAATAAAGAAACTTCTCCTTGTTGAGCCGGAAATGTGCGGTCCCGCAGCGATTAGTTCCCTTCAAGCATTCTCCGACTTCTTGGTGATGCGATACAACGAGATGGTGCCGAAAATCGTGGCGAATCTGAATCATTCTCAAGTAACAAGCACGCAAGAGGCAGTTTTGTCGCTCAGCCTGAACCTGTGATGGCTACCCGGCCTGACGCCTCGACTGAGACTACGGACATATAAAAGAACCTAGGGGCTGAGATCCAGGCAGAAGCTTTCCCGTCAAACTCGAGCACTGTCGGTCGGAGGTACTAGGCTCGACACGTGGCCCAGAGAATCAAAAGTTCCTTCACGTTCGTGGATCTATTCGCGGGAATCGGCGGGTTCCACGCAGCGTTAACAAGTCTCGGCGGGCGTTGCGTGTATGCAGTGGAGATGGACGCGGCAGCCGCGGCCGTATACGAACGCAACTGGGGTCGACGCGCTTTGGGGGATATCACAGTCGATGCCAACGATCAGTCGATGCGAGTTCCCCGGCACGACGTTTTAGTCGCAGGGTTTCCATGCCAACCATTTAGCAAGTCAGGTGCTCAACGGGGCATGGACGAGACCCGAGGCACGCTTTACTGGAACATTCTGAAGATCGTTCAAACGCATCATCCGAAAGTGGTCCTCCTCGAAAACGTTAGAAATTTGGCTGGTCCCCGGCACCTCCACGAGTGGCAGGTGATCGTAGAAACACTGCGAGCCGAGGGCTACCGACTTTCCGACCAACCGGCCATCATCAGCCCGCATCTCTTGCCGCTTGAGCGCGGAGGTAGACCGCAAGTCCGAGAAAGGGTGTTTATCGCTGCCACTTACGTTGGGCCGGATGCTGATCCATCGGCTTTGGAAGCCGAAATTTTATTCGATAACAAGCCGGTTGACGGTTGGGCGCCACAAACTTGGCATTTGGAAACGGACCTACCTCTTGACCCTGACCACGAAGCGGATGGATGCACTCTTTCTCCGAGCGAAAAGTACTGGATAGACGCCTGGAATGAATTCGTCGAACTCATGTGGGAAGAGCGGGCTGGGTGTCGCCTACCGGGATTTCCGCTATGGGCAGACGCTTGGGTCCACAGTGACGACCTCGTCATTCCGGATGGAACGCCGAGTTGGAAGATCGACTTTCTTGTTAAGAATTCAGACTTCTACACTGCTCACCGCAGGGTCATAAACCGGTGGACCAAGAAGTGGAAAGTCTATTCCGACAAATTTCCAGCGTCGCGACGGAAACTGGAATGGCAGGCTCAAGACACTCCACGGCTTTGGGACACGGTGATGCACTTCCGTCCCAGCGGCATCCGCGCGAAAGCGCCCACGTATCTTCCCGCACTGGTCGCGATCACCCAAACGAGCATCATCGGACCACGAGAGCGACGTCTATCCCCACGAGAAGCGGCCCGCCTCCAAGGGTTGCCGGACTGGTTTGAATTCGGCGACCAAAGGGCGGCAGCGACGTACAAGCAATTGGGCAACGGTGTCTCTGTCGGTGCGGTGTGGCATGCCATGAAATGCCTTGCGGAAAGGGACGAGGAGTTCCTGAAGAAGTCCGCACCCAAGATTCTCAAGGCCATTCAGTCAGCACCGTTAAGTCCGGACGAAGTTCTCGCTGCGCAAAACGCTCATTAGATATTGCCGCGGGCGTCCGGGGCAATCCACGACCGAGACGCAACCATTAAAGACCCACGAGCACGGACCACGTCAAGGTGAAACTTCGGGGCACGAGGAACGCCCGCCGTGCCCGGTTCCTTTGGAGCTTGTCTGCCCTGCTCCGCGACACGCATGACACCAGCTGTCACGGCTTCGTCTAAAGCGAAGGACGTTCCAATCCAGAACGCATCTACCCGAAGCGGAGAGAAGGCTGACTTACGTGTTCTAGACCGTTCACTGTTCGAGGGGGCCGTTCTCCTACCGGACTCGGCCTTGAATTCCCTGTGCCACGCAACAAATGTGCCGTTCTCGTCCATCGTGGCCGCGCCACTCAGAACGATGAAGCCAAGTCCTTGTTGATCTACGCACTCCCGGACGGCATTCGCGTCGTTGAGTTGCAACTCGGCTCTGCCACGGATCTCCTTACCTGAAACAGGCAGTCGCGACGCTTCTGTGTGAGCTTTGAAGTCCCAAATGAAATCACGCGCATAGTCGAAGATAGTTGAACCAAATCGGACTCTCGGAGAATTAGTCGGCGGCCCAAGTGCGCTGGCCGCGAGCTCGCGACTTCGACCCTCGAAGTAGAACCCCTGCCACTCGTTGTCATTGGCACCGCGCAAATTGTTGCTTCGTAGCCATTGAACCGTCGCGCGCCCGTCCCAAGGTTCGCCCGTCCAACCATCGCGTATAACGGAAACAAGAAGGTCGGCCTCCCCCGAGGGGTTTGGCACACCCACGAGATCGGGCTTCCCTAGTCGGCCCAAGTATCGCTCCGCGCCGGCAAGGACCGTGTTCAATCCCTCGAGTGAAATAGTCTCGCCCGTCGAATAACATGTATCTGTCCAGGCGACATCGAAATGCTCTGCCAACGAGCGTGCCAACCGAGTTTTGCTGGAACGGTCCAATGACACGTCACTCAATGCCCGGTCCGCTAGGTTCTCGAGAACGGACTTATGTTCCTTTGCCCCTGGGCCGAGCGTCTCGGGTGGAGCATTCGTCAAGGCAGCAATGCGAGTGACAGCTTCAATCTTTGACTGCGCCGGCCGAAAGTCATCCCAATGCGGACCAGTCAGCGTGCTGAACTTCGCGGAAGCGTTCACTTTGAGACGCCCGTTGCGGTAGAGATTCGTGGCACCTTTGAGTAGCACGTTCAACCCGTCGAGTGTGACCTTGTTCCTGACTGTGTGTCGGTCAGGATTCCACTCCACGGCCATCGCTTCGGCGAGACTTCTGCCGAGCACCGAATTCGTGCGAACCACATCCACATCTAAATCGAGGGCATCTCTCAACGCGATGAGCGCTCTTTTTTCACCCCGCCCAGGGTCCCGCCCTCCCGTTAAACCGAAGATTCGGGCGATCCCTTCATCAACTGTCACGGCAGGAACGAAATAGTCTCCAGACCCCGGATCCTTGACGCGATCGTCCACCATTTTCCCACCATCCAAAGCGCCACGAGGCCTCGTCAACAAACTCAACATCATTAGCCTAAACGGGCTTTCAGCGGGTGTTGGCCCTCTCTTCGGAGATTTCTGATCTTGTCAGACCCCTCCCGTATTGTTAATCCCAGATCAAGAAGGTTCCTCATCTGACCGGCAAGCCAGCCGGTTCAGTGGAGTACCTGGCAACCGCGCATCACTCATCGCGCACGGTGCCTTCCCGCAAGGGGATCAGCCAGCCACAATCCGTCGGCTGGAAGAGCGAGAGAGCGAGGCCCTCACCACCGCATCCGGTCACTGGGGGTTGTCGCGATCCTTCACAAAGGAAAACGCATGGCAACAATCATCATCCAGGACGTCGAGGATCCTCTCGACCTACTAAGAATCGCGCACTACATGCTCGGTTTACTCGAACAAGGCAACGCCCACGAGTACACCGCATCCGGTACGGCCTACCTCACGTTGGACGGTCAGCCGCCACGGCTCGACACCTGCCAACTCGAAGAGCTCGTCGACATGGACGACGACTACACCTGCACCACCTGGTACCACCGCACCGGCTGCTCGTGCCGACACGACGCCGCCATGACAGATCCGCGCAACGAGACCATCGTCGACGCCACCCGTCACGACGGGCCCGTCCCCTACCTCCCCTGCCCCGCACAGGGAACACACGCGAAACTGACCGACTGCTGGATGTGTTGGTCAGACGTCCACCGCGCCGCGATCCTGCCCGAATGGGCACTGGCCGCATAGCTCGGCCGCTCGTTGAGTGAAGCGTCACCCTGCCCCCGTCCACTAGCGGCGGCAGGGTGACACCTCGCGCCGACGGTTTGACACCCGAGACCTGTTGATAGCCAACCACTATGGAAGATACACATGAACGCCATCGACGCACCGATCTGCCCGCGCTGCCTGCGCCATATCCCGAACGATACGTCGCCTGGCGCTTATTCCGGCGCCGGTTCTCGGTGGGATCGCAGCATCGAGATCTGCTCACCCTGCGGTTTCGGCGAAGCCGCCGGACGTGGCGTAATCCCACCAGACCAATGGCCGATCGATCTCAGCCAACCACCCGAAAAACTAAACTTCACCGGAAAGTGGCCGGCGCAATAAACGTCGACTGGCGCATGCGCTGGCCAGATAGCCTGTGGTCTCCCCCAGACCTGTGACGTCAACACTCGACGTCACAGCGCCCGTGTTAAACTCGACGTACACCCCCAGATGCTTCGGCTACTGGGCGCGAAGCCCCAGACCTGTCTGGGGCTTCTGCTTTACCAGCCCTTCGGCTTTCGCACAGTGCCATGTCCGTCGCCCAGACTCGTTGGGAGTTGGGACGCTTGAAGCACTCCTTCTCTTAATTCGCGAATGATTTGCGGTCCGGTCGCTAGCAAGACATTCGACGGCCTACTCGTCGGCGCTATCAGACCCACCACTCGATCGAATTCATTGATCAGGACTCGCATCGGTTCGGCGAGATCGGAATCATTGGATACAACGACGAACGCATCGGCCGCCCCGCGGAACCCATCCACAAGCAAATGAGTGGCCACATTGACGTCCGACCCTTTCTCCTCGGTCTTGCGGACGCGAACAGTGACGGGTGCACCGTCAGGGCCAATCACGAGCGGGTGTATCGGCATGTCCCTCTTGTCGATTCTGAATGTTCCAAGATGCACTTCAACACGTGGGTCTGTTCGCAAGGCACGAATGTACGCCTGCTGTCGTTGCGGAGCCTGAGGATCATAGGGCTGATGCTTGATATTCGCGGTGAAGTATCGAACCTTGGCAATCTCGAAGTCTTGTAACAAGAGTTCAGACATTCGTGCGATGTCCAGCCATTTGTATGGCGATCCCTGAAGGGCTCGGCGATACAAGTTGAGACCGTCCACGTAGACGATCGCCGTCTGCTTACCCATTGAACGAGCCAACCTGGTCGTGCTCGCTCGACCAGCGAAGCCGGATGCAATTCCTCACCGCTTGCTGCCAAGCCTCAGCGCGACGATGCGTGTGCCCGACAGGTGAAAGCCAACTCATGACCAGCCGAGCGTAGTCACATGGTCTCGTCGAATCGTCTCGCTCTCGAAGATTGTGGACGAGCGATAATCGTCCCCAGCAACGTAGCGCGAGAGACCTAGTGACCGCCCACGTCGTGTCACAGGGGGTGACACTTGCGGTGGCTATCGGGGCTAGCGTCCGCTCATCGCACACCCAGTGAACCGCGTACATCGAGTATCGATCTAGGGCCCAAGAAACGCAGAGGTCCGGGACCCTGGTAGGCAGCGCCAATCCGGGGCGTACTTCCGTGACGCTTTGTTAATCAAGGCACTTTACGTATCTGCCAACGTCCGCGTCGATTTTCAACTCGATCTGTACAGCCGCGTTTAAACGTTATGCGAGCGCAGCCAACTGTTCGCGGACTTCGTCCAGCGTGCGCGGACGTCCGTCGCTCAAGGGATCGCGACGATCGAGCAGGCTCACGTTGTCGATCGCGATGTGCGCTGCCGCTGATGCCAGGACGGCTGGCTCGAGCTCGATGACGGCGCGGAACCTATACGCCTCAACGAGAATCGCGCGCAACAGTTCCGGCGCTGACGCGTCGGGGTTGTGCGCGGTGTACCAGTTGCCCGCTTCAGCGAGACGGAAGAAGAGTTCATCCTTGAAGCCGCCATAGCCACGGTTTCTTGCGAACGCATCGCGGATCGCAATGAAGAACCGCGCCACTTCGTCCACGTGTGACGTGACGAGGTAGTAGTCCTCCGGGTAGAAGCCCATCGGCTGCGCCTCGGGCTGCTGCGAGACGATCGACACGTCCGCGAAACGATCCGCTAGGAACTCGGGCAGCTCACCCGACTCGATCATCGTGTGCAACTTACTGAGATTGATTTTTGACGTCATACGTACCTCCTACCGCCGAACTGCTAATGGCAAGGACGATAGGAGGTACGTCTGACATCGGGTCTGGACCACTCAGTCGACAACGCGCCTATTGAGTCTGGCTAATTACAAACACCTTCGTCGGCGCCTGCAGATTGGAACCTCACAACCGTCAGACGCGAAGCACTCCGCCAAAACTTGGCCGCAAACATCAGTGGGCGTCCCCAACGGAGCAATCGAGACAGCGGCGATAGCCCCGCTCGAGCGCATTTGTTACCGTGAAAAGGAATGGGGTGGAGATGAGGTTGTCGCGCGGAGCGAGGTTGGCGGTGAGCGCGATGCTCATCGCCGGAATTGTGCTTGCTGGAGAGAACTCAGCCTCGGCTCGGGTGCCCACGAGCGATCCGATCGCGGCCCCACCGCTCACGACATCTCACACCGTCCAACTGCCGAGCGGGTGGGAATCGGTCACCCTGCAACTCACTCCGCAAGATCCAAAAGCCATTGAGCAGTTAAGTCACGCTCGCGGACTCGGGATCTCATCACGGCATAGCGCGTTGCGCAGTGCACTTGCCAGCCCCGCCCAGCAGTCTCGGGTAGCGGGCTACCTTCGCGATCACGGACTCACCATCACCAACATCAGTCCCCTAGCCATCAGTGCCATGGGGCCAATGTCAGTTGTGCAGCGGCTGCTACCCAACGCGAGTCAGGGTGGCATCTCGCCTGCTGCAGTGAGTGCGAGTTCGCAACGATCGGCGACTTTGCAAGTGCCGCAAGCACTTCACGGCCTTGTTAAATTGGCGATGAGCTCAGCGTTCACGGGCTTGCACTTCAAACCACGTGGCGTCCCACACGTCCTTCCGTCAGCGGCACCAAACTGCACACAGTGCATCGACGGCCCGCGCGCCCGTCAGATTTATGACGTTCCTGCCGCCGCAACGACGAACGATCCGGCCAACATCGCGATCGCAACCCTTCAATTCTCGGGTTGGGACAACAGCAGCCTGACGGACTTTGCCTCCAACTACGGACTTCCCGACCCGGTGGCATCAGGTCAGTATCAGGAAGTTTCAGTGGACGGAGCCAATCCCACGGTCGTCTCGGGCGGAGGCGATATCGAGGTTGCGCTAGATCAGGAGACACTGCTGCACGCAGCACCCACCGCACATCAAGTCGCGTACTTCACGCAGAACTCGGCCCAAGGCGAGTTAGACACACTGAATCGAATCGCCACCGATGCCTTGAACAACGCGCACGGCCTGCACTACACAGCGCTCTCTATCTCGTGGGGGCTGTGCGAATCCGATGCACTAGCCGGGGGCACCGCCGCTGTTGACGCCATCTCGAGCGTACTTGCCGCCGTGACGGCCGCGGGCGTCACGGTGTTCGCGTCCGCCGGTGATGCGGGCGCGTTCGACTGTTCGACGAATGCGGTGCCCAACAACACCCCCGTCGTTGATTACCCAGCGAGTGATCCGCACGTACTCGGCGTGGGTGGGCTCACCACCATCGGAAGTACACCGAACGAGACGGTGTGGTGGGATCCGCTAGCGAACGCCACGTCCGTCAGTTTTCAAGGAAGTGGCAGTGGCGGCGGTGTCTCCACTCACTTCATGCAAAGCAGTGTTCCCTGGCAGGCATCACATGTGAACAGCACACACCGCCTCGTACCCGACATCGCTTTGAACGGAGATCCAAACACGGGTGAAGAAATCTTTCTGAGGAACAACGCGGGCAACCCAACCAGCCAATGGGAGCAAGTGGGTGGCACGTCGATGTCGTCACCACTGGCCGCCGCGATGCTCACCGATGTTCAGATCGCGCACGGCGCGGCAACCAGTTACGGCCTTGGCAATATCGCGCCGAATCTCTACGGCGCAGACGGTTCTGCCTTCCGAGACATAACCAGCGGCTCCAATGGTGCCTACTCGGCTGCCCCAGGATTCGACGCAGCGTCAGGACTCGGCGTACCACTGTGGTCACAACTGCAAACGGCACTCTTCGGCGCGCTCACCATCACCGCGCCAACCATTACGAACAATCCCGTCGTCCCATTAACCGTCACCGCACCAGCGGGCATGCAGTACACGAAGTACCTCGCCGGAATCGACGCGGCCACGGCGCCCAACAGTTGTGATTCATCAGCTGCATCGTCAACGATCCCAAGCACAATCACGCTTCAAGGTGACGACACCTACACGATCTGGGTGCTCGGCTACGCGGCCAACGGCAAGTGCTACCTAAGCCAAACCTCGGTCCGCCTTGATACCACTGCCCCAAACGCCGCGATGTCCACGCCCACTGCGGCTTTCGCCTCTAGCTCGTCAATCCCGATCAGTTGGACGGCTGCTGATCCCAATGGCTCTGGAGTGGTGACGACGGACGTCCAACTTGCACGCGGACCCGCAACCAGTGCGCCACCAACTACTTTCATTGCCTGGCAATCAGGGACGATAAGCCGATCTTCGGTATTGACGAACGCAACCCTTGCATCCACCTACTGCCTCCGATCACGCGCGACGGATGCGGCTGGCAACGTGAGCGTGTGGTCGTCGCCGCGATGCATCACCACCCCAACCGATGATCGTTCGCTGCTGGCATCAACCGGCTGGCTACGAGGTAGCACTGCCGGTTACGTGGCAAACACTTACAGCGCAACCTCAGCACTCAACGCCACTCTCAGCACGCGGACGTCCGTCAGCGTTAGGCGCGTTGGCTTGGTGGCAGTGAAGTGCCCAACCTGCGGCACGGTGGGTGTCTACATCGGCGCGACGCGCATCGCCGTGCTCTCACTTCGTCAGTCGTCAACCGCGCGCAGCTTCATCACACTGCCTGCCTTCACCGTTGCAAAGAGCGGCGTCGTGAGATTCAAAGTGCTCACGCGTGGCCGTCTGGTACGCATCGACGCAGCGCTGCTGAGCTCCTAGCCGGCGCGGAAGATCCGACCCGTGGGCGGGTTAGTGAACGACCAGTACTGCGTCCACCCAGAACAGCAATCCGTCGTATTCGAAACGCGATAGGACGCCACATAGGCTGTGCGCCCATGCCACAGAATTCGATACCAGCCCAGCCCATCCGTCCCCGACTTACCGGGGATCTGAAGGACGAGTCGATCCGTGCGATATCTCGTATTCGCAAGCACTGTGCCAAGAACACGAGCCGCAGAATTGGGAGCCGAGCGAACCACAGTGCCGGCCCGGCCCTTACAGATCAGCAGATTGCCTGGCAGTGTCGTTGGGTAGATCAAGATGTCTTGGCTGCACTGCCCCAGTAAGCCCCAATTGGATCCCGTGTACGCCCACACCGACCAGCAGACCGATTCACACGTATAGAGGCCAATCCGCGCTACCCCACGCTGAATCGAACCATCGGAGTTACCGACGGAGACACAGGTGTTGGATGGCGTGCGCTTCACCGCGCTGAGTACGCCCGCACGAGTTTGCGGCGTACCCGATGCGGCTGCCACACGTGACGCACTCGATGTGTGCACACTCGCGGAATGGACGGCGAAAGCGGGGCCGGTGGCCAAGACCAGCGACGCTGCGGCCAGAAGCACGCCGATCGCCTTAACGATTCGTTTCAAAGCAGGCTCCAGCCCGGGGGAAGCAGAACGTACCTACTTTCACGGTATTCACAGCTGTCCCATTTGTAAATGATCTTGACGGGTGAAGATCATTTGTGTCGCAGGGCATCTTCGCGCTACGACGACGAAGTGTCGGACCCTCGCGGGATGATCGGCATGATCAACTTAGGTTGGTTGTTGTGCTGGCTGCGACGGGCGTGGAGGGTAAGCAATGGCATGGCGATACCGACGCTCGAAATCCTTCGGACCCTTCCGGCTCACCGCCACTCAGAGCGGGCTCGGCGTATCCGTCGGCGGGCCACTCGGCCGTATTAGCGTCAACACGCGCGGCCAAGTTCGGCAAACCACGCGCATCCCCGGCCTTGGCCTTTACAACACCAAGCAGATCGGCACGATCGGTCAGAACCATCATTCAACGGCCCAACCACACTCGTACGCATCAGCACCGGCCGCGGCGGAAATCCCGAGCTACCCGATGACGGCCACCCTGCCAGTACGTCCGTCCCGCGGGCGATCCATTCCCGCGACCATCGGGCTAATCCTCGCCGAACTCTTCATATTCCTGTGCCTCGTTGGTTACGCAGCATCCGATCCAACACTCGGATATATCGGCTGGGTGGCACTCGGGCTCACCGCCTTCGTCATCGGGATCACCATCAACAGCGGACGTCGGCTCAAACCTGCGCCATCAAACTCACCCTTGCCCACACCCACCGCAGCAACGGAGACCCCATCAACAAACTCGTCAACGGGCGAATTCAATCCACTCGATTTCCCAGGCGCGATTGAAGTCAACGCACCCGATGCGATCGGCCCTGATCTCAACATCGACCCCAACGCACCCGGTGTTGTCGCGGTCAAGGTCGTCGGCCTCGTCGACCCCGTCAAAACAACAGCAGACCTCATCGCACTGCCCACCGGTGCAGACGGCCTGCGCCACGGCGCCCATGAAGGCCTCCTGATTCCAAGCGGCGCAGAATGGCAAGTGTTCTGCCTTGTTCATTCCGAAGACAATCCAGCGCTGTTCCACGGCAAAGACATTCCCGTCCCCATCAGCGTCCACGTCGGACGGCTCAGCGTGCGCGATGTTCGCACCTACGCACACCTCTTCGACGGACATCCCGTGCAAGTCGCCCTCTACGTTGAAGCAACGCCGGGCCTTGAACGACTCGAGGTTCGATTCCTCAATAAACCCGTCTCCATAAACGATGCGATCGCAAGCCAAACCGCCGGCACTCAACCAACGACGATCACGTCGCAGCCGAGTCCAGGCGCAACAGCTGCGTCAACACCCACGACACCACAACCATTGCCGGCCGCGGGCTGGTTCACCGATCCGACGAACGATCAGCAATGGCGATGGTGGGACGGTACGAAGTGGACCACATACACCGCTCCCAAATTCACCACTTGAACACCGATTACGTTCGCCACCTCTCAGGCCTTTCATAGGCACCTCTCAGGATCTGCGCTATCACGAGACTCGGCCACTCTGGTAACAATGGGGTATCCCCGGCTTAAGCCCCAATAACCATGACCGAACTCAAATAGCGCGAGCATGTGGACGATCTCGATAACTGGAGGGTGGGTCAACACCGTGCGCACCGTAACGGTCGTCGCTGCCCTCCTTCTGATAACCAGCCTTACCTCATGCGCAAGCGGCACCAGCGGGAAGAACACCCCGAACAGTTCCACCAACGCCGAATCTGCACTCACGACGTCGGCACTTACCGCCGAAGCGCAGGAGGGTCGGGAGGTTCTCGGTGGGGGTCACATCGACAAGGTGGACACTCCCCAGCGACGGCTCGTAACTCAGACGCAAAGTCGGCCCGGCGCCATGGCGGCACCTCAATCGTGCACCGATCCGCTTCCGCCAAACTGGATCAAACTCGAAAACCTCAATGCAGGCTCCTCAGACTGGGAAATCAGATCCGGTCAAGCTCTATCCAAAACAGTCGGCTACGCATCCACGTCAACAGCAACGTGCGGGGACTCCGTCACGATTTACGCCTCATCCCGATTTCCATTCCACATCGAGACATGGCGGATGGGTTACTACGGCGGTGCCGGTGGACGCCTGATGAGCGTTACAGAACTGTTCCCACCTCAAGTTCAATACTCTGACCAAAGTGGCTTGGGTAATGCGGCTAACTGGGCGCCAACGACGACCATCACCATCCCGGCTGCGTGGATTCCCGGGGTGTAACTACTGAAACTCGTCCCCACTCGAGGGTCGAGTTCCTACATTCCGCTCGTCGTGCGTGGAGGATCCGGCCAGATCTTGATGCCGCTGGCAACGCACACCTGGCAGGCCTACAACTTCTGGGGTGGCGCAAGTGCCTACGTCGGCGGAGCCTCTCGCTCACCAGATCTTCGCCTACGCCAACTCTCCGCGAACCGGCCCTATCGAGGCGATCACCTCGCCATGTTCGGTGATGGCCAATTCCTACTTCGCGATTACCCCGCCGTCTGGGCTTTAGAGAAGTGGGGATTCCCCGTCACCTACACCACTGACGATTACCTCGACGTAAACCACGACGAGCTCGCCGGCAAATCACTGATTGTCTTCGGTGGGCATAGCGAATACATGACGCCGGCAACCTTCCATGCGATTCAACAAAGTGTCGACGCGGGCACGAATGTGCTGAACCTTGGCGCGAATGCGGCGTACTGGCGGATCCGCAACGAGCCGGACCGGATCATGACGATCTACAAATCCGCCGTTGAGGATGTCACAGCACCAAGTGAGGAAGAGACGACCGTCCAATTCCGCGAGCAGCCAGCCGCGATGCCGGAGGCGACGCTATGGGGAGCGATGTACGACTGCCCGCGCGTTGCTCATGCCGCTGCCGTAGTTACGAATGCATCTCTCTTCCCGTGGGCAGGGCTTGCGGGAATCACCGACGGTACCGAGCTTACTGGGGTAGTAGACGGCGAAGCTGATCACGTGTTCCCTGGGGTCTCTCCCGCCTCAACCGATGTGCTCGCACACGCGGACTTTGCCTGCCCTGGACGGTCGTACGTCCCGAAGACCTGGGATCTGGTCTACCACGCCGACCCCGGCAAAGGTGGAGTGTTCTCCGCGGGAACATTCGGCTGGGTGTGCGCGCTGAGCTACTCATGTGATCCGTTTACCGAACCACTTACGACCCAGCGGATCCTCGGTGTTGTGACGCAACACTTCATCGCAGCAGCCCTACGCGGACCACTCGGTGATTCACATCCATCCACGGGAACAATCAGCCAGTCGAGTCCGGCATCATAATCTCGACGCACTTTGGGATAACCCATCAGCCAACATTCCTGCTTAGCCCGCACCAATCAGATAGATAGAGGCCACACGGCGATGAGATACGCATTCCAGCCTGTCGAGGCGACCACCGCGACTGCAACCAAAGACCAGCGCAGGATGGCATTCTGCCCGCTCCACCATCGAGCCGGAACCGTGAACACCGGAAGATTCGGCAACAGGAATCTTGGTTTGCAGTGAAAGTAGTTCGCACCGGCAAAGACCATCGCGAAAAGTGCCGTCGCAAAGACTCGTTCACGCAACGGGGTACTGCGATCACGCCACAGCAAGACGAGGAAGACCACTACAGCGATGACAACCACAGTGGCGACAACATCCGGCGGAATATGAGCAGGATTCTTCAGCCTGAAAACTTGCAACATTCGGTTCAGTGCAGAGACACCAAAGTCCAGTCCACTATTCCAGCCCTGTTCGATCACGAGCCAGCCTGTTAGCCGACCGGTCAGGATCGAGATGTAAGCAAGTGAGGCAGCGAGCCCAGAACCACCCGCGACGAGCCACAGAAACTTTTCCCGCCGAGAGATCGACGCCTGCCAGAGACCAACTGCTAGGGCGAGCACAAGTGCTGCCGCTGAGGGTCGAGTAAGTCCAGCTAGGGCGCACGCGAAGGCGGCCCAACCCCAACGCCCCCTTTGCATGGCAAGTAGACAGCCAGCAACCGTCGCAGTGAACAGAGCCTCCGAATAGGCCATCGACAACACCGCAGAAGACGGCCATAGCGCCCACATTGCGACCGTGGCCAGCGACCCGCGGATCCCCAGTGTCGAGGCCGCCCACGATGCAATCAACGAGCTTGCGACACAACCGGCGACGAACGTGGCCATCAGCGCACCCACCTGATAGCCCAGAGGCCACGCGAAGAGGCGGATCGTCGCCGGGTATAGCGAGAAAAAGGCCGCATTTGATTTGACGTGCGTCGCTGCCGTTAGGTGCGGGGTATATCGGTATCCGTTCCGGGCAATCCCGATGTACCACACGCCGTCAAGCCGAGTGAGCACCTGCAGCAAGGTTCGATGACCAGAGCGCAGCAGCACAGATACGGTCGCCAACAAGACGACACGAGTGGCGACGAAGATCCCTGTCGCTTTGGCCAGAAGAGCGCGTGAGCCCCGAGCAGTAACCACCACCTCAACCTGCGCCACGAACACGAGTCTAGGCAGGCGCGACGTGCCCGAACATAGCCCGAACATCTGCATTCACTGAGAATGATCCGCCTACTAGCATTACTGGGTGGCTACCAATCCGGATCGTGCGTCCTACTTTCCCGCGATCGAGAAAAAGCACGGCATGCCGATGTCGTACTGGTTCGACGAGATGGACAAGATTGCTGGGCAGAAGTACCCAGAGCAGATCGCTTACCTGCGTGAGAATCACGGATTCAGCCAAGCCCACGCCAATGCCCTCGTCCTCTACGCAAAGGGGAATACGAGCGCACATCGCGTTCACAGTGTTGATGATTACCTCGCCGCGGCCACACCCGAGCAGCAAGAGACTGTGCGCGCGATCTTCAAAACATTGAGCACCAAATACGAGAAGGCCGA
>CAIKEU010000076.1 GCA_903826575.1 uncultured bacterium
ACCACCGATGAATATCCTGCCCGCAACGATCGCTTCCGACGGCCTAACAACGTCCGCTGGCCGGATCCCGGGAACGTTCGGGGGCGTTACGGGACCGGTGCAATTAGGTTTTCGACCTGAAACGGTCACACTCGTAGACCCTGCTTCTGACGCTGCCCAGTTACATGGCTCGGTGTATTCCCTTGAGCCGCTGGGCAACGAACTCATCGTCGCCATCAAAGCTGGTGACGAAATTATTCACGTCCGCGTTAACCCCGACCTTCAATTGGAAGTCGGAGAAAACGTTGGCCTCACGGTCGCTGACCACAAGATTCATTTGTTCACCAGCGAAGAAGGAATACGGATCGAGTATCGCTAGTCGCCTGTTCGACAAAAAGGGAATCGGAAGGGAAAAGCAATGAACGAAATACCCGAAGACCCAAAGACCGTCAGCCGCCGTAATGTCTTACGCGGCGTTGGCTATGGTGCGGCGTTCGCAGCAACGGCGCCCATCCTCGCTGCCTGCAGTTCGGGCACAAGCGGTGGAACCACTTCAACGTCACCCTCACCAGGTGACACCGCGAACTCACCGAGTGGCAAGATCACCATCGGTAGTTTCCAGGACCCGGCTATGAAGCCGTTCCGTGAGGTGTACGTCAAGAAGTTCACCGAACAGACCGGGATCCAGGTCGACTACCAAGAGACCGCGTATGACACGTGGTACCAGAACTCAAAGAGTGACGGTCTACAAAAGACCGGTGCCTACGACATCTATGTCATGGACGACAACTGGGTTCCGGAATACGCAGCCGGTGGAATCATTCAGAGTCTGGATAAATTGGGTCTGAAGGTCAACCCGAACATCCTGCCGAAGGGTCTCGATCAGGGTTACTGGCCGCCGCGTAGCGGACCAAAACTCGCAGCGTTCAAGGACACTCCTCCGGAGTTGTTCGCTCTTGTCATCATCGATGACGTCAACATGCTGTACTACAACAAGAACCACTTCTCGACTCCGCCGAAGACGTGGGACGACATCTACACGGCGATGAAGTCCAAGGCGACACCGCCGAACCTTTATGGTTGGGCGGCTCGTGGAGTCAAGGGCAATCCGTCCGTCATGACCTACCTACCACTGCTCAACTCGTACGGCGGAAACTTTGCCAATGACGACTGGACACCGGGATTCGCCGGCCCTGAGGGTGTGGGTGCTCTCGAGCGGCTTTTGTCGTTCCTGCCGTACATGTCGCCATCAACCCCTGAGATGGACACCGACCAGGAAACTGGCCTTCTCCTGCAGGGCAAGGCAATGGCGCTTACGGAGTACACGGGAACTGCGGTTAGCGCCGTCGATAACCCAGACTCGTCGAAGGTTGTTGGCATGATCGACTTCGCCACGACTCCTTCGCAAGTTAAGGCTGGCCCTGCCATCGGAACCTTCATTTGCGGAATCGCCTCGGCCGCACCAAACGTGCCAGCAGCCAAGGCCTTCCTCGAGTGGTTCACCAGCGACGAAATCCAGACGGACTTCGCTCGTAATGGTGGCAGCGCCGCTGTCACCAGCACCGCACTGAGCGACAGTGAAGCAGTCAGCAAGTACCGCTGGTTGCCAGCAATCGCCGAGTCGGTCAACAACGCCGTACCGAAGCCCCGAACACCAGATGAGCCAAAGTTCGAGGACATCCTCGGTACCCAGATCAACTTGGCGGTCGTGGAAGCACTAGCACAGGGTGGCAACTACACCCAGATTGCAACCGCACACTTGAAGACGGCGGCCGAGCAAATGCAAGCGATGCTCGATCAGAACAAATCCGTCTACTTCGGCTAGACGGTTCGCAACACCCCATCCCCATAAGACGACGAGGCGAGGACGAACATGACAACGGAACTGGCATCAACGCCAGCTCCCGACATGAGTGCGTCCCCGCCTCGTCGTCCATGGGACTTTGATCGGCTGCTGCCGTATTTATTAGTTATTCCAGCGGCTTTGGCCCTGGCACTTGTTTCCATCTACCCGATATACGAGGCCATCAAGGCATCATTCACTAAGTACCTCTATGGACGCCCGGTTGGGAGTGCGGGCTTCAGCAACTACATCGATGTGGCGCATGACCCAGTCTTTTGGCAGTCCATGGGGACCACGGTCGAGTTCGTTCTTCTTGCGGTAACTGCTGAAACCGTCCTAGGCCTAGCCCTCGCGCTACTTGTCATCAATGAGTTCAAAGGCGTGAAGTTCGTCCGCCTATCCATCCTTTTGCCCATGACGATCGCACCCGTTGTTGTCGGCGTCATCTGGCGACTGATCTACTCGTCCGAAACTGGGTTTGTCGATCCGCTCTTTGTCGCTCTAGGACTAGGTGCACCCCGCGTCCTAAGTCACGAAACATCAGCCTTCGTTGGGCTTGTGGTTGTTGACATCTGGGAATGGACTCCGCTCCTTTTCCTGATTGCCCTGGCTGGCCTTCAGTCAATCCCGCAGGAGCCGCTAGAGGCCGCGGCCGTCGATGGTGCTGGTCCCGTTCGGATCTTCTTCCAACACACGCTTCCGTTGCTCATCCCGATCCTTGCCGTGGGCGTCATCCTGCGTTTGATTGACGCCATTGGAACCTTCGATCAGATTTACGTTCTCACCCGCGGTGGGCCGGGAACAGCAACACAGTTAATTTCGATATACGCGTACAACACTGCCTTCAATTTCACTGATTATGGGCATGGAACGGCGATGTTGATCGCGCTGCTCGTCTTTGTCAGCTTGCTCATCTTGGTTGCGGTCGCCCTGATGCGACGAGCCGCCGCTAGGACGTCGTGATGGGGCGCTTCCTTAAAGGCCTTGCCCTGGTCGTCATCGTCATCTGCTGCCTGCTCCCATTCTGGTGGCTCTTCGTCGTCTCCCTACGCCATCGAGTCGATATCTTTGCCGGCCCCGCAGCATGGCCTACGAACCCCACAACCGAGAACTACCAAGCACTATTCGGGCAGTACCACATGGGCTCGTTCCTGATTAACAGCCTCGTGGTCGTCTCAGTGTCCGTCATCATTAGCCTGCTCATTGGCACCCCAGCCGCGTATGCACTGGCTAGATTTGACCTTCCCGGACGACTCGGGAGCGTCGGACTAATGTCGGCTCTGTTCGTACGAATGGTCCCGGCGATTTTGCTCGTGGTTCCGTTCTACATCGCACTCGGAAGATTCGGGCTACTGAACAACAGACTCGGTCTGATCATCATCTACACCGGTATCAACACGAGTTTCGTCATCTGGATGATGCAAAGCTTCCTCGCAGAAATCCCCAAAGAAATTGAAGAGGCAGCCTTGGTCGATGGTGACAGCCGCTGGTCAGCCATGTGGCGGATCATCTTGCCGCTGGCCGGGCCGGGACTCGCAGCGACCGCCATTTTTGCCGTCATCGCAACGTACAACGACTTCCTTATCGCTCTGACAATGACGTCAACGCCTAAGTCGCAGACAGTACCTGTCGGTATCTCAACGCTCATCGGCAAGATCCAAGTTGAGTGGGGGCCGATGGCAGCCGCGGGAGTCATCGGCGCAGTCCCAATCATCATCTTCGCCACCATTGTTCAGCGGCACTTCGTCCGCGGTATGACGATGGGTGCTGTTAAGTAGATCTACATCTTTATCTGGCACTATCTGACGCACACAACCTCAACGAAAGGCAGAACCATGCAAATCGGACTCCTTACTGATGCTCTTGAGCACATGTCACGTGCGGAGGCATTGGCCTGGTGCGCCGACGCCGGCCTTGACACCGTCGAATTCGGTACGAGCGGCTACTCGCCACGTCCGCATGCAAACCTGGCCGAGCTGCTGGCGAGCGCCGAGGCCCGCACAGCACTTTTGGACGAGGTTGCCTCGCACGGACTGACTCTTGGTGCACTGAACGCCAGCGGTAACCCACTGCACCCCAATGAAGAGATCGGTCAGGCGCACCGGGACGGAATGCGCGATACCGTGAAGTTGGCGCAGGAATTAGGTGTTACCCGAGTTGTCGCGATGAGTGGTTGCCCAGGTGGCCCTGGTGCAACTGGCGGCTGGCCAGTGTTCGCCGGTGGTGCGTGGTTGCCCGACATGGAAGGTCTCTGGGAATGGCAGTGGGAAGAGAAGATCAAGCCGTACTGGAGCGAGTTCTCTGCGTGGATGGCCAACGAGACCCCCGATGTCATGGTCTGCCTCGAACTTCACCCCGGCACGTCGATTTACAACGCTGAGTCCTACCATCAATTGCGCACAATCACTGGTCCCAACGTGGCTGTGAATCTAGACCCGAGTCACTTCTGGTGGCAGGCGATGGATCCGATCGACGTCATCAACGAACTGCCTGGTGCGATCGGCTGGTCGCACGGTAAAGATACCCTGCTTCACGCGGACCGCATGGCCCGTATCGGCGCCCTTGACTTCCGCTGGCCCCGACCCGCCGACGAGATGGCGTGGCACTTTGCTGCAGTCGGTGCCGGTCATTCAATCGATTACTGGACAGATCTCGTTCAGGCGCTGATCAACGCCGGCCACGACACCACCGTTTCGATTGAGCACGAAGACCCGAACCTAACTCCCGAAGAGGGAGTGCTCGCTTCCCTCGAAGGCCTCCGCGCAGCCATTGCTGGCCTTAGCGCGTAACACCGACCTAATCCGTACATCACAACCAAAGGATCGTCATGATTTCCGTTGCAAATGCCCCCATCAGTTATGGCGCCTTCGAACTGACGGTTGGGATCTATCCGAATGTTCCGGACGGTGAAGGCGTCATGGATCGCGTCCGCGATGCGGGCTATGTCGGAATTGATCTAGGACCCGTCGGATACCTCGGGGTAGGCGATCAACTGGCGGAGAATTTGGAGAGCCGCGGACTTGGACTTACCGGCGGTTATCTTGAACTCCCATTCCATGACAACGCTGGGATGCCGAAGGCACTCGATGAGCTTTCCGAGTTGATCGAAGCATTCGAAGCAGCAGCACCGGTTAATGAGCGTCTTGGTCTCCCTGCACCACGTCCCACCATTGCCGTCATCAGCCTGCCTCATCGTCGCGCAATGCCGGGCCGTGCCGTCAATGATCGCGAACTCGGCTACACCGACGAGCAGTGGGCGACATTCGCTGTCAACGCAGAGAAGTCGGCGCAACTATGTCGCGAACGAGGCTTCTCCCCCGTCTTCCACAATGAGACCGGCACAAACGTTGAAGCGCATTGGGAAATAGAGCGGGTCATGGAGCTCACCTCATACGACGTGTGCCTCGACACCGGTCACCTCATCGCTTGCGGGGGAGACCCAGTAGCGAGTCTGTTGAAGTGGCGTGATCGAGTTGCGCACATTCACGTCAAGAGTGCCGAGCGGGCAAAAATGCAGGAGCTCATTGATCGCGGCGGAGACGTGGAAGACATCTGGGCACAGCGTGTCTTTTCGCGCCTCGGCGAAGGCGACCTTGATCTACCGGCACTTGCCGCTGCAATCAAGGACGTCAACTACGAAGGCTGGATCGTTGTCGAACAAGACATCTTCCCCGATGACAACAGCTTGCCAACCGCCGAAGCGGATCAGCGCCACAACCGACAGGTGTTGGCAGATCTCGGCTTCTAGGAAATCGAGTCGAGTTCACTCGGAACTTTCGTGACAGAGTTATCTAAACGATGATCGCACTCATAGGTGGCCTATTGGCGGCTCTCTGCTGGGGTACAGCCACCATGTGCGGCTCCCGAGGGAGCAGGCTAGCCGGATCAGCGCCTGCATTGGCGTGGCAAGTGCTGATCGGATCATTGTTGATCATTCCATTCGTGCTTAGGAACCCAAATCCAGCACCAAGCGGTGGGCAATGGTGGTTGCTCTTAGTTGCTGGTGCAGGAAATGTAATTGGCCTTCTCTTGGAGTTCCAAGGCTTCCGGGCCGGACCAGTCGCTGTGGTGGCCACTCTCGCATCTCTTGAAGGAGCAGTAGCCGCAGTAATTGCAATGCTGAATGGTGAGCGCCCACCTGCGGTGTTCCTAGCCATACTCCCTGTCTTGCTGGTGGGTTTGATCATGGTGACACTGAAGCCAGACCACGTGACGCACACACGTCAGGAATGGACGGCAGCCATCGCATATGGCGCGGCGTCCGGTTTGTCCTTTGGCCTCAGCTTGTTTGCAACTGGCCGGGTGTCAGAGAGCGTTTCAGCCGTGTGGGCGGTTTTACCTTCACGCGTTCTGGGTGTCGTCGGGCTAACCATTCCGCTACTCCTCATTGGGAAACTTAAGATTCCTAGGGCAGCTATTCCTTGGATCGTCGTGAGCGGAGTTGGTGACACACTCGGCTTCGTCGCATTTGCTATCGGGAGTTCGCAGGGCATCGCAGTCGCCGCCGTGCTGGCTTCACAGTTCGCCGTTGTTACAACTGTCTTGGCCGCCATCGTTTTGAAGGAGCGACTCAGCGTTCGCCAAAACGCAGGGGTGGTCATCGTCGCGCTCGGAGTTGCTGCCATGGCAGCGGTGAGAGCCGGCTCATCGTGAAGTTCAGAGCACGTTTACCGAGAAGGTGGTGAATGTCATGGATAGCGCTCGCGCAGCCGTGATGGTGCGTCCTGGGTTGGTCGAGGTTCGAGAGTTTGATCTTCTTTCACCACCCGCAGGTTCGGTTCTCCTTCGAATGAATCTTTCGGGCATCTGCGGAACCGACAAGCACACATTTCGTGGCGAATCCAAGCAGTACGCCGGAACTGATCACGAGCGAGACGTTATCTATCCACTGATCTGCGGCCATGAAAAC
Source organism: uncultured bacterium (assembly GCA_903826575.1). Lineage (GTDB taxonomy): Bacteria > Actinomycetota > Actinomycetes > S36-B12 > CAIYMF01 > Longivirga. Next base: position 6,732 of record CAIKEU010000076.1, read on the forward strand.
GTTGGAACCGTTGTTGCTGTTAACGGCGAGGTCTACGACAGTGGTGGTCGGCGCATCGCGGAAGGTGATCGGGTTGTACCCGGGGCGAACGTGGCCTGTGGCAACTGTTACTACTGCCGCAATGACTATCCGTACTACATGTGCACGAGCCTTGATGACTATGGAAATTCGTTGCACATTGGTATTGCGCCACATCTTCTTGGCGGCTGGGCCGAATACATGTACGTGCTACCCGGAACTCCCATTTTCCGAGTTCCCGAGGGCCTTCCTGACGAGATCGCTGTCATGACGGAGGTCATGGCCGTAACTCACGGAATTGAAGTAGCACAGGCCGTGCTCGGAATGTTCGGAGCAAACAAGTTTGGCCATTCTGTTGCGATCCTTGGGGTCGGGCCGCTCGGTATGTGCCATCTCGCGAAGGCAGCCATGCTCGGTGCCGAAAAACTCATCGCCACAGACCTGTTTGACACCCGTCTGGGCATCGCCGAGCGGTTCGGTGCTTCGCTGACCATGAATTCGGCAACCACAACCGAGGCGGAAAGAATTGAGCTGGCGAAACAAGCGACGGACGGGCTCGGCCCGCAGATCGTCATCGATTGCAGTGGAGTAACGTCAACATTCACCGAAGCCCTGCACATGGTTCGCCCCGGCGGCGTCGTAATCGAAGCTGGAACGTTCGTCGATATGGGGCCAGTTGAAGTGAATCCGAACATTGACTTTTGTACCCGCAATGTCACAGTGATCGGAATCGGTGGCGAAACCGGCGCCGCCTACGAGCCGTCGTTGCGGTTGATGGATGCCAATCAGCATCGATACCCCTTCCTCGACATCATCACTCATCGCGCGCCATTGGAATACGCGCAATGGGGTGTTGAGACGGCGCAGGACGCAAGCTCATTGCAAGTCGTCATTGATCCGTGGGCAACCGAGCCCGTCAGCAACCCGCTTTAACCGACGATTACATCCAACTAGGGAGAACTGTCATGACAAACCGACTGAAGATTGGCGTAGTCGGGGCCGGAGTTATCGCGCAAGTGATGCACCTTCACTACTTGCGCGAGTTGGGTGACTACTACGACGTAGTAGCACTCTGCGATCTTTCGAGTGACGCGGCCGAGAAGAACGCCGCCGTGTACGGCATTCCGCAGACGTACACGAGTTGGCAAGAAATGATTGACAACGCCCATCTTGACGCGATCCTCATTCTCACTAACGGATCGCATGCCCCGATTGCGATCGCCGCAGCGGACGCGGGGATTCACGTTCTGACGGAGAAGCCAATGTGTTTTTCTGTCAGTGAGGGCCACGACATGATCGCGGCCGCCGAATCTGCCGGCGTCGTTTTGATGGTCGCATACGTAAAACGTTTCGATACGGCATACGACCGACTTCGCGAAGAACTCGAGACTGTAGAAGACCTACGTCTAGTTCGCATCACAACCTTCGAGTCTCCTTTCCAACCCTACGTGTCACACATTCCCCTCGTCAGAGGAGCAACGCCACCGCCCGAGGAGATACTCAACCAACTTAGAGCTGAATCCCGGGCACAGTTGTCAGCCGCAATCGGATCAGACGACGACTTCCTTCTCAAGGCATATCACGAGGTCATGCTCGACAGTCTTATCCACGAGTTGAACTTCGTCCGCAGCATTCTTGGTGAACCCGATTCCCTTGACTACGTTGAGATTCGTCCAACCGGTGTCACTGCGATGCTCAAGTTTGGCGAGGTTCCGTGTGTCATTAACTGGGTTGATTTGCCCGGCATCACGCGCTACCGCCAGGAGTTCAGTTTCATCGCTTCTGATCGTCGACTAACACTCGCCTTCCCGTCACCGTTCCTACGTAACGCACCGGCCACTCTTGAGATCGAAGGTGGTGTCGCGGGTGAGACGCGAACCTGGCACACCGATGAGCTGTCGTCCTACGAAAGCGCGTTCAAGCGTGAACTCGTCCATTTCCACGAATGTGTCACGCAGGGTGTCGCGGTGAAGACGACCGGCATAGACGGACTGCGCGATATCGCTCTCTGCCAGTCGTTCATAGCCGGACACGTAACACGCCAACCAATCGATGCACCGACCCGGACCGAGTAGGCATGTTCAAGCTTGGATTGGTCGGCGGTGGCCGCATGGGGCGTGCCCATCTTCGGGCAATGGAATCCAGTGATTCCGTTTCAATCGTCGCGGTAACGGAGCCATCGGCGGCAGCGTCGGCAGTTCTGCCCGACAACCTCGCCGTTTTTGGAACAGTGCGGGAGATGTTGCAGGGTTCCGAACTCGACGGCGCACTCATCGCAGTTCCTTCGGGCCTTCATGGTGACGTCATCGCGGATTTGGTCGCAAGCGGTGTTCCTATCCTGTGTGAAAAGCCATGCGGTGTCACCGCGGCGCAGACTCGGCAAGCTGCAGTCCTCGTCGCTGAAGCGGGTATCGCGTTCCAAGTTGGCTACTGGCGACGCTTCGTCCCATCACTTCGGGCTATCCACCAACGTATCCAAGCCGGTGAGTTTGGGGAGCTGTTCCTAGTTTCATGTTGGCAGTGGGATCAAGAGCCCCCTCCAACTGAGTTTCGCCTTACCAGCGGCGGTATTTGCATTGATATGGGAGTGCACGAGTTCGATCAGACGCGTTGGCTGACGGGTCAGGAATTCGAGTCTTTCGACCTACTCATCCCCGGTCCGGAATACTCAGCACATGTGCCGGGCGATCCGGAAAGCCTGCAGATTCAGGCGCGGATGACCGGTGGAACTATTGCGACCGTCTCCTTGGGACGGCGCTACCCTCCTGGTGACATGTGCAAGGCCGAGGTGTACGGAACCGGAGCAGCCGAAGAGACGATGTTCCTTGCGCCGACCGACGGAGAGGCTGGATTTCTAACGGCGATTCGGGAACAGGCTGAGAGCTTCGCGCGATACGCACAGGGTGGGCCCCGCGAGGGTGCTTCGATCGAAGATGCCATCGCGGCATTGGAAGTCGCCGAACGAGCATCCGCTCAATTGGCCGCGACGACGCAAGCACGGTAAATGTAGGCAATAGGTCGAAACGAGGATGGGGAAGAAATCATGGAGCAACGAGAGTTTGTACGTCTCGGCCGAAGCGCATCCGTTGTCGGTATGGGGTGCTGGCAGCTCGGTGCTGACTGGGGTCAAGTCGACGAGGCCACCGCCATGGCGATCCTGCATGCAGCAGCCGACGCGGGCGTAACCTTCTTCGATACAGCCGACGTTTATGGCGATGGTCGTAGCGAGAAGTTCGTCGGTCAGTTCCTACGAGCGCGAGCCGGTGAAGATCTATTCGTTGCGACGAAGACAGGCCGTCGAGCAATGCCACCGGATGACTCCGCATACACCGAAGCCAACCTGCGCTCGTGGATTGGTCGGTCGCTCGACAATCTTGGCGTTGACCGACTCGATCTCGTTCAATGGCACTGCCCACCGCAGGCGACACTAGATCGTCAGGATATGTATGACATGTTCGATGCCTTTACCGATGAGGGATTGATCGCGGGTTACGGCGTCAGCATCGAGACGGTTCAACAAGCACTCGACGCGATCGCGCACCCGCAACTCAAGAGTGTGCAGATCATTGCCAATGCATTTCGACTCAAGCCATTCGAGCAGGTAATACCGACGGCCGCAGCAGCAGGCGTTGGCATCATCGTTCGCATTCCACTTGCCAGTGGTTTGCTCGCGGCCAAGTTCACATCAGCATCATCATTCGGTGCCGACGACCATCGTCACTACAACCGCAACGGTGAAGTGTTTGACATGGGAGAAACATTTAGCGGAGTCCCCTTCGATCTAGGCATCAACGCAGCGGCTGAGCTAGGTGCACTCGCGCCGGCTGGGGTTACGCCGGCTCAGGCCGCGATCCGATGGCTCGTTGATCAGCCTGGTGTCACGACGGTCATTCCTGGTGCGACATCTGTTTCACAGGCTCAGGCGAATGCTGCCGTTGCTGGCTTAGCCCCGACAACCGCTGAGTACGACGCAGCCGTCCACCGCATCTATGACACGGACATTCGCCACCACGTACATGACCGGTGGTAGTTTGCCGGCGATAACGCGCGTTCAGCGATGCGCTTGATCGATCGTGACCCACGCGTCTGACGCCGAGGATCGCTCAATCGCATCGCAGACCGCTTGCACCTTCATCCCTTGGGCAAACGACGGTTCCCATTTCTCGTTTGGCCAATCGCGAAGTAGGTTTCCAATTTGGTTAACGAAGCTGGAACCATACCCAACCCCCTGACCAATCGCCCACCAATTCGCGGAGTAGGGGTGCGTGGGATGCTCCGCACGAATTGTCCGCAGGCCGTATAGCGATGGATCGTCATCCACTGATCCATATCTCAATTCATTCAGCTGGCTGTAATCGAAGATAAGCGTGCCTCGGGTTCCATTGACTTCCACGAAGAAATCGCAGGGGCGACGAACAGAAACGCGACCAACCTCAAGTAGGCCGCGAGCTCCCGATGTGAAACGAAGCATGGCCTGCGTCGACTCGTCACATGTGACCGGCTTCGGACCTTCAGTCGACGTGCGTTCAGTTGTGAAGGTTGACGATTGGGCGCTCACACCGTCGATGGGACCACCCATCCACAACGCCATGTCGATGAGGTGTGATCCAAGGTCTGCGATGGTGCTCGCCCCCATCGACTTATCGAAGCGCCAGTCGAACGGAATCGTCGCGTCGGCAAATTCATCGGAAAGCCAGATCGCTCGCCACAGAAGTACATCACCAACAGCACCCTCAGTGATCATGCGCTGCATGAGGGCGACGGCGGGTAAGCAGCGATAGTTAAACCCAACTGCGTTGTGCACGCCCGCTTGGTCAACAGCATTCATCGCACTAACCGAATCGGTGAGACTCGTTGCAAGCGGCTTCTCGCAAATCACGGACTTACCGGCAGCCGCCGCTGCCGCAGAGATCTCGGCATGGGTTCCTGGTGGCGTGCAGATATCGATCACATCAATATCGTCTCGAGCGACGATTTCATGCCAATCCGTCGTCCATTCCGGAATCCCGTACTTCTGGGCAGCATCGGATACCGCGGCTGCGTCACGCCCAGAGATCACGACGACTCTGGGCGTGACAGACAACCTCTGCATTATCGGTGCGACCTCATACGCATACGCATGTGCTTTGCCCATCGCTCCGTAGCCGATGATGCCAATGCGCAGTTCTGGTTTCCCGCTCATACGTCGCGCCCACCCATCCGTGTTCGAGGCTGACAAAGGTCATTCTGTGGTCCGTAGCGGAGGTTTGCCGATTACGGAATGAGCAGTGTGCGCAGTGGTGCGCCCGTACGCAGTTCGTCGAGTGATCGTGCGGCATCTTCAAGGCCGCGACGATCAGAGACGAGTTCGTCGAGCATCAGATCACCGGCCATGTACTGATCGACCATGATCGGGATGTCGATCGCGGGACGCACACTGCCGTAGTTGCATCCCAGGATTCGCTGCTCAGCTTCAGCAAGTGCGAGTGGCTCGAAGGATGCGCGCGCACCCGTCGCAGGGAGTCCAACGATCACTGCGGCACCGCCGAGCCCGAGCATGGCGATTGCTTGTTCCGTCGTCGCCGTGTGACCGATCGCGTCGAACGCATAGTCGATACCGTCGGGCACGAGATCGCGCACGGCTTCGATCGCGTTTGTCGACGACGCATCGATGACGTCCGTCGCGCCCATCGTCGCTGCGACATCGGCCTTCTCACGTCGCAGATCTACAGCGATGACGCGCGATGCGCCAGCCAGCCGCGCACCCTGCACGACCGACAAACCCACACCACCACAACCGATTACGACGACCGTGGATCCGGCTTCGACCTTCGCGGTGTTCATCACCGCACCCACGCCCGTCGCCACAGCGCAACCAACGAGAGCCACCACATCAAGTGGCGCATCCTGACGAATCTTGATCGCACCACTTGCTGGCACGATCGCGTATTCAGCGAATGACGAGGTGCCGAGGTAGTGATGCACAGTCTGCCCGTTGCGTGACAGGCGCGATGTTCCGTCGAAGAGCACACCGCCGGGGAGTACGACGCTTGCCGCGAGCTCGCAGCGAGCCTCACGTCCAGCCAGGCAATGACGACACGTGCCGCAGGGCGCGACCCACGAGATGACTACGTGATCACCTTCGGCGAGATTTGTGACGCCCGCGCCCAACTCGACGACGACGCCTGAGCCTTCATGGCCCATGACCAGTGGCGCGGGGTGCGGCCAATCGCCGCGTTGCAAATGCAGATCGCTGTGGCACACGCCTGCACCAGCGATCTTGATCTTCACTTCGCCAGGGCCGGGCGGCGCAATATCAACGTCGAGAACCTCAACCGGCTGATCAGGGGACGTGAAGACAACGGCGCGCATGGGAATCCTTAGTGATGTGAAGTGAGATTCCCTCGAGCGTACTCGCGCTGAGAACACACGTCAGCAGTTAGCAGATTCGATCAAGACACGAATTCGCATGATGCGCCGGGCAGCAGAGCTCAGGCCAATTCGAGTCGCTTAACCGCCCAGTTCACTTCAAGCTCATGACCGACGTCCATCGCGGACTCATCAAAGACGGCCTTCGCCGAATGATTCGACGCTGGAGGTGTGCCATCAGAAGTAGGCAGCTGCGCGCCCAGTAATACAAAGACACCTGGTACTTCCTTTAAGAACCAGCAGAAGTCTTCAGATACCGAGATTGGTCGATCAAGCAGATGGGTGTTGTGCGGATCGACCGCCTTCGTAATGTCTACTTCGCCCGCATCACTGGACGTAGGGACAGTGTCTTCAGTGAGAATCACTTCGACGTCAACGGCATGTGCCCGTGCGACTGATTCAGCCACTTCACGAATGACGCCACGAGCTCGATCGGCCACGGCCGTCGAGAAGCTCCGCAGTGTTCCGAGTAGAACGACTCGATCAGGAATCACGTTGTACGACGCACCGGCTTGAAAAGACCCGAAGGTGAGGGTATGCGGATCAAACATATCCGTGGCTCGACTCACCGCACTTGTAACGGTCGGAACGAAGACCGCACCCGCGAGTAACGGATCGTTGGTCAGATGCGGAGCCGAACCATGCCCACCTCGACCCGTGAATGTCACTCGCACTAGGGTCGAGCCAGACATGATCGGACCGGGTCGCAGTCCGATGTGATTCGTCGGCAAGTGATACGAAAGTGCATGCATTCCAAAGACCGCAGTCGATCGCGAACCAGCAATATCGAGAACGCCTTCCTTAAGCATCATGCGCGCTCCGCCGTGTCCCTCTTCACCAGGTTGAAATACGAAGACGACATCGCCGGCGAGGGTTTCGCGCATCCCGGAAAGTCGATGAGCGGTGGCAACCAACATCGCCATGTGCAGATCATGTCCACAGGCGTGCATGGATCCGTTAGTCGATGCGAAGTCCAAGCCGGTTTCTTCGACAACGGGTAGTGCATCCATATCTGAACGAAGCAGCACGTTGACGTTTCCGTCGCCGGCCACGCCGCGCGTGCCACCGCGAAGGATCGCGACCACAGACGTGAGGTCGCGGCCACGATGCACTTCGAGTCCCAGCCCGGCGAGAGCATCCAAGAGGAGTTGCTGGGTTAGCGGCAGTTGCAGGCCGACCTCGGGAATCAGATGTAGATCGCGACGTAACGCAATCATGTCCGTTGACGTGAATGTCACGAACGAACTCCAAGTGGATGATCAAAGGTGAGAACGATTGCATTGCCGTCAATAAGTTCGATCTCGAGCTCCTTGAGCCGCGATCCCAGCCAACCATCGGCCGGTTCGACCTGTAATTGGGTTGAGCCCGCAGGCACATGGTCAGCCCAGCTAGTCCATGGCTCGTCCGTCGAGACTGTGATCCGACGGATCCCAACCGGCGCCACCCGATGATCGGCGGGGCGACGAGCCGGTGATTCCTGCCCGGCACTTCGTTGGAGGAAGAACGGACGAGCCGGATCGGTAACGGACTCGTCGACGCCAGCTAGCAGTACTGACACACCTGCACGTGAAAGCGGCATTGATCCCACGTTCAGTTCTTCGGCCACCGCCGCTGCATCCTGCGCAGCAACACTCCACGAGAACAGGCACGCATCAAGTCCCTCGTCATCAGCCCGATGTGTACCGGCAACTACCAGCCGTCCAAAGGGATTCTCGCCGGCCAGCACAACATCGTGAGCCTCGACGATCTCAAGGTAGCCCTCACCGAGCGGCACGATTACATTCCTGGTTCCAAGCCCGTCATGTTCACCACCAGGGATGGAGGCAAGTCCAGTCCGAACAAAGAGCTGCTCGGCGGTTGCGGCCGGATCACGACTAACAATGAGTACGTGATCGACCGATACCAACCGAGCAGCTTGTATAGATTGCAAAACTCTCCTGCCGAACGAATTAGCTAGCGTTCGTCCCAGAGAAAGCAGCTGTCTTGCGATCGGGACTCATCACCTTGACGAGACCAAGGTAGATGATCGTCGTTGCGATCGAGCCAACGATCCATGCGGTGTCGACGTGTCCGAGGGAAACCGCGATGGGGCCGGTGTAGAAACTCGTCGACATGAACGGGATCTGAATCAGAACGCCGAGGATGTAGGCGATAACGGCCGGCCAGTTGAACAGACCATAGACGCCGCCGCCAGGCTCAAAGAATGCCTTGACGTCGTAGTCACCCTTGCGCACTACGTAGTAGTCCACGAGGTTGATAACGCTCCACGGGATCAGGAAGTACAGCAGGAACAAGATGAAGTTGCTGTACTGAACGAGGAAGTTCTGCGCAAACACCGTTGCAAGAATTGCCGCCAGCGCGCAGAACACCGCTGCGATAACGGCGCGGGTCGGAGCCTTCGGGAACCAACCAGACTTGAATGTCTGGCCGATCGTTACCAAGCACAGCGCCGGTCCGTACAGGTTGATCACGCACGCGTCGATCGAGCCGAGGAAGAACATCAGCGCCACAAACCACAGGACGATCGTCGGCATGATTCCGGTCAGGTCGCCCAGCGAGCCAGCGCCACCAAGCCAGATAGGAATCAGCGCACCGATGATCATCACTGGGATTGCACCGATCGCACTACCCCAGTAGGTGTAGTGGAAGGTTTCGCGTGAGTTTACGTTCTTTGGTAGGTAACGGCTGTAGTCCGATACGTAAGGCGCGTAAGCGACCTGCCAAACCGCAGCAACCGAGAACATTCCGAAGAATCCTGCGGTGGTGTAGCCGAGTGCCGATACGTCAGGGTTGTGACTGCCCTTTGCCATCAGGATGTATACGAACGTCACGATGACGGCAATTCCGAACAGCGGCATCAATACACGGTTCATGCGGTGAATCATCTGGTACCCGAAGACTACGAGTACAAGCGTCAGCACCGAACTGATGATGATGGCTACCGTGCCGTCAAGGCTCGGGAAGATGACCTGTAGTGACTGAGCCGCAAGCACCAAGATCGAGGCCAAGAAGCCCAGGTACATCAGGACAGTTACGACCAGGACCACAAGCGACCCGTACAGACCGAACTGTCCGCGGCTCTGAACCATCTGCGGCACACCTAGCTGTGGACCCTGCGCTGAGTGCAGCGCCATGAAGATCGCACCGACGAGGTTACCGAGAACGATCGATACAACCGTCCACGTCAGGTCAAGTCCGAAGACTGTTGGGCCCAGAACACCCGTGACCAAAGTCAGCGGCATGATCTGCACGCCGAACCAGATTGAGAACAGGTGACGAGCTACGCCTGTTCGCTGATTTTCCGGTACTGGCTGAATGGTGATCTGCTCGATATTCGAGTCGACCTCGTCCAATACGTCCGACATAGTGCCTCCCTGAAAGTGGGGCTCACGCTTTGCGATTGTTCGCTGTTATTACCTTTGTCCTACAAGGTTTGTGCTGTGACATTACTGGCGTACGACAAGGCTGTCTAGCGTTTTGGGGCTAAAACTGGTCCCCAATATCGCTTTTTAACGACCCTCAGGCAGGATCGCGATGCAATCCACCTCGATCAGAAACCCGTCGTACATAAGGCCATTGACGCGAACGGCCGTTCCAACGGGGCCGGGATCGGGCAGGAATTCAAGGCGAACGCGGGTCATCTTCTCCCAGTACTCGCGGACCTCGTCACCCTTGCCCTCGAAGCAGTAGTAGGTGTTGACCCGAACAACGTCCTGCCAGGTCGCACCGGCACCCTCAAGGATGGTCGTGATGTGGTTGAAGACATTGCGCGTTTGCACCTCAATATCGCCCTCGCCCACAACATTCCCGTTCTCGTCGGCTGACAACTGCCCGCCGACGAAGACCATATTTCCGACTCGCCAACCCTGCGTCCACGGAGTTGGAATCGACCAATCCCAGTGACCTTCGGGCTGAACGCGCTGCCATTCCGGACCGCGGCCGGTGGAAGTTTCTGCACTCATGAGGTTGTCTCCCAATCCCTGACGATCAGACGTTCATAACGGCGACGGCGCGGATGGGTGAACCTGTTCCGGCGCGGATGCGCAGCGGGAGACCGAAGTAGAGGAAGCGCTTGCCTGCGATCTTGTCGAGGTTGGTCAGCGACTCCGTGTTCACGATTCCGTATTCACCGCAGACGACGTGGCCGGCGAAAGTTGCGTCATCGCTGTGGTCGATGGCGACGTTGTCTATGCCGATGTTTACGACACCCTGCTTGGCTAGCCAGAGCGTCGACTCACGGTTAAGGCCGGGGTACTGCTCGGTGTAGCTAACCTCTGGCCAGTGCTGGTCACCCACGCCGCTGTACAGCAGGACAGTGTCACCCATGCGGATATCGAGACCGCTCTTGGCGAGTGCCTCTTCAAGCACCTCGACGGTGATGAAATCCGGGTACTGAATGTGTGACACGTCGATGCAGATCGCATCGCCGTAGTAGTACTCAAGTGGTGAGTTGTCGATCGTCGGTCCATTGCGATCGTATTCGAAGACCGCATCGGTGTGCGTACCCGCATGCTCGCTGATGAGCAGGTTGTGTGCCTCGAAACCCATCTCAGTCTTATGGATCTCCATGAACTTGTCATGGGTCTGATTGGTATTGATGAACGTCTTCTGGTGCCCGAACCACATCGGCATACCCTCGAAGAGTTCACGTGTGAGGTCGATGACCTCAACGCGACGCGACATGATCGCATCTCCGAGCAACGGGTATCGGCTCTCCCCTGATGGGGTCACTTCGGCGTTAGCTGACATGGATGGTGCCTCTCATTTCTCTGATTGCGAATCGTTACGTGCACTGCACTTTTCGTTATCGATGTGGTCAGCGAAGTCTGATCGGAAGTGCTCAACAGCGGACATGACTGGAGCTGTGGGCATATCAATGAGCGCGCATTTACGCGGCATGTCCGCAACGAATTCATCGATCGTCGCGAATTGCCCAAGAAGTTCCCAGTTGGCTGCACCTTGGACGACCTTGCCGAGCAGCGTGCTGTAGCTCGTCGTCTTCATTCGGCAGCCCGGACATTGACCGCACTGCTCACGAGCAAAGAACGCTGCGACTGCTGCTACTTCCTCGACCATGCAGCGCGTATCAGCGACGACGCGAATGGCCAAACAGCCTGGCTGAGAACCGATACCGCGAATTGCCTCGTTGGTTAGTGCCGTATCAAGTTGCGTTGCGGAGACATAGGCCGATGACGGACCACCGGGTTGCACCGCCTTGACGGTTGCCTCTCCTGGGACACCGCCAGCCATCGCGATGAGGTCACGTAGCGTCGTAGTCAACGGATCAACCTCAAACACACCTGGGCTTACGACATCGCCAGTGACCGTCGCCAATCGACTACGTGAGGCGGCCGACGATGCATCGTCACTCAGCATTCGTGGCAGGTTCGCAAATGTTTCGACGTTGCTGACGAGCGTTGGCTGACCCAAATAGCCGCTCTCAGACGGATACGGCGGTTGTGCGTTGGGCTTGGCATCCTCGCCCGCGAGGCTACAAAGTGCAGCTGAGGCTTCACCTGCAACGTAGGTGATCGGCGCAGCATGTATCCGAAGTACCCGATCGCCCGCCAACCCATCGGCGGCAACTTCAGTCAATGCATCGGCCATCGAAGCCGATGCTTCAAGCAGGCTTTCGCGGATGTAGAAGATGACTTCGTCAGCATCGACGGCGGCGGCGGCGAGGAGCGCGCCCTCAATCACCACATGCGGATTACGTTCGATCAGCAGTTTGTCTTTCTGACTGCCTGGCTCATCTTCAGCACCGTTGGCAACGACGTACCGGGGTCCTGGTGTCTTGAGAACCGCAGATACCTTGGTGGCAAAAGGGAAATGCGCGCCGCCTAAACCCGTCAAAGTCACTGACGCAACGCGCTCACGCAGAAGATCTTGGTTGTGGCCGAACGCCGCCAACGTCTGGTATCCACCTCGATCGCGGTAAGCCCGCAGATTTTCACGTTCCGGTGGAAGCAGCCGTTCGACGGCCGAGCTCACGTTTGTTCCGACAAACTAAGGTCGCCGGGCTTGAATCCCGCGTCAAGCATGTTGAAGATCTTCTTCGCGATGAATGACGAGCTCTTATCAATAGCCTCGACCGGCGGTCCATCAAGTGCATGCGCGACGATTCCTTCAGCATCCGCTTCGGAAACCTCGCTGTAGAAGGCTCGTTTGTGTTCGATGAGCAGATTCGGTCCTTGTTCACATGCAGCGAAGCAGACGTAGTCGTTTACCTCGAGATCGGCACCCTGCTCGTCAACCGCAGCTTGAAGTCGATCCCGCAGCGCCTCCGAGCCGCGCATCGCGCAGTCCATGTTCACGCAGACGTGAATGATTCGTTCCTCGGAGCCCGAACCCTCATACATCGTTAACATCCCCCTGATCATCGTGATCCCAGCTCAGAACAACCTGGTCTTCATCCCATCGCGTGAAATAGCCGCGATACGCCGAGACGACCTGATTGAGATCACGGGAATCCCAGTCACGTCCTAAGTATTCGATAACGACAGATGTCTTGATGATCATTCGATCCGGGACGTCGAGCTGGACGAGACCAGGAAGTGATACGACCGATGCGTCTGGGACATCCTCGAGGACTGCTGAAACGATCGCATCGCATTCCTCACCAGCCATCAGTTCGATGCCGACGATTGAGCGGTCAACTCGGACGTTCACAGCGCTTCACTCGTCCGAAGCGCTGCGATCCGCTCAGCAACCACATCATGTGCAGCCTGTACGGCGGCGAGGGAATCTGCATCGTCGCCGACCAGCATGCTTGCCGCCGCATGTGCGCGTGGCAGCCACTCATCGGCCCACATCGTGATGAGGCCACGGTTGAGATCACCATTTTCGGGATCCTCCGCAACCAACTGGACGAACGCTTCGACGCTGTCGCGGTGACGTTGCTTATCTTCCAGAATCGACTGACAAACGAATGGCGCGAGTGTGTCACCGTCGCGTCCGCGACGTCCTGCGATGAGGGCATGCGAAGCGGTCGTGAACAGTGGCTCAACGAGAAGTCCAGCAATGATGAAGGACTTACCCCAGTCGAGTTCGACGAGGAGTTCTTCGATGATCTGACGAGTCGGCTGCATGCGATCGTCTTCCATCCACGACTGCTGTGGATCGTCGAAGCCCTCGTAGATCTCGCCGTATGCAATGGCCAAACGTCCGTACAACTGCGCATGGCGTAGCTGGTCGAACATCATGAAGGACGACGCACCTGAGATCCATGACGACATACAGAACCGCGTGATGTGCTGGTGCAACATGCATAGACCCCAGTCGGGGTACTGCAGGGCACCAACGAATCGGCGCATGACCTCGACGTGGTCAGCATCCACAGATGAGAGCTGGCCAGTTTCTTCGGCATAACGGAAGGCGGTGGAAACACTGCGATCGTTGCGCGACTGACGCGTCATATACGTGCGGTAGTACAACTTGTCTGGGGACCGGTAGGCCTCCCAGTCGACGGACTGAAGAACAGTGCTTTCCGGTGTCCACACAACCTGCGCCGGACGTCCACCATCGATGTGGAATGGCGAATGCCACTGGAGCAGTTCGGTTACCGCTTCGTACTCCGTCGTCTTCTTGGCAGATACCGGCGCTACAACCAGCGAGCTGAAGTCGATCTCAGGGGCATCATCTTGCGGCTTCACTGAAGGCAGCGGGGAACCAACGGCGCGGATCTCGAGCAATGCGCCTTCCGTCACTCCTAAGTCGGCAAGGAGTGCGTCCGGTTCTGCGCCGTCGAGCAGGAGGGAAACCTCGCGGCCCTTCGACGTCCGGGCGTTCTTGACCTTCTCAAGTAGATCGCCCACGGTCGCATTCGCCGTCGAGAGGACATGTGACTCCGGTGCCGTTTCACCAGCGATCCGCGTGTAGACAAGCACAGTTACTCCTCTAAATCAGATCGTCACTGGGACGGGCATGGCCGGGAAGTAACCATCCGGCACACTCGTTCCACCCAACGGCTTTCCGTCAGGAGTGATGTTGAGGAACTGCGCAACCCACAGTGGGTCCTTGTCAGCGAGGACGAGAGCTGAAGGTTCCTGCGTGCGGCGGTACTTGTTCGACTCGCGTTCGAAGATCCACTTGCAACCTTCTGAGCAGAACCAGTATCGAATACCTTCGAAGTCAACGGGAAGTGCAACCGCATTCGCCGGCTCTGGGAAGATGCACGGGAAGTGGCAAACATCGCACGTCATCGGTGAGGTGTCGGCAGCGACGTATTCTCCCGCGGCCACTGAGCGCCAGAAGTCGCCGTGGGTGCGGTCGAAGAGCGGGTACTTCTCGTTCAGCCATTCGAGGTCGTCGACGGTTGGCTGGTGAATGTCGAACCACAGTGCGTCGCGGCTCGCGTAAAGGCTGCGCCACATCGTGCTTGAACCGTGCTCAACTTCGGCCAGAGCCTGATCGAGATGGCGCGGAGGCTTGAGCCCGAACTGCGACAACTCGGATACGTATCCCTGGATGAAGTCTTCAACGACGTAGCGCGTGAAGGCTTCCTTGTACGAGACCGGCTTGTTCTTCGGGAAGTAGTCGAGGGCTGGACCAACGACGCCCTGAAGGAGTCGGTGACAACGCCAGAACCACTTGTCTACCCAATCCTGGATGTGTTCAAGGTTGCGCTCGTCACCTTGAAGCAGCGTGCGGGCAACAGCCTGACCAAGAGCCATATGGCGCGTCTCGTCACTCTGGATCGTCAAGTGCGCTTGGCCGAAACCGAAGTCACCGTTGGCAACTCCAGCAGCGGGGGCGGCGATGAAGAGCAGGTTCGTGAAGGCGGTCTCGAAGACGAGGTTGGTACCGATGATCGCTTCGATCGGGTCCGTAGTGATCAGGTCCTCGAAGAACGAGCGTCCACCCTGCAAGTACCAGTGGCGCTCGAAGAAGGCCATCCGGTCGCGGGGCAGGAGGAAGCCGTTCTTGTGGTACTTGGCGTAGTCGCGAGCCTGGAAGATCGTCTCTTCAGCGTGACGACGCTCATCCATCGCCTGAACCATCGACGCGATGCGGATGGCTGGCGCGGGGGCGAAGCGCGCTACGCGCACGTGGCCGCGGTAGTTGTAGTACTCGCTGTAAGTGAGGCCCGTGTTGAGCGACTTCATGCCCTCAACCCAGCGCTCGTCGACGCGCGCGATGTGGCCGAAGCGCGCACCCGCGTCGCGAACGGCGTGGAACTTGTCTTCCTTTTCCGCCTGGATGCGGCAGTAATCCTCAAACAGGATCTGGAAGGGATCGTTGAATTTACGCCAGTCCGTCATGGTGCACGCAGTACGCCATTCCTCGGGAATGTAGGCATCCCCGTTGACGTAGGTCGGATCCCAGTGCAGTGAGTGAGTGAGGCGCTGGTACTGCTCGGCGGGCTTCATCGAGTCTCCGATCATCGACGGATTGAGCGAATTTCTTGTTCGCTAAGGTTGTAAAAGTAATGCAAGGTCATAGACGTGTCAATAGATAACGTGCGTGGCTGATTCGGCACCTTTGGCGCGGCTGTTTCCTCGTGCGTTGCGGATCGGTTAGAACGTGCGCGGGGTGTTGACCCAGACCAGGATCGCGGGCACTTCACCCTCATTAACCCAGGCGTGCGCCCGCGTACTGTCGTAGGACATCGAGTCACCGGCATGAAGGTCGTACACATCGGTGCCGTCCAGTGTGAGCACGAGATCACCGGCGACGACGTACAACATCTCTTCACCCTCGTGGGAGAAGGACCCATCACTGCCAGCTCCCGGCTGGATCGTGAATAGGAGCGACTCGAGGTTGCTCGCTGCGGTGGACATATCCTCGATCGTCACGCCCGCGCCACTGTCGAGAGTGCGACGCTCATGAGCACGCACCAGGACGGTGTCAGGCGATTCAGTTGTCTGACCCATGAGGCCTTGCACGTTAGTTCCGAACGCGACGGCCAGTTTCTGCAGGGTTGCCAGCGACGGAACGGCGAGTGAGCGCTCAACCGAGCTGATGTAGGAAGGACTCAACCCGGTGCGCGCTGAAACCTGTCGAAGTGTGAGACGCGTGTCGACACGCAATTGCTTGAGCGCATCACCAACGTTGTGAATCTGTTGGCCGCCGCCGTGGGCGATCTGTGTCGATGGCGCAGAATCAGCATCGGCTTCAAGGATGCGTTTGATCCCGGCCGGATTCACTCCGTCGAGCGTCAGTTTGTGGATCTGACGGAGTCGTTCAACGTCGTCCATAGAGTAGAGGCGGTATCCGGACGAGAGGCGCGTAGGTGTGACGAGGCCGTGCTTTTCCCACATCCGAATCGAGGCCGTAGTAGCGCCGACCATTCGAGCAGCCTGAAGAATGTAGACGCCGGCAACCTGACCCAGCTGATGCCCATAATCGGGTTCGGCGGCTGAACCGACCATTGAATCCGTGGCTGAGGCCTGGCTACTTCGATCGGCAGTAGACACCATTTCTCCTCAACGCTGCGGATAAGCGAAGAATACTGTCGAACGGCACAGGCCGCTCGCGGAGAAGCCCTCTGCCACACCACTAGAAGATAACGCTTATACCCATTAAACTAACGGCTATAACCGTTATGGAGGGAATGATGAGCAACATGGTTGCGCAACGCGACGGTGTGCGTCTCATGCTGCGCTGCCGCGAGCTGCGCGGCACCCGCACGCTGAGCGAGATGGCAGAGATCGTCGGCGTTCGTCAGGACGAATTGGGCAAGATCGAGCGCGGTGAAACATCCGGAATGCGGTTCGACACTCTGCTGCGCCTTTGTGCCGCGTACAACGTCTCACCCGGTGAGCTGCTCACCATCGACCATATTGATTCAACTCCATCCGTTCTCGAGGAGATGCTCACGGCCGTCCTGCGGGGCACGACCGCAAGTCACACTCCCCCACGCAAGCGAAGCCGCCTTCGTGACGAAGACGTGCTCATGAATCTCGACGATGCGCCGGCCCTCATCGAAAGGGAAGAGCCGACAAAGCGAGGACGTAAGAAGGCGCCGTCAACGGTTGGCCGCCCGTGACCTCAGAGTTCTACAGCAGGGATGTGGGTCGACCACTTCAGCAAGGTGACGTCTTTCTTACCAGCGGTCTCACCCGAGTGGCGCTCGCCGGCAACGTCCACACACCAACGGCATGGTCGTCGTTCAGCACACATCGATCCGACTTCGCAACTTCGGTTCCCGGGCTACCTGGCCTTTCCAGCATCTCGGGTCGAGCGGCCGTCTTGGTCGTCAGTCACGATTGCCATCTCGACAAGGAAGTCCACCTGCGCGCACGCGAGCTCATGCGCGAGCAAGGTCTCAGCGAGGAGGCCGCCTACGAGTCCGCGGAAGATGACGATTCGCTCGACCGTCACATCACGGTGTGCCCGATCATTCATCTCGACAATCTCGCGGCCGCTGACGACAAGGACGCGCGCGGCCAGATTCGAAGTGGACGTCGAGTTGGCTATCTTCCCCTACCCGACAGTGCGCCCCTCGGGTTGAACGGCTGCGTCGCAGACCTTAGTTACCGGGCAACCGTCGACCGGCTCACGCTGACGCAACGTCTCGTCTCGCTGACTGACGATGCTCGGCTGCAACTTCGTTACGCGCTCGCCCGCATGGATTCATTACGCACACCCGATATTGGTGCGGAGTTGGAGCTGGCAGTCGGGCAGCGCGTCGTTGGCGTTGAGCGGCCAAGAGGCAAGAAGATGACGATCGTTCTGCACCTAAGTGACGGCGCAACCCTCGAGCTGCTCCCACGTCCCGGCACAACATCGCTGGAAGGGCCGCGTCGGCAAAAGGCACCAACAAAGACGGATGAGTAGGAGCACTTCAGTAGCCTGTCTTACATGGCGACGTGGGCTGATGTGGAAGCAGTGATGGCTGGGCTCGAGGACGTCACCGAGGGTGAGCCTCACGGCAGACGGACGTGGCTCGTTAATGGACGCGCGTTCGCGTGGGATCGTCCGTATAGCAAGGCTGATCTCAAGCGGTTCGGTGGTGTACCGCCTGCCGCCGAACCGATTTTGGCGTTGGCTACCGCGGATCTTCACGAGAAGGAAGCCATCCTGGCCAGCGGGATCAAAGGTGTCTTCACGATCGAGCACTTCAATGGGTACAAAGCGTTCCTCGTGGAATTGAACGCGGTAGGTAAGCGCCCACTGCGCACCCTCGTGACGGACGCCTACCGATCACAACGCGATAAGACCCGCTAGCGCGGCGATCTAACGTCTCTGGCCGCTACAGCACGCGCGGTCGGACGTACCGAACTTCGTGCACCTCCTGCTCGCCGATCTGCGTGTATTGATCGACGCCGTCGAGAGTGAAACCGCTGCGTTCGTAGAACTTGCGGGCGCGCTGGTTCGCGGCGATCACCCATAGCGAGATGTCGTCGACGTGCGCCGGGATGTTTGCGAATGCGTGGTCAGTAATTGCAGCGCCGAGCCCGCGTCCGATCGACGTCGGCTCGAGCTAGAGACCGTAGAGCTCCCATTGCGTTGCATCGCTGCGATCCTCGTCGCGGCACGGGCCGACGCTCGCGAAGCCGACGATCCGTCCGTCGTCTTCGATGACGTAGTTGGCGCTCTCCGGGATGGTGGGGCGACGTAGGATGCGCGTCCAGAACTTACGACGATCACGCCAGTTGAGTCCGTCGAGCAGTTCATCGTCGAGCATGCCGCGGTACGCGAACTGCCACGACGCAACGTGTACGCGCGCCATCGCTTCGGCATCAGACGGCACCGCCAACCGCACCGTCGCCGTCACGCACCCACCCCCGATCACCGCTTAATTCTTATGCGGCGATCCTAACTGGGAATCCTCGAGCGCAGGCTGCCACGCAAGCTGCCTTCACACATCCGTCCAACTGCGCGTCGTCCACACTCTGCCCGACAATGCGCGCCGCATGACCTGACTCATCGGACGATCGGCAGGCGGATAGCGGACGAACCGAGCAGGGAAGACGGCGCACAATCAGAACACGGATAATTCCTTTTGATCGGCAGGTAGTGCGCCGATCGAACTTCTCATGCGGCAACACCGAATTAGACCGCTGGCTCCGAACCCACGCCAGTCAGGCCGAGAGAGACCACACCGCCAGAACGTTCCTCGCGGTGGACGAGGATGAACTGCTGGTTGGCTACTACTCTCTGACGACCTACCGCCTTGCACTGCCGGCCGTGATGGACGCGTTGGGGCATGAGGAAGTTCGATACCCGAAGTCCGCGCTTTTGTTAGCTCGGTTAGCTATCGACAGGCTCTACCAACGGCAAGGTATCGGCTCTGAAATCCTCGTAGACGCCTTCATTCGTGCATGCTTGGTCAGCAACGATGTGGCCTTCGAGTGGGTCATCGTGGAGGCGATTGACTCAGAAGCCGCCAACTTCTATCGCCGAAATGGCTTCACGCCGTTCAATGAAACGCCCCTGCGCCTGTTCATCAAAACCAAAGACATACAAAGACACGTCAGGACGAGGAATTGACGCGTACGTCTGTCAGACGTACATTGAGTTCGAGCCAGTCAGACATTCGACTGCGGATTTTTGTTCGCTTGTTATCGATCCGAGGGAGGAACTAACCGATGGCGACCGTGAAAGACCCAAGTACTTCAAGCCCACGCACGGAGCGCTTGAACGTGCGGCTCACGCCCGATGCCCTCGCGACGTTGAAGGAAGCAGCGGCTCGGCAGCAGCAAGACATGACGTCTTTCGTTCTCGGCGCCGCGCTTGATCGCGCGCGCTCAATCCTTCTCGAGGAGAGCGTCATGCGCCTCACGCCTGCGCAGGCCCGTCAGCTGGAAGAGTCACTCTTGATCCCTCCCGAGGAGAATGTGAATCTGGCCCGACTCTTCCAACGTGTGCAGGGCTACGGTTCATAGAGTCCGACGCATCTTTCACGGAAAACTTGAACCCGGTTCTGGAGTAGAATTACTCCAGAACCGGAGGTAGCGATATGACTGCAGTGGCCCTGAGTGCGCCGGCGAGCCGGTACGAGTCGCCCGAGCTCGTCGACTTCAACGCCCCTGCCATCCGCGCCGAACTAACCCCCGCGGCAGTCACCTCGATGATTCGTCTGGCCGAGCAGTGGTCGCTGAGCACCGAACGCATGTGCAGTTTGCTCGGCGGCATCTCCCAAAGCACCTGGTACGCATGGAAGAACTCACCACCCGCCGAGCTCAGTGTTGATCAGCTGACGCGAGTGTCGTATCTGCTCGGCATCTACACAGCGTTGCACTCGCTATTTCGCGGGGCGCTGGCTGATGAATGGATCTCGCGTCCCAACACCAACGAGCTGTTCAACGGCGTCGCGCCCGTCGACGTGATGATCGGCGGTGGCATCGTCGCGCTCGCGCAGGTGCGCGCACATCTCGACGGTAGCCGCGGTGGGCTGTGAGCCCAGCCGCGCAATGGCCGTCCCTCACGAGTCTGCGTTGGGACGACACGCACCGCCTCATCCCCGAGACGTACGCCGACACCACCCAGCCGTTCTTGGCCACACTTTCGGACAACCCGGCCGACGTCGAGGCATTGACGAAGATCGCTGCCCGCACAAGTGGACGCACCCTCGCGCAGAACGGGAAACTGCCAGGCGGGCCAGGGCCACATGCTCTCGTCTTTGACGTGCCGTACTCGCAAATCATCAACGGTGCGTTCTCGTATCCGGGCAACAAGGGTGGCCGCTTCAACACCAACACGTGGGGTGCTTGGTACGCGGGTAAGTCGTTGAAGACGGCGCTGGCGGAAGTGACGTTTCATCGCAGCGTTCTACTGACGGAGACCGCGGCCATAGACGACGAGATCGAGTACGTCGATTTCCTCGCCGATATTCACGGCTCACAGTTTGCAGATTTGCGTGACGGCTCACGTAAGTCGCGGCGATGTCTAGATCCGGCGTCTCACGTTCAAGGCCAGGCCCTCACCCACGAACTCCTCGCCGACAAGTTGGCAGGCGTTGTGTATCCGTCGGTTCGTCATCCCGGCGGCGAGTGCGTGGCGGTGTTACGTCCACCGTTGGTCGGCAATGTGCGCCTGGGAGCTCACTACCGATTCACCTGGTTGGCCGGCGCAAAGATGCGCGTTAAGCCGCTGCCGTAAGAGGCCCACGTCGACGCGACTACTCCAAATGGGTGAATAGTGAGCGCGGTGATCATGATCGTTCAAGGACCGGCAGTGAGCGTCCGACAAGATC
>CAIKEU010000077.1 GCA_903826575.1 uncultured bacterium
CGCCCCGCTCATGCTGGCCACGTGGCGTATCGCACCTGCACTGGCTGCCGGCAACACCGTGGTTGCCAAGCCACCGGAGTGGGCGCCGCTGACCGCGTCACTTCTAGCCGATATCGCCGCCGAAGCAGGACTTCCGCCCGGCGTCTTCAACGTCGTACAGGGGCTCGGCGTTGAAGCCGGTGCACCACTGAGTGCCCATACCGATGTTCGTCGCATCAGCTTCACCGGTTCTGTGCCCACCGCCCAGAAGGTGGGTGAGGCTGCAGCTAAGAACGTCACCCCGGTGTCGTTTGAGCTCGGTGGCAAATCACCGCTGCTCGTCTTCGCCGACGCCGATCTCGATCTGGCTGTTGATCTGGCCGTCGAGCAGTTCGATAACTCTGGGCAGGTGTGCCTAGCTGCCGTGCGCATCCTCGTCCAAGACGAGATTGCTGACGCGTTCCGCGAGAAGTTCCTCGCAAAGGCCGCCACTGTCGTTCAGGGCGACTCGCGCGAAGAATCAACCGGTATCGGCCCGCTGGTTAGCAAGACGCACTTTGATCGTGTGGACGGATTCGTTCAGCGCGCGAAGGCGGCAGGTGCGAACGTTCTACTAGGTGGCGAACCGAATCACGAACTCAACGCCGCAACGGGCGGATTCTTTTACACACCAACGGTTTTCGCTGACGTGGATCCGACGATGGAGATTGTCTGCCACGAAGTCTTCGGGCCGGTCCTCACGCTTCAGAGTTTCGGCACTGAACAAGAGGGTGTCGCCATGGCGAACGACACTGACTACGGATTAGCCGCAACCCTGATTACCGGCAGCCCTGAGCGAGCCGAGCGAGTGTCGTCGCAACTTTCGGCCGGCACCGTGTGGATCAACTGCTTCTTCGTCCGCGATTTATCCGCACCCTTCGGCGGTAATGGACGTTCCGGTATCGGCCGCGAAGGTGGCACCTGGTCGTTCGACTTCTACTGCGATGTGAAGAACTCCGTGTTCTCACCTAACGGCTGGTCGACCGCAACGGAAGGCAGCTGACATGGGTGAAATCGTCGGTGCCGCACTCCTGGCACATGTGCCCACGATCATGCTGCCCGAGAACATCCGGTTCGAACTAAACGACGGCAAGGACTTCACCCTCGTTGGCGGCCTCGAGCAACTACGCACAGACGTATTCGACACTCTGGATTACGACACGGTCGTGGTCCTCGATTCGCACTGGGCGACCACCGTCGAGTTCGTGATTACAGGTCAGGATCGTCGGGCCGGGTTGTTCACCTCAGAAGAACTTCCGCGCGGAATGTGTCGGATCCCGTATGACTTCCGTGGTGATCCGGAACTGGCGATGCTCACTGAAAAGGCTGCGCCCAATCGTGAAACGTGGATTACGTCGATCGATGATCAGTACCTGCCGATCTACTACGCGACGATCAACCTCTGGCATTACCTCGGCCGCGGGCTTGATAAGCGCTGGATTTCGATGAGTGTGTGTCAGACGGGCGACACCGAAGACTTCCTACGTTCAGGTCGCGCACTGGGCGATGCGATCGCGGCCAGTGATCGCAAGGTGATCCTGCTCGCGTCCGGTGCCTTCTCACACACCTTCCATTCGCTACGCACCCTTCGTCAGCATGAATCCGCCGGGGTTGAACACATCTTCACCCCGGAGGCCGCGGCAGCAGATCTCGAGCGCATCGAATGGCTCAAGGCCGGCGACCATGCACGTGTCTTAGACACCATGCCGGAGTTCGCTAAGTACAAGCCCGAGGCGAAGTTCTGCCACTACCTACAGATGATCGGCGCGATGGGCGAGCATGCCGTCACCGCACCGGGACGTCAGTACGGCGAATACGAGAACGCAATCGGAACCGGGCAGGCGCACGTCTGGTTTGATCGTCCCGCACAGGGCTGGCACGCCCCTAAGGCTGGTTGAGGAATCGATGACTGAGTACCGACGTATTTTGCTTGACGGCTCTGCAGTTCAGGTTGTTCGTCACGGTGACGTACTCGTCGCTGCGGACGGACGTGAGGTCGGCATCGACGATGCGACTCACCTGCCACCGACCGAGCCGAGCAAGATTATCGCCGTGCACTTGAACTACGACAGTCGCACACAAGAATTCATGACGAAGCTGCCACCAGCTCCGACGTACTTCCACAAGCCGATCACTGCGCTGAATTCACATAAGGGTGCCGTCGTTCGTCCGCAGGGATGTAAGTGGCTCAATTACGAGGGCGAGATCGTCATCGTCATCGGACGTACGGCACGCAACATTTCCCCCGCCGAAGCCGGCGACTACATCGCGGGCTACACAGTCGGAAATGACTACGGCCTTCATGACTTCCGCGACACAGACGCTGGCTCAATGCTTCGTGTGAAGGGTAGTGACACGCTTGCCCCCGTCGGCCCGGGCTTGGTCACCGATTGGGACTTCCACAACAAGATGATTCGCACGATCGTGAACGGTGAGGTGAAGCAGGAAGCTTCGACCGCCGAGATGGAATGGGATATGCACTACCTCGTCGCCGATATTGCACGCACGATCACCCTCTCCCCCGGTGACATGCTGTTCTCCGGCACTCCAGCTAACTCACGTCCCGTGCAGCCCGGCGATGTTGTCGAGGTTGAGGTTGAAGGCCTCGGTCGCCTAACCAATCACATCGTCACCGGCCCGACAGCCATCCGCACCGATGTTGGCGCCCAGCCAACTGAGAGTGAAGAAGTTATCTCCACCGCACTCGGCGGCGATTGGGAGTTCCGCGGAATCCGCACTCCCTCAAAGGATTTATACCCGTCCACGATTACTGAGAAATAGTTACATAAGCCAAAGCAATAGCCGGACCAATCGTCAGGGCCCATTCGCAGAATGCGATGGGCAGTATCAGAGAGTGAGCGTAAAGATGGGTCTCAAGGTCGTCGTCGATATGAACGTGTGTCAGGATCATGGGCAGTGCGTATTCGCTGCGCCCGAGGTCTTCGAACTCGATGACAATGGACGTCTCGTCGTCATGGTTGAAGAGCCAGACGAGTCGATGCGTTCAGCGGTTGAGGATGCAGCGGACGTCTGCCCCGTGCAGGCCATCACCATCGAGGGTTAATCGATGACCTCCCAGCGAGTTGTGATCGCTGGTGCGGGCCTCGGCGGATTACGCACCGCTGAAGCGTTGCGCGCCCACGGATTCGAAGGTGAGATCGTCATCTTTGGCGACGAAGCACATGCGCCGTACAACCGGCCGCCGTTGTCGAAGGAAGCCCTCTACGGCGAAATTTCACACGAAAAGTTAGCTTTTCGGGTTCGCAGCACCGCAACAGATCTGACGTGGCGCCTGAACGATCCGATCGCCGGCTCAGATCTCGACGCGCACACCGTCACCCTCGCATCCGGCGAGGTTGTTTCGTACGACGCTCTCGTCGCCGCCACAGGTGTAAGCGCACGACGCCTACCCATCCCTGGCCCACCGGCGACAGCCGCGGCAGGACGTCACGTCATCCGCACCCTCGACGATGCGTTCGCATTACGCGCCTCACTAACACCGGGCGCTCGCGTTGTTGTGCTTGGCGCCGGCTTCATCGGTTGCGAGGTTGCAGCCACGGCACGCCAGCTTGGTTGTGAGGTGCACTGCGTCGCCATCGATAGTCACCCGATGATCCGCCCCCTCGGCATCGAATTGGCCGCCGAACTTCAGCGTCGCCATGAGGCGCAGGGTGTGGTTTTCCATCTTGGCGTCGGGCTTACCGCGTTCGAGGGTGACGATCGCGTCACCGGAGTAGTCCTCAGCGACGGTACCGAGCTTGCGGCAGACGTCGTGGTCGAAGCATTGGGTTCGCGATGCAATGTCGAGTGGCTCGATGGTCACGGCTTGGATCTGACTGACGGTGTGCTTACCGATAATGCTCTTCGTGCCCTGCGTGACGGAGTGGCGCTCGACGGCGTCGCGGCCGTGGGAGATATCGCTCGATACCCGAATCCCCGCTTCGATCAACGCCCGTGGCGCGTCGAGCACTGGAGCATCCCCACGGACACTGGCCGTCGCGCGGCCACCGTGCTTAATGCCTACCTAAGCGAAACCGACTACGCGGACATCGTTGCCACTGAATGGGATGCGCTACCCGCGTTCTGGTCAGATCAGTACGAGATTCGCATGCAGTCTTATGGCATGCCCGGCCTCGCAGATGCAGACGGGATAAGACTCCTCGAAGGTGACCTGCACGGCGAATGCGTGATGGGTTATCACCGTGGCGAGGATCTCGTCGGTGTGGTTGGGATCGGAATGCTCAAGGTGGTCAACGGTTATCGCCATGAGGTTGGTACCGCCACCTGGATTCGCGAGAGAGCAACATCATGACGAAATTGCCACCGCCAATCCGACTGAGCATGGTGCTCACTGAGAACGACGCACTCGTTGATCCGCGCGATCTGCGCGGATTAGTGAATCTCGCTGTGGCCGCCGAATCGGCTGGGGTCGATTCCGTGCAACTCAGCGAACATGTTCTGCTCGGGCCAACTGCGGGCGCTGACGGCCGCATGATGAACTGGCGCGACTATGCCGCACCCGGTAATCAAGATCCGGCTACTGCGTGGCCAAACTCTCTAGTGATGATGTCCGCGATCGCTGCGCGCACAACGACCCTGCGCATCGTCGCCGGCGCAATCATCTTCCCGCTGCGTCATCCGCTGATCCTGGCCAAGGAATTGGGCACCCTCGACCTGCTCTCCGAGGGCCGCCTGATCGTGATTCCCACGGTGAGTTGGCATGAGGATGAATATGCCGCCCTCGGCGTACCGTTCAAAGAGCGTGGCAAGATCATGGACGAGCAGCTCGAGGTGTGGAGTAAGGCGTGGGGGCCGTACCCAATTTCGCATAGCGGCGCCTACTACTCGTTCGACGATGTGTGGCTCGAGCCCGGCGCCTACCGCCCAAGCGGCCCACGGATGTGGCTCGGTGGAAGCACCCTGCACGCGGCATTGATTCGGCGCATTGTGCGATTCGCTGACGGAATCAACATGTTCGGTTCACTATCCGATGATGACTTCCTTGCCCTCAACGAAGGAATGGCCCAGGCGGGTCGCAGTATGTCCGAGTTAGAGCTTGTTGGCGGTATCCGTGGCACGTTCAGCGAGCCGGACGATATTGCCGATCTCGATCAGGCGCTGGAATCAATTCCCCGCCAACTCGCTCAGGGCTACACAACTATTTGTTTTAAGCCAGCGATGTTCGTGCGCGATGTAGCCGATGTCCCGGATCTGTGCCGGGTGCTAGCGCAAAAGATCAACGCACTGGCGGCCGCTGTGTAGGGATGGCTCGAAGACCTTAAGGGTGTAGCAACACTCGCGTACAACATGTTGAAGGGGCGCTGGGATATCCCGGCGCCCCTTCAACATTGAGTCAAACACTTAGAGCTTCTGCGGCCCTTGCTCGCTGGCAACGAGGTCCGAGTATTCGTGGAAGTCGTGGTGCGAGATACGGGTTCCACGGGTCAGGAAGGCCATCACGAGTCCGATTACAAACACGATAAGTGCTGCATACGAGGCACTGATCGTTGGCTGCGGCACCTGGTAGAACGCACCGAAGATGCCAGCGGCAGTCACAGCCATACCGGCAAGTGCGGCGATCCAGACCAGCGCAGGCTTGTCGTGATCCTTCAGACCGCGAAGGGCACCGAGAGCAACGAGGAAGTAGATCGTCGCCAGCGCCAATCCACCGAATGCAGCACCCCAACTGAACATGGCGAAGTAGTGCGGGAAGCCAGGAATCGCGAACAGGTGCGGGAACTGACGAGTTGCGAAGATCCACAGTGCGTAGAAGGCGATCACCACGATGCTCGCGTTAAGCGGGGTTCCACGGCCAGAAACCTGGGCAACCGGCTTCGGCAGACGACCATCACGTGCCATCGCGAACAGGCCGCGCGAAGAAGCGACGGTGCAACCGAGCAGAACAGCAAACATGTCCAGAACGACGACGAGTTCGAGCAGACGGCTGATCGCCGTACCGCCGTAGCCGCCAGCCTCCGAAGGTGCAGCAAGACCGAATAGCGGGGCCGCAGCGTTCTTACCCATCGCTTCGAGATCGAATCCGTAGCCGGCAACCTGAGCGTAGGAGCAGATCATGTAGACGACGGCTACGACGATGACCGACGCAACGGCAGCGCGCGGGATGTCGCGCTTGGGGTTTTCAGTTTCTTCACCGAGGTTAGCTGCAGTCTCAAAGCCGGTGTACATAAGCACGGCGTAAACGATTCCGAAAAGCAAACCGCTCCAGCCAGTTGGTGATGCGGAGGGGCTGAAGGCCTGGCCCACATCGTTCTTCGAACCGACGGCAATGATGACGTGCAGCGAGAAGAGCACGACGGTCGCGATCGACAGCAGCGCCAAGATCAGCTGTGCGCGCGTGGAGAGAGCAACACCGAAGTAACCGATGAGTGCCACTAGCGCCAACACGATCAAGCACCAACCGGTAACCGGAATGCTGGTGAAACTGAACTCGGCCGCGAGGGTGTCGTGAATCGTTCCGGCGATTAGTGGCAGCAGCGCCGCGCCCAGGAACAGGATGCCGACGTAGTAGAGCAGACCGGCAGCAGCGCCGACCTTCGTGCCAAGACCATCAGTCACGTAGTCGTACAGCGAGCCAGCAGCATGGATGCGCTTGGCGTACTGGCTAACGATGTATGCAACACCGAGGATGCCGACGCCAGCCAACAACAGCGCTAGCGGGGCGGCAGTTCCTGCACCCTGACCAGTCACCGAGATCAGGCCCACAACGAGCGGCACGAGGAACGCCATTGAGAACACTGGACCAAGGAAGCCGATCGACTGTGCGATGACGTCGAAAAGGCTTAGCTTGGCGCCGGTACCACCAAGACGTTGCGTTTCACCAGAAGTAGAAGTGCTCATTCGGTCTCCTCGAGAGGCCTATCGGGGTACTTACCTGACGGTCGTTCACATGCGGGTGGATCCGTAGACAAAAATCGTACGGATCCGAATGATCTGTAGATTGTCGGTGATCTGGCTCATAGTCAAGGGTTTCCGCCAAACTCGGTATCAGAAATTCGTGACATTGAGACCGCCTCGACTAGTTCAGTTACCCGTCTGAGCAGCCACGAGTCGCTGGAGGGCACGAACTCCGCGTCGAGTCTGCGCCGATGTCCCAAACGCGACCTGTTGGAAAGCCAAGCCATCAAGTGCGGCGAATGCCAGATCAGCAACATCGGAATCGACAATGCCCAAGGACGCGAGCGCCACTCTCGTCGCATGACGATATCCGTCGTACAGTTTGGCGACGTACGGCAGCAATTCAGGATTGCGACGCGATTCGAGAACGAGTTCGAATTGGAACGCTTGAAGTTCAGGGTCCAGATCGATCAGGGAATCAAGGGATTCGGCGAACTCATCGATCGATGCGATCTGAGCATCCAGCGATGAGTTCGCAATGCTCAGATCTAAGGCATAGTCGAGCGCTGCCTCGATAAGCGCATCTCGCGAACCGAAATGATGACGCACCAGTCCGTGCGTCACTCCGGCTTCGGCGGCCACAGATCGATACGTCAGATTGCGCAGCCCTGTTGTGCTCACCACCGTGATGACCGCGCGCAGTAATGCCTCACGACCCTGCCCATAGCCCGGCCTGGCGTAAGACGCGGTCGACGTTGCAGATGAACTCATGAATGCAGTCTATTGACAAACTATCCAAATGGATAGATTCTGCCGCAGATGGCTTCGCGGCTTTAGACCCGACCATGACCGCATTCAGTAGGAGATCAGATGAGCATTCCGGACGGGCTTCGACCCACTCCCTTCTCACCGCGTTACCCCAACGACCTCGATAGCTCCGCCGACTGGATTGACGTCTACGGCTTCGCCGTTCCGCTGTGGGTGACTGATCCTGAATCTGAGTACGACGCCGTACGCAACCGGGTTGGGGCGATCGAATACTCGATGCTGTTCAAGTGGTTCGTCGAGGGCGAGGAGGCCCGCGCACTCGTAGACGCAGCCGTCTCACGTGACATTCACACACTTGCCGTCGGCCGGATCGCGTACGGAGTCGTCGTCAGTGAAGACGGAACATTGCTTGACGATGTCACGGTTGCCGTTGTCGCTGACGATCTGATCGTCGTCGCCGGCGGTAACCCGGAAACCGAAGCCATCCTTCGATCATCCTCCAACGCAGCGGCATCGATAACTGAGCGCCGCGACAGTCTTGCCGTGCTTTCAGTTCAGGGCCCGAGGAGTCGCGAGGTTCTAGCCGCGTTGACGACGAGCGATGTTTCCAACGAGGCACTCCCCTACTACAGCGTTACGCAGCTCGAACTCACCGGTATCGCAGTCACCGTCAGCCGCCTTGGATTCACGGCCGAACTGGGCTACGAACTTATGGTCGGCCAGGCAGATGCACTCGAGCTCTATGACGCAGTGTTTGCGGCCGGTGAGCAGTTCGGAATCCAAGCTTTCTCAGCCGCCGCCCTCATGATGTGCCGAGTTGAAGCCGGCATGGTGATGGGTGAAATCGAATACGACCACACCGTCAGCCCATACGAATGTCGGCTCGGCTGGACGATCGACGACAAGCCGCACTTTCATGGCCGTGACGCGCTCTTGGCCCGTAAGGAATCAGATAGAGGCCGAGTCGTCACAATCTCCGTTGAAGGTCAGCCCGACGGACTCGATGGTGCAGTGATTCACGCCGGTGAAGCACCACTCGGGATCGTCACCATGGCGGTTCCCTCTCCCGTCCTTGGTGGGCAGACCATCGCACTTGCTCGTATACATCGTGAGTACACCGACGTCGACACCGAGCTTGCCATTGCCACACCAGATGGATTGCGAGCGGCGAAGGTCATCGCGACCCCGGTCTTCGATCCGCAGCGCATCCGGGTAAGGAGCTAGTAATGACCGTCGATGCCTTGGCCTCACCCAACGCGGACAGCGCAGACCTGCTCCCCTTTGCTGATCCGGTGTATCAAACTGATCCGTATCCGTACTACGTTGCCGCTCGCAACCACGGACCAGTGTACGAAAGCCCACTCGGCGTTCACGTCGTGACTCGTCACGCCGACAACTTCAAACTGCTTCGCGATCCACGGATGAGTTCACGTCAACTCGACTTCGGAATCGCGAGTGTGTTCCACGATTCGGTGCTCGGGCAGGACAGTCCCGACCACGGCCGTCTGCGCAAAATTTCTGCGAGTTGGTTCACCCCAGCCATGGTCGAGAAGTGGTCGGTGACGATGCAGGGCTACGTCGACCGCGCTCTCGATGATGCAGCCGATCGCGGCTTCCTCGACATCACCGACGATCTCGCATTCCCGGCAACTTTCGGCACTATGGCCGACATCCTCGGCGTTGGGCAGCATGACGCGGAACTGTGTCGTCAGGCCACTCTCGACATCGGCAAAGCGTTACGTCCATCAGCCGGCGACGACGACATGCTCATCGCGGAGCGAGCCTTCACCTGGTACGTCGACTACAGTAACGACCTCATTGCCTTCAAGCGCACCCACCCAGGTGACGGCCTGCTCGACACCTTCATCGAAGCCGAAGCAGCCGGATCTATGACGACCGCCGAAGTCAGCGCAACAGTGACCCTCTTCTACGCCGTTGGTCATCTCGACAACTCATTCCTGATTGAGAACGGCGTGCGCCTTCTGCTCGAGCGTCCTGAGGTTGCGCGAACGTTCGTTGCTGATCCTGATCAGCGGTACCAGATCCTGGCCGAGGTATTGCGGCACGAGACCCCTGAGCAGTTCGTCACCCGCTACGTCACCGAGGACATCGCCGTCGACG
>CAIKEU010000078.1 GCA_903826575.1 uncultured bacterium
GACACCATCATCATTTGTTCGTCAACGGCGTTCATCATCTTGATCGCAGGCCCGAGTGTGTATGTGCCGGGTAAGACCGGAGACGCTGCGGGCGCTTCGCTGACGCAGACGGCCGTGGCTGCATCTTTGGGCAATTGGACGACCGGTCTGATGACCCTGTTGATCTTCGTTTTCGCGTTTTCGTCCGTCCTCGGCAATTACTCCTATGCAGAGGTAAACCTCGACTTCCTCGGCGCGGGCGCTCGGGCGCTCACGATCTTCCGCATTGTGGTGATCGCGTCAGTGCTCGTCGGGGCGTTGATCGCACTTGAGTCGGTGTGGGCCATCGCTGACGTCGCCATGGGCCTGATGGCTCTGGTAAACCTGACCGCCATCATCCTGCTGGGTAAGTGGGCGTTCGGTGCGCTGGCGGATTATCAGCGCCAACGGGCAGATGGCAGCGATCCGGTTTTCGCGGCGACGAACAATGACTCACTGCCTGGAGTGCTACCGGGCGATATCTGGTGACTCGGAAAGCCGAGTCACTTCCACGAGAGTTTCGTGGAAAAAAGCAGATCCACGATCGTCGTCGGGCAAGGCAGGGTTCGTCAGCGCATTTACCGCGCGTCCCTCAGGTGAATTTCGGTTCCAATAGCCGAAGGGCATGGACGTGAGCCCCGGCTGAAGATCTTCGCTGATCTCCGCGACTAGGGTGAGCGAACCGCGATCGTTGTGTATGCGAACCAGATCACCAGATGCGATACCTCGTGCCAACGCATCCACTGCGTCGAGTTCGAGAGTTGGGCCGCCCGATGATGCGTAATGCTTCGGGAACCCGCCGTAGTTCGCGTTAAGGAACTTGGGATTCTGCTTACGCGAGATGAGTTCGAGAGGGAATCGCTGAGCACGTGTCGGATCGCCCAAGCGGGTTTCGGCGCCGGCGCGAAACTCCAGGGTGCCCAACCGCATTTTGCCCGTGGGGATGCTCGGGACGTCATCGACGTGCGGACGTAGATCACGCGGGATGTTAAGTCGGGCCCACCCGTTGCTGGCGAGTCCTTCATACGTAATGCCGTCGAGGAAAGGATGATCGCTGGCGAGCAGATCCCTAATCACCTCTTCGTCGGTCATGTGCAGCACGTCGTCGTCGACCCCGAGGGCTGTGGCGATTCGCCGAGCGATTTCCGAGTTGGGTAGTGACTCGCCTGCCGGCTCAATCGCCGGCTGGTTGAGCGCCAGATACAGGTGCCCCCACGAGTATGAGAGATCGAGATGTTCGATCTGGGATGTGCTCGGCACGATGATGTCCGCGTAACGCGCCGTGTCCGTCATGAATTGCTCGATGACAACGGTGAACAAATCCTCGCGTTGTAGTCCGTCGATGACGCGATTCTGATCGGGAAGCACACTTGCCGGATTCGAGTTATGAACGAAAAGCATGTCGATGTTCGGATCTGACGGTTTCGGCGCGACCAGTACCTCTCCGAGTCGTGCCATGTTGAACGCTGGGCGCTTGTGCGAGCGAAGCGGCATGTTCAGCGCGGTGTATTGCCAGCCTTGAACTGATCGCGCCAAACCACCGCCGAGTTCGTTGAACAAGCCGAGCACTGCCGGCAACATCGTGACAGCGCGGAGAATGTCACGACCTACCTCGCGATGTTCGGGCCCGACGAGTACTCGCACTGCCGTGGGACGGACGGTTGCCATCCGATGGGCAAGCCACTCGATCTGTTCAGCGGGAACGCCGCAGGCTTCGGAGGCACGTTGCGGTGTCCATCGTGCCGCACTCGTCCTGAGTTCATCCCAGCCCGTGGTGCGGGCCTCGAGCCACGCGGGATCGGTTAGACCGTCACGGTCGATGACATGAAGCATGCCGAGTACGAGTGCAACGTCAGTGCCTGGGCGAGGTTGGATGAACGTATCGGCCTCACGTGCGGTGTCTGTGCGAACTGGATCGACGACGATCACGTGTGCGCCGTCAGCGCGGGCCTGCTCGATCGTTGGCCACAGGTGCCGATTCGTGATGCGGGTGTTTGTTCCCCACAGCACGATCGTCTTTGCCTGAAACATCGATTCGGGGTCAATGCCGAAGGGGCGACCAAGAACATCGGCAGAGCCCTGCCACGAGGTCACTCCACATATCTCGCGGTAAATATCACTTGCGCCAACCACGTCGAAGAGGTGATCGAGCATCACACCCATCTGCACGAGGCCCTGCGTGCCGGCGAATGAGAACTGCGCGATCGACTCGGGACGGCCAGCCTCTATACGTCGGCGCATCTGCGTCGCGATTTCGGTGATCGCTTCGTCCCAGCTGATCGGCTCGTACGCGCCACTGCCTTTGGGGCCACTGCGCCGCAGGGGAGTGAGCAGTCGATCGGGGTCGTAGACGCGGTCAAGAAATCTATTGACCTTCGGACAGAGGGTGCCGCGCGTGATGGGATGCTCCGCATTGCCTTTGAGCTTGGTCGCAACTCCGTCAACGACGGTCACTTCCCAAGCGCAGGTATCAGGGCAATCGTGATGACATGCACCGAGCACCTTCAACTCCGTCATGACGAAAATTCTAGCGGGGATACCCGTGCGTTCATGGGGTGACATCCCTGCTTTATGGCCCCGGTATGGCAGAACAGACGCGTAGCGGCCGAAGCTGCAGGGGAAGCACCGCCTATTGATCGCGCCCGTCTCGAAAAGTTGTTCTTATCGTTGGCCTAGTTGCTGCGTCCGTGCGAT
Source organism: uncultured bacterium (assembly GCA_903826575.1). Lineage (GTDB taxonomy): Bacteria > Actinomycetota > Actinomycetes > S36-B12 > CAIYMF01 > Longivirga. The sequence goes on from CAIKEU010000078.1 coordinate 2,713, forward strand.
AGCGTTTTGACATGGATTTGGATGAGGAATGTGGCACTGAGCGCGAGGTGCTCGAGGCAGGGCTAGACCACGATCGCGAGATCGCATTAGCGAAGGTGCGGGGTCTGTCGTGGGAGGACGCGACGCGCCGGCTAGGCCCGTCGGCAACGAGCGCTGCCGGCGTTATTCGTCACCTGACGGATGTTGAACGTTTTTGGTTCCGTCTCCAGATGGCTGGCGAGGATGGGGTGCCATTTCGGTGGAGCGATGACGAAGAGGATCTCGAATTCAACTTCTCGGAAGACGACAATCTTGAGGCCGTTATTGGGGATTACGAAGCGGCCTGCGCCGAAAGTCGTTTGATCGCAGCCAAATTCGACCTGACGGATCAAGCCGTTCGACCTGATCGTCACGGTACGCGGTCGAGCCTGCGCTGGATGTTCCTGCACATGATCGAGGAGACCTCTAGGCATAACGGCCATCTCGATATCTACCGAGAACTGCTCGACGGCAAGATCGGTTACATGTAGGTAAAGAACACTCTGTGCCCGAGATGTTTTGCTGCGCCAACTTACTTTCGACGTGATGCGGCGTACTCGTCGTGAAGTGCACACAACTGTTCAATGCTCACGGCGCCTGCATACTTCGCGGTCACCTCGACTGGTAGATCGTCCAACTTTCGAAATCGTACGCACCCCTTGCCCATATCGAGTCGTTTACCAGTGGCCTTGTATTCCTCGATGAAGTTCTCGCGGCCGCGGCCGTCACCTTGCAGACAGCCCATGTAGATGGCCATATGGTTCTTCTGGCTCGCCACGGCCGTGTGCATGATGGGCTGGCCGTTGTACGTCTTGGGGTAGACCGACAGCGGAACTTCAAACGCGATCATTCCCCAGTTGATGTTTTCCTCTAAGCCTTTGGGTAGCTTTTTGCGCAGTGCTTTAAGCACAACAGCAAGGGCCTCTGCCCGATCGTCAGGCAGCTCGGCGAGATACTCATCAACTGTCGTTGCATCAGAACGCATGTGCCGATGCTACTCATGTCGTGACTCGATATGCGCGTTGATTGGCTGCCTCGAGAGCGCTTCGGGATCTTCGTCAGTAGGGTCGTGGGATGAGTGAGATTGCGCGTATCTGCTGGTGGTTGAGCGAGGCGATGTCGCATCCGGAGTTCGCAGGTGAGCCTGCGCCAACGCTCCAGCGTGACACGACTGCTGATGTCGCCATCGTGGGTGGCGGCTACACAGGTTTGTGGACGGCGTGGCATCTCAAGCAACAGGATCCCGGAATCGACGTTGTTGTTTTAGAACAAAGTGAATGCGGCTTTGGCGCATCAGGACGTAACGGCGGCTTCATTAGTGGATACACCGATCAGGCAGGGCATCTCGCCGACGTCTATGGGCTCGAAGGTGCACGGGCGATCATCGCGGCGGGGGATGCCGCGGTTGCGGGGATCGCGCAATGGTGCGACGTGCAGGGAGTCGATGCATGGCTTTGTCTGGATGGATCCATGGCCGTGGCTTCATCACCCGCCCAGCTCGGCCTCATCGACGAGCAGTTAGCTGCCGCGGCCATGGCCGGAATCTCGGATCGTTTCACGCCACTCGGTCGTGATCAGGTGCGTGCCCGTTGCGATTCGGTCGCATTCCACGGCGGCTATGTACACGATGATGGCGGAACCGTGCATCCTGGTCGGCTTGTGAGGGCACTACGTCAGGCGTGCTTAGACGCTGGAGCTCGGATCTATGAGAACACCGCCGTCACCCCTCCGAATCCTGATGGGCGGGCTGAGATTCACACCCCGTCCGGAGTCGTTCGTGCCGGCTCCGTCGTACTTGGAGCCAACGCCTGGATGGCATCCTGGCCGATCTTTAAGCGACGCCTCGTCGTGCGCGGCACGTACATTGCCATCACGGCACCCGCACCTGAACTTTTGGAACAGATCCACTGGACTAACGGCATGGGGGTCTGCGACGTGCGCTCGTCACTGCGCTATCTGCGCACGACGCCGGACGGACGGATCGCTCTTGGCGTCGGGGGACAGCGGGGCAGTTTCGGCGGACGCGTCGACTCCCGCTTCGATCAGGACGACGTCGGCACCCGCAATGCAGTGAGCGCGATTCGTAAGTTCTTCCCAACGTTCGCTGACGTACCCATCGAGGCGAGTTGGGGCGGCCCCGTTTATCTGCCGTCAACACATGAGCCGTTCATCGGCAGCTTGCCCGGTGGCCGCGTCCATTACGCAGTGGGTTACACCGGACACGGAGTCGCGCCGACGTACTTGATGGGTGAGATCCTTGCCGCACGGGTGCTCGGTCAAGACACCGCTCATACGTCACTACCGTTCGTCGATTACTCGCCACGTCCGTGGCCCATTCAGCCGTTCCGAGGCGTCGGCGCATCCCTGGTCAATGCAGCAGTTGTAAAGCGTGACGATGCACTCGACGAAGGTGAACCAGTCGGTGCGCTAACGAAATTCACAACTGGCCTGCCCGCACGTCTCGGTTACTACATCGGCTAACTCAGTGGCTGGGACGGTAGGCCGCGTACGTGCGCTGGATTGCGATGTGGTCAGCGATGTACTTGGCGTCATGCCATACGCCCCAGATGAAGCTAGAGCCGCGACGAGAAAGCCAGGGTAGGCCAAGGAAATACACGCCCTGTTCAGATGAAACTCCGCGTCGATGTTGTGGACGTGCGTTCTCGTCGAAAGCATCAACATCGAGCCAGTGGTAGTCGGAGGTGAATCCGGTGGCCCAGATGATTGAGGTGACACCGGCTGCGTCGAGATCGAGTTCCACGAGCGGATCGGTAATGCTGGCCGGGAGTGGTGCGAGTTCGTGGGCTTCCAACTCCAGGGGTAAGTCCAGCCCATTGCGCTCGACGTGAGCGTCGGCCTGACGCAGCACGGCGAGATAATTCGTATCACCAGCGACGATGTTCTTCTCAAGATCTGCGGCGAAGTGCATAGTGCCGTCCGTGTACGAGATTGTGTGGCCGACCAGAGTCATGCCTACCGCGGCGAGGTTACGGAAGTCGATCGTATGGCCGCCATCGGCACCGCTCACTGCGATCGTCACGTGCTTGGCACCTTGTGGCGGAGTCTGCAGATCCCACAACCCGAGGACGCCCAGCCACCACACGAAGTCACGTTCGCGGTAACGACGCGGCGGACGATCATGTTCGCCAACGGACAAATACACCTGGCGTCCGGATGCCAGAAGCTCGTTGGCGATCTGGACCCCGGATGCACCAGCGCCAATGACGAGTACAGCACCGGCCGGCAATTGGCCAGGGTTCTTGTATGAGCTCGAGTGCAGCTGAGTGACAGGTGCGTCGGAGGGAACGATCGATGGAATCACGGGGTGCTGGAATGCTCCCGTTGCTGCCACAACGTAGCGGGCTGCGATGACACCGTCTGACGTCTCAACTCTAAAGCCCGGACCCTCGGAGTTGCGTCGCACGGAGGTAACGTCTACGCCACAGCGAATTGGTGCGTTGTATCTCTCGGCGTACTGGACGAAATACTGCGCGACCTGTTCCTTTGGTGCGAATTCGTCAGGCCCCAGACCGGGAAACTCCAAGTTTGGGAAACGGTCGTGCCATACCGGGCCGTTGGTGACGAGTGAATCCCAACGCTCTGAACGCCATCTCTCGGCGATGCGTCCTCGCTCGAGCACAAGATGGGGGATACCAAGGTCAGTGAGGTGCTCGCTCATGGCCACTCCGGCCTGGCCCGCGCCAACGACGAGCACCTCGACAGATTCGGTCACCGCTTCATTTCCAGTCACGCCGTCAGCCTAGTCAGGCAGTTCGGATCAGTCAGAACGGGTGTTACTTTCGGTCAAGTCCGCTTCGGACGTGGGCTCACTATGTCGGGTCGATACTCGTACGGTGATACCTCCGAGGAGTCGCGTTGTGGCGTCGGAAATCTCATTGACGGCGGCCTCAAACGCCTCCTGATTCGCACCGGACGGCGTACGCATCCCCGCGACCTTGCGCACGTATTGCAGAGCCGCAGCTCGAATGAGCTCATCGTTCACGTCGTCAACGTAAGGCGGACGCAGCGTCTGAATACTCCGGCACATGCCGTCATCTTAAGTCGCCGGGGCGATGGAGCGTCGGTTCCACACCTGCATTCGAGGCGGCCTCGTAATTGCGCTAGGGGCGTGAAAGACTCGTCCGTATGGCCATAACACTTTATGGGAGTGGTTGGTGCTCGGACTGCAAGCGCAGCAAGGCTTTCCTTGCCGAGCAGCGCATTGGATACGACTACATCGACGTGGATGCGGATTCGGCCGGCCGCGAAGCGATGCACAAACTCAACAGTGGTTTGGACACCATCCCAACGATCCGTCTTGACGACGGAACGATCCTGATTGAGCCGAGCAACGCCGATTTGGCTGCTGCGCTTGGGATTACCACGATGGCCAAGAACCAGTTTTACGACGTCATCGTCATCGGGTCGGGTCCCTCAGGACTCACCGCTGCCTTGTACGCGGCTCGCGAGGGTATGTCTGTGCTTGTCATTGAGCGCGGTGGGGTGGGCGGTCAGGCCGGGATCACCGAGCGTCTCGATAATTTGCCTGGCTTCCCCGAAGGAATCACTGGTGCCGAGTTCGCTGATCGGCTGCGGCAGCAGGCTGCGAATTTCGGAGTGGAGATCCTTGGGGCAGTTGAGGTCTCTGACATCAAGGTCGAAGGTGATCAACGCTGGGTTACGACATCGGACGGCGCCTCGTACGGCTCTTTCGCACTGCTGATCGCAACCGGTTCGACCTATCGTCGACTCGGGCTCCCTGACGAGGACGATGTCATTGGTGCTGGGGTGCACTTTTGCGCCACCTGCGATGGTCCCTTCTACCGTGGCCGGCCGGTCGTTGTTGTCGGAGGCGGAAACAGCGCTGGCGAGGAAAGCCTGTTCCTAACGCGCTTCGCGAGCTCGGTCACAATCGTCACTCGAGATTCTGAGCTCTCGGCTAGCAAAGTTGTGGTGTCAAAAGTGCATGACAACGAGGCAGTCACAGTGCTGACGAACGCGAACCCCATTCGCTACGACATCGCCGATGGGAGGATCTCTGGGCTCGTCGTAGAGACGCCCACAGGTGAGCAAACCATCTCTGCCGCGGGGATTTTCGTGTTCATTGGCCTCACACCCAACACGTCGGCGATCGGGGATCAGGTAGACAAAGACCCAGCCGGTTTCATCGTGTCAGACGTTGGGATGCAGACCTCGATCCCGGGAATCTTTGTGGCTGGGGACGTTCGCAGCGGTTCAACCAAGCAGGCTGTGTCTGCCGCAGGAGAGGGTGCGGCTGCGGCCCTGGCCATTCGCAGATACGTCGAACCTCTCGACAGTGGAGTGCGCCCGTCGAAAATCTCGATGTAGCGACTCGAAGGCTGCGCCCAGCTTCATGAAGGGGCGACGATCGCGGCCAGTGGCGCTGACTACTGAGCCGTTTTTCGGTATACGGAGATGTGCTTGGTGCTGTCGGCGGTGAAGGGTGACGTGTCCCAGTCGGCGTAGCGATGTTCGAGTTCAAGGCCCGCGATGTGGGCCATGAGGTCAAGCTCTGAAGGCCAGACGTAGCGGAAGTGCCCAACGCTGTAACGGATGGTTCCGTCGGGCTGGCGGGTGTAGTGATGGGAGGCGCATTCTTGCGTCACGACGTCATACGTGTCGAAGCCAAGGTGGCCATCGCTTACGTCGAATGGCACCGCATTTTGACCCGGTGGCATTGAGCGCAGAGGTGGAACCCACAGTTCGATGACGAAACGCCCTGCGTCGGAGAGATGGCGGGCTGCGTTTCGAAAACACTCAACTTGTTCGGTTTGAGTGCGCAGGTTGGAGATCGTGTTGAACACGAGATAGACGAGGGAGAATTCACCGGGAACGACGGTGGTGGCCATATCGCCTTGAATCACGGGGATCTCGTTCGCGGTGACTTTGGTGTGAAGAACGTTGATCATCGGCTGCGAGAGTTCAAGGCCGGTGACTGGAATTCCGCGCTGGTGCAATGGGATTGCGACGCGACCGGTTCCGATCGCGAACTCCAGTGCAGCTCTGCCGTCCGCAAGATGAGCCAGCAGGTCGACCGCCGGCCCCACAGCCTCGGGTGTCGATAGATCGGAAACATCCGCGTCATAGCTGGCTGCCGTCGACTCGTCCCACACCTCGCTGCCCATACTTCACAAACTATAGAAACTGCGCGTGTTCGGCATCTATCGTTCACTTTGAGTCACTACCGAGGTGGCGGTGTTGCTACTGGAGTGGTTCTGGATGTTCTCATGGCCCGTCGTATTCTTCATCGTTGTTGCGCTGTGCGTCATCACGGTTGAGGGCTTCAGTCTTGTCACCAGGAATCTCGACCGAATGGACCGGTCTAACGACAACCAGGTGGGTCGAGCGGCTGCGTTCATCAGCAGTGCCTTCATTTTCATTTGTGCGTTTACGATCGTTACGTCGTGGACCGAAGACGCAAAAGTTCACTCGGCTGGCGAGCATGAGGTGGTTGCCGCCCAGACCCTTGTGCGCGAGGTCAAACAGCTAGCGCCAACAGACTCATCCGTCCGGACTGCCCTGACCCATTACGCACAGATCGTCCTCCATGAGGAGTCCGGCGAAACGGGTGAACTGGCCGCCAGCGCCAAAGCTGAAGATGCCTTCGTAGCGGTGGAGAAGGCAGCTGTTTCAGTCACAGATCAGCCTGGGGCCGATAAGTATCGCGCCGGAGAGGTTCTGGACTCGCTCAACGAATTCAAGATGGCCAGACAAGATCGCGTGGGTGAATTGGGGAACACGATCGCCCTGCCTTTGATCCTGCTCCTGGTCGTGACTGGATTTCTGAATCTGGCCGCCATTGGAATGTTCCCCGGTGGAACGTCGCATTGGGTCAAGCAAACGTTCGGCGTGATTGTGGCAATTGCTGTTGCTGCCATGCTCACATCCGTCGTTGTGTTGGAGTCTCCTCCATTTATTCATCAAGGACTTGCCGCACCGCTGGAGAGCTTCATCTCTGAACTCAACTCGCAATGAGGCTTCACCTTCGTGTGATGAGGCTGTGGTCTGGAATCGCGGGGCGCCGCAGATGGAGTACTGAGAAGACCGCACGGCGATCGATCTCACGTAGGCCAAGTGCGGTCCCGAACAGACCTCGGAGTATCAACGCACCAGAAGTGCCCAGAGCATTGATGGGCTACCAGGGGTTTAGCGATCGGCAGTCTTTGAAAAATCATGGGCTCCAAGCGAATGTGTCGCTTGGAGCCCATGATTTTCATGCGTGGTGTCCGAGGGGGGACTTGAACCCCCATGCCCTTTCGGGCACTAGCACCTCAAGCTAGCGCGTCTGCCTATTCCGCCACCCGGACCCGCCCCACGTGGTTCAACGTGGTGCGGCGATGACTATACAGGGGCAGACCGGTACCCACGAAACCGGGCGATCAGGACGACGGATACGCCAAGATGGTCACCATGACCGATGCCGCGCCATTCAACGCTCTCCCAACGCCACTTCCGGACGCAGAGGCGGAGGTTGTCCAACTCTGCCAAGAGCTCATCCGCATCGATACGAGCAACTATGGCGATGGATCCGGTCCGGGCGAGGCCGAGGCTGCCGAGTACGTCGAGGCGCGGCTCAAAGAGGTTGGTCTAGAGCCAGAGCGGATCGAGTTCGGTGCCGCTCGACGTGAGGGAGTTGTCGTTCGCATCCCCGGCCGCGATCGCACCCGTCCCGCCTTCCTAGTGCACGTTCACCTAGACGTTGTGCCCGCTCAAGCCTCCGACTGGTCTCGCCCACCCTTCGCCGCCGAAATCGACGACGATGGCGGCGTCCCCATGATCTACGGGCGCGGCGCCGTGGACATGAAAGACATGAATGCAATGACTTTGGCTGTTATCCGTTCGTGGGCGCGCAATGGAGTTCAGCCAGACCGCGACGTTGTCGTGATGTTCCTGCCCGACGAAGAAGCTGGTGGACGACAGGGCGGCCACTGGATCGTCGACAACCGTCCTGAACTGTTCCACGGCGTTACCGAAGCCATTGGTGAGGTTGGTGGCTTCTCGATGACGGTGCGGGACGATCTGCGCCTCTACCTAGTGCAGACGGCAGAGAAGGGGATCGGCTGGCTGAAACTAACCGCAGCGGGTCGCGCTGGCCACGGTTCGATGCTCAACGATGACAACGCCGTGACGGCGCTATGCGAAGCGGTTGCCCGAATCGGTCAGATCCAGTTCCCGGTTCGCGTGACGCCAACCGTTCGCGACTTCCTAGCCGCCCTTTCTGACGCGACCGGAATGAAGCTCGACCCGGACGATATGGACGCCACGCTCGCGGCACTTGGCCCGATGGCTCGCCTCGTAGGCGCGACCCTGACGAACACAGCGGCCCCGACGATGCTTGGCGCCGGCTACAAAGTGAACGTCATCCCGGGTGAGGCCACGGCCCATGTCGACACCCGCTTCCTGCCGGGCTACGAGGACGAACTCTTCGCGGCCATCGACGCTGTTCTCGGCGACAAGGTCACCCGCGAATTCGCCGTCCATGACATCGCCGTGGAAACAACCTTCGATGGTCCGAGCATCGATCTCATGGCAGCTGCCCTCAAGGCAGAAGATCCGCACGCCGTCGCCGTGCCGTACATGCTCTCGGGTGGTACGGATGCGAAGTCGATTAGCCGGCTTGGAATTCGCTGCTACGGATTTGCACCGTTGCTTCTTCCGCCGACGCTCGACTTTGGCTCGCTGTTCCACGGTGTGGATGAGCGAGTACCAGTCGACGCGTTGAAGTTCGGTACACGAGTGCTCGACAGATTCCTGCGCGCGGTGTAGGCGGCGCACACGTCTACGCAGTTCGAACAGCGCGAATTACCTTGCGGCGCAACCAGACGCGGCGTCGTCCGTCTGGATACAGTCGCAAACGGGCAAGTTCCCAAGATCCATGCTCGGCTAGTTCGACGAGTGCCGCGCGCGCCGCATCACGTTTCGTTCCACGGGGCAGCAGAATTTCGCGGTACTCCCATGACGATGATCGTGGCGTCGACATGACGTCAGTGTGCTCAGCGTGTGCGCGTTGATGAATGGTCATTGATACCCACCTGCCTAACGCTGATTCCAGCCGAATTCGGGATATCCACGCGACGGGGTAGAAACCTCGTCCAACGCGATGAAGATCTCATCAGGTAGATCGAGTTCCTCAACGGCCAACGCGCCGCGCAGTTGAGCCGCCGTGCGCGCACCGATGATCGGCGCTACGACTCCCGGTCGATCGCGAACCCAGGCAATGGCAACTTCGAGTGGAGCGACTCCTAAGCCATCGGCAGCGGTGCAGAGTGCGTCAACGATCCGTCGCGACTCGTCACCCAAGAACGGTGAGACGAACGATGCGAAGTGCGATGAGGCGCCGCGCGAATCGGCTGGCGTACCGAATCGGTACTTACCGGTCAACACTCCACGACCAAGGGGCGACCACGGCAAAATGCCGATACCGGCGTCGTGCGCTGCGGGGATCACTTCGCGTTCGATGCCACGCTGCAACAGCGAGTACTCGACCTGCGTAGACACAATCGGCGCAAGCTTTCCAGCAGCTGATTGAAGGGCGGCAGCCTTCGAGGTCTGCCAGCCACTGTAGTTGCTGACTCCGGCGTACCGGACTTTGCCGCTTGAAACCGCGGTCTCCAACGCACCAAGAGTCTCATCGATCGGGGTGTACGAATCCCAAGCGTGCAGCTGCCATAGATCGACGTAGTCGGTTTTCAAGCGCTTGAGCGAAGCGTCCAAGGAACTCAGCAGGTGCCCCCGCGAGGCATCGAAGCGCCTTTCAGTTCCCGGCTTGGAAACAGCCTTGGTTGCAATAACGACGGCATCGCGACCGACTTCGTCGACCAACTGACCGACGATCTGCTCAGACAAACCTTCGGCGTACACGTCTGCGGTATCGACCAGATTGCCGCCGGCGTCAATGAAGGCGCGAAGTTGATCGCGCGCCTCATGCTCGTCGGTGTCACGACCCCAGGTCATGGTCCCGAGGGCGAGTCGAGATACGTGAAAGCCCGATTTCCCGAGTGGACGAAGTTCCATGCCTTGACCCTAGTCGGCTCGGGCGCGTCGAGGCGTTAGGCTCCTCGTGGTGTCGATAGAGGCAACCCGATGTGGAAGGAACCGTCATGCGACTTGGACTCAACCTCGGTTACTGGGGCATGGGCAACGACTCGGACAATCTCGTGCTTGCCAAGGAAGCTGACAAACTTGGTTACTCAGTTGTCTGGGCGGCCGAAGCGTACGGATCAGATGCCGCCACCGTCCTGGCGTTCATCGCAGCGCAGACGGAGACGATCGATGTCGGGTCAGCTGTCTTCCAAATCCCAGGTCGTACACCGGCGAACACCGCGATGACCGCCGCCACTCTCGACACGCTTTCGA
>CAIKEU010000079.1 GCA_903826575.1 uncultured bacterium
CAACTCAATGATTCCGCACGCGATCACTTGTGGATGCACTTCACGCGCCACTCAACCTACGAGCACGGCTCTCCGATTCCAATCATCACCCGCGGTGATGGCGCGTACATCTACGACGTTCACGGCAAGCGCTACCTCGATGGTCTCGCGGGTCTGTTCACGGTTCAGGCCGGACATGGTCGCGCGGAGTTGGCTGATGCCGCTGCCAAGCAGATGCAAGAGCTCGCCTTCTTCCCGCTGTGGTCATACGCACATCCGTCATCGATCGAGTTGGCTGAGCGCCTCACCCAGTACACGCCGGGCGACTTGAACCGCGTGTTCTTCACCACCGGTGGTGGCGAGGCTGTTGAGTCCGCTTGGAAGCTTGCCAAGCAGTACTTCAAGATGACCGGAAAGCCCATGAAGCACAAGGTCATCAGCCGCTCGGTCGCCTACCACGGCACCCCGCAGGGCGCCCTGTCCATCACGGGTATCCCGGACGCCAAGAAGTACTTCGAGCCACTCGTTCCAGGTACGTTCCGCGTTCCGAACACGAACTTCTACCGCGCGCCACAGCACGGCGACGACGCTGAGGCTTTCGGCCGCTGGTGTGCCGATCGCATCGAAGAGGCAATCGAGTTCGAGGGCCCCGACACCGTCGCCGCTGTGTTCCTTGAGCCGGTTCAGAACTCCGGCGGCTGTTTCCCACCACCGCCCGGATACCTGCAGCGCGTTCGCGAAATCTGCGACAAGCACGATGTGCTGATGGTGGCCGATGAGGTCATCTGCGCATTCGGACGTATCGGTGACATGTTCGCCTCGTCCCGTTACGGCATCGTCCCGGACATCATCACGTGCGCCAAGGGAATGACCTCGGGTTACTCCCCCATCGGCGCGATGATCGCGAGCGATCGCCTGTTCGAGCCTTTCAAGGAAGGCCACAACTACTTCGCTCACGGCTACACCTTCGGTGGACACCCGGTTTCAGCGGCAGTTGCGTTGGCCAACCTCGACATCTTCGAGCGTGAAGGTCTCAACCAGCATGTTCGCGATAACGAGGGTGCATTCCGATCAACGCTCGAGAAGTTGAAGGATCTCGACATCGTCGGCGACGTTCGCGGTGACGGCTACTTCTACGGAATCGAACTGGTCAAGGACAAGGCAACGAAGGAAACCTTCAACGAAGAGGAATCCGAACTGCTGCTACGCGGCTTCCTGTCCAAAGCACTGTTTGAGGCGGGCCTTTACTGCCGCGCTGACGATCGTGGCGACCCGGTCATCCAGCTCTCACCACCGCTGATCATTGGTCAGACAGAGTTCGATGAGATCGAGCAGATCCTGCGCTCAGTTCTCACCGAGGCTCAGTCGATTCTCTGATCCGAAGTTTCCACAACAATGGGACGCGATGTACATCCGTGTATGTCGCGTCCCATTGCACATCATCCAACGCTCGCAATAACCGCCGAAGGACATCATGAGCAGCGCTGAGTTACCCGCACCCGGATCAACGGATCGCACCCGCGTGCGTCGCTTTCCTGACAATGCACGCTTCGATCGCGAACTCTTGCACTCGATTCTGGATGACGGCCTGCTCGCGTACGTAGCTGTCACCGACGACGAGGGACAGCCGTACATCTTGCCCACTGCATATGCCCGCGATGGCGACCGCATCCTGTTCCATGGCTCGACGGGTTCTCGCTTGTTTCGCCGCCTCGCCGATGGTGAGCGCACCTGCCTCACTGTCACGCACGTCGACGGCTTAGTCCTGGCTCGCTCGGCGTTTGAGAGTTCGATGAACTACCGCAGCGTGATGGTGCTCGGCACGTGCACCGCTCTGGAGGGCGACGACAAGGCATTTGCACTCAAAGTGATCTCCGATCACTTGCTGCCCGGCCGCTGGGAAGACATCCGTCAGCCTTCCAAGAAGGAAGATGCTGCGACGATTGTTCTCGCCCTAACGCTGACTGAGGTAAGCATCAAGGTCAGTGCTGGCGATCCAGATGACGCCGAGGAAGATGTAGATCGTCCGATTTGGGCCGGCCAGGTGCCGATCACCGAATCGTTTGGTACGCCGATCCCCGACGAAAAGGGCGCCGCCTTCCCCGTCCCGGCATATGTGCAAGGGTGGACAAGGTGAGCACTACACCGATGAACGCTAACTCAAATGAGCAGTACCGAAGTACGTCACTGTGGTGGGACACCCTTCCTGATGAGCTCGTCGGCACCTCTCGCTCCGCACTGACCGAAACCCGAACCGCTGACGTGTGCATCGTCGGGGCTGGCTACACCGGCCTGTGGACGGCGTATTACCTGTCGCAATCCCATCCCGAACTTGACATCGTCATCCTTGAATCAGAGGTTGCTGGTTTCGGCGCAAGTGGACGTAACGGTGGCTGGGTTTCGGCTTACTTCCCCACCTCACTCGAGACGGTCGCAAAGACCTCTTCGCGCGAAGCTGCCGTGTCCCTTCAGCACATGTTTTTCGACACCGTCCAAGAGGTTGGTCGAGTCGCGCAAGCCGAAGGAATCGACTGCCATTACGAACGTGGCGGCACAGTCTCGCTAGCGCGAACGCCTGTCCAACTCGCACGAGCCCGTGAAGATATCGACTACCACCGTTCCTGGGGCTTCGGCGAAGAGCACTACCAACTCCTCTCGGCAGATGAAGCGCGCGAGCGCGTAGGCGCAACGGATGTTCTCGGCGGTACATTCTCGCCTCACTGCGCAGCAATTCATCCCGCTCGTCTTGCCCGCGGATTGGCCAATGTCGTTGAGCGTCAAGGTGTAACGATCTACGAACACACCAAAGTCACCTCATTTGAGCCAGGCGTCGTACGCACCGATCACGGCTACGTAAAGGCGAAGAAGATCGTGCGCGCCACCGAGGCATGGACCTCACAGCTACCCGGCCACGATCGTGATGTCATTCCCGTGTACTCGCTCATGCTGGCCACTGAGCCTCTCCCCCAAGACTTTTGGGATGAGGTTGGAATCGTTGGACGTGAGACATTCGGTGATCAGCGTCACCTCATCATCTACGGCCAGCGCACTCAAGACAATCGGTTTGCCTTCGGTGGACGCGGCGCTCCGTATCACTACGGGTCAGAGATTCGTCCGGAATTTGACCGCGATCAAAACGTCTTCACCGGCCTCTGGGAAGTTCTGACCGAAATGTTCCCTTCACTTTCTGGTCATATCGTCACGCACAACTGGGGTGGCCCGCTGGGTATTCCACGTGACTGGTACCCGTCAGTTGGATTTGATGCGGCAACCGGAATCGGTTGGGGCGGAGGCTATGTCGGCGATGGCGTCGCATCGGCCAATCTTGCAGGACACACGCTGGCAGATCTACTAACTGGAGCTCGCACCGAGCGCACGGCACTGCCATGGGCCAACCGGAAGTCGCCAAAGTGGGAGCCCGAGCCATTTCGCTGGATCGGTGTCAACGCGGGCCTGCGCACAATGAGCGCAGCGGACGCCGAGGAAGCTCGCACCGGCAAGCCATCACGCCGGGCGCAACTTCTTTCTCCCCTACTCGGCGGACACTAAGAATCAACGCACTAACATCAATGGCAACTGTCACGTCCCTAACTACGGAGATTCACATGACGACTCAAGACGAACTGCGCACCATGGTTGTCGCTTACGGCGATGTTCTTGACGGAGCTCTCGAACCACTTGGTCCGCGCGTTGGTTTCGACAGCGGTGACCCTCAGACGAGCGGTATCTCGTTCTTCGAAGGTCACGGTGTCTCGGTCGGCGTGTGGGAGTGCACACCAGGCGGCTGGACAATCGTTGACCGTCCCAATACTGAGACGATGATGCTGCTCGGCGGCGTCGCGCGCATCACCCCAGCCGACGGTGAGCCAGTCGAGCTCGAAGAGGGTGACGTCTTCGTTTTGCCCAAGGGTTGGTCAGGGCGATGGGATGTTGTGGAGACCGTGCGCAAGTTCTACATCATCGCCGAATAGTTGGGGAGAACGATGCCTACCTTCCGCGCAACTCTTGAGCTCAACGGCAAGACCGCCACCGGAGTGGAAGTACCCCAAAGCGTCGTCGACGAGCTCGGTTCGGGTAAGCGCCCTGCCGTACGCATGACCGTCAACGGACATACGTGGCCCAACACGGTCGCTGTCATGGGTGGACGCATTCTCATCGGGATCAGCGCCGAGAACCGCAAACTCGCGGGAGTCGAAGCCGGTGACGTCATCGACGTCACTCTCGAACTCGATACCTCAACGCGCGAGGTTGAGATTCCCGCCGATGTGAAGGCCGCCTTCAAGGAGAACAAGGTCGCGGCCGATGGATTCGAAAAGCTCTCCTACAGCAATCAGCGACGCCGGATCATGCCGATCGAGGATGCGAAGACCGACCAGACGAGACAGCGCCGAATAGACAAGATGATCGCTGACCTATCAGCATCCTGATCGGCGGCAAACGGGCCTAGAACGACGTCAGCGTTTCATTGATGTAGAGAACGGCCATATGAATCTGTGCCTTCAACAGTGCATCGTTACGTTGCCCGCCGTGAACGCTGTAGTCAACGGCGGACGTGAGCGCGATAACAACATTGAAAGCCAAAATCTTGGCTTCACGTTCCGGTAGCCGCGGATTTCGCACCTGGAATACAGCCGCAAGCTGATCACTCACGCGATGATCGTCATCGCGGTCTGCAGAGTGAAGTTCGGGAACAGCTTGGTAGATCGCACGCATAACCAGGCCAGCCGGCTCGTCGATGCGCAACTGCGCCACTTGCTTGAGTCCGGTAAACATCGTCTCTTCAAGATCATCGGTCTCAAGCGCCTTGATGTAGGGCGCCATGACGACCATGCGTCGCTCGCTCATCCGTTGGAAGATCTCATTGACGATCGCGTATTTGTCTGGGAAATAAGAGTAAATCGCCGTGATGCTCACGCCAGCACGCGAGGCAACAGCGTTCGTGTTGAATGATTCCCAGCCTGATTCGTCCAGAATTTCGGCGGCCGCCACGCAGATACGATCGACGGTGGCTCGTGATCGCGCCTGAACGGGGGTGCGACGGCGCGCAGAGGGATCATGGGCGCTGATTGTCACCCTTAATGGTGACATGGAATCCATGATCAAACCCGCAGGACCATGTTCAAAGTGGCCAGAGTCTCACCCAACAAGACACAGAACGGGCATATCACTCACAATAAACATGTAACGATCTTGAACGCGTGGTGTGGCTCTCGAACGGGGGACGAGAGCCACACCACGCGTTCAGTTTTTTGCTTCTCTTCCGGCTTCGCTAGGCCTTCAGTGTCGACCGCGTACCAGCTGCGGGGCCCACTCAATATCTGCACCTAACTCATGCGCTGCGCGCAACGCCCATCGCGGCTCACGCAGCATCGCACGACCAATCATGACCGCATCAGCCTGACCGAAGGCGATGATCTCCTCAGCTTGAGCTGGCTCGGTAATCAAACCCACTGCGGCAGTGGCCACTCCCGCTTCACGTCGCACAGTCTCAGCGAACGGGACCTGGAAGCCGGGCCCAACCGCGATTGCCTGTTGCGGATCGAGTCCTGCCGTTGACACATCCACCAGATCGACACCGAGGGCTGCAGCCCGTCGCGCAAACTCCACAGTGGAGGGCAGATCCCAGCCGCCATCCACCCAGTCCGTCGCCGATACCCGCAGCAGTAGCGGACGATCATCGGGCCACACCGCGCGCACTGCCTCAATGATCTCCAGTGGATAGGCCATTCGACCCTCGAGATTGCCGCCGTACCCGTCCTTACGAACATTGGACAGCGGCGACAAAAACTCGTGCAGTAAGTACCCATGCGCAGCGTGAATCTCGATCACATCAACATTAATTTCAGCGGCCCACTTTGCCGACTGAACAAACCCGTCTTTGACGCGCGCAAGGTCGTCGGAAGTCATCTCGCGTGGCACGTCAAACGGGCCGAAGGCCAGTGCCGACGGAGCAACCGTCTCCCAGCCCCCATCAGCGATCGCGACTGAACCTGAACCCTTCCACGGAGCGAAGGTGGAGGCCTTGCGACCTGCATGTGCTAGTTGAATTCCAAAAGGCACGCCTTGAGACTCAACAGCAGCGACGATCGGTTCGAGCGCTTCTGCATGAGCCTGCGACCACAGGCCGAGATCTTCCGGCGCGATGCGTCCATCTGGGGTCACCGCCGTGGCTTCGGTCATCACCAAGCCGGCCCGACCGGTGGCCAAGGCACCGAGATGGATCAGCTGCCAGTTGTTGGCGAGGCCATCGACACAGCTGTACTGGCACATTGGGCTCACCCACGCACGATTACTGAAAGTCGTTCCGCGGAGGGTTAATGGGCTAAAAAGGGCGCTTGTCATTTCTCCATTTTGGCCGACGCCGTTGTGGCTAGCATCACGGGCCCCATCGGACAACAAAGTGGATATTGGATCCAATTTCGACTAGCCTGATGCCACACTGTTCTAACGTTTTGGGAGTCACTATGGCCGGCACACCGCAATCACCCTTCGCACTACTGGATTTGGACGGCCTTCTGTCCGAGGAAGAGCGCGCAATTCGCGATGTTGTTCGCAGTTACGTTGATAGCCGCATCAAGCCGCAGGTCGGCGACTGGTTTGAAGCCGGCACGATTCCCGCACGCGAACTCGCAAAAGAAATGGGTGAACTTGGGCTCCTTGGCATGCACCTCGAGGGGTACGGCTGTGCCGGCACGAGCGCGACAGCTTACGGCCTTGCATGCCTCGAACTCGAAGCCGGCGACTCGGGCATCCGCTCGCTAGTCAGCGTGACCGGATCCCTTGCGATGTATGCAATTCACAGCTTTGGTTCCGACGAGCAGAAGAACGAGTGGCTCCCCCGCATGGCCACCGGTGAAGCACTGGGCTGCTTCGGCCTGACCGAGGCCGACTTCGGTTCGAATCCAAGTGGCATGCGCACCAACGCCAAGCGCGATGGCGACGACTGGATCATCAATGGCTCAAAGATGTGGATCACAAACGGTAACGTCGCCGATGTCGCGGTCGTATGGGCACAGACCGATGACGGAATCCGTGGCTTCGTGATCCCGACAAACACACCAGGATTCAATGCACGTGAGATTCACAAGAAGATGTCGCTACGAGCATCTATCACCAGTGAACTTACGTTCCAAGACCTTCGCTTGCCGGCCAGCGCAATGCTTCCTGGCGTGAGGGGTCTACGCGGTCCATTGTCATGCCTCAATGAAGCACGCTTTGGCATCGTGTTCGGAACTCTAGGTGCAGCCCGCGATTGCCTGGAGACTGCCATCGATTACGCAATTAATCGTGAGCAGTTCGACCGTCCCATCGCCGCATTCCAAATGACCCAGAAGAAGCTCGCCGACATGTGCCTCGAGCTCGACAAGGGCTTCCTTCTCGCCCTTCACCTTGGTCGCTTGAAGGACGCGCACACCATTCGTCCCGAGCAGGTAAGCGTCGGCAAGCTCAACAACGCGCGTGAATCCCTTGCCATCGCTCGTGAATGCCGCTCGATCCTTGGCGGTAATGGCATCACACTCGAGTACCCGATCATTCGCCACATGAACAATCTCGAGTCCGTGTTCACCTACGAGGGCACCAACGAAATGCACACCCTCGTCGTCGGCGAAGCACTCACCGGAATCGCGGCGTACCGCGGATGACGGGAGCACTCGACGGCATTGTCGTCGCGGATTTCTCTCGAGTGCTTGCTGGCCCCTACGCCACCATGCTGCTAGGAGATCTGGGCGCCGAGGTCGTCAAGGTGGAGCGAGCAGGGGTTGGCGACGATACCCGCGGCTGGGGTCCACCCTTTGACCCGACGGGAATGGCGACGTACTTCGGTTCGATCAACCGCAACAAGTCGTCGCTGTTTCTCGACTTGGGGTCAGACGACGGGATGATCGAGGCGCTAGCCCTGGCTCATCGAGCTGACATCATGATCGAGAACTTTAAGACTGGCAGCTTCGATCGCATGGGCCTCGGCTACGAGGCGATCAGCGCGGTGAACCCAGGAGTTATCTACTGCTCGATTAGTGGATTCGGATCTGGGACTGGCGCTGAGCTGCCCGGCTATGACCTACTCGTGCAGGCCATGGGTGGGCTCATGTCCGTCACCGGCCCAGCGCCTGGTGAACCGACAAAAGTGGGCGTCGCGCTCGTCGATGTCATAACGGGACTGCATGCGGTGTACGGCATTTTGGCGGCCTTGCATCACCGCTCTGTTACGGGCGTAGGCCAACACGTCGAGGTAAATCTACTGTCATCACTTCTATCGGCGATGGTCAATCAATCTGCATCGCAGGTTGCCGGTGGAGTAACCCCCGGAATCTTGGGTAACGACCATCCATCGATCGCCCCCTACTCGGTGTACGCCACACGTGATCGGCAGCTCATCATCGCGGTGGGTAACGATCAACAATTCCGTTCGACCGTAGCGGTTCTTGGCATCCCTGAGATGGCGGACGACGAGCGTTTCGCCACCAACACCGCACGTGTGGCCCATCGCGACCTCGTCCGCACGATGATGGAAGAGCGACTTGTCACCAAGGGCGCCGATCACTGGTATGCAGAATTGACGAAGGTTGGCGTACCGTCTGGCCCGATTAACGACATCGCCACGGCGTTCGACTTGGCTAGCGGTCTTGGGTTAAACCCCATTGTGAATGTTGATGGGTCGCCGATTCCACTGGTAGCCAATCCACTGCAGATGTCCGCCACCCCACCGACGTACCGGCTAGCACCTCCCACCATGCCAGGGTCGACGACATCGATTGATGCCACATGACCGCTGCCCTGTTCACCAAGCCACCCACCGCACAGGAGGCCGTACTCGCTGAAATGCGTCGCCTTTTGGTAACTGGCGAGTTGGCACCCGGCACCCCGATTCGCCAAGAGGCCCTTGCTGATCGGCTAGGCGTTTCGCGAGTACCCGTGCGCGAAGCGCTCAAAGTACTTGAAGGCGAAGGACATGTTGAGTACTCACCACATCGCGGCTACGTGGTCGCAGAGTTGTCCGTAGAGGATCTTGTCGAGGTTTACCGTCTTCGTGAACTACTTGAGGCTGAGGCGATCAGGGTTGCGGTGCCCAAGCTCACGCCAACCGATCTCGAGGCGATCGAGCTCGCTGCGGCTGACGTGACCGCCGCAGGCCTACGCGCGGATTTGGCCGACGTCACAACCGCCAATCGAGCGTTTCACTTCCTGCTGTTCGACGCGGCCGGCCTGCCGCGACTCTCGCGAACGCTACGTCAGCTGTGGGATGCCACCGACGTCTACCGGTCCGTGTACTTTGCCGCACCGGCAAACCGCAGTCGCGTCAATGACGAACATGACGAACTTATCGCAGCACTTCGCGTCGGTGATGTGCGCGCTGCAATCGCGGCTCAAGCCGCACACCGTGCACATTCGGTCGAAGCCGTGAGTAACGCACTCACCACCTGATCGACGAAAACGTCGACCACCGAAACAAACAGTTATTCGCCTGATTGTTCGAGCAGCGGCCTGATGCGATCCAAAACGCTGATGTCGTCGATCGTGCTCGGCGGTGCCTCGGGTCGTCCGTCGGCGATCCCCCGCATGGTCCGACGCAAGATTTTGCCCGAGCGCGTTTTCGGCAGAGCTGGCACGACCACAACCGATTTCAGCGCAGCAACAGGACCGATCTGATCGCGGATGGCGGCGACCACCTCGGCCTGAAGGACTGACGGATCAATCTCGACCCCGCTCTTGAGCACGACGAAGGCACGAGGCACCTGACCTTTGAGCGCATCCAGCACGCCAATGACTGCGCACTCAGCGACTGCGGGATGCGTGGCCACGACAGCCTCCATCGATCCGGTCGAAAGTCGATGGCCCGCAACGTTAATGACGTCGTCCGTGCGACCCATGACGTAGATGTAACCGTCGGCATCGACATTGCCACCATCACCGGTGGCGTAGTAGCCCGGGAACACCGAAAGGTAGGAATCGATGTAGCGCTGGTCGTCATTCCAAAGCGTCGGCAACGTGCCCGGCGGCAACGGCAACTTGATCGCAATGTTGCCATCGACGGATGCATCGAGAAGCTGGCCAGTCTCGTCAAGCACGTCAACGATGTAGCCAGGCATCGCCAAACTCGGTGAGCCCGGTTTGATTGGTAGCTCATCAAAGCCACGTGGGCTGGCCGCGATCGGCCACCCAGTTTCGGTCTGCCACCAATTGTCGACGATCGGAATGTTCAGGTGCTGGCTTGCCCAATGGTAGGTCTCTGGATCGAGGCGCTCCCCCGCTAAGAAGAGTGTCCTCAGCGATGAGATGTCGTGCCCAGCAAGGAGTTCTGCATTGGGATCCTCTTTCTTGATGGCCCGAAATGCCGTTGGCGCAGTGAAGAGCGCATTGACCTTGTGCTCGGCAACAACACGCCAAAACGCGCCAGCATCGGGGGTACCGACGGGCTTTCCTTCGTAAAGCACAGTGGTAGCACCGGCGAGCAGCGGTGCGTACACGATGTATGAATGGCCGACGACCCAGCCCACATCGCTCGCGGCCCAGAAGACTTCGCCAGCGTTTACGCCATAGATGTTCGGCATGCTCCACGTCAACGCAACCGCATGACCGCCGTTGTCGCGGACGATTCCCTTCGGCTTACCCGTGGTCCCTGACGTGTACAGGATGTAGAGTGGATCGGTGGCAGCAACTGCGACGCAGTCATGCGGCGTGGCCGCGCTCATCGACTCAACCCAATCGTGATCGATGAAACCCATATCTGCATGTACTTGAGGGCGCTGGAGAATCACCGTCGCGGTTGGCTTGTGTTCAGCAAGCTCAAGCGCCTTATCAAGCATGGGCTTGTATTCAATGACCCGCGCGCCTTCGATCCCACATGACGCAGACACAACCACAGTCGGAGTCGCGTCATCAATACGAATCGCGAGTTCGTTCGGTGCGAAGCCACCAAAGACCACCGAATGCACCGCACCTAGCCGCGCGGTGGCCAGCATGGCAATAAGCGCCTCGGGCACCATCGGCATGTAGATGATGACCCGGTCACCCGCGCTAACTCCTAGCGAGGCCAGGACGCCAGCAAACAATGCAACCTCGTCGCGCAATTCCCGGTAGGTCAGCGAACGTGACCCCTCGGCCACAGCACTGTCATAGATCAGAGCTGTGCGATCACCATGGCCGGCTTCAACATGCCGATCGACTGCGTTAAAGCACGTGTTGAGGCGACCATCGCTGAACCACCGATAGAACGGTGGATTCGAATCGTCGACAACCGTCGTCGGGGGTTCCACCCAATCAACGAGTTGGGCCGCCTCACCCCAGAATGCAACCGGATCATGAACACTTCGAGCGTACGCGGCCGTGTAGTCGCCTGCGGATCCCATGTCACTCCTTTACGATGACGGCCTACTGCTCAGCAGCCGCCAATTGCCCACACGCACCATCAATTTCGCGCCCGCGAGTATCGCGAACGGTAACAGCAATTCCAGCTGATTCAAGCCGTCTTACAAACTCGCGTTCATCTTCCGGACGTGACGCAGTCCATTTCGATCCAGGCGTCGGGTTGAGCGGAATGAGATTGACGTGTACAGGCTTGCCTCGCAACCGCTTGGCCAATAGATCCGCGCGCCACGCCTGATCGTTAATGTCCTTGATCAGCGCGTATTCGATCGACACCCGACGGTTAGTGGCCCGCGCGTACTCCCAAGCCGCATCAAGTACCTCTGACACGTTCCAGCGATTATTGATCGGCACGAGAGTGTCGCGCAGCTCGTCATCGGGGGCATGTAGAGACACAGCCAGGGTGACGGGAATACCTTCGGTCGCAAGCTGACGAATGCGCGGAACTAAACCAACCGTAGACACGGTAATTCCGCGGGCCGACATACCCAGACCACTCGGACTTGGCTCGGTCAGGCGACGAACCGCACGCATCACCGCATCGTAATTAGCCAGCGGCTCACCCATACCCATGAACACAACGTTGGAGACTCGGCCGACCCCGCCCGGAACATCGCCACGGCTCAGTTCAGCCGCGCCGGCAACAACCTGATCAACAATCTCAGCGGTGCTCAGATTACGGGTGAGGCCTGATTGTCCAGTGGCACAGAAGGGACAGTTCATCCCGCAGCCCACCTGGCTGGACACGCACATCGTGACGCGCTCCGGGTAGCGCATCAGCACGCTCTCCACCAGAACCCCATCATGTAGGCGCCACAGAGTCTTGCGGGTTGTTCCATTGTCGCAGGTGACTTCACGAACGAGTGACATCATCGACGGGGTCAACGCCTCGGCCAACTGCTCGCGTTGCGCTGCCGGAACGTCCGTCCACTCGCCCGAATCGCGGACAAGTCTGGTGAAGTACTGCCGCGAAACCTGATCGGCACGAAAGGCTGGAAGTCCCATTTCCTGAACGAGTTCGCGACGCTCAAGCGTGGTCAGATCGGCAAGATGCCGCGGCGGCTTACGCCGACGTACTGGCGCGTCAAAGAGCAATTCGCCGGGCTTTAAGGTGACGGGCATTTCCAGATCTTCAGCCATGGCTGATCACGGTCCTAGGTAGGTACGTAGAAGTAGCCAACCGGTGAACGCGTTGGGCAACACTGAATCGAGCCGATCTAAAAGACCACCATGTCCCGGGAGCAGGTGGCTCATATCCTTAACGCCGAGATCGCGTTTAATGGCCGATTCGATGAAATCTCCAGCCGTGGCGGTGATCGTCATGATGATCCCGGTGATCAGGCCCTGCCACCAAGGCGCATGCCACAGCCATACGAACAAGCCAACGCCAACCATTCCCTGAAGAATGATTGAGCCGGCGAATCCTTCCCATGACTTTTTCGGCGAGATATTCGGCGCCATTGGGTGACGTCCCGCCAACACTCCTGCCGCATACCCACCGATATCACTGGCGACGGTGAGAACGATGACGGTAATTACCCGCTGAGCGCCATGCGATGAGGTGAGCATGAGACTAACGAAACTTGCCAGCAGGCCGGTGTAGGCCAGCGCAAAAATCGACACCGAGACGTCGACGAGATAGCCCTCAACACCAGCGACGAGGCGGTAACCAAGGATGATCAACACCGTGACGGCAAACACCGCCAACATCGGCACAGCACCCCACCAATAGGCGGCCTGCGGCATAGCGGCGGCGCCTATCGCTGCGGGCACCGCCACCAGATTGATGTTGCGCTGCGCGGCCGCACCACGGAGTTCGAAAACGCTGATGACCATTGCAACCGAAACGATGACACTGAAAACGGCCGGGGCGAATAACGCCGGGATCAAGACGAGCCCGACCCCTAGAAAAAGCCCAACTCCGACCGCCGCAAACAGGTTGCGACCGGCCCTGCCGGTTGAGGCAGGTGCCTCGACGACGTTGTCATCAGCCATAGCATGTGGTCGAGCCACGAGGTCGTTAAACCTCGAGCAGCTCGGCCTCCTTGTGCTTGAGCAGTTCGTCGATCCCAGAGACATGCTTGGACGTCAGATCGTCCAGCGTCTTTTCTGCACGGCGGGCGTCATCTTCACCGACATCGCCGTCCTTTACGAGCTTATCGAGAACGTCCTTGGCATGACGGCGGATGTTGCGCATCGAGATACGCGCGTCCTCTGCCTTTGCCCGCGCCACCTTGATGAACTCTTTACGTCGTTCTTCGGTCAACTGGGGGAAGCTGATGCGAATGACATTGCCATCGTTCGTGGGATTAACGCCGAGATCAGAATCGCGAATGGCCTTCTCAATCGTGTTCATCGCACCTTTGTCGTACGGGGTGATCACGACGAGGCGGGCCTCAGGAATCGCGAAACCAGCCATCTGCGTGACGGGTGTCATCGTGCCGTAGTAGTCCGCGACAATCTTGTTGAACATCGCAGTGTTGGCGCGTCCGGTTCGAATGCCAGCGAAATCGTCCTTGGCGACACTGATCGCCTTGTCCATCTTTTCCTCGGCCTCGAGCAGAGTTTCGTCAATCACAGTGATCTCCTGTCATCGTGTCAGTGCGAACATTTCGTCACGTCATGTGAAGTTGTCTCGTGCAGTCGTGCGTGACATATACGGAAGATATGACCTACAAACTTGCGTTTGCGGCCACTAACGTCCCGATTCTCTCACCCCGAACAGCGCGAGCGATATTGCCTTCGACCAGCAGGTTAAACACCATGATGGGCAGATCGTTGTCTTGGCAGAGGCTGATCGCAGTCGCGTCAGCAACCTTGAGCCCACGGTTCAAGACCTCTGCATGCGTCAAGGTGTCGAACTTCATCGCATTTGGGTTCACCCGAGGATCTGAGTCGTAAACACCGTCGACACCCTTGGCCATCAAGACCACCTCGGCTCCAATTTCAAGGGCACGCTGGGCGGCAGTGGTGTCCGTGGAGAAGAACGGCGCACCAAGACCTGCGCCAAAAATCACAACGCGACCCTTTTCGAGGTGACGAATCGCTCGACGCGGAATGTAGGGCTCTGCAACCTGCCCCATGGCGATGGCCGTTTGGACCCTAGTCTCGACACCCTCGTTCTCACAAAAATCTTGGAGCGCAAGGCAGTTCATGACCGTGCCGAGCATGCCCATGTAATCGGCACGGGAGCGATCCATGCCGCGTTCGGAGAGTTGCGCCCCGCGGAAGTAGTTGCCGCCACCAATGACGACTGCGACTTCCGTACCACGTGCGACCACATCTGCGATTTGTCGGGCAATAGCTTGGACAATATCTGGATCTACGCCCAGGCCACCGCCCCCGGCGAATGCTTCACCAGAGAGTTTAAGAAGGACCCGACCGAAACCGCCTTCGGGAACACCCGGCCACAGGTCAATCGTTCCATCAAGGGACGGCTGAACCACGGACTCGGATGCTCCTGTTGATGTTCCGGTCACGGCAGCCTCCCGATGATGTAGTGCGTGGTTGTCGATCCAAAGACACTAATGCCCGCAGGCGAGTCTGTCAGATAGACAGACTCGCCTGCGGGGTCTTAGGAACCGATCTCGAAACGGGCGAACTTCGAAACCTTGGTGCCGGCCTCGGCTAGAACAGCCTCAACCGTCTTCTTGGAGTCGAGGACCGAGGACTGCTCGAGGAGCACATTGTCCTTGAAGAACGAGTTGACGCGGCCTTCGATGATCTTCGGCAGCGCCGCCTCTGGCTTGCCCTCTTCCTTGGCAGTGGCCTCGGCAACACGACGCTCGGTCTCCACGACATCGGCCGGAACCTCGTCGCGTGTCACGAACGACGGACGCATCGCGGCAATCTGCATGGCGACGGAGCGGGCGGTGTCTTCAGAGCCTTCGTAGGCAACGAGAACGCCAACCTGCGCCGGTAGGTCTGCAGCACGCTTGTGCAGGTAGACAGCTACTGGGCCGTCGAGCAGTGCAACGCGACCAAGCTCAAGCTTTTCGCCGATAACCGCTGAGAGGCCGTCGACCTCTTCCTTCACAGTACGACCACTCTCAAGCGTGGTGTCGAGCAGAGCATCGCGACTATCGACCTTGCCTGCAGCCGCAGCGGTAACGATCTGGTTGGCAAGGGTCAAGAAGTCGGCGTTCTTGGCGACGAAGTCGGTCTCGCACAGAACCTCAACGAGTGCACCATCGGCAGCTACAACCAGTCCATTGGTTGCTTCACGCTCGGCGCCACGCTTTGCGGCCTTGGCGGCACCACTAATACGAAGGGCCTCGATGGCAGCGTCGAAATCGCCATCATTCTCAACGAGTGCCTTCTTGCACTCCATCATGCCCGCGCCAGTTTGGTCGCGGAGCTTCTTCACGTCGGCGGCGGTGATCTCGGCCATGGCGTGACTCTCTCTCATGGTTTACATCTTCAACGGATGGGGGTCATTTCGTGCTGAGTCGTACAGATCGTGCGTCTCGTCATCGCGGCCCGGGTTCCACTAAGGACCCAGGCCGCGAATCTGACGTCGTATCAGGTGGCCCGAGAGTCAACTGACGGGTGCGGTAAACCGCGGTTCAAGCAGCGAACGCACATTACTCCGCTGCTGGAGCTTCGACTGACTCTGCAGCTTCCACTGCTTCGGCAGCCTCGGGTACCTCAACGGCCTCGGCCGCAACTTCCGGCGCAGCCTCTGCGGCAGTATCAGATCCGGTGAGCAGAGCGGTCTCCCACTCAGCTAGCGGCTCATCAACAGCCACCTGGCCCTCATCGGCGGTGATTCCGCTCGCGCGGCTTGCACGCGTCATCAGACCGTCGGCCACTGCATCTGCGATCACGCGGGTGAGGAGAGCCACTGCGCGGATCGCGTCGTCATTGCCCGGGATCGGGAAATCAACTTCGTCTGGATCACAGTTGGTGTCGAGGATCGCGATCACCGGGATGCGAAGCTTTTTGGCTTCGGCGATCGCGATGTGCTCCTTCTTGGTGTCGACAATCCACACAGCACTCGGCTGCTTGGACATGTCGCGAATACCACCAAGGGTCTTAACTAACTTGTCCTTCTCACGCTTGAGAACGAGGAGTTCCTTCTTCGTCAGACCTGAGCCAGCAACATCGTCGTAGTCGATGAGTTCGAGTTCCTTCATGCGCTGCAACCGCTTGTGAACGGTCTGGAAGTTCGTGAGCATTCCACCGAGCCAACGCTCGTTTACATAAGGCATGCCAACGCGGGTTGCCTGCTCGGCGATGGGCTCCTGTGCCTGCTTCTTGGTACCGATGAACATCACCGAACCGCCGTGGGCAACAGTTTCCTTAACGAATTCGTAGGCACGATCGATGTACGTCAGCGACTGCTGAAGATCGATGATGTAGATGCCGTTGCGCTCGTTGAAGATGAATCGCTTCATCTTCGGGTTCCAACGGCGGGTCTGATGCCCGAAGTGCACGCCGCTTTCCAGCAGCTGCTTCATTGTTACGACGGCCATGGCCTATCGCTCCTTCATCTGGCGCCGAGGCGCGGCAAGCCGAAGCTCAGCCGACGCGGCAGCGCCCACTCGGTTGTTCATCGAACCGGTTGGCTCGATGCCTGACTCCCGCCGGAGAGACTGACCGAGTGAACTCGGACCGAAGTCGGCCGCCACCTACGTGCGATGGAATGCGGGCGTGCGATGTCAGCCCTAGGGCTGCAGGCTCAGTCTACGGGTTTGCAGTGCTGAGCAGAAATCGGTCCTAACGCGCTCGGCGAGTCATCCACATGTTCCTGGGCGTCGCACGACCGTAACGGGCTGAAATGACAGGTTGTCGGCATGCTCATCGTGCCGTTGGCCTTAGTCGCCGTGCTCATGTCTACAACTTTGACGCAATCAGCGACAGCAGCGTGGGTCGCGCCCGTCGGCCCGCCAACGCTCATAGTGCGGGCATTCGATCGCCCAGTTCCCAATTGGCTACCTGGCCATCGAGGAGTCGACTTGCGCGCCGTCAAGGGCGAGCAGATCCGGGCCGCCGGTGCAGGGCGAATCATCTGGTCGGGCTCCATCGTGGGACGAGGAGTCGTCGTAATTTCGCATGCCAATGGCCTGCGCACGACATACGAACCAGTTCGAAGCGCGGTGGTCGTGGGGCAGTTTGTCCGGGCCGGCGAACCGATCGGCTATATCGACGCTGGCCAGTCCCACTGTGGCGGGCCTACTTGGTGCCTACATTGGGGTCTGCGTCGTGGAGTCGACTACCTCGACCCAATGCTGCTGATCCATCTCGGTCGACCCCGATTGATTCCAGTTCAGGACAATGCGCCGACAAAGCCGGCCAATCACGCGACGGCTAATAGTCCGCGGCAGCCAAGCGGGCCCTCAGTTGAAGGACCGCCTTGGTGTGCATCTGACAGATGCGGGATTCGGTTACACCGAGAACTTGGCCGATCTCAGCCAACGTAAGACCCTCGTAGTAGTAGAGGGTCACGACGATCTTCTCCCGCTCGGGCAGTCCTTGGATCGCCTGAGCGAGGATGACCTTGGTTTCCTCACTCTCGAACGCACCCATCGGGTCGGGAGCATTTTTATCTTCCAAGGTGTCGCCCAGAGTGCCCTTGTCACCTCGGTCAGCACCCGAGTTCATCAACTCATCGAGGGCAACGACGTTAACGAAGGAAACCTGATTGAAAATCGCATGCAGGTCTTCGAGCGACACACCCATCTGCTCTGCAACTTCAGGCTCCGTCGGCGTGCGCTGCAATTTGGCCTCGAGGGCCTGATAGGCACGCTCAACGTCGCGCGCCTTGGAGCGCACAGACCGAGGAATCCAGTCGATGGAACGCAGTTCGTCGATGATTGCACCACGAATACGGTTGATCGCGTATGTCTCAAACTTGATGGCACGATCGAGATCGAATTTCTCGATCGCATCAATCAGGCCGAAGATTCCGTACGAGACAAGGTCTCCCTGTTCGACGTTGGGCGGTAATCCGACACCAACGCGACCTGCAACGTATTTGACCAACGGTGAGTAATGGAGGATTAGACGCTCACGTAAGTGCTGATCGCCGGTTGCTTTGAAGCCTTCCCACAACTCGCGCAGCGCAGCATCACCGTCCGCCTTGGCCTGAGCCTTCTCATCCTCCGTCGGCGTGAGGTCGATCGCGTCCAGATCGTCGATGCTCACGAGGGCCTGACCGACGGCCTCGTCCGTCTCGACGTCGTCGGTCTCTTCGTCCTCATCCACGTCGAGCCCATCAACGTCAACTTCGACGTCGGAGTCCTGCGTGTCTGAGTCCGCGGACTCATGCTCGCGGATGCGCCTGCTCATACGTTGACCTTAACCGTTCGACACTGACATGGGTATAAATCTGCGTAGTTGCGAGCGTAGCGTGCCCAAGTATTTCTTGGACGGTCCGTAGGTCCGCGCCTCCCTCCAATAGGTGAGTCGCCGCCGAGTGGCGAAGTCCGTGAGGACCCATGTCGGGCGCACCTGGCACGTGCGTGAGCATGCTGTGAACCACGGCCCGCACTGTCCGGGGGTCAATTCTCTTACCCCGTGCCCCCAAAATCAGCGCGGCACCAGACTCACCGGTGACGAGCGTCGGGCGACCCTGGTCGAGATAGGTATCGAGGGCGTGCTGGGCCGGAATTCCGTATGGGACGACGCGTTCCTTACCACCCTTGCCGAGAACACGCAGGGTGCGACGGCCGTCGTCGATATCGTCAATATCGAGCCCGACCAGCTCCCCCACCCGCATCCCTGAGGCGTAGAGAAGTTCCAGAATGCATCGATCACGGATATGCACCGGATCGCTATCGTCGGCGGCGACCAATGCAACCGACATGAGGTCTATCGCCTCGTCCTGCTTGAGCACACTGGGTAGAGCACGACGCGAGGTTGGTGTAGCCAAACGATCACCCGGATCCGTCGCGATCAACCCACGCCGAAAAGCCCACGCGGTAAAGACTCGAGCACTCGCCGCACGACGAGCAATTGTCGTGCGCGAGTTCCCCACATCATCCTGCGCGGCGAGCCAGCCACGCAGATCGGTCAAGTCCAGATCAGCTAAACCGACGGCACCTGCGTCACAGCAGAAGCCCAGCAAACTGGCAACGTCGCCACGATAAGCACGAACTGTGTGCTCGCTTCGACCAAGTTCGCTCAACAAATGCGCTGTAAACGCGTCTAGCGCTTGGTACATATCTGCCGATAACTCGATGGACGGCTTGCTCACATCCCTACGTTGTGCGCACTGACGACTTGAGTCAATACGACGCGCCGCCAAGAACCGCTCGACGAACGATCGACCATCCCCCGGAGCGTCGTTCGACGAGGCCCTCAAGTTCGAGTCGAGTTAAAGCCACGAGAACCTCGTTGGCCGTGACGCCCGCTTCTCGCGCAACGTCACTTGCACTCGTCACCCCTTGGCTCGGAAACGCGTCTAACACCGCGCGGGCAACCGAATCGATTCGGTCGAGGTGAGTCCGTGCACCTTCCGGAATTGGTGCGAGGTCCTGTCCCAATTCGCCAACAGCTTCAATCACTTCAGCAGCACTCGTCACCAGATGGGCGCCATTACGCAAAATCTGGTGGACTCCACTTGATAACGGTGACGTAATTGGCCCCGGCGTTCCGAGGACCGGCCGATCGAGGTCAAGAGCGGCACGGGCTGTGGCTAGAGAACCAGACCGAACAGCAGCTTCGATGACAACGGTTCCGCGCGTGAGCGCAGCGATCACTCGATTTCGAACTAGAAAACGTGCTCGATGTGGCACGGCGCCGGGAGCAACCTCCGAGATCAGGAATCCATCGCGACCTATCGACTCAAACATCGACTCGTTTCGCGGCGGATAGGAGACATCTACCCCGCAGGCCAACACTGCTGCGGTTATCCCGTTGACGGCGAGAGCACCGCGATGGGCGGCAGCGTCGATCCCGAAAGCCCCGCCTGACACAACTGCCCAGCCGGCCGACCCAAGATCCGATGCCATGTCGCTGGCGATTCGTGCCCCATAGGTCGTACACGCTCGCGCACCCACAACCGCAACAGATCTCAACATGGCTATCCGCAGATTTTGCGATCCCCGAATCCACAGCGCCCACGGCGTTGCGATACCTAGATCGTCGAGTTGGGTCGGCCACTCGAGATCACCGGGAATCACCAGACGTCCACCAAGCCGTCGCACCTTCTCGAGATCTGAGACCGGATCAGAGCGTGTCAGTCGCGCACCCAATCGAGCATGGAGCTCGGGCATCACGTCCGGTAACGCAATGCGCTCAATCGTTTCCAGTACACCGTGATCAGCCACCAACTGGGCAATTCTGAGATCACCAGGCTCGGCAACCGAGGTCAAAAGCGCACGTCGGGTTCGTTCGTCAGCGCCACGCATCCACTCGAGCACCCTCGCTGCAGACATCACATCGATATCTGACATGTCAGGCGACCCACGATGTGTCGCCAGCGCGATGTGCAAGGGCTGCGAGAACATCCGACGGTTCCGGTGACGCATGACCGGCAAGATCAGCGACCGTCCACGCCACCTTGGCAACCCGATCAGCACCGCGCGGCGAGATGTGTCCACGCATCAGGGCTGAGTTGAGCGGCTCAGCGGCAGCTATTGACAATCGATAGTGTCGATGAAGCTCGGGGCCGGGAACATCATTGTTCATCGACCAGGGTGAACCTCGGAATCGATCTCGCGCACGATCACGCGCTTGCAGAACCCGAGCAGCCACGACGGCAGTGGGTTCGGCGTTGGCTTCACCGAAGGCGAGATCGGCCAAGGTCGGACGGCTGAGCATGACCCGCAGATCGATCCGATCCATGAGCGGGCCGCTAACTCTGGCCAGGTACGAGCGACGTTGCTGCGAACTACATGTGCAGCGTGCGGTATTGCCCGATGATGACGATGCAGCATAGCCACACGGGCAGGGATTCATCGCAAGTACTAGTTGGAATCGCGCCGGCAGTTGCACATGGAATCCCGACCGGTTAATAACGATGACCCCCGATTCCAGTGGCTGACGCAGTGCTTCCAAGGTTGCCGGTCGGAACTCTGGCGCTTCATCGAGGAACAGGACTCCGCGATGCGCCAGTGACACCATGCCGATTCGCGGGGTTGACGAACCACCGCCGACGAGTGCCGCATAAGTTGCGGTGTGATGAGGCGACTCGAACGGTGGTGTGGTGACTAACTCACCCTTGCGCAGCGACCGACCTGCCACTGAATGAATCGACGTGACTTCCAAGGAACTGTGCTCATCGAGGGCGGGCAGCAGGCCAGGAAGCCGCGCGGCCAAGAGGGTCTTGCCAATCCCAGGCTCCCCCACCATCGCTAAGTGGTGTCCACCAGCAGCGGCCAGCTCCAACGCGGCACGCGCCTCGAACTGCCCCCGAACGTCCGCGAGATCCGGCACCGGCGGACTGTGATGCTCAGGGGTGTTTTCGACGGCGTCGCTGATGGGTTCATCGTTGAGTTCCGCATCGGGTGGATCCTCACCACGGGCTAGGGCAACGAGCCCGGCGAGTGTGCGTACACCGACAACATCGAGATCGGTAACCAAGCCTGCTTCGGCAGCGTTTGCGTGCGGAACAATCAGTCGGCGAGCCCCTGCCCGGTGGGCCGCGATCGCAGTAACGAGGGCTCCACGCACGGGACGCAGCCGCCCGTCCAAGCTCAACTCTCCGACGATCACCCACTGCGCCACGATGTCGCGCGGGATCTGTCCACTTGCAGCTAAGAGTGCGGCCGCGATTGCTGCGTCGAGGGTCGGGCCCTTCTTCGGTAGTTCAGCCGGAGACAAGCCCACCGTATTTTTTGGACCCGGCCAGTCAAGTCCGCTCGTCAAGAATGCCGAGCGACAACGATCACGTGCCTCGCCAACCAGTTTGTCGGCAAGACCAACGACGGAGAATCCGGACACTCCGATCGACACGTGGGCCTCGACATCCACAACGCAGCCTTCAACGCCAAGCAGAACTACCCCTCTGGTGCGCGCAATGCCCGTCATGCCAAATCACCGTCGACTCCGCTAGTGAAGATCACGAATATGCTCCACAACTGTTGCTCCGGTGAACGGACGCAAAACGCATAACGCGTCAATGCGGACCGATGACGGCCGAACTCCGCGGTCTCGAATCCATGCCGCGGCCAGTCGTTCTAGTCGATGCAACTTGTCTTGCGTTATGGCATCGAACGGTGACCCGTAGCGCAGTGAACTTCGGGTCTTGACTTCACAAATGACGAGAGTGTTTCTTTCGCGGGCGACGATGTCGATCTCGCCTATTGCGCAGCGCCAATTGCGATCCAGAATCGTCAAACCGTCGTCACGAAGATGTTGAACAGCGAGGGACTCTCCAAATCGTCCGAGAACATCCTTGCGATGTTGATGCTGCCCCGCGGCGGCGGAAGCGGCGCGAGAAGAGGAGCCAGGACTTTGCGAGGGTGTAGTTCGTTGCACAAGCAGAGCCTGATCCACCGTCAACGGCGCAGCACTCCACACGTGTGCCGCGTGTGCACGACCCGCGACTACGCGCCCTGTGTGGACAGTTCTGGGATGGCCCAACTCTTACGGTGTTCGTCGCACGGACCGAAACGACGCAGCGCATCAAGGTGCTCCGGAGCGCTGTAGCCCTTGTTTTCGGCCCAGCCGTACTGCGGATACGTTGCCGAAAGGTTGACCATCATTGTGTCCCGTGTTGTCTTAGCTAACACCGAAGCGGCGGCCACACCTGAGCACGCCATATCGGCCTTAACTCGAGTTGTCACAGGTGTTACCTCGTCAAGCACGTCAGGTGATGCCACAGTTCCATCTTCATGGAACAGCGCCGGCTCTGGGCGAGATACCCAGTCATAACTGCCGTCCAGCAGAACATGGCCCGGCCATTCTGGAAGCTGAGTAAAGGCCCGCTCAGCGGCACATCGCATTGCGCGCATGAGACCAATAGCATCGATTTCCGCTGCTGACGCATGCCCCACCGCCCACGCTGGAGCCCACACGTGCAACTTGGGGACGAGACGTTGGCGTGCGGCCGCCGAGAGTAACTTCGAATCACGCACTCCCGTCGGCGCGGACCGCGTCTGGAGGTCAACGAGCACGACGCCGACCGTTACCGGCCCGCCCAAAGCACCGCGCCCGACCTCGTCGACGCACGCAAGCCAGCGAACACCCGTCCGACGTAAGAGTTCGCGCTCAAACCGAAGTGTCGGCGCCGCATTCACGGGAGCACTTCACCGCCCACTTCGACGGGTTCGGCCGGAACCCCATCACGGAGAAGTTCAGCCAAGCGCTGGGGTAAGTCTGGTGGTGCGAGTAAGTCCCGGGTTTGGATATCAACAAGGGCCGCGACATCAAACCACCCATGACCGGTAACCCAGGAACGTTCGTCGTCACCCATATTTACAAAGGACGGCTCGAACTCCGCCTCGACGTGAGCGACGAAGTACCGCTCGTACTGTTCAAAAGGGATCCCGTCATAAGAAAATCGACTCGTCCGATTCCACACGTGGGCGCCGAGAGAGATCGTCATACCGATCTCCTCAAAGAACTCGCGGATCGCTGCCTGCTCGGCATTTTCACCGGGCTCAACTCCACCACCCGGCGCATGCCAGATCGCAAACTGTGGACGAGCTGGATCGTGACCCCTCAGTAGCAACACCCGACCGGCCTGCGAAATAGCCAGAATTCGCGAACAGGTTCGTTGAATGCGGTCAACCTCGTCCATCGAGATCGACCCTACGGTGACGACGAGGCCGGAGCTGCTTCACCGGCCGGTGCAGACGCAGATGAGGAAGGTGCCGGCTGATTACTGATGGCGGGGTTGCTGAACAGATCAGGGATCGGCTCACCACTCCAGCTCGACACCGGCCAGATGACATACGCAACTCGGCCCACGACATTGCTCAGCGGAACGGTGCCGCTGTTCTCATCGAGGTGGTATCGCGAATCAGAGGAGTCCCCCCGGTTGTCACCCATCACAAAGACGCGATCCTGAGGCACGGTGATGTTGAACTGAACCTGATCGGTTGAACCCGGTGGCTTGAGATACGGTTCGACCAATGTCACCCCGTTCAAGACAATGCGCCCTTCAGGGCTGCAGCACTTGACGTTGTCACCGCCAATACCGATCACGCGCTTAACCAAATCCTTACCGGTATCTGACGGCAGCAGGCCCACCCACATGAGTGCGTTACGTAGGACTCCAGCAATGCCCGCCGGCGGCTCAGGATCAGGCAGCCAGTGCGAAGGATCGCTGAATACGACGATCTCACCTCGCTGAACTCCACCAAAGTGATTGCTCAATTTCGAGACGAGAATTCGGTCCTGAATCTGAAGAGTGTTCTCCATCGATCCCGAAGGAACGAAGAATGCTTGTGCTATGAACGTGCGAACAAAGAACGAGAGCAGCAACGCGACAACAACAATGATGAATAACTCTCGTCCGAGAGATGGGTCGGAGTGTTCTTTACGCCGATCTGCAACGCGATCCTGTGGGTTAGCGTCGGTCACTTTCCAGACCGCGCTAACCCGGGCTGGTTATATGTCTCCGGGATCGGTAAGACCTGAGCGTGTTGCAGGGGCCACAAGATCACAAAAGCACGACCAATCACTCGATCAACCGGGACGAATCCGCCGCCAGGATCCCCGAGGTGCGCACGTGAGTCACTACTCGCGGCGCGATGGTCACCTAGCACAAATAGTTTCCCATCCGGAACGGTGATATCAAAAGGCACGTCACTCGGCGAGTTGCCCGGAAAGAGGTACGACGTCTCGTCCAAGTACACGCCATTGACAGACACGCGACCTTGGACGTCGCAGCACACGACGTGATCGCCGCCAACACCTACGACGCGCTTGACGAAGTCTCGCTCATTAGGGGCCGCGAAGCCCACCAATTGACCGAACCACGACATCACCTGCTGAATCGGATTGCCCGGTGCCGGGATCGTGAATTCGGGGGCGAACGAGTCAAGGCCGTCGAAGACCACGATGTCTCCGCGCTCGATAGGCCGGGTGTGATACGCGACCTTGTTAACTAAGACTCGGTCACCAACAGCAAGGGTGTTCTCCATCGACCCCGAAGGGATAAAGAACGCCTGCACCAAGAACGTCTTGACTAAAAACGCTAGGAAGAACGCGATCCCAATCAGCACCAGAAACTCTAGGAACAGGGATCGCTCCCGATCAGGACGTTGCGTCGACGGGCGAGTATGACTGCCAGACGCACCTGCCGGCGCGGTTGAAGACATGTGCTGCGCCCCCAGAGGAATCGTCATGATCTTACGAGGTTAACTGCTCAACGATTAGTTGGGCAGAAAATGCAGACCCCTAAATCGCGATTCCTAACCCCCAAAAATGGGTTCATCTGGAACCGGAGACCACGCAGGGCCACCCGAGATTGACTACTTGGCGACGTTGTCGCGCTTCTCGCGGATCTTGGCCTTCTTGCCGCGGAGGTCGCGAAGGTAGTACAGCTTGGCGCGACGAACATCACCGCGGGTCACAAGCTCGATTTTTTCGACGATCGGAGTGTGAACGGGGAACGTACGCTCAACACCAACGCCGAAGCTCACCTTGCGCACAGTGAAGGTCTCGCGAACTCCACCACCCTGACGACGAATAACCACGCCCTGGAAGAGCTGGATACGCGAACGGTTACCTTCAACGACCTTCACGTGAACCTTGAGGGTGTCACCCGGGCGGAAGTCAGGGATATCGCTCTTGAGCGACGCTGCATCGACGAGATCGAGCGTATTCATTGTGTACTCCTGGTGAGGGCCACAGGTCACCCACGTACATGGATTCGGATGGAACGGACATCATGCGATATTCGCCAGCCACAGCCGGACTGCGATGACCCCCCTGTGGCAGGATCCGTCGCTCGAACCCCCCAAGTGTGCCATAGGGCGCACGGGAGCATGAAATCGAGCCGCGGCTGCCCGCTCAACTAAGGCCGCCCCGCTCGCTACTGGGATTGATCCTGCTGGAGATCAGGTCGGAATTGAGCAGTTCGCTGCAGCGCCTGTGCGCGACGCCATGCGGCAATCCGGCCATGATCGCCAGACAGCAGGATCTCGGGTACCTCTAGTTCGCGCCAGCGGGGTGGCTTGGTGTAGATCGGCCCTTCGAGCAGCCCTTCCATCGCACCAGGGGCAAACGAATCGTCCATGACGCTTTGAGGGTTACCAAGCACGCCCGGTAACAAACGGGCCGCAGCCTCGATCATGACCAGCGCAGCAACTTCACCACCAGCGAGCACATAATCGCCAACGCTGACCTCATCGATTCGAGTGCGTTGGGCAAAATGTTCGGCCACCCTCGAGTCAATTCCCTCGTACCGGCCACAGGCGAAGATGAGCCACTCATCATCGGCAAATTCCTGGGCCACGGTCTGATTAAAGGTTCGACCACTTGGGGTTGGCACGACGAGCCTCGGCTGTCCCGGCGCTTGGTCGAGGATGAAATCAAGAGCTTCACCCCACGGCTCTGGTTTCATCACCATGCCGGGCCCGCCCCCATAGGGCGTGTCGTCCACGGTGCGATGACGGTCATGGGTGAACTCGCGCAGGTCGTGGATGCGTACATCCAAGGTTCCTGCGGCGATGGCTTTACCCACCAGCGATACGTCAAGTGGTCCTAGATAGTCAGGGAAGATTGTGACGACGTCGATGCGCATGAATTAGGGACCAGAATCCGGCTCGACCGTCGACTCGGCAACCGAATCGGCACTGGGATCGACACTGGGCACAGACTCCGGTTCGTCGAGTTCAAGCAGTCCCGGTGGCGGACTGACAACAACACGTCCACCGAAGACGTCAATCGTCGGAACGAATTCGGTAACGAAGGGGACGAGCAACTCGCGGCTGTCAGGGCGGATTATCGACAGTAAATCCTGCGAGGGCAGATGAATCACGTCTACGACCTCGCCGAGCGATGAACCATCACCTAATTCAGCGCGTAAGCCGCGAAGTTGGTGGTCGTAGAACTCGTCAGGATCCTCAGGGGTATCTGTGTCCTCCACCTGCGCTGACAACATCACGTCCCGCAACGCTTCAGCGGCATTACGGTCAACAACGCCCTCGAGTGCCAGAAGCATCCGACCTTGATGCCAGCGAACCGAGGCAACCGTCAAAGGTCCCATCGACGCCGGTTCAGTCAATAAAACAGCGCCGGGCGCATACCGATCGTCTGGTGAATCGGTGCGAACCTCAACGGTCACTTCCCCACGGATCCCGTGGGGACGACCGATCCGACCGATGACGACCTGCATGGTGCGCCCGGCGCTTAACAGTTAGCGTTCGCCGACGTCGAGGAAGTCGATGCGTACACCCTTGCCATCGGCCAGAGCCCCGACAACGGTGCGCAGGGAAGTAGCGGTACGACCACTCTTACCAATAATGCGACCCATGTCTTCTGGGTTTACTCGGACCTCAAGGCTCGGGCCACGACGACCCGTGCGCTGGCGTACTTCAACATCCTCAGGGTGATCAACGATCCCCTTGACAAGGTGTTCGAGTGCGTCTTCTAGCACGTCAGGCCTCAGTCGACTCTTCTGCGGATTCGGCAACTGCCTCATCGGCAACGGCTTGGGCAGCCTCAGGAGCCTCGGCAACGACATCTTCGGCGGCAGCCTCGTCGGCGACAACCTCAGCAGCCACTTCCTGCGCTGCAGCTTCGTCGGCTACAGCTTCGTCGGCTACAACCTCGGCGGGAGCGGCCTCGTCGGCAGCAACCTCGGCTACAACCTCTTCGGCCTTGGGCTCAGCAGCGGCCTTCTTCTTCGGTGTCGTCGCTTCCTTGACGGGTTCGTTGGCAGCCTCAAGTGCGGCAGCTTCGAACACCGTCTTCTTGTCGACCTTAGCCGGGGCAACGCGAAGCGTGCCCTCCTGGCCGGGCAGACCCTTGAACTTCTGCCAGTCACCCGTGACCTTGAGAATCGCAGTAACTGCCTCGGTCGGCTGTGCGCCAACGCTGAGCCAGTACTGCGCGCGCTCGGAATCGACGCGAATCAGGCTCGGCTCCTCCTTGGGCTGGTAGATGCCGATCTCTTCAATGGCACGGCCGTCACGCTTGGTGCGTGCGTCGGCGATGACAATGCGGTACTGCGGGTTGCGCATCTTGCCCATGCGCTTGAGCTTGATCTTGACAGCCACGGGGTGGACTTCTCCTCGAGATAAGTGGGTGGATGCATATCGTTCGCGTGGGGTGCGACGACCATGCTTCCGATGACCTCATTCATTGCGGACCGGTTAGAGGGCCGCCCACGATGACGAGATAACCCGCCTATCGTGCCAGATGACGGGCCGTTGCACTAAATCGCGGTCGGTTTTAGGGGCTGTTGCCGCTATTTCCCGTCGAGAAGACCCTTGAACTCGGGCGGAAGGTCCCCAAGTTGCGCGGCAAGTTCAGCGGGATCAAAACTGCCAAACCCACTATCAGCAGGAACAACCAGCCCACTGCCAGCTCTGGTGTCTGCACCTGATCGCTTCGCCGGATTGCCACTTCGCTTGGCGCCCTTACCCTTCTGGACCTGGGCTTTTTGCTTGGCCTTGGCACGCTTACCAGCACCGCCAAACCCGGGCATGCCCGGCATCCCTGGCATTCCTCCCCCAGCTCGCATCTGCTTCATAACCTTTTGCGCTTCGACGAAGCGTTCCACCAGTTGGTTAACCGCAGAAACTTCCACACCCGATCCGCGAGCGATACGAGCGCGGCGCGATCCATTGAGAATCTTGTGATCGGCTCGCTCAGCCGGTGTCATCGAACGAATGATGGCCGCGACCCGATCGAGTTCCCTTTCGTCGAAATCTTCGAGTTGGGCTTTCATATCACCCATTCCCGGGAGCATCCCGAGGATCTTGGTGAGCGAACCCATCTTTTTGAGGCCCATCATCTGCTCAAGAAAATCCTCGAGAGTGAAGTCGTCGCCAGAGGCAACCTTCGACGCCATGCGGGCTTGCTGTTCGACATCGAAGGCCCGCTCGGCCTGCTCGATCAGCGTGAGGACGTCACCCATATCAAGAATGCGTGAAGCCATTCGATCCGGGTG
Organism: uncultured bacterium; assembly: GCA_903826575.1. Lineage (GTDB taxonomy): Bacteria > Actinomycetota > Actinomycetes > S36-B12 > CAIYMF01 > Longivirga. The sequence goes on from CAIKEU010000079.1 coordinate 29,357, forward strand.
GAAGGTCTCAAGGTCGGTGAGCTTCTCACCCACGGACGCGAAGACGATCGGCTTACCCGTAACCGTGACGATGGACAAGGCGGCGCCACCGCGGGCATCACCGTCGAGTTTGGAAAGGACAACCGCGTCGATGCCGATCGCCTCATCGAAGGCGACGGCCGTGCGCACAGAATCCTGGCCGATCATTGCGTCAACAACGAGCAGTGTTTCGTCGGGCTGAATTGCGTCACGGACCTGTCGCAATTGACCCATGAGTTCTTCGTCGATCGCCAAACGTCCGGCCGTATCGACAATGACGATGTCGTACAACTTAGATGTCGCTAGCTCGATTCCGCTGCGGGCAACGGCAATCGGGTCGCCTACCCCATTGCCAGGCTCCGGCGCATGGATCGCAACACCGGCGCGCTGCGCAACAACACTCAACTGATCAACGGCATTTGGACGCTGAAGATCGGCTGCGACGAGTAGCGGCGCATGACCAGCCTCGCGCAGGTGTAGCGCCAACTTTCCGGCAAGTGTCGTCTTACCAGCACCCTGAAGACCTGCCAGCAAAATAACCGTCGGCGGAGTTTTCGCGTACTGAAGGCGCCGGGTCGCACCGCCAAGGATCCCGATCAGTTCCTCGTGGACGATCTTGACGATCTGCTGCGCGGGATTGAGTGCTTGATTGACGTCATCGGCTAACGCGCGTTCACGAACCCGGTCGGTGAACTCGCGCACAACGGGCAGGGCTACGTCAGCATCGAGCAGCGCCGTTCGGATGTCTCGCACGGTTGCATCGACGTCGGCCTCAGACAGCCGTCCTTTGCCACGAAGGTTCTTGAACGTGGCTGCTAGCCGATCAGACAGCGAGGTGAACAAGGATCATCCTTACCAGTACGGTTCTCGATCCCGCCGCGGGGCGGAGCTGCGTCAGTAGACGCTCGTACAGCCTAACTTGCCTGGGCCGTGCCCGCCGACCCCATCGCCGTGGACCGACACCACACGTTTCTCGATCACTTCGGGCGACCGTCATCAACCAAAGCATCTGACACCGCGGCGACTACCGCATCACCGGCGAAGTGGGCCAATGGCTCCCCCGATGCGTCCACGACGTAGAAGACGTCCACAACCTCAGACCCGAAGGTGGCAACCCGGGCCGCGGTAATACTGGCCCCCACGTGGGCAATCGCCCCGGTGATCCGGTGTAGAAGCCCGGGAGCATCGTGGGCGCGCACCTCCAAGACGGTCGCCCTCGCGCTCGCTCCTGAAATGATCTCCACCCGAGGCTGCGCGATGCCCAACGGAACGCGATGGCTGCGCTCCCGGATGGCTAATCGCTCTCCTACATCGAAAGTTCCTGATGCCGCTCTGGAGATATCCTCGCGAAGTCGGCTCACCGGCGGCGGCTCACCAAACACGGGCAGAACGGTCCACACCTGAACGGCTCGTAGTTGACCGCCTAACGACCGGACGGTCTCGACTTGAGCCGCACGCACTGCACAGCGATGCACGGCTAACACTCCGGCGACCGTAGACAACAGTCCGACTCGATCTGGCGCAACGACAGTTATTACGGAAAAGTGCTCGTCATGGTCTACATGAACGACCACACGGTCGGACTCGAGATCGTCTGCGATCTGCTCCAGGCGATCGTTCGAGCCCGGCGTTGTTGAACCACCGGACACAGTGCCGGCGCGGCGTCGTAATTCTGTTCGGGTGCGAGAGACGAGGTCGTCAACCAGTGACTGTTTCCAATCACTCCATGCTGCCGGCCCAGTCGCAGCAGCGTCAGCCTGAGCGAGCGCATAGAGCAGGTCGAGCATTCGCTCGTCGCCAACCGCATCGGCAACCGTCTGAACCGTCGACGGATCGTCTAGATCGCGACGAGTAGCCGATTCCGGCAACAACAGGTGATGCTCAACCATCCCACACAGGACCTGCGAATCGGCTTGGTTGAACCCACATTCGGGTGCGATCTTTTCGACGAGACGCACGCCCACCGTGGTGTGATTCCCGGGACGGGCCTTTCCGATGTCGTGAAGCAGGGCACCCATAAGCAACAGATCCGGTCGGTCCACGTGCCGGGAGTAGGGCACCGACTGAACCGCCGTCTCAACGAGATGTCGGTCAACGGTATAAAGGTGCACCGGATTGTATTGGGGCGCACTGCGCACAACCGACCATTGCGGAATCAGCCGGCTCCACAAATCCTGCTGATCGAGCGCCTCCCAAACGGGCACCGCGGACGATCCAGCACCCAAAAGGGACACTAGCGAATCGCGAGCTTCAACCGGCCACGGCACAGGCATCGGCGCACTCGTCAGCGCCAACCGCTCAACGGCGTGGGGCGCGATTCGCAAACCAGCCTGGGCTGCGGCGGCGGCCAGGCGCAAGATCAAAACGGGATCGTTCTCCGGCCGAACCTCGGCCGCCAGCACAACTTCGCCATCGTGCACGACAACCCCATCGGCCAAAGGAACGCGATCATTCTTCTGCGCGTCTATCCGTCGCCTACGGCTCAACAGTCGATGGGTACTGCGCCGTTGTAGTCGCTCTACGCGATGCCAGGTGACGTCCGATGCATATGCGATCGCTCGCCCAGCGGTGGACAGCGAGCGCAGCAACTGATCGGACGCATCATCACCGTGAAAGCCAAGCCGCCGCGCAATATCTGGACGATCTTGGGCAACAACGATGTCGGTCGAACGTCCCGTTGACAGATGCAGTGCGTCTCGAGCATCGAGGAGAACGTCACGGGACTGAGCCAAACCAGCAATGGGCGCGTCAGTGACCCACGATGCAGCCACGGCGCGAAGCGCAACGATGTCGCGCAATCCCCCGTGGCTATCTTTCACGTTCGGTTCGAGTAGATAGGCGAGTTCACCGGCCCGACTAGCGCGCTCAGTCACATTCTCGTGCAACTCGGTCAATCGTCGAGGAGCGAGTGCTCGCCAATCACCGAGGATCGATTCGCGCACCGATTTCGCTAGCGCCGAATCACCGGAAATCGCTCTGGCGTCAAGGAATCCGAGAACGACTTTCAAATCAGTGGCAGCGAGCCTACGCATTTCGGCCGGCGTGCGTACCGAATGGTCGAGTTTGATCCCCGAATCCCACATGGGGTACCACAACGCGTCTGCTACCTGACTGACCCGGGCGCCAACCGCAGCGGCGGGATGGAGTAACACCAGATCGATATCACTGCCTGGCGCTAGCTCACGGCGGCCGTAGCCGCCAACAGCGATGAGGGCAGCGCCGATCGTGGCAGCACCGGACACGACGAACAAACCATGGATCCAGCGATCAGTCACATCTGCTAGCGCGCGTCGCCGATCAGCCGAGGCTAGGTCCTCGCGGGCAAGCAGCGACGTGCGCGCAGCGATAAACGATTTGGTCAGATCGTCTGCCGACATCGAATCAGCCATGTGCCTCGTCACTTAGAGCGCATCGATTCCGCGCTCACCGGTCCGAACACGGACGACGGCATCAACCGGCACCATCCATGCCTTACCGTCACCGATTCGCCCAGTCTGAGCGCTCTTGACGATGACGTCGAGAACTGAATCGGCATCATCGTCATCGACGAGGACTTCAAGGCGCACTTTAGGCACCAGATCGACTGTGTATTCGGCACCGCGGTAGACCTCGGTATGACCGCGCTGACGGCCGTAACCACTAGCCTCCGAGACAGTCATTCCGTGTACTCCGTATGACTCGAGCGCCGACTTTACGTCATCGAGTTTGAATGGCTTAATGATTGCGGTGATTAGCTTCATACTGAGACCTCCTCGTCGCGTGCACCTACTGGAACATTTGTCTTCGCTGCCAATACGCCGCCTCCAAACCCGGCACCGCTGAGACCCTCGAATTCGTAGGCGGTCTCCGCGTGCTCGGTGATGTCGATACCTTCGAGTTCGGCATCGCGACTGATGCGGAACCCGAGGGTCTTCTCTAGCCCGAAGCCAAGGATCAACGTGATAATGAACGAGTAGCCAGCGACGGCAACAACACCCAGAGCCTGCTTACCCAGCAACTCCAATCCCCCACCGTAGAAAAGTCCATTGGCACCAACGGAATTAACGACTGTGGTGCTAAAGAATCCGATGAACAATGTGCCGACAATTCCGCCAACAAGATGCACACCAACAACGTCAAGTGAGTCGTCATAGTTCAACTTGTACTTCAATCCCACGGCAAGTGAGCAGATGATGCCTGCCATGAGTCCAAGTACGACGGCCGCCCACGGCGCGATGAACGCACACGCCGGAGTGATCGCAACGAGACCCGCGACTGCACCGGACGCAGCGCCAATGCTCGTGGCATGGCCGTCACGAATTCGCTCAACAATCAGCCAGCCCGCGAGTGCCGCGGCGGTGGCAACTTGCGTATTCATGAGAGCAAGAGCAGCCGTGTCGTTCGCGCCGAGTGCAGATCCTGCGTTAAAACCGAACCAGCCGAACCACAGCAAGCCGGCACCGAGCAGCACCAGCGGAACATTGTGCGGACGCGACGGCGATTTCTTAAAGCCCGCCCGGCGACCCAGAACGATGGCCAACGCTAAGCCCGCGGCACCCGCATTGATGTGAACGGCAGTACCGCCGGCGAAATCGAGCACACCCTTGGAGGCGAGCCAACCCGCACCGGTGATGGTGCCGGCAGCATCCTTATCGCCGAAGTCGAAGACCCAGTGTGCAACTGGGAAATACACGATCGTCACCCATAGCACGATAAAGATGCACCAGGTTACGAACTTCGCACGGTCGGCAATGGCACCACTGATGAGCGCCGGAGTGATGACAGCGAACATCAACTGGAATCCGGCGAACGCGAGCAACGGGATCCCGTACATACCACCGTTGTTCGTCAACTGGCCCACGGCCGAGCTCAGTCCAGACAGGCTAAACGCGCCATAGTAACCGCTTCCCGAGTTGCCGAAGGCTAACGAGAAGCCGTAGATCACCCAGAGAACGCTGACAAGTGCGATGGCTGCGAACGACATCATCATCATGTTCAGCGTGCTCTTCGCTTTGGTCATGCCGCCGTAGAAAAAGGCAAGGCCCGGGGTCATGAGTAGTACGAGTGCAGTACTTGCCAAGACCCACGCTGTATCGCCTGCATTGAGTTCCATTCAGGTTCCCCTCCACGATGCAATGGAAAAGACGCGTCCGATGCCGCGTCAGGCATCCGGCGCGTCTATGCGTCGAACTGGGGTAATCACATCGCAGTCATGTTGCAAAGCCGCACGTCGCAGGTTTCATGCACGTGACGATTTGCGCCGTCGTGTTACGCCAATGTGTCGGGAACCGTGAGTAGTCGGCGAAACCGTCGATACCCCCGTCGCGGATTCGAAACTCCAACTACTCAAGCAAGGCGTCGACGAAGGTTTCGACGTCGAAGGGGGCGAGGTCGTCAGGTCCTTCACCCAGACCGACGAGCTTGACCGGAACACCAAGATCACGCTGAACGGCGGCAATAATTCCGCCTTTCGCAGTGCCGTCGAGCTTTGTCAACACGATGCCCGTGACATCCACAACCTCAGCGAATACCTGCGCTTGGCGCACCCCATTTTGACCAGTTGTTGCATCGAGGACGAGCAGGACTTCGTCAACGGGTGCTTGCTTCTCGACAACGCGCTTCACCTTGCCAAGTTCGTCCATCAAGCCTGACTTGGTGTGCAAACGTCCGGCGGTGTCAATGACGACGACGTCAGCGCCCTGAGCGACCGCCTCCTTCACAGCATCGAATGCAACCGCTGCGGGATCGGCGCCCTCGGGGCCAGTGACCACGGTGGCGCCAACTCGATCGCCCCAGGTTTGCAATTGCTGCGACGCGGCCGCGCGGAACGTATCGGCCGCACCCAGAACGACGGTTCGACCATCGCCAACAAGTGCGCGCGCAAGCTTGCCCGTTGTGGTTGTCTTACCCGTGCCGTTCACGCCGACAACAAGAATCACGGACGGACGCCCATCTGCGTGAGTGACCAATTCACGACTCATCGTCGGGTCAAGCAGTTCGATGAGTTCCTCACGAAGCATCGTGCGCGCAGCAACTGGATCTGACACACCATCGACGCGAACCCTCTTCTTGAGCGACTCGATCAATTCCGTCGTGGGCGCCACCCCCAGGTCGGAGGCCAGGAGCGTCTCCTCCACCTCATCCCAGGTGGCCTGATCAATGTGATCGCGCGACAACAGAGCCAGCAGGCCCTGACCGACAGCTGAGTTTGACCGAGCCAGTCGCGAACGAAGTCGTGCGAGTCTGCCCGCTGACGGCGTCGGCAGCGTTGATTCCGGAACGGGTGTCAGTTCAGTGACCGTCGGCTCAGCGGCTGTCGGCTCAGTAACCGACAAATCAGGGCCGATCTCATCTGTCGTCGACGGAATCTGCGCAGTCGTAGGGCTTGGTTCGATGGATGAGGGCGCGGAGCCACGGCGAAGGAAGCCAACGGTAGTGCCAACCGCCACGAGCACGGCCAAGCCGATGAGAATGTACTCAATGGGCGTCATGAATTAACTCCAGTTGACTTTGCTACGTACGCAACGGATTAAGCCGGTAGCGCTTCCTGCGATACATCGATGGTTTCACCCTCGTCGCCATCTTCGCGCAGCCGTTGACCGATGACCGTCGTCACGCCATCACCACGCATCGAGACGCCGTAGAGCGCATCGGCAATCTCCATCGTGCGCTTCTGGTGGGTGATCACAAGTAATTGTGAGTCAGCCCGTAACTCTTCAAGAAGTTCCAGGAGACGGCCCAGGTTGACGTCATCGAGCGCGGCCTCTACCTCATCCATGATGTAGAACGGACTTGGCCGAGCCTTGAACAACGCCACGAGGAACGCGACCGCAGTAAGCGATCGTTCACCGCCGGACAGCAGCGAAAGTCGCTTAACTTTCTTGCCCGGTGGGCGCGCCTCGACCTCGATGCCTGTGGTCAACAAATCATTCGGGTCGGTCAGGATCAATCGGCCTTCGCCACCTGGGAACAGGCGACTAAAGGCTGACTCGAATTCACGTTCGACGTCCGCGTAGGCCTCGGAGAAAACCTGCTGCACCCGTTCGTCGACATCCTTGACAATGTTGAGCAGGTCTGCACGTGAACGCTTGAGGTCATCAAGTTGCTCATTCAGGAACTGGTGACGCTCCTCCAGCGCGCTGAACTCTTCAAGGGCCAGCGGGTTCACCTTGCCGAGCAGGTTCAGTTGACGTTCAGCGGAGCGGAATCGCTTCTCCTGCTCGTCGCGCTCGTACGGGTAAGCGTCGGGCTCAGGCGCGTTGGGATCAACCTCATCACCGGGTGCGATCTGGGATGGGGGCACCAGCACGTCCGGCCCGTACTCGTTGAAGAGTGTTTCTGCATCAATGCCGAACTCTTCCATAGCCTTGGACTCAAGCGCCTCGATGCGAAGTCGCTGTTCGGCCCGCGCCATTTCGTCACGATGAACCGACGAGGTTAAGGACTCAAGCTCAGTGCGCAACTCACGTACCTGCGCGCGCACGGCCGCAAGTTCTGTCTCACGCGTCTGCTTTGCCTGCTCGGCTGCATCACGTTCACCAGATGCAATAGACAGTGAGATTTCAAGCCGATCAAGTGCTGCCTGCGCTCCCGCAAGAACAGCGGTGGCAGTCGCGGCAGCCCGGGCCCGCGCCTCTCGTCGTTCAACCTGACGGGCACGCGCATGACGCTCCTGCACCGCGGCCCGCTCGAGCTGATCAGCTCGTTCACCCAGCGCGCGAAGCCGCTCTTCACCAGTGCGAACCGCAAGACGAGCGTCGACCTCTGCCTGACGCGCTAGGACACCAGCCTCACTGAGTCGGTCCCGTTCATCAGTGGACGGATCGCCCTCATCTGGCGCTTCCTCGGCCGCTATTAGCCGCGCACGCAGTTCATCGAGGGTTAACTCATCCGAGTCGCGAGCCTCTCGCGCTGCAGTAACGGCATTGGCTAGGCGATCCGCTTCGGCTGTTGCGCTGCGCGCGGCAGACCCAAGTTGACCAAGTTGCTCTGCTACCGCAGCCATACGGGCGTCGGAGTCGTGCAGACGACTCAGAGTTTCATCAAAAGCGGACTGTGCGCCGGTCACAGCTTCGACGGCGACTCCGAGTTCAAAGCGAATGCGCTCGCCAGAATGTGTAACCTCGGCGAGCTTGGCGCGCGCCTCATCGACAGCGGCTTGAACTTCAAGCAATGACGGAGCCGAAGACGAACCTCCGTAGGCGAATCCTTGGCCGAGCACATCTCCGTCACGTGTCACCGCGATGACATCGCGGGTCGAAATCAGCGATTGCGCGATCGTGAGATCGTCGACGACCGCTACCCGATCCAGCGCGATCAAAAGGGATCCGCGGAGTTCATCCGGTGCGGTAATGACGTCGACTGCCCACTGTGCACCTGACGGCAATTCCGGCCAGGTAGCGCGATCAGGTGTGCTGACACCACCAACAAGGAGCGACGCCCGACCTGCGTCATCGGACTTCAACAACGACAGCGCATCAACGGCAGGACCAGCCGAGCCAACCGCCACCGCGTCGGCCAGCGGGCCGAGTGCGGCAGAGACAGCTGTTTGGAAACCACTGCGAACCTGCACGAGAGCGGCCACCGTACCGAGAACCCCGGACAGGCGCTCACCCGCAGCCATGACAGCGGCTCCACCGTCCTTGCGCGCGAGCCCAAGTTCCAGCGCTTCTACGCGGGCTGCCAGCGCATGTCGATCGCGCTCAACTTCCTGCTCGGTAATGCGCAGGGCAGACAGAAGATTTTCCGTTTCCGCCAACGTTCGAGCGGCAGATTCATGCTCAGTATCAAGACCGACTTCACCCTCATCAAGCCCTGCGACCTGCGTCTCGAGAGTGTGGAAATCGGCAGTTGCCTTGTCTGAGCGCGCCCGCGCCTCGGCAATCTGAGCTGTGAGCCGATCAAGTTCCGCGGTTCGCGCTTCCAGACGCTCCTGAGCCGCGTGCACCTGACCAGTTAGGCGAACCAGGCCTTCACGGCGATCTGCCGCCGCACGCACCAAACTCGATAGCCGCTTGTCTTCAGCCGCAAGATCGGCCTCAATCGCCGCGCGCGTGGTGGTGGATTCGGCGAGTAACTCGCGATCAGTCAGCACCTTGCGCTGTAGCGCCGACTCGTCGGCCCGAACAGAGGCTGCCTCAGCTTCGAGCTCTTCCGGCTCGCGACCGCGACGTTCCTCTTCGGGCTCGGGGGCAAGGTTCTTGACCCGCTCCCCGGCCAATGCAGCAGTAGAGCGCACTCGCTCACGCAAACTCGATAGGCGGAACCACGTGTCTTGAGCCTGCGCAAAAGCCGGTGCGTCTCCCGCGATTTCGCCGTCGAGGTCCGTCTCGCGAACCACCGCTGCTTCAAGAGCGGTCTCGACAACGGTGCGACGTTCGCGCAGCGCCGTCTCGTCAGCAACCTCCTGATCGAGGTTGTCGGTCAGGGTCATCAGATCATCAGCCATTAGGCGAAGACGAGAATCGCGAAGATCGGCTTGAATAACCGCGGCTCGACGCGCGACCTCAGCCTGACGTCCCAAGGGCTTGAGCTGTCGACGTAGTTCGGTGGTGAGATCTTGCAGACGGGTGAGATTGCTTTGCATCGCGTCGAGTTTGCGCAGAGCTTTCTCTTTGCGCTTGCGATGCTTGAGCACGCCAGCGGCTTCTTCAACAAAGCCCCGTCGTTCCTCCGGCGTCGCTGACAGCACCTGGTCCAACTGGCCCTGGCCAACGATGACGTGCATTTCACGGCCGATACCCGAATCAGAGAGCAATTCCTGTACGTCTAGCAGACGACTTGGATTGCCATTGATCGCGTACTCACTTCCACCATTGCGGAACATCGTGCGCGAGATGGTGACTTCGGAGTAGTCGATCGGAAGTGCGCCATCGGTGTTGTCGATGGTGAGAACAACCTCAGCGCGGCCAAGCGGCGGCCGACCGGCAGTGCCAGCGAAGATGACATCTTCCATCTTGCCGCCACGCAGACTCTTTGCGCCCTGCTCACCCATGACCCACGCGATGGCGTCGACAACATTGGATTTGCCCGAGCCATTAGGACCGACGACACACGTGATGCCCGGTTCGAAGTGCAAGGTCGTCGAAGACGCGAAGGACTTAAAGCCCCTCAGGGTCAAACTCTTCAGGTGCACGCGGGTGGCTCCAGGCGCAATAGGCGTCGGGGGGTCACGGGGAAGACCTTCACCCTACCCCGTCGTGGGCGCCCCGGGCGCGGGAGTCCCCCACGTGAGCAATTATTTATCTCACCGAGCGGTAAACACGAGTTCGTGACGTCATCTCTCAACGAAACCACGCAGACCTTTGGGGTCAGACCACTGAGCTACGACCGAATCGACCCGTCCCGGCGTCGTACCCGACTCCACCCGTCGCAGCAGTTCGGCACAGACGCTCGATACTCCTTCTGCGACGATCTCAACGCGGCCGTCGTCGGTATTTCGGGCCCACCCCGTTAGCCCAAGTTCCAATGCTTGGGACCTGGTCCACCAGCGAAAACCGACTCCTTGGACCGCCCCCCGAACCCACGCCGTCAGCCGGACCGGACCGGCCGCCCCACCTACCATCGCGCGTTCCGCGGCGTCCGTTGGCACCGGGGGCAACGGAAGGAAGACCTGTTCATGAACGGTTCACGGACGATGAGACGACCGCACCGCGGACACGGTTCGTTTTCTTGCCCGTATGCGTTCAACGACACGTCAAAGTAGCCCGATTCGCCATTCACATTTACGTACAGGGCGTCAAACGAGGTGCCACCTTGCGCCAAGGCCTGCGACATGACTTCTTGCACCTCGCCGAGCAGTTCCAGAGCCCGAGCAGGTGACAGTCCATCGGCCGGGTGCGCGTAGTGCAGTTGAGCCCTCCAGAGCGCCTCGTCGGCATAAATATTGCCTATCCCTGACACAACTGTCTGATCAAGTAGGGCACGCTTAAGGCCGGTTCGTCGGGACTTCAAAGCTGAGATGAAATCAGCGCTTCGATGATGCGGGTCGAGCGGATCACGTGCGATGTGCACCACCGTGGAGGGCACCAAACCGCCGCCCCCGTCGCTGACAAGTTCATCAAGAGCCATGCCACCGAATGTTCGTTGGTCGACGAAGCGCAGTTCGCGTCCACCAGCAGCAAACCTGACGCGGATCCGGAGATGTTTTTCATCTGGTGCATCTGGCGGCCGAACGAGAAGTTGTCCACTCATCCCAAGATGACCGACAACGGCGCTGTCACGACCGTCGAGCACGAACCAGAGATACTTACCTCGACGACTGACTGATGTGATCTGTCGTCCAACTAGGCGAGCGGCGAAATCGATCGGGCCCGGTTCATGACGTCGGATGGCTCGGGGGTGAAGAACCTCAACGGCAGATACGGTGCGACCCGTAACAAAGCGAGCTAGGCCACTGCGTACGACCTCGACTTCAGGTAACTCAGGCACTAGCCAGGCAATTCACTGGTCGCCTGTCGGTGCGCTAGGGACTGATAGGCGGCCTCGGCAGCGTGCTGCTCCGCCTCTTTCTTGCTCGCGCCATGCCCTGCACCAAACAAGTCATCACCGACGCGGACGCGGGCTACAAAAGCCTTTTGATGGTCCGGTCCGCTCTCTTCGATGACGTACTCGGGAACGCCCACCGCTTGTGCGGCACACAACTCTTGCAGAGAGGTTTTCCAATCCAGCCCAGCTCCAAGGGCGGCCGCCTGCTCGATGAGAGGATCAAACAGGCGGTGCACTAACTCAGTGGCAATGTCCAGGCCGCGATCGATGTACACGGCGCCAATCACGGCCTCGACTGTGTCAGCGACGATGGAAGACTTATCTCGACCACCCGTCGTTTCTTCCCCCCGCCCTAGGCGCAGGTGGGCGCCTAAACCAAGTTCGCGTCCTACCCCAGCCAGGGCCCGGGAATTGACCACAGCGGCGCGCAGTTTTGCCAGTTGGCCCTCGGGCAAATCAGGGTGCTGACGAAACAGGGTGTCAGTTACGACGAGACCAAGAACTGAGTCGCCTAGGAACTCCAGACGCTCATTGGTGGGAATGCCACCGTTCTCATACGCGAAGGACCTGTGCGTGAGTGCTCGCTCGAGAATGGCATCGTCGACAGAGACTGCAAGCCGCTCCATCAAAGCGCGACGACCCGGATCCGACGTATCGGAGCGGTCGGCAGCTGACGTCACCAAAACCACCTCATTGCATGGGAATTGAATACATCCACCACAACGATGGCATCGCGTCCACTACTGACGCGCTTATACAGGCTAAACGTGCGCGCCTGACTCACGACTGACCTACAGGTCGATTACCTGACGGCCGTTGTATTCGCCGTCGGCGTCAACACGGTGAGGGATGACGTACTCAACCCGACCATTGCGCACGACGCGGTTGATCTGCGGCATCTTGGCCTTCCACTGCGAACGGCGGTGACGGGTGTTGCTGCGGGAAGTCTTCCGCTTCGGAACGGCCATTGCCCTAGCTCTCTTCTCGGTCTGTTCGGTCTTCGGGACGTACCTGAGGCAGTTCGTCGTCAGCGGGAGCCGACTGCGAACCGTTCCCTAGAGCGCCTAATGCCGCCCATCGGGGGTCTATCACGTCGTGACTATGTGCGGGATTATCGCTGAGATTAAATCCGCACTCCGGGCACAACCCTGCACAATCTTCCTGACATAACGGTGCAATAGGCAAATCGAGCACCACTGCATCGCGCAATACCGGTTCGAGATCTAGCAGGTCCCCGTCGAGGTACAGCGTTTCGTCGTCTTCGTCCTGATCATCCACTGCATCCTTATTTGGCCGCCCGTAAGCGTCCAGTTCTGGATAGCGGTACAGCTCTTGGAGATCAACATCCATCTGGTCAGCGATTGGATCGAGACAGCGGCTGCACTCCCCGAGGAGATTGACCACCGCAGAACCAGTCACCAGGACCCCTTCGACAACGGACTCAAGCCGAATACTCAACTCAATATCCGAGCCTGCCGGTACCCCAATCGCACTGACGCCGATACCTTCTGGAGCCGGCACTGTGTAAGAGACCTCGCGCATTGACCCGGCTCGGCGCCCCAGCTCATGAGTATCGATCACAAGGGGCGAACGCGGGTTCAACGTGCTCAGGGCAGCCTTCCAGTGCTGGAATCAGACGAAACGGCGTCAGCGAGGCCGACACGCCAGAGTAACGGAAATCAGCGTCCGTCCCAAATGCTCCGCCGTTCGACGTCGCGATTAGGGGCATGGCCGAGGCGAGTTCACGCCGATCACGTAGGAAGGTCGTCCGAAGCGAGCTCTTCGTAATCCTGACGTCCATGAATTTTCTCACGTCCGCGTTGAACAGCCTGGATCGTTTTGTGGAGGGCGACCTCGAAATTAGCCAACTTGGCGTCGACGTAGTCATCGGTTTCTCTGCGCATCCGCAGGGCCTCAGCGTCAGCTTCGGTCAAGATGGCGTCCGATTCAGCCTCGGCAGCCCGGTAGATCTCTTCCTTGCTGACCAGAATGCGCGCCTCTTCCTTGGCCTGTTCAATGATGAGCACTGCGTCGCGCTGGGCATCTTGGATGATGACCTCGCGATCGGCTAGAACATCGTCAGCATGCGCTAGAGACTCAGGGAGTAGTGCGCGAGCCTCGTCGAGTAGATCAAGTAACTGGGCGCGGTTGACCACGCACGATGCCGACATGGGCATCGCCCTAGCGCTCTCCACCAATGCGGAAAGATCGTCAAGTTTGTCGTGGATGTCCACGTGTGCCCTTCCTCGGATCCGGTGTAGCCGCCTCGCGGCGTTCGTGCGTTTTGACGTCGGCCCCTCAAAAATGAGAACTGCCAACCTCGGGAGAACCCCATTAAGTATCCCCTACGCGACTAGTTTGCACCCCGTACGCGCTCAATGAGCCGTTCGCCCACCGAATCAGGAACCAGACCTGTGATGTCTCCGCCGTACGTCACAACTTCCTTGATCAAGCTTGACGACAGAAAGCTATACAGCGGATTCGTACTGATAAACAGAGTTTCGACCTTTGCCAAGCGGTGGTTCATCTGAGCCATTTGAAGTTCGTAGTCGAAGTCGCTAACCGCTCGAAGTCCTTTGACGATTGCTGGGATGTCGTTTTCGCGGCAGTAGTCAACGAGCAGTCCGTGGAAAGAATCCACCACGACGTTCGGATATGGGGCAACGACCTCACGCAGCATCTCAATACGTTCATCGACAGTGAAAAGACTGCTCTTCGTTTTGTTAATCAACACACCAACAACAACCTGATCGAAGATCTCACTAGCCCGGACGAAAACGTCCAGGTGGCCGTTGGTCACGGGATCGAAAGATCCGGGGCACACCGCCTTGCGCACGACAATCTCCTCCTCGTCAGGTGTTACCTCGAGCTGCCCGGGGGCAGACGATTACGTGTCGAGACCGTACCAAATACCCGTCACAAGTGCCGTGTCCCCGTACTTCTTAGGTTCAGCAATCTCAAAGCCACATGGCCAATCAATCGCGGCCGTACGTACAGCGCGTTCAACAACAACAGTGGCACCGTCCGCGAGCCACTGTTGTTCGACGAGGTTGGTCAGAATCTGACTGAGAACCGCGCCTTCGACCTCGTAAGGAGGGTCAAGAAACAGCAGATCGAACGGTTCTGAGGGCGCGGAGAGTACGATCTGGGCCACATCTCCTAGCCGCACGAGCGCACCATTCAGACCGACCGTTGCGATATTCGCGGTGATGATGTCAGTTGCTTTGCGGTCCTTCTCGACCATCAATACATGCCCAGCACCACGGGACAACGCCTCAAGGCCAACGGCTCCGGAGCCTGCGAAAAAGTCCACTACCCGCAGCCCTGCGAAACCACCGAGCGAACTGTGCCACGACGAAAACATGGCCTCGCGCACCCGATCAGAGGTAGGTCGCGTCCCCGTCGCAGGCACAGTCAAGCGACGACCTCGGGCCGCACCAGCGATGATGCGGGTCATCGATCACCGCGAGCGGTGGGTCGTTGAGACATGGGCGTGACCCGATCTACGCAGACGGACCGGCGGATGACGAGTGCGCGAGCAGGTCGTCGACGATCTCGTCAATGGAGCCAACGACGACGCTTAAATGGCCCTCACCTGTGAGCAGATGCGATCGGGCAAACGGCATCGCAGCCACCAGCCACTGGCCATGAGAATAGGGAACCATCAAGTCTTCAGAACCCTGCCAAATTGAGACGGGAACGTTGATCGAGGCCAGATCAAATCCCCACGGCTGGGTGAATGCGAGATCGTCATCGACCCAGCCATCGGCACTGTGTTCTACCGCTTCGCGGAACGAAGCGGCGAGATCGTCACCGAAGCCAGCACCGAGGTAGTCACGGTCTACCTCCGGTAGGAGCGACGCCATCTCTGCGACGATTCCGTCTGCAGTGACGGTGGCAAGTCCCTCGCGAGCTGCCCCAAGAGCCGGAGCGAGCACGGATTCCCCTGCAAGTGCCGCGCCGAACTCGTCGATGTTGTCTTGACCCATTCCGGCCATCCAGTTAAGGCTGTCGATGGATTCGGCATAGGGAGCAACCCCGGCTAGCGATGCGACCCCGAGGATCCGGTCGGGAAGCAGCGCAGCGCAGGCCAGCGCATGTGGCCCCCCTCCGGACCAGCCCATCGTGAACGCCTGCGAGATGCCGAGCCGATCGAGGATCTCCCTAGCATCGTTGGCGACATCAGCCACTCGGCGTCCTGGCTGACGCGTCGAGGTTGCGTAACCCGGACGCGACCATGACAGCACCGCCAGCCCACGCGACTCGGCCACCGCAAGGACGTCACAAGACACGCGCCCACTACTCGGCGTTCCGTGGTGGTACATCACTACTGCGGAGTTGGGGTCGTCCGACCCACTCAGTCGAACGTCTAGATGGCGCCCGTCAGCCAGAGTGATGAGCTGCGAAGTTGAGGTCATGATTTCTCCAAATAGTCTGCCTGATCATCATCCAACAGCGCGGCGACCGCACGCGCGAGTGCAGGTGACTGCGCGAGCTCCGGATCACTCGCGACAATGGCGGTTGCTTCGTCGCGAGCTGAGTCGATGATGTCCTCATCGCGCAGAACTGAAAGCATCCGCAAACTTGACTTTCGCCCCGATTGAACAGCGCCCAGCACATCACCCTCACGTCGCTGCTCGAGATCTATTCGCGACAATTCGAAGCCGTCGATCGTTGCAGCCACTGCATCTAGTCTTTCGCGAGCTGGTGAGCCGATTGGGGATTCACTGACCAGCAGAGCCAGCCCCGGGTGGCCACCTCGGCCGACACGTCCGCGCAATTGATGGAGTTGGGAAACGCCGAAGCGGTCGGCGTCCATGATCACCATGACCGTTGAGTTGGGAACGTCAACACCAACCTCGATCACCGTCGTCGCGATGAGAACGTCGATTCCGTCGCTCGACGATGGACCGGCAGCAAATCGACGCATGATGTCGTCCTTTTCGTCCGACGGTAGTCGCCCGTGCAGAACCGCGACGCGGAGCCCGGCCAACGGTCCGTCAGACAACATGGGGGCTAGATCAAGGACGGCAATCGGCGGCCGACGTGCGGACGTCGTTTGCGAAGAATCGTCGGGCTCGTCAACATCCTCATCCGATGAACCCGTCGAACCGTCGCCAATTCGTGGGGCAACGACGTACACCTGATGTCCAGATTCAACCTCTTCACGAACGCGCGTCCAGACGCGCGCTAACAGATCTGGACGTTCAACTGCTGGTACCACGTGACTGGTGATTGGCGCCCGGCCTTGTGGGAGTTCAGACAGGGTCGAGACGTCGAGATCGCCAAACACCGTCATCGCAACGGTTCGCGGAATCGGCGTGGCTGTCATGACGAGAACGTGTGGACGTGAACCGTCGCGAGACTTGACCGTCAGGGCAGCGCGCTGCTCGACGCCAAACCGATGCTGTTCGTCAATAACAGCAAGACCTAAATCAAAGAACTGGACGCGATCCTCTAGCAATGCGTGGGTGCCGATCACGATCCCCGCATCACCAACGCTGATGTCAAGCAGTGCTTGACGCCGACGGGCCACATTCAACGAACCCGTCAGCAGCGCCACGCGCGTTCCGGAATCAAGGCCACCCATCATTCCGCGCTCTGCAAGCGGGCCGAGCATGTTTGTGATTGACCGAAAGTGCTGAGCTGCAAGGACTTCTGTTGGCGCCAGGAGAACCGCTTGGCCGCCAGCGTCCACAACGGCAAGCATTGCCCGCAATGCGACGAGCGTCTTCCCACTCCCGACCTCTCCCTGCAGGAGTCGATTCATCGGATGGGTTTGAGCAATGTCGTCAAAGATCACTGAGCCGATCTCAACCTGACCAGCCGTCAACGTGAAGGGGAGCTTGGAGTCGAAGGCAGCAAGGATTCCATTGGGTTTGGCCACGCGCGCGGTGGCCTGGAGCGCCGAGTGGGCAAAGCGCCGCTGAGCAAGAACGGTCTGCAGGACGAATGCCTCATCCCATCGAAGTCGCTGCTGGGCCGCATTGACGTGAGCCCGAGACTCGGGCCTATGGATCGCCAGCAATGCCGGCCGCAATCCCATGAGTTCATGTGAAATGCGCGTGGATTCTGGTAGCGGATCGTCCACATCGCTGGGCATCTGATCCAGCACAATTCCCACTGCACTGGCAATCTTCCACGACGACATCGCGGCCGTCGCCGGATAAACCGGGATCAGCGCACCGGCGTACGAGAGAACGGATTCATCTGCAACATCGGCAAGCTCTGTCGAATCGGGAAGCAGCACATAATCTGGGTGCGCAAGCTGGCGTTGAGATCTGAAAACGCCGACTTTGCCTGAGAACAAACCCACGCGACCTTCGCGCAAGTCCTTGGCTCGCCACGACTGCTTAAAGAATGTCAATACCAGCGAGCCATGCCCATCGGTTACGACGACCTCGAGTCGATCGGTTCGACGGTTCGTCTTGCGATCCACATACGTCTTGGAATCAACTTTCGAGATGCGCGCCATCACCGTGACATGCTCATCAACTTGCAGTGATGCAAGGTCTGATAACTGCCCCCGCTCCGCATACCGACGCGGATAGTGACGCAGCAGATCTTCAACAGTCCGAAGGCCAAGACCGGATTCCAGGGCCTTGGCGGTCTTTGCCCCAATCACCGGCGCCAACGGATCACCAAAGTGCAGTTCAGCCACGTCGCATCACCGCCTGCGGTCTGACTCGAGCACGACTACTCAACTCCAACGATTAATGGCCACACCGGTTGACCGCCGTCGTAGTTCGACACCTCAATGGCCGGATGCTCTCGACGAATCCGCTTAACGACGTCCGCGATCATCGCAGCAGACGAATCCTGTCCGAGCACGAGCGTCACCAACTCACCACCGGCCGAGAGCAACCGAGACAGGAGCCGATACGCGACGTCCGACACGTCATGACCGATCTCAACGACGTCACCTTCGATGATCCCGAGAACATCCCCCTCGGAGCAAAGTCCAGCACTTGTCATGGCGTTTCGGGTCGCAATCGACACTCCCCCGTAGCGGGTGGCGGTCGCGGCACGCGTCATAGCGAGCACATCACTGTCGAAACGAGTCTGCGGATCATGAACCGCCACAGCGGCCAATGTCTGAACAATCGACCGCGTCGGGATCACCGTGACGCTCAGACCTTCGGCACGCGCCAATTCCGCTGCCGCCTCGGCCGCCGATCGGATTCCCGAGGAGCTCGGCAGAACGATGACCTCTGACCCTCCACAACCTTTTACAGCTGTCAGAATTTCCCCTGTCGATGGGGCGATACGTCCGTGTGCACGAACAACAGTCACGCCCGACGAGGCGAGCAGATCGTCCATCCCCTGACCGTGAGCGACAGCCACAACGTGCCGAGATTGGTCGACTCGGGCCGGAGTTGCGGACACTTCGTCGCTGTCGAACGGGTAGGCAAACACCTGAGCCGACACCCGCAAATCAGCGATGCGAATCTTAGCTGGACGGCCTACGGCCAAGCCGGCCTCAATGACCGAGCCGACATCGTCTGTGTGGACGTGAACACTCCACGTAGGCTCGGCCCCCGCGACAACAATCGACGTACCGGTGGTAGCGAGTTGCTCACGAAACTGGTCCATGCGATCAGCCGAGCATTCGAGGAAATACATGACCTCGAAGGCGCCGTCACCATTGGTACATTCATCGACCCGTGGATGCGCGAGTACTTCCGGCACCGCATCGACTCGACATCCCGTGACTACTTCGACGAGCGACTCAAGTAGAACAACTAGTCCTCGTCCGCCGGCGTCGACAACGCCGGCGCGAGCCAGCGCCGGCAACTGTTCGGGAGTGTGCTCCAAGGCAGTGGCCGCATCAAGAGCAACCTGACGCACGAGATCATTCAGAGAACACGCAGCGTCGGCTGCCAACGCAGCGTTTGCGCTGTCGGCGGCCGCCCGAGCGACGGTGAGAATCGTCCCCTCCGTCGGAGCCCCCACAGCGGCGTAGGCGGACGCGTTCGCTGCCGATAGGGCTGCGACGACATCGCTGGTGCCCGCCGGGCCAGCAACAACGAGCCGGTCAAGTAAGGCCCGCACATATTGGCTCAGGATGATCCCAGAGTTACCTCGAGCGCCGGCCAATGCAGCCGACGAAAAAGAATCCGCGAGAACTCGTCCACTGACCCCGGGCGCTAATCCATCGGTAGCGCGCACACCCGCAGCCATGGTGAGGGCCATATTCGATCCGGTGTCACCATCGGGCACGGGGAAAACATTGAGCGCATTGATCTCTGCCTGGTGTCGTTCCAGAGCATCCGCGGCGAGGGTTAGCCAGTGACGTACCGCTTGCGCATCGAGGTCACGAAGCACGCACATCACCCTCCCACCACTGTCGCGAGCCGAATGCCGGACGACACGCAGCCTAGCCAGCGCCGATAGAGTCGCAACTGCCTCGGTTGGTGCCTCGCGGCTGACGACGCTGCACAGACCTCGGTTTGGGCATCCGGCCCATGCCCTGTACTCTAGAGCGGTTGCCCGGTTAGTTCCGAGCACCGTGATCTGACTCCATCGACTGTTAGGACTGTGACTGTGGCTGCCAACTGCGACGTCTGCGGCAAGGGCCCAGGCTTCGGCCACTCAATTTCGCACTCACACGTGCGTACCAAGCGCCGCTGGAACCCAAATATTCAGACCGTTCGCGCCATGGTGGGTAAGACTCCCAAGCGTTTGAACGTCTGCACCTCCTGCATCAAGGCGGGCAAAGTCACCCGAGTGTGACGTCTCACGTAATCTCCAATGAAGGGCCGCATCCAATGGATGTGGCCCTTCATTTTGTGCAAACCTGTTGAGCGATCAGAGGGCCGACAGGCGACAACCGCTTGGCATGGGACACTTGGGGCATGAGTATCGGGCAGATCGTCGACGTAGAAATCGGGCCGGAGGGTATCAAACTCGGCCAGTTGATCAAGTTTGTCAACGCAGTGGAAACCGGTGGAGAGGCGAAGACCCTGCTGGAATCGGGTCTTGTACGCGTTAACGGAAACCCTGAAAAGCGTCGCGGGGCGCAGCTCAGTCAAGGTGATGTTGTGACGGTGGCCGGCAAATCTTGGCGGATCGTATAACGCTCGATCTTTATGACCTGAAGTGATCCCAGCCGCCGGCGGGATCGACGGTCTGGCCATCCACGACGATACCGGGATCGCCGTCGCGCACGTCACCGATCATCGCGAACCCGTCTGGTAAACCACTGCGCGCCGGAAATGTCGCAACAAGCGCGTGATCATCACCGCCTGTCAGAACCCAGGTCAGCGGATCTGCGTTGAAAGCCGCAGCAGCCTGTGCGACAGCCTCCTCGACAACTAGTAGATCGCTCTGGATGTGCATCGAGCAGTTGGAGGCAATCCCGATGTGGCGAACATCGCTGACAAGACCATCAGAGATATCGATCATCGACGTCGCACCGTAGATGGCGGCTGAAACCCCTTGTGCATAAGGCGGTTCCGGAACTCGATGAGCGTCGACGAGGACGCGAGGTGAGCGAAAACCGCGGCCAAGAATCGCCAACCCCGCTGCAGCCCAGCCCAATCGGCCGGCAATAGCAATGACGTCGCCCGGCTTCGCTCCCGCCCGTGTTACCGCCTGCCTGCCCTGCAAATCTCCTAACACGGTTACGGAGATGGTGATCAATTCGGATCGAACAATGTCGCCGCCAACGATGCGAGCACCGACTCGTTCACACTCGAGGGCAAGACCCTCGGTTAGCTCAGAAACCCAGCTCACCTCAGTGTTGGCAGGAACGGCGAGCCCGACGACACATGCCGTCGGGTGCGCGCCCATCGCAGCGATATCCGCCAGATTTTGGGCGGCCGCCTTCCGTCCAACATCATGTCCGGACGACCAATCCCGACGAAAGTGACGGCCTTCTACAAGCATGTCCGTAGAGACCACAACCCGGCCGTCAGGTGCCTGCACCACGGCAGCATCGTCGCCTGGACCAAGTAGCACGTGCGCGGTTGGGGCAAATCGCGTCGTAACCAGATCGATCAGTCCGAACTCCCCAAGTTCGCCTACGTCCACACTCAATCTCCGTCCTAGGCGTCATCTGGTATCACTGCGAAACCTGCCACTACGGCACCTCAAACAGTGAACAGGTGGTACCGCAATGCAATGAAGATCCTGCTACACAGCGGAGTCAAAGTAGCGCTGCCCTCGCCCCGATTGCCCACCTTTCATCCTTGGGCGATAGTCTGACGCAGCAGACAATGATGTCCGTACGTCCCAGGGGCGTCTTTGCCCCACCACATTCCGCAAGGGGGCTGCCATGATTGTGCAGGCATACATCTTGATTCAGACTGAGGTCGGCAAGTCGTCGCATGTGAGCGGCCAAATTGGCCAGATCAAAGGTGTGACTCTGGCCGAAGACGTCACAGGTCCCTATGACGTGATTGTCCGGGCGGAAGCGCAAAACTTCGACGAACTTGGTAAGTCCGTCGTGGCCAAGATTCAGGCCGTCGAGGGAATCACCCGAACGTTGACGTGCCCCGTCATTCACCTGTGAAGTAACGGCTTAGTCCCCTCATGACATTCATCGCACGGGCAGTGATGCTCGTGGCCGCAACAGGCCTCTTGGCCGGATGCTCTCGAGGCGTGGATGTCTCCGTTCCGAGCCCGGCACCAACCGGCCCCGGGGCATATGCATGTGCAGCACTGCACGGCCGTCTGCCCGATGAGGTTGTCACCCAAAAGGTCGTGGCCTCACATCCGAACTCGGATCTCACCAGTGCTTGGGGAAATCCGGCGATCACCATTCGCTGCGGGGTGCAGCCACCGCTGGTCAATCCAGCCGGGCAGCTGATCGCCGTCGATGGTGTCGACTGGTATCCCGAAAAGTTCAGTGGCGGTTACCGATTCACCACGGTACATAGAGCTCTGTTCGTCGAGGTGAACGTACCGAGCAATTACGCTCCGGAAGCTGATGTACTAGCTGACTTATCGCCGTCTATTGCTGCCACAATTCCCAAGGCTGGCTGACGCACATCGACGACTGACTCGTCAGAGTTGTTTCGCGATTCCTTGCCACCGTCAAGGTCGAGATCGAACCTAATCACGCTATCCCCCTACTCAACGCCGTATGACATTGCGCTATCAGTGTGCCCCTGTTGTCGCGGACGTCTCAGCAACTCGCGGAGTGTTCGCGTAAACCCAGACCGTACCAAACACGCTCCTTAATCATCTTCAGAACGCACTTCGACGATCCTGCCACGAACCCGCGGCTGCCCATCAGCACTAGGTTTACCAAACGTCCGCACCGTTATCCTCGTCCGATCGGCTCGAAAGAGATCATGGGAATACTCGAATGGACGTCCGTCAGCGTCGGCGGTTGTACGAGTGACGGAGATAAGCGCTGACCCGGCAGGAACGTCCAGCACGAGAGCCTCGCTGTCTCCAGCGGAAAGAACTTCCAGTTGCTCGACGGCCTCATACGGACCAACTCCGTACTCCTGCTCCATGAGTTCATAGAGAGAACCACCTAGGGGCCGCTCGAGCAGACCAGGGAATCTCTCCGCCGGAAGTTGGACATGCTCCAGGGAAATGGGCAGTCCGTCGGCAAGCCGAATTCGAACGAGATCGAAAACCAGTTCGTCATCACGTAGAGCCAATGCGTGTGCCGCGTCTGCCTCTGGATGAACGACAGCGGCACTAATGACTCGTGTTCCGGCCACGTATCCTTGTCCACGAAGCAGGGCTGGCACACCCACGATCCGGGACAGATCCCGATCAATCTTTTCGCGTGCCACGAAGGTGCCACCACCACGTCCGGGGACGCGTCGAACCGTGCCATCCAACTCAAGGGCTGCTAGCGCCTGCCGCACCGTTGTTCGACTGACACCGAGTTGAAGTGCCAAATCGCGCTCGGCTCCCAGCCGCTGGCCGGGCCGCAACGCACCTGAGCGGATCATGGAGACCAGATTGCGGCGCGCCTCATCGGCTGTCGGGCCCAGTGTGGCTTCCTGCGCGGTCATCGACATCCTTATCCGGTGCGCCCATGCCGGACGTACGCAGAGACTAGCCTGTGTTGACTACTCGGTGACTTCAAGCGCCGCGAGTGACTCGGGAAGAATTTGTCCGCCATCAATAATCAGCGCCTGCCCCGTAACGTAGGCGGCCTCGTCGGTGGCAAAGAACAGCGCGGCATTACCGATGTCGTCCACCTCGCCGAGGCGACGCAGCGGAATTGATGACTCCATCGAGGCGCGATACTCCGGACCCATCTCCGCCAATCCTTCAGTGGCGATATTGCCTGGCAGCACTGCGTTTACCGTGATACCGCGGTGCGCAAACTCAATAGCAGCCGTGCGCATGAAGCCGAGCTGTGCGGCTTTACTTGCACCGTAATGCGCCCATCCGGGAAATCCAGTTACCGGGCCGGTGATTGACGAGGTCAGAATGATTCGGCCGTGGCTGGAATCAGTAAGCGCAGGCAGGCAGGACTGAACGGACAGGAACGTACCTTTCACGTTCGTGTCGAAAACTAGGTCCATGTCCGCCTCGGACATGGTGGAGAAGGGAGCACCTGGGAAGATTCCAGCGTTGGCACACAGAATATCGATTCCGCCATTGCGCTCGATCGCTGTCGCAGCCATTTCTTCATTGTGAGACTTCTGGGAGATATCTCCGAGCAGGTACGTCACGGTGCCGTCACCAAGTGCTGTTAGCTCCGCAGCTGCTGCCACGGCTGACGCTTCGTCACGACCGGTGATGAGAACGTTGGCACCCGCTTTGGCGAAGACACGGGCAATTCCCTTGCCAATCCCCTTCGTTCCCCCGGTAACGATAACCGAGCGACCAGCGATAGAGGTAAACATATTCACTCCTGCACTATGACGAATTGACGTGAGGTGGACTGTTCTTGGATCCGATCTAACTACTAACTGAAGTTACTTAGGTACGTCTCGGCGAGATCGCATGACGTAAACGTGAACTGTTCACCCAGAGCCTGCGCCTCGGGAACAGCTGCGTGGTCGCCAACCCACGCCACCAGTAACAGACGACGTAACATCACGAATGTGGGCAGCTCAGCGATTTCTTCCGCAGACAGGGCGCCCTCCGTCAGGTAGCCACTGATCCACGAATCGATCAACTCCGGCACCACAGGGTAGTGCTCGATGAACGAGAGCGAAGAGCCGAGATCGTAGAGATACCAACTGAATCCGCAATCGTCGAAATCGATGACGTTCACATCGGGGCCTTCGACGAGCAAGTTTGCCAACCGCATGTCCGCGTGCACAAGACCGAATCGGTCCGGACCTTTTCCGAACGCGTGAAGACGCGCTTTCAAAGTATCCGAGCAGCGTCCCAAAATGAGCCGTTCTGCTGGGCCTACTCCCATACCGTCCTGCCATGGCCCCCAATGGCCACGCTCACCAAGGGACGTGTCGTAATCCCAGGTGAATCGGGTGAAGTTGGCTGGCTGCTGCCACGTCTTTGCGTGGCGGTGCAGCCGCGCGGTGATTGCCCCGATTTGGGCGAAGTCGGCAACGAGTCGCTCTTCGGGAGGCTCAACACCGGTCAACCATTCGAAGGCCACGACGAAACGCTCTTCGCCGTCCGGGTGGGCTACAGCGATAACGCTGCGTCCGTCAGGAGTGGCGCGGATGGGCGCTGTTTGAACAATCTCATCGGTCCGTAACGCCTCGATCCACATCAGCTCGCTCTCGATCGCTTCGCGCGTGTGGTAGTTCGTTCGGTGCACACGGATTACGAAGCGAGTGTCACCGTCGTCGAGGCGGTACGTCGCATTTTCTGAGACGTTGAGCAGGGTCAGTTGCGCGTCGGGACGTCCATGTTCCGCGGCAGCTGCACGCGCAAAGACTTCAAGCCGTACGGTATCGAGCGCCTCGCTCACACCAACTCCCTTTCACATCCCCGTGATCCGAACACCACTGATAGCGACGACATCGAGCGGTAGTGCGAGAGATTACTGCCCGCGACCTTCGATTGACTCAAGGACTCGAGTAATTGCCTCTTGTGCCTTGA
Source organism: uncultured bacterium (assembly GCA_903826575.1). Taxonomy (GTDB): domain Bacteria; phylum Actinomycetota; class Actinomycetes; order S36-B12; family CAIYMF01; genus Longivirga. Next base: position 54,833 of record CAIKEU010000079.1, read on the forward strand.
GAACACCAGCGGTAGTGCCACCGATATACACCCGACCGGCGGCGCCGATCATCTGAACATCGACGAGAACATTTTCGGGGGCAACCTTTTCAGCCTCGTTCGCTGCAACGGCGGCGAAGAGGGCAGGTGTCATTTCGTACACGAGCAAGCTCTGCCCCGGTAGAAGCATTGACGCTTGACGGTTCCGATTGATGATCACCGCATGCTGATCAGTAACGTTTTCGATCACGTCGTGGTACAGAACTCGCGGAGCGAGCTGATCAGTCGGAACTGCGTTCAAACCATCGAGAATCGCCTGACCAGCCGCCATCACGTCATCAAGTGACGACGAGTGGATTTCCAGCACGCCGAACTGGCGCTCGACGAACAGGATACCTGGCTCAATGTCAGGCACGCTCGTAAGTGCGAGGTGCGTTACGCGCTCAATTGCGAGCCCGGGTGCAACCTCGACGATGAGTGCATGTTGACCGGCGAACGGCGGGTACCCACGAGCACGCGTAGGCGTGCCCATGTACGCGGCGAACTGCTGCTGGAGGTCTTCCACCAGCAGGTAGACGCGTAACTCAGGTCCCGCGAACGGGACTGAGGTCACGCGGACGCCTCACCCGAAACGTTGAAGTGCTTCGAGAGCTCGTTGTGCGGACGTGGGATCACGTGAACGGAAACCAGTTCGCCGATCGACGATGCAGTCTCTGCGCCAGCTTCAGTGGCAGCCTTGACCGCGCCGACATCGCCAACGATCGTGATGGCAACAAGACCGTCACCAACCTGGTCGCGACCAACGATGACAACGTTGGCAGCCTTGACCATGGCATCGGCGGCAGCGAGTGCGGCTACATATCCCTTGGTCTCAATGAGACCAATTGCGTTGTTCGACATTGCTGTCTCCTTCTGTGTTCGCCACGTTTTCGTGGACAGTTCGGGTCACCACGTGAGACGTGGACTGATGGGTAAAGAACTACTTCTTACGGGTCTTAACTGTGTCCGTTGCAGACGGGACGGGATCGATCGAGCCGATGATGAGGGCATCGATCGGCGGTGCTACGGGCCCCGGAAACCAGGACGCCGCGACAGAACCGGTGGCGACGAGAACAGTCTCGCCAACACCAGAGCCGAGGACATCGAAAGCGATGAGCTTCGCTCCACCATCGATCTCGACCTCAAGGAATGCACCTGCAGGAATCTGCTCCAGTCGACGGCTGGCCCAGACATTGCCGATTACCTTCGCGCGCAGCATCACGTCTCCTTTGTGATTTTCACGCCAGCCGCCCGTGCGCGATCGCGCGCGAGCGGAGTCATGACAGCCCGCTTACCGAGTACGAGAATCGCACCCGAATCAGCGGCCTCGCGGACATGCTTTTCCGTTACGGCACCCTTTTCCACACGAACAATCGCATCAGATACGACGCTCGTCGAGGCCGGGGCCACATGTGACACAGTCGAAACTGCTAAACGGAAACTTCGGGTTCCGGCGACAATCGCATCTCGCTCAGCCTGAGTGGCTGTGGCGACTCGTCGCGCGAACGCATTCAGTTCAGCGTCCGAGTTGATGTTGACTACCTCGGTGGGAGAACCGGCTGGGTCAAGCGCCATTGTTTGCGGGACAACATCAGCGAGTACTTGCCGCACCATTTGGCGCAGCAAGTCTCGCTCGTTATCACCTAGGCCCACGGTCACTGCACACCTCGTAGCGAGGCCTCGGCAGCTTCAGCGGCCTGCCGCACATTACTTTCAGTTCCAGAGAGGTAAACCCTCCCGGTGGCACCGATCATGCGGTAGTCAACAACCTTGATATCGGCCGCCTTCTCCGCTTCGTTGGTCGCAAGAATCGCGTACGACGCAGGGGCCATCTCAAGGACGAATAGCGACTCACCTGGCAGGGCCATCGAGCCAACCTTGTTGCGGTTGATGAGAAAGGCATGTTGACGATCAAGCATCGTGACGATTCGCGAGGCCAGAATTTGCGGGCGAACTGCCGACGACGTATCCGTTCCCAGCGCATCGAGTACGGCCTCGCCAGCCGCTTTCACCTGCCCGGTCGGACCATGAATCTCGAGGTAACCGAACTGGCGCTCAACGACCAAAATGCCAGCCTGGACTTCCGCATACTTGAGGGCGACGTCAGTCAGCGGCTCGATATCCAACCCCGGCGCTACCTCAATGATCTGTGCTGCCACATCTGCCCGCGGCAGCGCGCCCTTGATCCACGTGCCGAGGTAACACATCGTCTGCGGCTGCAGGCGATCAAGGAAGATGAACGAACGAAGTTCTGCCACGTAGGTCAGCCCCTGACAATCGCATTGAGCTCTTCAATGATCAGACGACGAATTTCATCGCGTAATTCATCTGGGGCGTCGTTGGACATTGCAACGGTAGATGGAACAAGTGGAGCTGCAGTCAAATCGTTCGAGGCCCGCGGATATGCAGGCACAGCAGCGGTCGGGGTGTGCCACGGGGTCAACCCAGCAAAGTCCGCCATCGGCACTAAGGCATCGGTGTTGTACGCAATGCGCGTCCAGTTGATCAGATGCTTCGGTTCGAGGTTCTCCCCCACCGACGAGCGGCCAAGGAAGCCAGTGCCGATGGTCATGGTCGGTGCAAGATTCGTTTCGATACCCGATGCGCCGAGGCTGTTGCCCACGTTTACTGAGACGCGCAGAACTCGCACGGCAGCTGAGAAAGCCATGATTGTCTGAGGATTCGACGAGTGGATAGCAGCCGAATGTCCCTGACCAGTAATGCGAAGGACCGCCTGAGCCGCATCGATTCCACGACTAACGTTAGGCACACGCACGAGGCCAAGCACTGGGCACAACTTCTCGTGAGCCAACGGCTCTTCGGGAACGACGAGGTCGAAGGGTGCCACCAGAATCTTTGTGCGTGCATTCACCCGAACGTTGGCCGCGGCCGCAATCGCAGTGGCATCCTTGCCCACCCACTTCGGATCAAAATGACCCTCGGGGAAAACAAGATCGCGAACGCGATCACGCTCGTCATCGGAAAGAAGGTGTGCACCTGCACGAGTCATCGCGTTGAGCAGTGCCGCAGCAGCGGACTCTTCAACGATCAGAACACTCTCGTTCGTGCAAAGGATGGAGTTATCGAACGACTTGCTTTCGACGATTCGTTGTGCGGTCGCGTTGAGATCTGCAGTCGCATCAACCAGTACCGGCACATTTCCTGGGCCAACCCCAATAGCCGGATTACCACTGCGGTAGGCAGCGCGAACCATCGGAGTTCCGCCAGTGGCCAAGATCACGTCCGTTCGAGGATCGGTCATCAGAGCGTTAATGAGTGGAATAGACGGCTCTTCAACGACCTGAATACATCCGTCGGGAGCACCGGCGGCAACAGCCGCGGCCGCCATCGTGCGCGCTGCTTCGGCGCACACGGCTTTGGCGTAGGGGTGCGGGCTGATGACGATTGCATTTCGCGTTAGCAGCGCCAACATAATCTTGAACATGACCGTCGCAACCGGATTTGTCGACGGTGTCAGCGCGAGCACGACGCCGGCAGGTCGCGGAACTTCAACCATTTTGTCGGAGCTGTCGATCACGACATCGATGTAGTCGCTCGCGCGGTACTTCGCCGCGATGCCTGTTGAACAGGCAAGATTTTTGAGCAACTTGTGCTCGGCAACTCCATAGCCCGTCTCACGCACTGCCCACTCGGCAAATTCCTTTGAGCGCGCGGCACCGGCCTGCGCAGTGGCGTCGACGATGCGCTGCACGGTCGCAGCGTCGTAGGTGGCGAACGCACGCGCAGCCCATTCGGCGCGCTCGATCATTGCTCGGCCGCGCGGGACGCCGGCGGGGTCAAGTGGCATTTCAAACATTGTGTCAACCATTAGCGGAACTTCCGTTCTGACATCACATCGGCCCGGGCCTTGGCAATGCCAACCTCGGTTCGATCGAGCAGTTCCTCGGCAAGTTCCGGCTTCACAAGAATGCCTGGCTTGTATTGCAGTACCCGGGGATCCAGGGTCGAGAAGATCGCCCAGACACCATTTTCGTAAAGGCGCTTCATTACGAACTTCGCACCCTGCGGGTCCGCAAACTCCAGACCCATAACGACGCCGTTTTGCCTGATGCCTATGAACCAGTCGGGATACGTAGCCTGAATCTCTCGCAGGCCTCTACCGATGAAGTCAGAGATGTAGTGCACCATCGAACGAGTCTCCGGGCGATTGCAGATCTCCAAAGCCTTCAGCGCAGCAATACAGCCGAGCTCGGCCCCGCCGAAGGTGGAGATGTGTCCGAAGCCGTCCTCAGTGAGCCATCCAGCACATCGCTCACTGACCAGCACGGCAGCAATCGGGTACATGCCGCCGGAAATTCCCTTGCCCGTCACCAAGATGTCTGGCTCGATGCCGTGCTTGGTGATTCCCCAGAGTTCGCCGGTACGCATCAGGCCGGTCTGAACTTCGTCAGCAATGTATAGAGCGTCGTACTTTTCGCACAACTGCTTCACGGCTTCGAGATAGCCGGGGTTGGGCAGCGGGAAGCCGTACGTCGCGGGGATTGTCTCCATGATGACGGCAGCAATATCGCGGCCCTTAAGGACCTCTTCCATCGCTTCGAGATCATTGAAGGGGACGTGCGGGAAGTCTTCTTCATTGTCCGATAGGAACAGTTTGGAGAACCGATCGTCACCGGTACCAACAGCTAGACCGGTATGACCGTGATACGCCTTGATAATCGACAGGATTTTGCGCTTCTGCGTCGCGTGGCGAGCAGTCTTGATCGCGATATCGATCGCCTCGCCACCACCAGATCCGTAAATCACCTTGGTCAGGTTTTTCGGTGCGCTGGCTATCAGCGACTCAGCCAGTGCGGTACGAGCCAGCGACGGGAAGTGGTGGTTGCCCATGTCGAAGTGCTGCATGGCGACCGTGATTGCCTGAACCATCTCGCGGTTGCGGTGACCGAGGTTGTACGTGCCCCCGTTGAGATGTGCGTCGATCAGGCGCTTGCCCGAGACGTCGTAGATGAAGTACTCCTCGCGGCGGTCAATAACCAGCGGGATTCCGGACTCTGACCAGAAACTGGTCTTGCCCGGATTCCAGTACTCCTTGCTCTTCTCAAGCACCTCATCCTTTGAGGCGAAAGAGAAGAAGCCGTAGTCCAGCGCAGTGGCATCGGACATGGGACCTCCCGCTCGGTCAGTAGACCAAATCATACCGATTATTCATACCAATACAAGACCAATTCTTGATCAATTGGTCGCAAGGAAAACCGCACTGCGTCGTCATTCGGCGTGTCCATGACGTTTCGTCCGTGTAAAACTTGCCAGTTCGTGAGCGTGACGGACGCTAAAGTGCCACGTCACCACGGAATTGGTTCGGGAAAGTGCTTGATTCGGTCCACTAACTAACGACATACTCCCCTCCAACATGTGATCGGGGTCACCAGAAACCGAATCACTCGTTTGGTCCACTGTTAAGCGCGCATCCGCGAGCGAAAGGAACATCACTCGAATGAGTACTGCCCTACCCGGCGATCACCAACTGACCGCCAACGAGCACAACAAACTGAAGGCCGGCACCGTTGGGCTCTTCGGCGTGCTGTTCATGGCACTCGCTAACGCAGCGCCGATCACAGCCATGACAGGTAACGTGCCGATCGCTATCGCGTTCGGCAACGGCATCTACGCTCCCGCCGGATTTGTCCTGGCCACGATCGTTCTGACGCTGTTCACGATCGGATTCATCTCGATGGCCCGCTACATCACCACGACCGGTGCTTTCTACGGCTTCATCAGCCATGGCCTCGGCCAGATCTGGGGTATGGCGACTGGCTTCATGGCCACGATGTGTTACATCGTGTTTGAGGGGTCACTCATCGGAATCTTCGCCTACTTCGCAAGCCAAGCGATTAACACCTGGACAGGTGCGACCATTAACTGGCTGCTCATTGCCCTCATCGGCATCATCCTGGTCGGCGTCCTTGGATACTTCGACATCTCGATTGCCGCCAAACTCTTGGGCTTCTTCCTGATCTGTGAGGTTGTACTGCTTGCCGCTCTCGCCTTCTCGGTGCTCTTCAAGGGTGGCGGCCCCGACGGCCTCATGTCCGACATCGTCAATCCACTGAACGCATTCAAGAGCATGCCAGAAGGTGGCGGCACCAATCCGGCCGTCATGGTTGGCGACCCAGCAGCACCCATCGCAGCTGGTGCCGCAGCCCTGGGTGTGTTCTTCGCATTCTGGTCTTGGATCGGTTTCGAGACGACCGCGGTCTACGGCGAAGAGTCGCGCAACCCGCGCAAGATCGTTCCTCAGGCAACGTTGTTCGCGGTTATAGCACTCGGTGTCTTCTACTCATTCGTTTCATGGATGGTTATCGCCGGTAACGGTGCCAACCAGGCGATCACGAAGTCGTACACGAACGCCATCACCATGTTCACCGATCTCGCGGTTGCGAACCTCGGCGGTGAATGGGTCCGAACCGTCTACTTGGTTCTCATCGTTTCGGGTTCCTTCGCTTGCGCGTTGGCCTTCCACAACGCAGCCTCGCGTTACCTCTACGCGATCGGCCGTGAGGTGCCCGCTCTGCGCAGCAACCTTGGCGCGACGCACGCAACGCACGGCTCACCGCACATCGCATCGATCGTTCAGACGATCATTACCGTCCTGCTCACGGTCGGTTTCTACTTCCTAACGCCAAACGGTAGCGATGTTCTTCAAGGCGGCTACATCTTCGAATACGGCCTGCTGGCCCTACTCGGAACTCTGGCCATCCTGCTGGTCATGGCAATTTGTTCGATCGCCGTCATCTGGTACTTCTGGGTCAAGAAGGTACACACGGGTAACGTCTTCTCGACGCTGATCGCACCAGCACTTGGCTTCCTCGGCATGATGTACGTCGTTTACCTGCTCCTGAGCAACATCACCTTCGCCGGTGGTGGCGCCGCGGGTTCAGCATTCTTCGTCGCTATCCCGTGGATTACCCTGGCCACATTCGTTGCCGGTCTGCTATTCGCCCTCTGGATCAAGAAGAGCCAGCCAGACGTGTACGCAGAAATCGGACGCACTGTGCTTGAAGAAGCTCACGAGCGCGTCTAAGCACTGTTGCACTTCCCGTAACTGATCTGCGGGGTGCGTTGCGTGGTTTCCACGTAACGCACCCCGCAGTAATTTCTGGCACTACCGTTTACCCATGAGAACTGCTAAGGAGCGCCCGCAACCATGAATGACACCGATCGCATCGGCCGGTTTCGCTTCATGGACGCTCAACGAGTCAACCTAGACGGGTTCGCGGTCGAAGATGAATCGCTTGGACTCATCGCCTTTAGTGCTGAGGCCGACCCCGAACCAACGCTTGTCCTTGACGCGCATGGCAACGTGGTCGAAATGGACGGCCGGGAGGCGGCGAACTTCGATCTCATCGACGAATTCATCGCCCGACACGGTCTTGACCTCAGCGTCGCCTCGGAGGTTATGGCACTCGACGACGTTGAGTTCGCGCGTCGAATCGTCGACATAAACGTTCCTCGGGCCGAGATCATTCGGCTTGCTGCGGGGGCAACCCCGGCGAAACTTGCGCGTGTCCTTTCCCGGCTCCGCGCAGCCGAGCTCGTCATCGCAATGACGAAGATGCGCGCACGCAAGACCCCGAGCAACCAGGCACATGTCACAAACAGATCAGACGATCCGCTGCTGCTTGCTGCCGATGCCGCGACAGCAGCAGCCTTCGGATTCCGCGAAATCGAAACCACCGTTCCCGTGCTCGGTGATGCGCCGAGTAACGCGGTGGCTGTGTCGATTGGTGCTGCGGTGGGCGCCGTTGGCGTGCTCGTACAGTGCTCAGTTGAGGAGGCACTCGAACTCGAACTCGGGATGGCGGGGCTCGTCTCCTACGCAGAGACCGTCTCGATCTACGGAACTGAGCAGATTTTTATTGATGGCGACGACACCCCATGGTCCAAGGCGCTGTTGACCTCTGCTTATGCAAGCCGCGGAATGAAGATGCGCGTTACATCCGGTGGCGGCTCTGAGGCACTCATGGGGGCTGCGGAAAATCGGTCCATTTTCTACCTCGAGGCTCGCTGTGTGTCGCTCGCCAGAGCCCTTGGGACACAAGGTGTTCAGAACGGTGGGATTGACGCCGCGTCCGTCTCGGGATCCGTGCCCGGCGGTGCGCGCAGCATGATGGCTGAAAACCTCATGGTGATGATGCGTAATCTCGAGGCGTGCACGGGAAACGATGCGCTCATGAGCGAGTCGGATGTAAGGCGCACCTCACGCACCCATCCGATCTTTATCGCCGGAACTGATTTCGTCTGCTCAGGTTTCGGATCGATTCAGCGCTACGACAATATGTTTGGCCCTAGTCAATGGAACTCTGAAGACATCGACGATTTCCTCATCATGCAGCGTGACTGGACCGTCGATGGCGGCCTGCGTAGTGCTTCCGAGCCCGAGGTTGCCCGTTTACGACGTCGCGCGGCTCATGCCGTCCGGGACGTCTACCGCTTCCTCGGCCTAGCCGACTTTGATGATTCCTGGGTCGAGCAGGCTATAGACGCCGCCGGTTCAAAGGACATCCCAGCAGCCGATCTCATGACCCCCCTTGATGCATCGCGAATCATTCGCCAGTCTCGCGTCACGATGGTGGACGTCGTCGCAGCACTTGATGCATGCGGGTACGAAATCGAAGCAGAGCGCCTACTCGCGATGCTGCACGCACGCGTTGACGGTGATTACCTCCACACTGCTGCCATCTTCGACGAGCAGATGAACGTGATGTCTCTGGTTACAGATGCCAACGATTATGCGGGGCCCGGCACGGGTTACGAGATCACCGGAACGCGGCTCACCGAACTCAATGGCGTACGTCAACAGCGATCGGTCAGCGACCTGCGCGATGAACAGGCCGCTGCTGCCGGAAATCACTTCACTGTCGTCGGCGCCGCCGCAGCGGGATCGGACCCGACAGAAGTCACCATCGGAGTGTCCGCAGCCACGGGACGGGCGATCTGGACAACGCTTTCTGGTCTTTCCGTCGTAGACGTACTTGACGAGTTGTTAGCCGGACTCGAGGAGGAGGGCTGCCGCGGGCGGATTATCCGAATCAACGACACCGTCGACCTCGGAATGATCGGGCTGACGGCTGCACGGTTGTCGGGATCCGGTATCGGGATTGGGTTGCAGGCAAAGGGCACTGCGTTGATCCATAGACGAGACCTATCGCCGCTAGCAAATCTCGAGCTTTACAGTGTGGCGCCAACCGTAACGCCCGAGCTGTATCGCGCACTGGGTATCAATGCCGGTCGGCACGCCAAGGGCGCCACTCCCGAGCCAGTGCGAAACCCATACTCCGACATGGCAATCGAGGCGCGCTTCCACACGAAAGTGGTCTCACTTGTTGCGATTGAACGAACGTGTCTCAGCCCAGAACTTGGCCCGGAAGATCTGGAGTTGACCCGATGAGCACTGCCCGATCAGGACGCGACACCGCCGACGTCACGTTGGATTCGATTCGACTTGGCGAGGTGACCATGGACGACGTCACCATCCATCCGGACACCCTCGTACGTCAGGCGCAGGTTGCCCGTGATCACGCAAACCCTCAGTTAGCTGAAAACCTACTTCGAGCGGCTGAGCTTACGTTGATTCCCGACGATGAAGTCCTTGCGATGTACGAGGCCTTGCGTCCAGGACGTTCGACCACCGATGAACTTCGAGCACTGTCAGTGTCACTGAGCGAGCGTGGCGCACCTCGCACCGCCGCCCTTATCGACGAGGCCGCAGCCGCCTATGCGCGACGCGGTATCGCGAAGCAAGGCTGAGAGCACACGCGGACGTGACAATCATTGCTGGGGTCGATGTCGGCAACTCGACGACCGAGATCGTGATTGTCGACACCTCCACAGTCCCACCAACCCCGATCGTCTGGGATCGCATCCCAACTCGAGGGGTTAAAGGTTCAGCCGATTCAGCCCATGCGGCCGCTCTCGTTCTACGACGACTGGCCAAGCGCGCAGACGTGAGTATCGACGAAATCGTAATATCTCCACAGCATCCCGTTGATTCACGGACCATCGTCATTGATGAGCCACCACCGGATACAGGTCGGCTCGCCATCATCGGTAGCGGCACCTCAACCCCCGCCGGCTTCGGGGTAGGCATCGGTGTTCCACGACGTTTGTCCGGTGACATCGACATCAACGTTCCAGTGGTACTCGTCGCCGAAGATCCGCGCTCCTATCGGGAAACCGCGCGTCGAATCAACGAGTGGCTTTTAGCCGAAGCTGATGTGGTCGGCGTCGTGTTGGCCGGTGACGAAGCAGTTCTCGTCGGGAATCGAATCTCCAAACAGTTACCTGTCGTAGATCAAGTCGATGTCGACATCGCTCTGTCTGCAACGCAGGTTGCGGTTGAGGTGTCCGCTTCGGGGGTGCATGATCTCGCAGATGCTGTGCGCATCTCCGCGTTGACCGGACTCGACCGAACCGAGCATGCCGATGCAGAGGCTATCGCCAACCAATTGCGGGGTATCCGCGATGCCGCGATTGCGATCTTCGACGAGCGACGCGCCACACCCGTCTCCCCCGGCCGCACAACTCACGTGAAAGTAGACGACGACATCCGCGATCTCCGCGAGGTCGCCATCAGCCCACTACGAGCACGCGAGGGTGGGTCATTAGCCTTCGACGCGTCGACGTGGCAGCCATTTGCCGATCTCTGGGCAGTCGATCTCGCCGAGGTTGCCGATACCAGCGCCATTCGTCCACGCAGCGTCAATGAACGAGCGATATCTTGTGCCACTCTTGCCGATACGACTGGCGATCCGACCGACGTCCCAGCCCGCATCCTGTCCGAGCAACTCGGGCTACCCGTATTTCTCGCGTCGAGTGAGGCAACAGCCGCGCGTATTGGAGCGCTGAGTACACCCGCGGCGAATCCCGACGCACTGGTGCTCGACCTCGGCGGTGGCACTATAGACGCAGCGTCATCGAGTGATCACAGCATCGTGGTGGCGGGCGCAGGTGATCTGCTAACGGCCGCGGTCGCACACCTGCTGAACATCCCGCGGGGTGCCGCAGAGTGGGTTAAGCGTGAGCCGAGCGCGCGGCTAGAAGGTCCGCATGTTTTGGTCGGCGAGGACGGCGTTCGACGATTCGTCGACGTTCCGGTTACGGCCGATGCGGTTGGCTCACTTGTTGTACCCGGACCTGCAGGCTTACTACCGTTCAACGGTCACCTAGCGCCGGGTGAATGGCGGATGCTTCGTCAACAACTCAAGCGTGCAGTCATCAGTAGGAATATCAAACGTGCAACTTCCGGCATTGACACTGCGCGTGACGCCATTCTCGTTGGCGGGCCTGCAGGTGATACCGAACTTCTAAGCATGGCAGTTCGAGCCCTACCCGGTTGCACACCCGGCAGGGCTGACGTGGCCGGACAGCTTGGGCATCGTTGGGCGGTGGCCTACGGACTTACCTTGCTGCATCAGCGCGGTGAAACCGAATGAACCTAGTGGCAGCTGGCATCGGGAACTAGCGAAGACCGGTTCCACGACGCAATGCGTCCTGAACAAGCGCATCGACCAGGGCCGGGTACTCGATGCCGCTTTCAGCCCACACCCGTGGATACATCGAGATCGACGTGAACCCGGGCATGGTGTTGACCTCATTGATGAGCCATCGTCCGTCGCTGGTCAGGAAGAAGTCACATCGAGCCAAGCCTTCACAACCAAGTGCCTCAAAGGCGCGGACAGATAACTCTTGAACGTCGCGGAGTTCGTCTGCGGTCAGTGAAGCCGGGACTACGAGTTCAGCAGCGTCATCGAGATACTTAGCTTCAAAGTCATAGAACTCGTGATTACCGTGCACAATGATTTCCGCACAGATACTTGCCCGCGGCGCTCCGTCGGCATCAACGAGAACACCGCACTCGATCTCACGTGCATCGGCCACCCCCGCTTCAACAACAATCTTCGGATCGTGTTTTCGAGCCTCCTCGATCGCGTTAACAAGGGTCGACGCGTCCTTAACTTTTGTAATGCCAACGCTTGAGCCGGCTCGCGCTGGCTTAACAAACATCGGGAAGCCAAGGGCCTCAATCCGCTCCATTGAACCTTGCTGATCGGTTCGCCATTGCCTGTCTGTTACGACGACGTATGGCGCCTGATTGAGACCGGCGACCGCAAACATCGCCTTCATTGCACCCTTGTCCATCGCCGCGGCGGAGGCCAAAACACCCGACCCGATGTAGGGCACGCCAGCCATCTCCAGCAAGCCTTGGATCGTTCCATCCTCGCCATAGGGGCCGTGCAGAACGGGGAAAACGACATCAACTGCAGCCAATGACCGGGGTACGTCACCGGCCGCCTGAACAGCGATCTCCGTGCGGGTCGGATCGCCCGCCAACACGACCGATGAGCCGTCGTCAAACACTTGCGGCAGTTCGCCGTCATTAATACGCAAACGCTCTGGGTCGACGGACTCTAAAACCCAGCGCCCATCCGGCGTCAGCCCAATCGGGACGACGTCGTAGCGCGCGGGATCCAGAGCCCGCATCACAGACCCAGCAGATACGCACGAAATCGCGTGTTCACTGGAACGTCCACCAAAAATAACAGCAACTCGGATTCGGGGAGAAGACACCAGATCACCCTACGCCTGAACTCCCGCGAAACCGTGTAGACCGGTAGCGTCTGCACATGACTTCTTCTCACTACCGCAGCGACCTGTCTGTTGAGTCCCTTGTCGTAGCATCTGGCCGGCCACCGCACGAGGTTGATGGGCCGATCAACGTTCCCGTCGTCCTGTCGTCGACGTTCCACGCTGGTGGGCCGGTGGCCTATGCACGTACGTCTAACCCGACGTGGGAGGCCCTTGAGGAAGTCGTTGGATCTCTCGAGGGCGGTATGGCTTTGGCTTTCGCAAGCGGCATGGCCGCGATTTCAACAGTTATGGACATCATCAAGCCCGGCGGGGTTGTCGCACTTTCCGCGCACACGTACTCGGGCGCAGCAGCACGCATGCGAGACCTCGAAGCTGCCGGTCGAGTCACCGCGCGTCTTGTCCAGATCGACGACCCGGCCGCGATCGAGGAGGCATGTGTAGGTGCCGATGTTCTCTGGCTAGAGAGCCCGACAAATCCAGCAATGGAGGTTTGCGACATTCCCGCCGCCGTCGCAGCGGCGAAGAGGCATGGCGTGATGGTCGTGTGCGACAACACCTTCGCCACCCCATTACTTCAGCAGCCACTTAGCCTTGGCGCTGACGTCGTCGTGCATTCTGCAACCAAAATGCTTGCTGGACACTCCGACGTGCTCATGGGCATTGTTGTCACCAATGACGACGAGATTCGAACCAAACTCATCCGCGCCCGCACGCTACTTGGCGGGATTCCCGGGCCGTTCGAGGCTTATCTAGCATTGCGCGGAATCCGCACACTGGCACTGCGCGTGCGTCAATCGCAGGCCAGTACGTCGATCCTTGCAGAGCGGCTAGCCGCACACCCCGCTGTCACTCGGGTTCGCTACCCAGGTCTACCCACCGATCCAGGCCACGAGGTGGCAACTCGTCAGATGAAGGGCTACGGATCGGTCCTATCGTTCGAAACGATTGGTGATGCGGCCGCCGCAGAAAAGGTGTGTGACTCCGTTCGCCTCATGACCCACGCCACCAGCCTAGGCGGAGTTGAAACCTTGATCGAGCGCCGCCGCCGCTGGATTGAAGAGCGCCCGGATATTCCGGAGACGTTGATTCGGCTCGCGGTCGGAATCGAGGACGTCGAGGACTTGTGGGCTGATCTCAATGGCGCTTTGAACACCATCGTGTAGTCGCGACTCAGAGCCCTTGCCGCGTTGACTCATCGGCAACGGTCAGGACGTCGACATCCATTTCAGCCTCCGGCTTCGTGGCCCGAGACATGAAGCGGGACAGGCATTCTGCCGGAGACAAGCCGTGGTGAACGACTTGCACGATGGCCTCAGTGATGGGCATGTCGATTCCTTCAGCGACGGCAAGGTCGAGAATTCCCTGACAGCTCTTAACACCTTCACAGGTCTGGGTCATTGCTTGTGTTGCTTCATCGATTGATAAGCCGCGACCGAGATGCTCGCCAAAGGTGCGATTACGTGACAGGGGCGACTGACAGGTCGCTACCAGGTCGCCAATCCCAGCAAGCCCAAGGAATGTAAGCGGCGAGGCACCTAACGCGATGCCCAGACGCGTCATCTCAGCCAAACCGCGGGTTATCAAGGCGGACTGAGCATTCTCGCCAAAGTCCATACCGACTGCCATTCCATTGGCGAGGGCAATCACGTTTTTAACTGCGCCGCCGATTTCGGTACCCACGACATCGGTCGTCCAATAGGGCCGGAAGTACGTGGTCGTCGACGCGTCGGCAAACTCTTCAGCGGCTGCTGCGACCGGTGATGCGATCGTCGTAGCAGCAGGTTGACGTTCGATGATTTCGCGAGCAAGGTTCGGGCCGGAGACCACCGCAATGCGCTCGAGCGACACACCTGCAGTCTCGCTGATCACCTCGCTCATGCGCTCGTTAGTGCCCGACTCGATTCCCTTGATCAAGGAGACGAGAAGCGCAGACGGATCAAGGTTTGGTGCCCACGTAGCGAGATTTCCACGCAAAGTTTGGGCTGGCACTGCCAGAGCCACGACCGTGGCCCCACCCAACGCCAGCGCAGCATCCGTCGTCGCGGAGATACCAGAGGGAAGTTTCACGCCGGGGTGATAAACGGGATTCTCATGGTGGCTGACAATCGCGTCGACAATGTTTGGATCGCGGCTCCAGATCGTAACCTCGTGGCCAGCATCGGCGAGGACTTGGGCATAGGCAGTACCCCACGACCCGCTACCCATTACCGCACAGCGCACTAGTTACTCCTGGCCTTGCTCGTCGGGCGCCTGATGCGCTTTAAGGTCATATCGTTCCACGGGTGCCTTCGCGCCGCGCAAGATCTCTAATTGTGCCGTAATCGCGGCCATCAGGCGGTTAGTTGCAGTATCTAACACATCCGCATCGATGGGCAGGTGTCGCAGATCGACGAGATTGATCGGGGGCCCGGCGAGGACCTTCATAGTCTTCGGTGGCAAAATCCGCAGTTCTCGGGCGTACGGGCGGACAACCTCTTGAGCACCCCACTGCGCCAACGGAATTAGCGGGGCACCACTCATAAGTGCAATCCGCGCCGCTCCCGTTTTTCCTGTCATTGGCCACAAGTCGGGATCGCGACTAATGGTGCCCTCAGGGTAAATGACCACACACTCGCCCTTGTTGACCGCCTCGACGGCTGCCCGGATGGCATTGGCCGCGTCTTCAGTTTCGCGATACACCGGGATTTGCCCCGCCCCGCTGATGATCGATCCAATCACTGGGATTTCGAACACCTCATGCTTGCCCAGGAATCGCGGTAGTCGACCGTTGTCGTAAAGGTAGTGAGCGCACTGGAGCGGGTCGAAATAGCTGATGTGGTTGGCGGCCACCACGATGCCTTGCTGCGTTCCATCAGAACGCACCGCCGCCTGCAGGTTCTCCATGCCGCGCCAGTCACGACGAGTGAAGGCCATCAGCCACGGACGTAGGAGGACGACGGCAGTCCTGTATGCAGCACCCGGCGTTTTGCCACTTGGGTGACTCATACTGTCCCTTCTTCTGCGCCGCACATGACTACCTTGCGTCTTCCACGTGTCACCAACCGTCCGTCGCGCACGCCACATCATCGCGCGAATGATCTGTGAGTGCATCGCGACGTGCCAGTGCACCGACACATCTGTGGCCCTACACAAGGGAATGCGAGTCAATCCGCAATGATGTAGCCATGACTGCGACCGTCCCAATATTGACTTGGGTCGTGGTCATGCCTGTTAAACCTCTGATCCGAGCGAAAACTCGGCTCTCCACGCGGCCGGCGGGACAGCGACGCTCCCTCGTGCGTGCCTTCGCCTGGGATAGTGCCACAGCGGTTCTAGCCAGCGAGATGGTCACTGGTCTGGTGATGGTCACCGACGATCCACTCATTCAAAGTGATGTCACAGGGTTGGGTGGGTCGTGGATCCCGGACGCTCCCGATGACGGCCTCAACGCGGCGCTGCGTCACGGTGAAGAGTACGTGCGACTCACGCACCCAGACAGCGCAATCGCGGTCGTTACGTGCGACGTACCAGCGCTGAAGACCGCTGAACTTGATGCAGCGTTGAAGGCGGCGGCGCAGGTCGACCGGGGGTACCTGAGCGATGCAGCCGGAACGGGAACCACATTCCTGACCGCCCACCCCGGTATAGCCCTCAATCCCACCTTCGGTGTGCGCTCCGCAGCGGCACACAAGGCTTCCGGGGCCACGCCACTTGAGTGTGGGGCTGTTCCTGGCTTACGCAGGGACGTCGACACCGAAATCGACCTATGGGACGCACGGCGGCTTGGGGTGGGCGCTGCGACAGCACGCGTCATCGTCATGGACAGAGACGAAACCGACCGCGGCTAAGCCGCACGTGTGATCCCAGGCTGAACGGAATCGCCCAGCCACATCACGAGGTACCCCCCAAACGACGTTGGGGCCGCATCCGTAATGGACACGACCCCAACGTTGGAACTTTGAGCAATTAGCGCTTTGCTGCGGCCTTCTTGGCCGGAGCGGCCTTCTTCGCGGCAACCTTCTTGGCTGGTGCTGCCTTCTTGGCCGGAGCGGCCTTCTTTGCAGCTGCCTTCTTGCCTGCAACGGCGTTCTTGAATTCGGCACCGGCACGGAACTTCGGAACCGAGGTCGCCTTGATCTTTACGGTTGCGCCGGTCTGCGGGTTGCGACCCACGCGAGCAGCACGGTCTGCCTTCTCGAAAACGCCGAAGCCACTGATGGCCACCTTGTCGCCCTTGGCGACACTCTTGGTGATTTCATCGACGATTGCCTCGATTGCTTCGCCAGCTGCCTTCTTGGTGATGTCAAGGCGGGCGGCGAGTCGATCGGTGAGCTCTGCCTTGTTCACGCTCTCTGCCACGATATTCCTCCACGAAAATGAACTAGACCTTTGTCTAGCAACGCCCTGAAACATAATCGCCACGGCAACAAATCGCAAAGCGGCGCGCCGTGATTTTCCTAACTCTCACAAGGAATTCACGCGGATTGAGAACTAGTTATGGAACTTCACAAGCAGGTTGCGAAATTTGGGGAAAGAGGGTAGCTAGCGAGTTGTAGGCAGCCAGGACGGACGGCTGGCTTCGAACTCGGTGATTAACTCTTCGTGGCGCAAAGTCAAGCCAATGTCATCGAGGCCCTCAATCAAGCGCCATGCGGTGTAGTCGTCCACGTCAAAGGTGGCAACGAGGTGGCCGACACGCACTTCGCGAGCCGGAAGATCAACTGTGACCTCTGCCGTTGGATCAGCTTCGACGATGGCCCAAATCTGCTCGATCACAGCTTCGTCAACGACCGCAGTGAGCAAACCGATCTTGCCACTGTTGCCACGGAAGATGTCTGCAAAGCGTGACGAGAGAACAACTCTGAAACCGTAGTCCTGTAACGCCCAGACCGCATGCTCACGTGATGAGCCGGTACCGAAATCTGGACCAGCGACGAGGACGCTGACATCTGAGTAGGTGGGGTCGTTGAGGATGAAGTCAGGATCCTGACGCCATGCAGCAAAGAGTGCGTCCTCGAAGCCATGACGACTGATCCGCTTGAGGTACTCAGCGGGAATGATCTGGTCGGTATCGACATTGCTACGACGCAATGGCAAGGCATGACCGGTGTGAACAGTGAACTTTTCCATGATCGGTCCTTAATCCTTAAGCGTTCGACGCGACGAGGTCGGCAGGTGATGCCAGATGGCCAGCGACTGCCGTGGCAGCCGCGACCTGAGGTGAGACCAGGTGAGTACGTGAACCCGGGCCCTGACGTCCTTCGAAGTTTCGGTTGGACGTGGATGCACTGCGCTTACCGGGGGCCACCTTGTCGGCATTCATTGCCAAACACATTGAGCACCCAGCATTACGCCATTCAACGCCAGCCGCGGTGAAGATCTTGTCGAGACCCTCCGCTTCGGCTTGAAGACGAACGCGCACCGAACCTGGAACCACGATGGCAGTAACAGTCTCAGCGACCTGCCGACCGTCGAAAACTGCTGCAGCTTCACGCAAATCTTCGATACGACCATTCGTACAGGAACCGATGAAGACCGTGTCCACGGTGATTTCCTTCATCGGCGTACCCGCGGTCAGCCCCATGTATTCGAGCGCGCGCTCGATCGAGACCCGCTCATTCTCGTCACGTGCGTCATCTGGCGAAGGCACTGATGCCGAGAGCGGCAGGCCCTGGCCCGGATTGGTACCCCATGTGACGAACGGCGAAAGAGTCGAGGCATCAAGGGTGACAACCGCGTCGAAGGTTGCGTCGTCATCGGTGACGAGCGTCTTCCAGTACTCGACCGCGGTATCCCAATCTGCACCCTTAGGCGCATGCTCGCGCCCCTCAAGGTAATCGAAGGTGATCTGATCGGGAGCGATCAGGCCGGCGCGGGCACCTGCTTCGATCGACATATTGCACACCGTCATCCGAGCTTCCATCGACAATGCGCGAATCGCTTCACCGCGGTACTCAAGTACGTAACCCTGACCACCGCCGGTACCGATCTTGGCAATGACAGCGAGGATGATGTCCTTACTCGTCACACCGTCGGGCAGAGTGCCTTCGATCTCGATGGCCATGGTCTTGAAAGGCTTGAGCGGCAACGTCTGCGTGGCGAGCACGTGCTCAACCTCGGAGGTACCGATGCCGAAGGCGAGAGCACCGAATGCACCATGTGTTGACGTGTGCGAGTCACCGCAGACGACCGTCATGCCTGGTTGCGTCAGACCCAACTGCGGGCCAACGACGTGAACGATGCCCTGCTCGATATTTCCAAGCGAGAAGATCGGCACGCCGAACTCGTCAGCGTTGATACGAAGTGCCTCGACCTGGGCGCGCGAAATCGGGTCGGCGATCGGCTTGTCAATATCGAAGGTCGGCACATTGTGATCTTCGGTAGACAGGGTGAGATCGGGTCGACGCACCTGACGGTCGGCGCCACGCAGGCCATCGAATGCCTGCGGGCTGGTGACCTCATGGGTGAGGTGTAAGTCGATGTAGAGCAGATCAGGTTCGCCTTCAACGCGACGAACTACGTGTGCATCCCACACTTTTTCTGCGAGCGTCTTAGCCATGATTGTCTCCGTCCAATTTGCCATCTCATATGTTGAGATGTCAGTATCACTTCATGGACAACTCTAGCGGAGTCGGCGTGCTCGACAAAGCCGCGGGTATCCTCGCTGCACTCGAAGCAGGACCACTCACCCTCGCGGGTTTGGTACAGGCCACCGGATTTGCTCGTCCCACGGCACATCGCCTTGCCACGGCTCTCGAACATCACCGACTCGTGGCCCGCGATCTGCAGGGGCGTTTCGTCCTTGGACCGCGTCTTTCCGAGTTGGCAACCGCCGCCGGCGAAGACCGCCTACTCGCAGCAGCTGGCCCGATCTTGACCACACTACGCGACACAACCGGTGAGTCGTGTCAGCTTTACCGTCGCCAAGGCGAACAGCGCATTTGTGTTGCCGCAGCGGAACGTCTCAGCGGCCTTCGTGACACTGTGCCGATCGGTGCAGTGCTGACAATGCACGCCGGATCAGCCGCCCAAGTCCTGCTGGCCTGGGAAGAGCCCGAGCGCATGCACCGCGGCCTCATGGGTGCGAAGTTCAGTGCCACCACGCTGGCCGGCGTCCGTCGTCGCGGTTGGGCTCAGAGCGTGGGCGAACGTGAGGCTGGGGTGGCATCGGTTTCAGCACCAGTGCGTGGGCCCGGCAACCGAGTCGTCGCCGCAGTCTCCGTCAGCGGCCCAGTAGAGCGCCTCGGCCGCGCGCCCGGCCGCCTGCACGCCCAAGCCGTTGTAACCGCGGCCGCCCGTCTCACCGAAGCTTTGCGCCGCGTCGCCACCTAGGTTCCACAGACAGTGAGCCACCAACGCGAACTCATGAAACAAGTAAGCCCGCCACCATGACGGTGACGGGCGCTTACCTGTAGCCCCGACGGGATTCGAACCCGCGCTACCGCCTTGAGAGGGCGGCGTGCTAGGCCACTACACAACGGGGCCGTGCTTTTCGTACGTGCTAGGCATCACGCGTGGCGGCGTGAATCAGCAAGAAGGTGTCGGTACCGACAACTCACCGCGACGTTTTGCGCGCCGGTGGTGCGTTTACGTGATCAACACGATCCGCTGGGGTACCAGGACTCGAACCTAGACTAACTGAACCAGAATCAGTTGGGCTGCCAATTACCCCATACCCCAAGGACGCCTATCGGGGTGAATCAGCGCCGCGAGAGATCATAGCCGTTGAAGGGACCCGCACCCAAACCGCACCCATCAGATGAGACGACGGTCTGTCCTTCACATCGCGATATCAGCGCTGCTAGGAGGCGGGAATTGCCTCAAGGGCCGCGGCCAGCCGTGCCGTTGAACGCTCGCGACCAAGCAATTCCATCGATTCGAAGAGCGGTGGCGAAATGCGACTGCCCGTGACGGCAACGCGCACCGGACCAAAGGCGACCTTCGGCTTGAGCCCAAGACCGTCGATCAAGGCTGCACGCAACGCAGCCTCGATTGACGCATGATCGAATTCGGCTAAGCCCTCCACCGCATCGAGCGTGGACTGTAGGACGATGCGCGAATCGGCCGTCAGCACCTTGTCGCGGTCGTCAGGGTTGAGAGTGAAGTCGGCCTCATCGACGAGCAGGAAGCGAAGCGACTCAGCCCCCTGTGAGAGCGTCTCCATACGTTCCTGAATCAGAGGTGAAGCGGCGTGAATCACTTCGCTCTGCGCAGGTGTGGGGTCGGCGACGATGATGCCGGCCGCCTTCAGGTACGGCGTGAGCCGCTCGGCAAGATCGTCGGCAGTGATGTGGCGAGTCCAGTCGCCGTTGATCGCTAGACACTTCTTCGGATCGAAGCGAGCCGGGTTCGGCTGCACCTTCTTGATGTCGAACAGCGCCGCCATCTGACGAGGTGAGAAGAACTCAAGATCGTCACCGGGCGACCAGCCAAGAAGTGCCAAGTAGTTAAGCAGTCCTTCGGGCAGGTAGCCCTCCTCGCGATAGAGATTCAGCGAGCTTTGTGGATCGCGCTTGGAGAGTTTCTTGTTGCCCTCCCCCATAACATACGGGAGATGACCGAATAGCGGAGTCGTTCCGTCGCCAACACCAATCGCGGCCAACGCCTCGTACATGGCCAACTGCCGTGGCGTACTCGACAGCAGATCCTCGCCCCGAAGCACGTGCGTGATGCCCATCAGCGCATCGTCGACTGGATTTACCAGCGTGTAGAGCGGATCGCCGTTACCGCGCACGATGACGTAATCGGGAACATGCTCAGGCTCGAACGCCACCTCACCACGGACGAGGTCGTCCCACATCCACGTCTTGGTGGGCATGCGAAGGCGAAGAACCGGCTCACGACCTTCGGCACGGAAAGCAGCTTTTTGCTCATCGGTGAGATTGCGATCGGCGTTGTCGTAGCCCAGCTTGGGATCCTGGCCCGCTGCCTTACGTCGCTCTTCAACCTCATCGGGAGTACTGAAAGACTCGTAAGCCCAACCTGATTCGAAGAGTCGGCGCGCAACATCTGCGTAAATGTCCATGCGCTCGCTCTGACGATACGGCGCATGTGGTCCACCAAGCTCGGGGCCCTCGTCCCAATCCAAGCCAAGCCAGCTCAGCGCGCCAAGTAAGTCGTTGTACGACTCTTCAGAGTCGCGAGCAGCGTCCGTATCTTCGATGCGGAAGACGAAGGTGCCGCCCACGTGCCGGGCGTACGCCCAGTTGAACAGGGCCGTACGCACCATTCCCACATGCGGATTACCCGTCGGGGATGGGCAAAAGCGGACGCGGACCGGCGAAGACCCGGTAGCCGGCAGCTCTGGATTCTCGCTCACATCATGTGCACGTACTTCTTGCTCAGTCACGCAAAGCCACCCGGTTCGTAAGAGTTCCAATACCTTCAATAGTGACGCTTACGCGATCACCGTCGTTCAATGGGCCGACACCGGCTGGTGTGCCCGTGATGATCACATCACCTGGCAGCAGTGTCATGACATTGCTGATCCACGTCACCAGTTCAGGGATCCCGTGGACCATGAGCGACGTACGCGAGTCTTGCTTCAGCTCGCCATTAACACGGCACTGGATCCCGAGATCCGAGGCGTCAATGCCGGTAGTGATCCATGGACCGATCGGGCAGAAGGTGTCAAAGCCCTTCGCCCTCCCCCACTGGCCATCGGTCTTCTGCAGATCGCGAGCACTGACATCGTTGGCGCAGGTGTAGCCGAAGATCACATCGTTCACCCGATTACTCGGCACCTCGCGGCACAACCGACCAATGACGATCGCAAGTTCCGCTTCGTGCTCAACATGCTCGGACTGCGGCGGCAAATCAATACGATCCCCTGGGCCAATTACGGAGGTCGACGGCTTGAGGAAGATCATCGGCTCCGACGGAACCTCATTGCCCATCTCAGCGGCGTGCGCTGCGTAGTTGCGCCCTACGGCGATAATTTTGCTCGGAAGCATCGGCGCGAGAAGGCGCACTTCAGCAAATGGGATTGGCTTACCTACCGGATCGATCGACCCAAAGGGATGGGCATCGATTTGAGTGATTGTCGTGTCGGCTGATGGGATTCCTTCATCACCAAGATTGTCGATGACACCGAAGTTCACGACTCCGTCTGGGCCTGCATAACGCGCAATGTTCACGCCCTGAGCCTAGTTGCTTACTGTGTCGTCCGCGTACATAGGGACGCGCCCTACGGTCGCACCAACTAGTCGTCCGAGAAAGTGCGTCCAGCCTTCATCAATCCATAAGCGACCGCGTCTTCCAGCGCGATCCACGAGGCCGCGATGACGTTCTCGTGGACTCCGACCGTCGTCCAATCGTCCTGCCCATCCGTCGTGCCGATCAGGACGCGGGTGACCGCATCAGTGCCCGTGACGCCTTCGAGAATGCGCACCTTGTAGTCGACGAGTTCGAGGGTCGCCAATTCGGGGAAGGCAGTGGCAAGACCTGCACGAAGAGCGTTGTCGAGTGCGTTCACCGGACCGTTGCCTTCGCCGGTGGAAATAATTCGCACACCGCCCGCATGCACTTTCACCGTCGCCTCGCTCACGACCTGACCAGACGGCAACTGCTCGACGATCGTGCGCCACGACTCGACGGTGAAGTGACGGCGTCGCTCACCGTTGATCTCATCGCGCATGAGTAACTCGAACGACGCGTCGGCTGCCTCGAACGTCCAGCCTGAGGCCTCGAGATCCTTGACTCGATCCACCACGCGGCCGAGGGCTTCGGAGTCGCCGGAAATGTCGATCCCGAGCTCGCGGCCCTTGAGTTCAACGGACGCGCGTCCAGCCATCTCCGTCACCAGAACGCGCATGTCATTGCCGACCAGCTCTGGATCCATGTGGTTATAGAGATCTGCGTTGACCTTGAGCGCGCTGGCGTGCAGGCCCGCCTTGTGCGCGAATGAACTCACACCAACGAACGGCTGATGGGTATCTGCCGGGAGGTTGGCCATGTCAGCGAGCGCATGCGAGACACGCACCATCTCGCGCAGCTTTCCGTCGGGAAGCACGCGCATATCGAGCTTGGTTTCCAGATTTCCGACAACGACGAAGAGATCTGCGTTACCGGTTCGTTCGCCGTAACCGTTCGCGGTGCACTGCACGTGCGTGGCGCCGGCCTCGACGGCGGCGATCGTATTCGCCACCGCACACCCGGTGTCGTCCTGACAGTGGATACCGATGCGTACGCCAGAGCGGGCCAGAACATTGGTGACGATCGCGTTGATGCGGCTCGGCAACATCCCGCCATTCGTGTCGCACAGGACGCCCACGGAAGCGCCAGCCTCAAACGCCTCAACGAGTAGGCGCACGCCGTAATCGGGGTCGCTGCGATAACCGTCGAAGAAGTGTTCGCAGTCGATAAAGACGCGTCGACCCTCGGCCACTAAATACGAGACGGTGTCGCGCACCATCGCGAGGTTTTCCTCCGGCGTCGTGCGCAACGCCTCGGTGACGTGCCGCACATCAGACTTTGCGACCAACGTGATCGCCGGCGTCTGTGCATCGAGCAGGGCCTGCACTTGCGGATCGTCCTGCACCGCGATGCCAGCCTTGCGGGTAGCCCCGAAGGCCACCAACTGAGCATTGACGAGGTTCAGTTCCTCGCGAGCGCGGGCGAAGAACTCGGTGTCCTTAGGCAGTGCGCCTGGCCAACCACCCTCAATGAATCCGACACCGAACTCATCAAGGAGCTTGGCCACAGCCAACTTGTCGTTGACCGAGTATGAAATTCCCTCACGTTGGGCACCATCGCGCAGCGTGGTGTCGTAAACATGGAATTCGTCGGTAACCATAAGAAATCCTTCGGCAGTTGATCAGGTCGAGCGATCGGACGGACGTGCACGTACATGAAAAAAGCCCCCCGCATGGGTGCGAGAGGCAGCGCGTCGGCGAATAATCGCGGACGCGCTAGTTAATGATCGAGCGGTACTGCATGTAAAGAGGATGCCACGAACTAGCCTCATTGCGATAGTCGGGGGCCGTTGAGTTCAACGTACGATCACGGCAACGTATTCTGTACCAGTGTCTGAACCCGCTGCCTCGAATGGCCTGACTGCGCTTCAGCGGGGAATTCTGTTTGTCGGCGTTTTGGTCTTGGCGCTGGCCGGTATCGCGGTAGCCGCGAAGGTTATGAATGCGAGTGCGGCCTCGACCACACCGAACCCGACGGCGGTAGCTACAGCTGCAGACCCGACGACCCATCCGTCGCCGACCTCCACGCAGCTCGGCGCGTCAGAGCCAACCCTGGTCCTCGGGGATTCACTCGCGCTGGACGTCTACCCGTACCTGGCGAATCTGCTGCCGGATCGCTACGTCTCGTATGTAGCCAAGGTTGGCCGTTCAACCGAGCAGATCGCCGCAGCACTAGCCGGGCAAGCCGATATCCCCAATGTGGTGATCGTGAGCGCGGGTACTAATGATTGGTCAGCTGCTGACTTCACTACGTCAGCGGAGAACATCATGAACATGATCGGTCCACACCGGTGCGTCGTATGGATGGACATTGCTCGCCCGCAGCGCAACGATCCGAATCTCGGGCTTCAGGAGCCTGCGAGTTCGATCAATACGGCGCTGGATGTACTGGCCACCGAGCACACAAACATTCATGTCGTTCGCTGGAGTGACATGGCAGCGAGTCACCCCGAATGGTTCGGCGTCGACGGTATCCATCCCAATGACGACGGCATCAAGGCACGCGCTCAGGCCATGGCCGATGCTGCCAAGGCATGTTCAGCTCTCAACCCCAGCGCACCAGTTGCATCTCAAGAAAGCCTGCCGCCAGACATCTTCAACTAGCGAACGTGCAGGTTGCTCAGCGAGACGAAATCAGGCCGAAACGAGGGTATGCAACCACGCATGCCTGTCGTGCGCCTGACCAGTCTGAATATCGAGCAAAGCTTGACGTAGCTGCATCGTGACCTGACCCGGCTCACCCGAGCCAACCTGCCATGAACCGTTGCGTGACTTCGCCTGACCAACGGGGGTAATCACCGCTGCGGTGCCACAGGCAAACACCTCGGTGATCTCGCCACTGGCGCAGCCGTCGCGCCAATCGTCAATGTTGATGCGTTCTTCATCGGCGCGAATACCAAGATCGGCAGCGATCGTCAGCAGTGAATCGCGGGTGATTCCGGGTAGCAACGTTCCTGTCAGCGAGGGTGTCACGAGGCGAGCGCCGTCACCAGAACCCATGACGAAATACAGGTTCATTCCGCCCATTTCTTCGATCCAGCGACGTTCCACCGCGTCGAGCCAGACGACCTGATCGCAGCCATGGGCAGCAGCCTCAGCCTGAGCAATCAAGCTTGCCGCGTAGTTACCGGCACACTTTGCCTCACCTGTTCCGCCCTGGGCGGCGCGGACGTAATCGTCAGAAAGCCATACATTCACGGGCTTTACGCCACGTGGGAAGTAGGCACCCGCGGGTGATGCAATCAGCAAGAACTCGTACGCGTTGCCGGGACGGACGCCAAGGCCAATTTCGCTGGAGAACATGAAGGGGCGCAGATACAGCGACTTCTCTGCACCATCAGGCACCCACGCCTGATCTTGACGAACCAGTGCTTCGATACTTCCGACGAAGAGTTCGTCAGGAACCTCGGCCATGGCAAGTCGGCGCGCAGATCGCTTGAAGCGGCCGGCATTCATATGCGGACGGAACGTGACGATCGATCCGTCCGCATGGCGATATGCCTTCAGGCCCTCGAAAATTGACTGACCGTAGTGAATGAAGTTCGTGGCCGGGTCGAGCATGAGCGGGCCGTACGGCACCAGCTCGGCGTCATGCCAGCCGGCCTCTTCGGTCCACTTCGCCCGCACCATGTTGTCGGTGACGTAACGTCCAAAACCAGGGTCCGCGAGTATCTCTTCACGACGTTCCGGGCTCGCCGGATTCGTTGATGGGTTCAAGGTGATCGGCCACAGGGCCGTGCCCATCGCATCAGCAGTCATTGACATGATCTGAAGGTACCTCCCTCGACTTTACAGCGGAACTAGTTGGCCACGCGAGCGGCGATCGCGTCGCCGATTTCAGAGGTCGAACGCACCGCGGTTCCACGGGTTTCTAGGTCTTCACCGACGGCAGCTTCCACCTTGGCAGCGGCGGCAACTTCACCGAGATGGTCGAGCATCATCGACACGGACATGATCGCGGCGGTTGGATCGGCGATCCCCTTGCCAGCGATGTCCGGCGCCGAGCCGTGCACAGGCTCGAACATGCTCGGGTGCTTACGGCTCATGTCGAGGTTGCCACTAGCGGCGAGACCGATTCCACCAGCGATCGCAGCGCCGATGTCGGTGATGATGTCGCCGAACAGGTTGTCGGTGACGACCACATCGAAGCGTTCAGGGTGCGTGATGAAGAACATGCAGGCGGCGTCGATGTGGCAGTAGTCCGTTTCAACGTGCGGGAATTCCGCGGCAACCTCATCGAAGGTGCGCTTCCACAATCCACCAGCGTGGACGAGGACGTTCGTCTTATGAATGAGGGTTACCTTCTTGCGACGACGATCAGCACGCGCGAAGGCATCGCGGATGATGCGCTCAGCACCGTAACGGGTGTTGACGCTTTCCTCCGTCGCGATTTCGTGCGGCGTGCCATGACGCAGGAAGCCACCGGCACCGGCGTACGGACCCTCGGTACCTTCACGGCAGACAACCATGTCGATGTCTTCGGGGCCTTTTCCGGCCAGCGGAGTAGCGACACCCTTGTGCAGCTTCACCGGGCGCAGGTTCACGTGGTGATCAAGTTCAAAGCGAAGACGGAGCAGCAGGCCGCGCTCGAGGACACCCGGCGGCACGCTCGGATCGCCGATGGCCCCGAGAAGGATCGCGTCATCACCCTTGAGCTCTTCGATTACCGAATCTGGCAGCGTCTCACCGGTCGCATGGTAGCGACGAGCGCCAAGGTCATAGTCGTTGCGCTCAAAGCTCAGATTGTTGGTGGCCGCAACAGCATCAAGCACTTTGAGGCCTTCGGCGACAACGTCGATTCCGATCCCATCACCGGGGATCACAGCAAGGCGGTAAGAGGTTCCCATAATGTTGAGGATACCGCCGCGTCCCACGATGCGGCCCTGACGTCCCAAGATTCGAGACGGCGTGACGTCGTAGGCAGCCAGTGCCAGCGAGAGCCTGATAGTCTACGAGAGATGACTCACGTGGCCCTGCTTCTTAGCGGCCGCAGCGAGGCCTAGAGCCGGCCTCCTCGCTGCGGAGTGTTGGCGTGCCGGTTCACAAGAAAATCGGCCACGTAAACCTTCGTGAGGAAACCATGATGAACGCCAATCCCGCCGCAACACCTCGTAACGCATACGAACTACGCAATGCGCAGAAGCCGTCCCCGATGTCGTGGCAGCGCTACTCCCCCTTCACTCCGCTCCCGCTCTCGGATCGCACGTGGCCGTCGAAGGTCATCACCGAAGCACCCCGCTGGTGTGCGGTTGATCTTCGCGATGGCAACCAGGCGTTGATCGATCCGATGACCCCAGCCCGCAAACTGCGGATGTTCAAACTGCTGGTGGACATGGGCTACAAGGAGATCGAGGTTGGCTTCCCATCTGCCAGCCAGACCGATTTCGATTTTGTTCGTCAACTCATCGAGGGCGACATGATCCCTGATGACGTTGTAATTCAGGTTTTGACGCAGGCCCGCGAGCACCTGATCGAGCGCACGTACGAATCGATTCAGGGTGCAAGCCAAGCAATCGTCCACCTGTACAACTCGACGAGTACGCTGCAACGTCGCGTTGTCTTCGGCCTGGATCGTGATGGCATCAAGGACATCGCGGTGCACGGTGCCCAACTCTGCCTGAAGTACGCCGAAAACCTGACCGGTACCGAGGTGTACTTCGAGTACTCCCCCGAGTCGTACACCGGGACTGAGCTCGAGTACGCGGTCGAGGTTTGTGATGCAGTGTTCGACGTGTGGGAGCCAAGCCCAGATCGCAAGGCAATCGTGAACCTGCCTGCCACCGTGGAGATGGCAACGCCGAATGTGTATGCCGATTCGATCGAGTGGATGAGCCGCAACCTGGCTCGTCGCGATTCGCTCGTCCTGTCGCTTCACCCACACAACGATCGCGGTACGGCCGTCGCGGCTGCCGAGCTCGGCTACATGGCGGGTGCGGATCGCATTGAGGGCTGCCTGTTCGGCAATGGTGAGCGCACCGGCAATGTCTGCCTAGTCACGCTGGGCATGAACCTGTTTAGCCAAGGCATTGATCCGCAGATCGACTTCAGCGATATCGACGACATCCGTCGCACCGTCGAATACTGCAATCAGCTGCCCGTCAGCGAGCGGCACCCCTACGGTGGTGACCTTGTCTACACGGCCTTCTCCGGATCACATCAGGATGCCATCAACAAGGGCTTAGCCGAGATGGCACGTGACGCTGAGGCGGCTGGCATCACTATCGATCAGCAGACCTGGGCTGTTCCGTACCTACCCATCGATCCCAAGGATGTTGGCCGCACCTACGAAGCCGTGATCCGCGTCAACTCGCAGTCCGGTAAGGGTGGCGTCGCCTACATCATGAAGAGCGAGCACAAGCTCGAGCTTCCACGTCGGCTTCAGATCGAGTTCTCGCAAGTAATCCAGCGGGTCACCGATTCCGAGGGTGGCGAGGTTTCGCCGGCCGCCATGTGGGATTACTTCAACGACGAGTACCTGCCCAACCCGTCTGCACCATGGGGCCGGTTTGCACTCCGCTCGATCTCGCAGGAATCAGCCGTAGATGGCGCTACGACCGTGCAGGTTGTTATCACTGACAATGGTTCTGACATCGAACTTTCAGGTACTGGTAACGGCCCGATCGCTGCGTTCTGCGATGCGATGCACACTCACGGCATCGACGTCCGCGTACTCGACTATCACGAGCACGCAATGTCAGCCGGCGGCGACGCTGTTGCTGCGGCCTATCTCGAGTGTGCCGTTGGCGGACAGATCCTGTGGGGTGTTGGTATCGATCCGTCGATCGTCACCGCGTCACTCAAGGCAGTTGTCAGCGCAGTGAACCGCGCCGAGCGCAGCGAGTAGTTACTCGCTACACGTGATTCGCTGGACCAGATCTACTTTGACAATGACCGACGGTTTCTCGCGGAATCATCGATAGGACATACGCTCAATTCTCGACCGAGTCCGCATTGTTGAAGGATGACTTCAAGGTCCGAGTCAGACCTCTTCCGACTTGGTTGGATCTTGATGCGACGCCGACTACCGGCTCTACTGCAAGCGGCTGTTAGCGGCGAGTCCTGTTAATCCGCAAAACACCTAGGAGACCGAGGACAGTTCCCAGCAAGTAGAAAAGCCCGGTAACCGCCGCAACCGCGAACCATATTCGCGCACGAGGCTGATTCCCAGCTCGTATCGCCATGAGGGCTGCTATTCCGGACAAAGTAAGCACAAGCGACGCGCCCAGCGGGACCCATGCGACATCCCATCCGGACTGCACCTCGATGCCGCCCATCAACATGCTCGTTCGAGCTGAAGTCAATACGAATAAAGACGTGGCCACACCCCAAAGAGCGATGCCGATAGCTAAAGCCTTCGTTCGCTCATCTTTCTTGTGTGGCGTCATGGCCGTCGACGGATCTGTCAGAGAAGTATCATTCATGACTCACCTCAGCAGTATTTGTAGATCGTACCCGAGTCAAACTGATGATCACAGGTTCCATTGTAGTGACCCCAGATACTTGTCACCGGGCTCGTCTTATTCGGGAACTTGACGAAGTTCATGCCGAACTTCCCTTGCGTGCGCTGGTGGATGCCGCCTGGGTAATACCCTCCTAGTGAATACGGGATGTAGTCATAATTCACGCAACCGTCCCAAGACCATCCGGTGGCCGTTCCAAGCGCGGTTGTCCCTCCGTTGCAGTAGCCACCCCAATTGCTCACGTACTTGCCGTTGTAACACCAGGTCAGTTTGAAGTCCATATAGGCAACGATGGGCGAACCGACGTCGTAGTGGTAGTTTGCCGAGCTCTTAACGGATCCCCCTCCAGAACACGTCGCGGCAGCCGTGGCGACCAACGGTTCCGCGATCGTGGGAGACACAAGAGTCGCTTCGCTCGACACGGTTTGGCTGGCCGACCAAGTTGAGGGGTCGCAGCCGATGGCGACCGCTTGATTCTGCGTAACCTTCCCGCTTGCAACCAATTGCGGAAGAAGCACCCTAAGCGCGTCGTATCGCAAGTCTCCGATCGCTGGACACTTGCCAACGGCGCCTGCCGCACTGGAGATAGCCAATTGCGGGATCAATGCCATGATCGTCGCGAAGACAATGACTAGCACAGTTTTCTTACCCATGACTCCCCCAGAGTGGCTAGGCTTTCTGCTTCTTGATCATTTTACGCCCAGCCGCGGCGATTCCGATCGCCACACGAACTAGTCCCTGCATCAAAAGTGCAGAAGGCGCTCCACGAAGGTTCGCCCGCTTGCAAGAAGGTCCTGACCAATTTGCGCGCGCCACTCCGCGCCCCTAGAGGTCGAGGTTCACCGATCGCGCCGATGTTGCCTCGGCCTCAACGCTAATTGCGTTCAGGACCTCGGCGGGAATGGCTGAGTCGACGGTCAGCGCGATCAATGCTTCTCCACCAACGTCGTTACGGCTCACCTGCATGCCACCGATGTTGATGCCGGCCTCGCCGAAGATCCGTCCCGCGACACCAACGATGCCAGGGCGATCGTGATAACGCAGGAACGCAAAGTGCTGGCTCATCTCAACGTCGATCGCAAAGCCATCAACCTCGACGAGTCGCTGCAAGTTGCGTGGGCCACTTACCGTGCCGCCAACCACGACTGTCTGCCCGTTAGAAAGCGCGAGATTCAGTCGAACCATGTTTCGCCAGTTCGCACTGTCGGTGGATGTCGTCAAAGACACAGCAACACCGCGCTCGGCGGCGAGCAGCGGCGCATTCACATACGAAACTGGCTCGGTGATCAATTGCCCGAAAACACCCTTGAGTGCAGCGAGTTCGAGAACGCGAACGTCCTTTTCGGCAATCTCCCCAAGAATTTCAACCTCAAGGGCTTGGAGTGGCGCAGCAGCAAGTGAAGCGGCGATGCGGCCGAGGTTTTCGGTAAGTGAAATCCCGGGACGTACGAGTTCGTCGATCGGACCGCCTTCAATGTTGACGGCGTCCGGCACAAGTTCACCGGCGAGGGCGAGCCGAACTGAGCGGGCAACCGCGATCCCGGCCTTCTCCTGAGCCTCGTCCGTCGATGCCCCAAGGTGCGGCGTGGCAACAACGTTCTCGAGTTCAAACAGCGGCGAATCGGTACACGGTTCGGTCGCGAAAACGTCAAGGCCTGCACCGGCAACTCGGCCCTCCTTGAGTGCGAGGTAGAGCGCTTCTTCGTCGACGATTCCACCTCGCGCTGCATTGATAATGCGCACCGAAGGCTTCACCTTCGACAGCGCATCCTTACCGATCAAGCCAACTGTGTCTGGCGTCTTCGGCAGGTGCACAGTGATGAAATCGCTCTCGGCTAATAGTTCGTCGAGGGTGACCATCCGGATACCAGACTGAGCCGCACGGGCGGGCTGAACATAGGGGTCGTATGCAATCAGTTTGACGCCGAATGCCGCGAGACGATTGGCCACCAGCATCCCGATACGGCCCAATCCAACAACGCCCACAGTCTTTTCGGTGAGTTCAACACCGGTGTACTTCGAACGCTTCCACTGGCCGGCCTTGAGTGAAGCACTGGCGGGCGCGATGTTGCGGGCGCTGGCTAGGAGCAAGCCAACAGCGAGTTCCGCCGCAGAGGTGATGTTCGACGTTGGCGCATTGACGACCATCACACCGGCCTGGGTTGCTGCCTTGACGTCAACGTTGTCGAGGCCCACACCCGCGCGCGCGACAACCTTGAGCTTCTTGGCTGCAGCAATCGCCTCCGCATCAACCTTGGTGGCTGAGCGCACCAGCAGCGCATCGACATCGGCAATCGCGCTGAGCAGTTCAGCGCGATCCTCGCCGTTGCACGACCGAATCTCGAAGTCTGGCCCGAGCGCATCAACGGTCGCAGGGGAAAGTTCTTCAGCAATAAGGACAATGGGCTTGGTCACGTGTGCACCTAAAAGTTAGATCCGACATTCGTCTGCGTTCCAAAGTTTAACTAACGGAAACTAAACCAACGTTCAGGTCCACAATATGGAACAGGCGGCCCGCCTCAGCGGACCGCCTGCTAACACCAGACGTACTACCCTCACCTCACGGCTCGGGCTAAACGGCCGAACTTAACGACCTGCGGCACCTTCGACGTAATCGTCGCCGTCCTTCTTCACCCACGACATCATTCCGCGCAGATCGCGGCCGACGGCCTCGATCGGGTGCTTCTCACCCTTTTCACGGAGTTCCTTGAACTCAGGGGCACCAGCATCCTGATCATCGATGAAGCGCTGGGCGAACTTGCCGCTCTGAATGTCAGCAAGAACTTCCTGCATGCGCACCTTGACACTTGGGTCGATGACGCGAGGACCGGAGACGTAGTCGCCGTATTCGGCGGTGTCGGAAACCGACCAGCGCTGCTTGGCAATGCCACCTTCGTACATGAGGTCGACGATCAGCTTGAGTTCGTGCAAGCACTCGAAGTACGCAACCTCTGGCTGGTATCCAGCCTCGACGAGGGTCTCGAAGCCGTACATCACGAGCTGTGAGGCACCGCCGCAAAGCACTGCCTGCTCACCGAACAGGTCAGTCTCGGTCTCTTCGGTGAACGTGGTCTTGATACCGCCAGCACGAAGGCCGCCGATGCCCTTGGCGTACGACAGGGCCAGTGCCCAAGCGGTGCCAGTGGCGTCCTGCTCAACGGCAACGATTACCGGTACACCACGGCCAGCGGCGTACTCACGACGAACGAGGTGACCTGGACCCTTGGGGGCAACCATGATCACGTCGACATCGGCTGGTGGCTTGATGTAGCCGAAGCGGATGTTGAAGCCGTGACCGAAGACGAGCACCTTGCCAGCGG
>CAIKEU010000080.1 GCA_903826575.1 uncultured bacterium
CAGTACCTGTGTTCGTCCCACCACCAGTACCTGTGTTCGTCCCACCACCAGTACCTGTGTTCGTCCCACCACCAGTACCTGTGTTCGTCCCACCACCAGTACCTGTGTTCGTCCCACCACCCGTACCGCCACTGTGGGACGGCGTAGGCGTCGGTGCCGTCTGACCCGGAACACATGGTCCAGCACCTGCCTTGTCGCATGGCAATGGTTGTGGCGCGATCTCAGCAAGGTAGTTGCGCTTGGGGTTTCCCTTGACGAACGTTGGGTTGTTGCAGGTCGTCACGTCGCGCTTGCTGAGGTCGACATTCGGGTCGGCCTGCTTAAGTTTTGCTGTCTGCGAGAAGGACGCCTGAACCAGGTTAACCGGCAGCGGCGAATAACCGATCTGCCCCATCTCGCCCTGACCCTGACAAATTGAGTAATACAGATAATCAGCGAGCGTTTGCCGTTTCGGCGTTGTCATGCGCACGTCGTTCGCCGCAGTAGGAATCAGCATGTACGAGTACGAAGACATCGGATATGTACGCGGGTCGCTGTACGAATAAACGTTGTCGAGGTTCTGCAACAGGTACTGCGGCGACGATTCAGGCTTAGCTGGATTGCCTGAGCAGTAACGGTCCCCAGCGCTCGGCTTTACGTCGATACCGCAAATTCGCGCCTGCGTTAAGGCCACAGCGACGTTGTATTGGTTCGGCAAGGTGAAATAGCCGGCGGAGTTTTGAAGCTTAACTACTGGGTACTGCTTGGCGAGGGCGTACGAGTATTCGTCGTAGCCGATCGCGCCATTGGCGGCCTTCGACGTCAAGAAGTTGATGACCTGATCCGAACCACTTTGCGCAATTGCTTGCCCCTTGCGCGGGTAGTACTCGGTGTCCGCGTCTTGGCCGAGGAACGGCCGCCAGATGTTCGGGTACATCTTGTTCAGGAAGCGAGTGAATTGCGCTGTTGAACCGGAGCCTTCAGCGTGCACTACCGGAATGATCGCTATTGCAGGGAATTGGTGACCATTGTTGTCAGCGGTAATCGCAGGGTCGTTCCAGTTCGTGATCTGGTTCGTGAAAATCTTTGCAAGAGTCGCACCCGACAGCCGCAGATTCTTGACCTGCTTGCCGGCTACGAAGAGCTGGTACGGGAATGCGGTTCCACCGGCCACGATCGGCAAGTAGGCGAACTGCCGGCAGCTCGGTCCTGTAGGAACTCCGTTGACGAAATCGGCCGGATTCTGGCACGGCGAATCGGCATCACCCGTCACCTTGTCCGATCCCTGGTAGCCGATGTCCGAAACTCCGAAGTCGGTCGTGCGGTTCGTAAAGTCCTTACGACCTGTCGCAGAGCCCGTCGGAGTAAAGACGACCTGGAGCCCGCTGGAGGTAACATCTGCAATCCACTGATTAACCGCGTTCGAACTCCAACTCGAACCGGAACCAGTGATCTGCTGGTGAGAGACGGCCAGTGGCTGGAGCGTCGTGCCTTGCCCGGCCATAGCCGGGGAGGCGGCAATAGCCACGAGCCCAAGGC
Organism: uncultured bacterium; assembly: GCA_903826575.1. Taxonomy (GTDB): domain Bacteria; phylum Actinomycetota; class Actinomycetes; order S36-B12; family CAIYMF01; genus Longivirga. Next base: position 1,519 of record CAIKEU010000080.1, read on the forward strand.
CCAGAGTTGCGGCTAACAGTGTTCCACGGCGCTTCATCGTTAATCCCCTACGTTTCATTTCTCGGTTCGAACCGCGCACAGTCCTACGACGTACACCCACATTCATCGGTTCCCAACCTTCGTTCTTGCTAAAAGTCGCGTGACGACGAAGAGCAACAAAACAAGTGCGAGTAGCACCGCAGCGGCGCCGAAGCCACGACTGATAGCGAGCGTCTGCCCACTTCGAACCGATGTGAAGACGAATAGCGGAAGGGAATTCATCGGACCGTCGAAGGGGTTGAAGTGGTAAAAGGTAGTTGCACCAGACGTCAACAAAACCGGTGAGGTCTCACCCACACCACGGGCAATACCAAGAATCAGCGCGGTAGCCAGTCCTGGGCGAACGGTCGGTATTACAACCTTGCGAACCGTTTGCCATTTAGAGGCGCCGAGCGCCAAACTCGCCTCCCGCAAACCACCGGGCATAACCCGAAGAACCACATCCGAGGCACGCGCGATGATCGGGAGGATCATTACGAAAATCGCACACGCGGCCGCGAATCCCGAACGTTGGAGACCAAAGGTCACAATGAGAACTGTGTAGATGAAAAGTCCCGCAACGATCGATGGCAACGCCGTCATCGCATCGACAACCGTGCGAACGAGCCGCGCGCTCTTTCCGCCGACTTCGTTCATGAAGATCGCGGTGCCAACGCCAAGAGGAAGCGCAAAGAGAACGGCGATACCAATTTCAATCATCGAGCCGACAATTGCGTGTCCGATTCCGCCATGATCGAGACCATCTGTCGGTCGAACACCTGCCATGTCATCGACGTAGAAATTCATATGGACTAGCGCATCACGACCGCGCAGGAAGGTGAACAGGATAGCCGTGGTTAGCGCAGTGAAAACTATGAAAGCGCCAGACCGCACGCCCGCGGCTGCAACTCGATCTGCAACTACGGTTCGCGGATTGCCCATCGCCGTGATGCCCGCATACATCAGCATAAAAGCGATCCACCACAGAATGACGAATCCAACGCGACCCGTGAATGGCAACAGCTGGGTATAGACAACCCAAATCAAACCGAACGAACCAACAAGTGAGCCCCAGAACGAGAGAATCTCATCTTGAGTTTTCGCATTGATGATTCGCGGAGTATCAATAACGGAGCTGGTTGCTGTCGTTGATGGCTCATCTTGGTAGGACACGCGCGGCGCAGGGATCATGGCGGCTTGACCGCTGTCCGTTAGGAATTCCGTGACTACCGGTGGGCTGGGAGCTAACTGTGAAGGCGCATACCCGATGACGGGCAACTCCGTTGTTGCGTATGGATCTTCTGCCGAATGGTTGTACTGACCGAGTGCGGCTGGAGCGTATTCAACAGTCTCCGTTGGAAGTGCAGATGAAATAGTCGCACCAGCGTCCACGATCGGATAAGCAGCGATGTCAGCAGGAGTCGTTACCTCGACAACGACCGGCGGCATACTCGGAACGTTGAGCGTTGAATCTGGACGATCGATCAGTTCGCTCATAACAGCCCCTACTCCTGCGCGCCACTACGACTGCGGGCAACGATCATGGCCGCAAGCGTGTTGATGATGAGCGTAATAATGAACAAGACGAAACCAGCCGTCAGCAGTGCCGCTAACTGAGACGATGTCGCCTCACCGAAACGTCCAGCGATGAGCTGGGAAATCGTCGACGTACCAATTTCCAACGGACGGAATTTGATATCAAAAGCGGGTGAGACGATCAGCACAACCGCGATTGTTTCGCCGAGCGCGCGCCCAAGGCTCAGCATCGTGCCACCAATGATTCCGCCACGACCGAAAGGAAGAACGACCGAACGAATCATGCCCCAGCGAGTTGCTCCGAGGCCAAGCGCAGCCTCCCGCTCTCCAACTGGCGCCTGCGAAAACACTTGGCGCATAACAGCTGCCGCCATCGGAAGCACCATCATCGACACCGCGATGCCGGCGATGAACGCAGATGCCGCGTACCGAGTTTGCGCCCAAGGCGAGGCTTCCGGATCGGTGTCGACGTGAAAGAAGGGCACCCAACCAAGATGGGTGTGCAACCAGTGAGCAAGGTGGATTGCTTTGGGCTGGATGAGGAAGAAGCCCCACAGACCCCAAACGATCGACGGCACGGCTGCCATCAAGTCGACCATGCTCACTAGAAACGATTTGAACTTTGCCGGGGCGTATTCACTGATGTAGAGCGAAGTCGCCAGCGCTAACGGGAATGCAATCGACATGGCAACCAGCGCCACTGTAAACGTGCCCACAAGCACGGCCGAGATGCCAACGACATCCTTATCCGGTTGCCACGCGGACTCGGTGAGGAAGCTAAAGCCATAACGCTTGAACGTCGGGATCGATTGGAACCCGAGAAACAAACCAATCGCGGCCATGATGATGAAAACGGAAAAGCCGATGACCCGGGAAACACCAAAGAAAATTCGGTCGCTCGGGGGTAAGCCCGGATCGATGGAACGGGGAACGTCGTCGATCTGCGGAGTCGGTTCTGGCGCTGAAGGCGCGGACGGCGGATCCAGAAGAGCAGTCACTTCACACCCCCATTCCCGTTGCAGCACAAGACAATCGAGCCCACGCGCTACGCACGTGAGCTAACGAAGCCATGGGCTTATCCGAAGCGGCCATTGACGTAATCCTCAGTGCGCGGATCCCTCGGGTTGCCGAAGATCTCTGTCGTGGGGCCGGCCTCGACGATGTCGCCTGGCGTACCAAGCTGTGCAAGGAAGAATGCGCACTGCTGCGAGACGCGCGCCGCCTGCTGCATGTTGTGCGTGACGATCACGACGGTGACCTGATCCTTGATCTCGTGGATCGTCTCTTCGACACGACGCGTCGACGTCGGGTCAAGGGCTGAACACGGCTCATCCATCAGCAGAACCTCAGGCTCAACGGCCAACGATCGGGCGATACATAGACGCTGCTGCTGACCACCGGAGAGCGCTGAGCCTGGCTCCTTGAGACGGTCCTTGACCTCTTTCCAGAGACCCGCGCGCGTCAAACTGCGCTCGATAAGTGCTTCGCGATCACTCTTACCAATCTTGGTTCCGGTGAGCTTCAAACCCGCAGTTACGTTGTCAGCAATGGACATTGCTGGGAATGGGTTTGGCTTCTGGAACACCATTCCGATGCGCTTACGCGTCTCGGTGATGCGGTGGCCGGGATCGTAAATATCGTCACCGTCAAGAAGAACCTGGCCGCTCAACTTCGCCGACGGCACGAGTTCATGCATGCGGTTGAGGATGCGAAGGAACGTGGATTTGCCACAGCCCGACGGGCCGATCAAGGCCGTCACCGTGTTGGCCGGCATCTCAAGAGACACCTTCTCAAGCACCTTGTTCGAACCGAACCAAGCCGAGACACCTACTGCATTAAGTGAGCCGCCGCGCACGTGCACAACGTCCGTCGCCGGCGCATCGGTGTATGTCGGAATCAGCGAATTAACTTCGGGAGCGGTAGTCACATCAGACCTTCCGAATCAGCCGTCGCAAGCTCAGTGCGCTGCCACGGGAATTCACTGGGGACATCTTGCTTCACTGCTGGGGCCACGGGCGAGGCCATCAGGAACTGTTCGAGGTTATAACGGCACTCGCGCTCACGTCGAAATCCGCGTCCCGATACTGCGACCGGCCCATCTGAACCATCGAGCCGCCACTGCCACGACTGGGAAAGCGGCTCGTGGCCGATGTGGCCGACCGTCATTTCAAGATCTGTCCGTAACCGAGCAATGGCCGCTTGGGCCGCCTCAGCGTCTGGGAACGAATGGGCCGAGCGCCCCAATTCGCGATTATTCATGCCCAGCAAGCGCCATCCGACACCACCCTTGCCACCGGGAAGACGTGAGCCGGGAATCAACTGGAAACGTGGCTGCGCCATCGTGATCCCCCCCCTTCGTTTCCGCGCGGCGACATAGGACATCGACCCTCACTCTTTCGGGTGAGAGCGGACGAGACGGAAGCGGAAGGTGAACAAAAGGGGTTTGGCGCGTGAACGATAATCGCTAACGGCGTGGGTATATATGGTGCAAATCACCTCTTTCGGGCTTTTCATGATCATTCGCCCCCAGTTTTTCGCCTCCATGGGCTAACCCGTTCACTCAATACCGGCCCTGACCGGCGCCGACATTAACTGCACACGTCCTGGCTGACGTGCACGCGCAATCAGGCAACGGGGGTCGCCGATGAACGCATTCTTGGCCGAGCGGGTCGATGTACCCGAATCGGCTCCGTCGCAGATGACGCATCGAGCTGACGCGGTATCCGTCGTCGTCGACTCGCCGCCTGACCAGAGGGCTCCGCTGTCACGGCGTCGATTGTTCGGCGCAGTAGCTGCCGTGGCGGGCGTCTCGGCTCTTGGGCTAGTGAATGAGTCAACAGCCGCCGCAGCTAGCCTGGCCCCGACGGCCACCACCATCAAGAAGGTGACCCAGTATCGAGCGATCACCTACACGTACGACGCCAAGACGAAAGTCACGCGCGTTACCAAGTCGACGAAGGTAGTCGTCACCGCGCGTTTCTCCGGAAGCGTCATCTCGCTACGTAACAGCAAGGGCACTTGGGTACAGGTGCCATATGTGTGGTCGGCACCGCGCAAGGCGCTTGTCTACTCTCGCGCTCTAGATCTGGTTCTCATCGCGAAGCGCAAGGCGGCCACTCCCCCGCCTGCCACACCAACACCGAAGAGCGGCAGCACAATCACCACCCCATCCGCATTCACGTCCACCTCGACGTACCTCACGACGGATTGGCAACGACATCTCCTACGTCGCGCCGCCTATGGCCCCACGGTCGACGCATTGGCAGAGGTGAACGCAATCGGATACGCGGGATGGCTTGAATCGCAACTACATCCAGCCACCATCGACGACTCCGCATGCATAGCGATTCTCAGCCGCTTACCTGATCAGTCTGCGCCCATCTGGCGAGTGAAAGCCGATCTCGACAGCGGAGCCCGTGACGGCTGGGATCAGCAGATGTCCGTCCTCATGGACCTAACCGCTCGGGCACTGTGGAGCAAACGCCAACTGCTCACGGTTCTTGAAGACTTCTGGGGCAATCACTTCAACGTCACCTGTCCCGGAGACAACATTGCCCCATCGCGAGCGCATTACGCGTACACGATCCGTCGACACGCCCTAGGGACTTTCTGCGATCTGCTTCGCGCGACGAGTACCCACCCGGCGATGTTGACGTACCTCAACAATCGCGAGTCGACGGCAGCGCACCCGAATGAGAATCAGGGCCGCGAACTCCTCGAGCTGCATACCGTCGGCGTCGACGCTGGCTACGGCGAGGACGGGGTTGTTAACTCGGCTCGGATTCTCACCGGGCTCGGGGTTGACAGCGATTCCGGCGAGTACGCATTCCAGCCCTGGAATCACTGGACGGGTTCGGTCAACGTCCTTGGCTTCACCCACGCAAACACCACCGACGTTGGCGGCGAAGCCGTAGCCCTCGCCTACTTCGATTACCTCGCACGCCATCCAGCGACCGCGCACCGGCTGGCGACGAAGCTGGCTGTGCGATTCGTGAGTGATACTCCATCGGCAGCTTTGGTCTCGGCTCTGGCAAAGACCTACCTGGAAAATGACACCGCGATCGCCCCCGTATTGCGGGTGCTGTTCTCATCGCACGAGTTCGCCACATCGATTGGCGCGAAAACGTACCGCCCGTTCGAGCACATCATCGCTACGGCACGTCTCATGCAGATCACACCATCGACGGCTGCAAATCTCGACGCCTGCCAGCAGATCATCTGGATGGCCGGCGATGCTGGCCACAACCCGTTCGGTCAGGCCTTTCCGACTGGCCACGCCGATACCGCAGATGCGTGGGCGTCAACAGCGTCCACTCTGCGCCGCTGGAACAACACGATCAACGTGGTAGCGGGCTGGTATCCGACAGACGTGAACCGTCCTGATCTTCGCACCATGCTCGTAAGCGCAGTCTTGCCGGCAACCCATGGTGAACTTGTCGATCAGCTCGCGCAAAATCTGCTCGGACGAGCTCTCGATGCCGATCACAAGACCGCAGCGCTAACTTTCGTCGGTGCGACTACGACGAAGGCGCTCACGTCTACGTCCTCAGCCGTCACTTGGCGGCTGCCGCAACTCGTAGCCCTCATTCTCGATTCCCCGTACCAAACAATGAAGTGAGTGGACGATGACACTGATGAATGATCCAATCGCAGCCTCACTTCCAGCCTGCTGCGAAGAGGGTGCGCGCGCCTCAACCATCACCCGACGATCACTGCTGAAGGCACTCGGCATTGGCGCCGCAGTGGCCACGGTGTCGCCGATGGTCAACATGCGTGCAGCCTTCGCAGCTGATGCGGGGTGGACGGGCGACACCATCGTGATCCTTTCTCTACGTGGCGGTTTCGACGGACTATCGGCTGTGGCACCCATCGGTGATCCGGCCTATGCGACGAACCGTCCCTCTATTGCGGTGCCCTCGTCTAAGGCATTTCAGCTCGATTCAATGTTCGGAATGCATCCGTCGCTCTCATCGCTTCAGCCGTTGTGGTCTGGCGGCAAGCTCGCCTTCGTCCAGGCTGCCGGCTTGCCGTCGCCGAACCGATCGCACTTCTCCGCGATGGACGAGTTAGAGCGAGCTGCACCTGGGACGAGTGCTCGCACGGGATGGCTTGATCGCACGATTGGTTTGCACGCCGCCGGCGGGCCCTTCGGCGCCGTACAGCTTGGCTCTACCGATATTCCGGAGTCACTTGCCGGCCCGTGGCCGGTACTTGGCATGTCGTCGATCGACAGCTTCAAACTGAGTTCTGCCGGCGACACCGCGTCACGTGCTCGCTGGTCAACCGCATTGAACGCATTTCACAACAACGCGCCAGCCGAACTCGCTGACACTGCCGCAACGACGTTGAGTGCGCTCGACACTGCTGCCACCCTTTCCGCCGGAACCTACGTTCCCGACAACGGTGCTGCCTATCCGTCATCCAATCTTGGTGATGCATTGCAGAACGCCGCCCAACTCATCAAGGCAAACGTGGGCACCCGCGTGATCACCATCGACGAGGGCGACTGGGATATGCACTCCGGCCTCGGCTCCGTAGACAACGGATGGATGCATAACAACCTCACCAACCTCGGCGACGCACTTGGTGCATTCGCAACCGATCTCGGCACCGCGATGGATTCGGTAACCCTTGTGACGATTAGCGAATTCGGCCGTCGAGTTCAAGAGAACGAATCCGGTGGTGTCGATCACGGCTGGGGCAACCTGATGATGGTGCTTGGCGGACATGTGAACACCGCTGTTCATGGCACTTGGCCCACCCTCGCCGATGCCGCACTCACCGATGGTGACCTCACGGCAACAACCGACTACCGCGCTGTGCTCGCTGATGTGCTGGTTAATCGAACCGGTGCATCCGCGGCTCAGGTTCAGGAAGTCTTCCCGAATTATTCCGGCACGACGCTCGGCGTTACGACCGCCGTTTAGACGGCGGCTGCTCGTTCGCGGGCGCGCTGTGGAGTCCAGCCGGGGCCGGGCACACTCGCGCGCAGCAACTTCGTGTACGGATGCTGCGGGTTGTCGAGCAGCTCGGACGTTACGCCGCGCTCGACGACGACACCACGCTGCATCACAAGGGCCTCATCGGTGAGCTGACGCACAACGGCAAGGTCGTGGCTGATCAGCACGTAGCTGATCCCCTGCTGATCACGAATATCAGCCAGCACGTTCAAGACCTGTGCCTGAATCGAAACGTCAAGTGCAGCAACGGATTCGTCGAGAATCAAAACTCGAGGATCCGTGGCCAGAGCACGTGCGATCGCAACGCGCTGACGCTGTCCACCAGAAAGCGCTTTCGGCATAGCGTTCATCTGACGCTGATCAAGACCAACCAGCGCGGCCAGATCAGCGACCCGCTTGGCGCGATCAGCAGAACTCCCACCGTGATGAACGCGCAACACCTCGTCCACCAAATCCGCACCCGTCTGACGCGGATCCAGACTTGAATACGGATCTTGAAACACGATCTGCACTTCACGCCCGCGAAGTTTGCGTTCAGCACCCTTACGTGAAGGCTTTGAACGATCACGACCGCACGCGATAATCGTTCCAGCCGTTGGCTTTTCAAGACCAACAATCATCCGCGCAACCGTCGTCTTACCGCTACCCGATTCACCCACAATCGCGAGCGACTTCCCGGCAGGCAGTTCAAAGTTCATGTCGTCCACGGCCACCTGAGTGCCGAAAACTTTGCGCAGCCCCGATACAGACAGGACGATGTCTGACTCAGACATGTGCACCCTCCCGTACCTTGCCGCGCAGTTCAATCGCACGCTCGCAGCGCACGAAACCGCCATCAAGTTCCGTGATCACTTGGTCATGTTCGCGGCAAGCATCTTGCGCGAACGAGCAACGCGGGGCGAATCGACAACCACTCGGCGACTCAAACGCCGACAGCGGACGTCCGGGAATCGCTCGAAGCCGATCGGCCGTCGACGCGATACTCGGACGAGCATCGACAAGTGCCGCGCTGTACGGATGCAGCGGATCCGAGTGCAACAAACTCGCCGCCCGTGTCTCCACCACCTGACCGGCGTACATCACCGTCGTGCGATCACACACGGCGCCAGCGAGTTCGAGATCGTGCGTGATGAACAGCATCGACAGACCGCGATCGCGGCGCAAGTCATCGAGGATCGCCATAACTTCAGCCTGCGTCGTGACGTCGAGCGCAGTTGTGCACTCATCGGCCAGCAGCAAACGCGGCTCGCTCAGCAGAGCCGTCGCGATCATGACGCGCTGCAACATACCGCCGGAAAGTTCATGCGGATACTGACGTAAGCGCTTGGCCGGATCATCGATCCCGACCTCTTCCAAAGCCGTAGCCGCGCGAGCACGGGCATCACCCTTGGGCACATTGCGCAGGGTACGGAGCGACTCGGTCATGAAGTCATCAATGCGACGGACCGGATTGATATGTGCGCGCGGATCTTGGAACACCACGGCAACCTGTGCACGATGTTCGCGAAGTTCGTCGCCGCTCAACGCCAGCACATCGACACCGTCGAAAACGACAGAGCCCAGTGTCTCGGCACCGTCTGGCAGCAAGCGAGCAATCGCCTTTGCCGTCATCGACTTACCCGAGCCGGACTCGCCGACTAAGCCCATGGCCTCACCCGCCGCAATACTCAACGACGTACCAGTGATGACTTCGCGCATCCCTGAATCCATCTTCAGGCGCACGGTGAGATCAGTGACAGTCAGCAAATCGCTCATCGGTTACCGCCACGTGAACTCGATTCAAGGCGATCACCCAAGAAGCTGACAGCAGCCACCACCGAAACAATGCAGAAAACGGCCGAAAGAGACACCAACGGGTAGCCCTGGAGCAGGCTCGTCTTACCTTCGCTCACCATCACACCCCAATCGGCGTTCGGCGATTGCACGCCCAAGCCCAAGAACGAGATCGCCGCGAGATCCACCATCGCGAAACCAAACAAGATCGTTCCCTGAGCCACAATCAGCGCGGAGATGTTTGGTAAGAGGTGACGCACGGTCAACCGCAAGGCACCAAAACCCTGAACTTCCAACGCCGAGATGTACGTCATCGCACGTTCTTTCAGCGCTGCACCACGCAAGACGCGAGCGACATAGGGAGAGTACGCGATCGATAGAGCCAGCCCAGCGGATAGCAGGCTCGGGCCGAAAACAGCAGCAGCCACGACGGCAAGCAAGATGCCAGGAAACGCGAACAGTACGTCCAAAGCAGCCGAGATGAACGTGTCGGTCTTGCCGCCGAACCAGGCTGTCAGAAGAGCTAGCGTCGTACCAACAAAGATGGCGATGAGCGATACGAATGCGGCGCCAAAGATTGTCGTCCGAGCACCAGCCATCAAGCGGCTCAGCACATCGCGACCCTGATCATCGAAGCCCAGTGGGTGGCCTGCGATAGGGCCAACGTTGGAGTACGAAAGATTGCTCAGAGTCGGATCGTACGGCGCGAGCATCGGCCCGAAGATCGCAAAGAATAAGGCAATAGCAATGACGGCAACACTCAACCACCCGAGGAATCCCAACTTCGGGAGGCGACGATTCGCTGGCGCGTTGTCGATGACTTCAGCAACCGGGTCAAGGATTTCAATGCTCACTGGGCACGGCTCCCTAGGCTGACGCGCGGATCAAGCAAGGCATATGCGATGTCGACTACGACGTTAGTAACAACGAACGCCACCACCAGCACCAAGCTGATGCCTTGCACCACGGCGAAGTCTTTGTTCTGCGCCGCCTGCACCAGGTAGGCGCCCAATCCGTTCAGCGCGAAGGCCGTTTCAACCACAGCGGACAGCGCAATCAGGGACGCGATCGTGATACCGACAACGGTGGTGATCGGAATGGCCGCGTTACGTAGAACGTGGCGACGAACCACATCACTCCACGGAAGTCCGCGGCTGACGGCCGTCTGAACGTGTTCGCGATCGAGTTCTTCACGGACGGCGGTTCGCGTGACTCGCGTGACCAAAGCGGTCGATGTGGCCGCGAGCGCAATGGCCGGAAGCGTCAGATGTTTTATCGTGTCGACGAATCCATCGCCTGTGCCCAATACCGGGAACCATCCGAGATAGACCCCGAAGATGAACTGCAAGATCACAGCGGCGGCGAAGGCCGGCAGTGCTGCGGATACGGTTGACGCGAACAGAACGCCAGTGTCGACAACCCCGCGTCCAAGGGCACCGATGATGCCCAAACTAACCCCGAACATCACGATCAAAATCGACGCAAACAGCACGAGCTGCAACGTCGTTCCGATGCGCTGAGCGATCAGCGTATTGACGCTCTCGTGCAAGGGAATCGACTCACCAAGATCGCCGTGAATAGCGGCAGTGAGCCACAACCAATAGCGAGTTAAGAACGGCTCGTTCAAGTGATAGCGCGCCTCGATCTGCGCCATCACCTCGGGAGGCAGGGTACGTCCACCAGTTAGCGCCGCGATCGGACTTCCAGGTGCTAAGTACAACGCACCATAGATCGCGAAACTTGCCACCAGCAGTGTGGCGACGAGCATCGCCAACCGCTTGGCTATGAACTGGAGCACGTAGGCCCTGCCTCCCGAGTGATGAGTTAGAAACTACGCGCCCGTACCACCGAGGTACGCAGCCCACGGGCCGAACATGTACACGAACGTCGCCGGTGCTCCGGTGACCTTCTTGTTCATGATGACGACGTTGTTCGGAGCTACGAGCGGAACCCAGACAAGCTGATCGGTGATGATCTTCTGTGCGGCAACAACATCGGCGGCACGCTTGGCATCATCTGCCTCGCCACGAGCAGCTTCGTAGGCTGCGGTTACCTCTGGGTTCGTCCAACCACTGAAGTTCTGCGAACCACCCTTCATCGCCAGCGTCTTACCAAGTGCTGACGGGTCTGCGTAGTCGCCGTAGTTCGACGTTGGGAACGCATCAACTGACCCATAGGCCTTCGGATCGATGAAGTAGTTGATGAAGTTCGACGGGCTCACGTTCTGAATCGTGACCTTGAGGCCGATTGATTCAGCAGCTGACTTGAATGCAAGAGCTTCAGTGTTCAGCGAGGTGATACCTGACGACGTACCGATCGTGATGTTCTGGCCAACCGCACCAGCCTGGGTAATCAGGTCCTTGGCCTTAGCCATGTCCTGAGTCATCTCGGGGAGTGCTGCGTAACCGGCTGCGAAGATAGCCTTCGACGTACCCCAAACACCCTCACCCTGAAGGGCATGCGGAATGTGGCCGGCGCCCTTGAACACGGTGTTGATGATGCCCGGACGGTCAAGGGCGAGCGATACGGCCTGACGAACCTTCGGGTCAGCGAGTGGACCCTTGGTTGCGCTGATCACCATTGCGGCGGCCAAGAACGGCGCACCCTGATAGACCTTGACGTTCGGATCGGCTGAGAGCTGACCGAGAGTCGACAGCGCAATCGCGTAGGTGCCGTCAATAGCACCCGTCTTCAAACCGGCCGTAAGCGTGGCGTCATCCGGCGTCCCGATGAGGGTGAGGCTGGTGAGCTTCGGCTTGGGCAGGGTTGCATCCCAGTACGTCGGGTTCGGCACCATCTTGACGCCCTTACCCGTCTGCCATGAATCAAGCTTGAACGGTCCCGAACACATCACGCCGCCGGAGACAGTTCCGAAGTCCTTGCCCTTAGCTTCGGCGTACTTCTTCTGCACGATTTCACCCGGCGTTGACGAAAGCTCGCCAAGCAGCCAGTAGTCCGGCTGACTCAAGGTGATCTTGAAGGTCTTGTCACCCGTAACATCAATGCTCTTCACACGGCTGAAAACGGTCGAGTAGAAACCTCCACCGTTGGGATCGGCCGCACGCTTGAGCGAGAAGACAGCGTCCTCAGCTGTGACGGGTGTGCCATCCCAGAACGTTGCGGTGTTGAGCGTGAAGTCAAACTCCGTCGGAGACGGCGCTGTGTACGACGCAAGGCCTGGGCCGTAGGACATGTCGTTCTTCTGGCGGAGCAGCGAATCACACAGGATCGAATCCGCGGTCTGCTCTGGGTAGTCGAAGCCCTGAATCGGGTCGAGGGTCTGCGTCTCGCGGTACGTCGCCCACACCACGTCACCGGCGTCAGCCGTTGGAACGGGAGTGTCGACGACGAAGTTCGACGTTGGTGCCGAGCTGCCACCAGAGGGGTTCGGGGCCGCGGCACCACCACAGGCGGCGGTGAGTGCAACCGTCGCGCCGAGCGCGATGACGCCGAGAAGTCGACGTCGAGTTTGAGGATTAACCATCGAGCGATCCTTCCAAGGAACGATTCAGGGGACGACCAGGACGTACGTGATCACACACTGCCAGATCAGGCACCCTACATCACTGCTGTTTACCTCACTGTTACCTGCGTCTACTGGAATGCACCCTTCCGACGAACGGCAGCGCTAGAGGTTCGGACGCCAATCCGCCGCCACTGTCAGCCCCAGTTCGCGCTCAGCGGCCGCCCCCACGTGGAAGGCAGTGACATCGCAGTACGGACGCGCAACCACTTGGACACCCGTGGGCACGCCATTAGACGCACTTCCGCTCGGCACACTCAGCACCGGGTAACGGCTCGCGATATTGAAGGGCAGCGTCAGGCAGCCCATGACGTACCACTCAAGCTCGCGGCCGGCCACGGTGAGCCGGGTGTCGACGTAATCCTCGCCGCTGAGGAATCCGAGCGCCCCGATCGTCGGGCAGATCAGTGCGTCGTACTCTGCGAAACCGGCAGCGATCGTCTGGTGGATCTGGCCCTCGAGCTGGGCTCCCCCATAATCACCAACCCGTTCGAACTCTGCGATCGACCAATCAAGGAACATCCGGGTGTACGGGGTGAGCCGCTCATCGTCCTTACTCACCAGTGACGTGAGCGTCGGCGCCATCTGCCCGCCGAAATGTGCCAGCGCTGCCGACTGCACGTCAGCTAGCCGAATCGGGATCTCCACTTGCTCGACGATCGCTCCAGCCGCGCGTAAAGCCTCGGCGAAATCGCGAGTGTTCGCGACGACCTCGTCCTCAACGAGGAAGTCACCGAGGGTTAGTGCCAGCGCAATCTTGAGCCCGCGAACATCGCCCAACTCGGTTGGGATCTCGACCTTGGGCAGTGACACATGGTCTACGCGATGCTGGCCCGAAATCACGTTGTGTAGCAAGGCCGTGTCGGCAACAGTTCGAGCCAGCGCTCCGTGAACGACGTACGTATCGAGATTGCGCGGCGGAAGGGTGGGCACGCGGCCATACGGCGCCTTGAAACCCACCACACCGCAGAACGACGCCGGAATGCGGATGGAGCCGCCGATATCTGAGCCAGTGGCCAGATACGCCGTCCCCGATGCAAGAGCCGCCGCTGAACCACCCGACGAACCGCCCGGGCTGTATTCGAGATTCCACGGATTACGTGTTTCACCCCAGAGCGCTGAGTGGTTGAAACCCGAGCAACTGAATTCCGGAGTGGTCGTGCGCGCGTGCACGATGGCGCCAGCATCGAGTGCACGCTCGATCACCGGATGGGTCGCCGGGCCGACGAAACCCTCAGTGAGAACCGACCCAAGCCGCATTGGACGGCCAGCTATCGAGTGGGCTTCCTTGGCGACGATAGGCAGCCCGTCGAGAACCCCACGAGGTGAGCCGTTCGCATACCGTTCCTGCGCTGCGACAGCCTCGGCGCGAGACGCTTGGACGTTACGCTCAAGCAGAGCGTTGATACGCGGCTCGACCTCGTCGGCGCGGGCCGATACGGCATCGAAAACTTCAACGGGCGAGAGCTCGCGCGCGTTGAATGCCTGCAACACCTCGGCTGCACTCAGATAGTGAAGGTCAGTCACTAGAGCGCCGGACGCCACGATGGTGCCGTCGTCAACGCGAGCTCACGTTCGGCTGCCGCACCGACGTGGAAGGCGGTGACATCGTCGTACGGACGCGCAACAACCTGCACACCCGTTGGAACACCATTCGACGCACGCCCGCTGGGCACACTGAGCACCGGATGACGGCTCGCAATGTTGAACGGCACCGTTTGGCACGCGAGGATATACAGGTCGATTTCCCTGCCGGCCACGGTCAATCGGTTCTCGGTGTATGGCTCACCGGCAACGAAACCGGTGGTCCCGATCGTCGGGCAGATAAGTGCGTCGTGATTATCGAAGGCCGCGCCGATCGTCATCTGGATCTTGCCCTCTAACTGCGCCGCACCATAAACACCGATGCGTGCGTATTCGTCGTTACTCCACTCAATGAACATGCGGGCGTAATCGGTGAAGCGTTCGTCGTCGAGTGGGCCGAGCTCAGCCATCGACGGACCCATCATTGACCCGAAGTGTGCGAGGGCGGCCGATTGTGTCTCAGCCAGAAGGATCGGAATTTCAACCTCGTTAACGATCGCACCAGCTGCGCGCAAGGCGTCAGCAAAGGCACGAGTGTTTGCTTCAATCTCAGGCTCGATGGGGAAGTCGCCAAGCGTTACCGCCAGCGCGATTCGCAATCCCTTCACATCGCCAAGGTCGTCAGGGATCGTGACCTTGGGCATCGACACGTGATCACTCGGATGCTGCCCGGCGATGACGTTTTGGAAGAGCGCACAATCGGCCACAGTGCGAGCCATCGCACCGTCGACGGCGTAGGAATCCAGATTCCAAGGCGACATCGCCGGAACGCGACCGTATGGCGCTTTGTAGCCAACAACGCCGCAGAACGAAGCCGGGATGCGAATCGAGCCACCGATATCCGAGCCGCTTGCGAGATATCCGGTGCCGGCCGCAAGCGCAGCACCCGATCCTCCAGACGAACCGCCCGGGCTGTAGTCAAGGTTCCACGGGTTGCGAGTGATGCCCCACAACTTGCTATGGGTGAAGCCTGCGCAACAGAACTCCGGGGTGGTCGAGCGCGCGTGAACGATGGCACCAGCATCCATGGTTCGCTGCACCAGTGGATGCGTCTGTTCACACACCCAGCCGTCACTGAACATGGTGCCGAGACTCATCGGACGGCCAACGATCGGCTGCTCTTCCTTCATGACGACAGGTAAGCCGTCGAGCACACCAACCGACGAACCGGCGGCATAGCGTTCTTGGGCCGCTACCGCTTGTGCACGAGAGGCGTCAACGTCACGTTCAATCAAAGAATTTAGCAATGGCTCGACGGCATCCGCGCGAGCAGCCACAGCGTCGAAAACCTCAACGGGCGAAAGCTCTTTGGCGTTAAACGCGCGCAAGACTTCCGTCGCGCTCAGGTAATGAAGATCATTCACGGTGTCCTCCGATGGCTAGAATCGCGACGCTATGTCGATGCCCTACCCGTCGTCAAACACCTATCTATTTCGTTGACGCGCGTGTTGAATGCGATGGCCTATGCGGCTTGGACCACGAAGGAATTTGGTTGACGACACCCACCTGAACACAGGAGCTGGCTTGGTTGCTCCACTGCGATTGCAACTGCCACACATTGCGCGTTCCGTTCAACGCGACGGGAGATGAATAGACGAAATCGCACTTGTCGCCAATCTCTTCAAAGTTCACATCAACCCACGCGGTTCCGGGCACCGGGTCTGTCATCGCTTCGAGAAGTTCATGTGCGGCGTTGTCTGCCATCGAGCGAGTGCCAAAGCTGTAGTCAGCGACTCCAGCAAAATCCTTTGGCACATAACAGTTCGTGACCCCTGACGTGTTTGGCACAAGGGCGATCTGCGTCGTCACTCCGCCAATGTCACCTGAGGCATGCCATGCGCAGTAATCAACTGGCGGCAAATTGCTCGTGAAGACGAGATACACCGCGTTGGGGTTCGGTCGAACCTCCGCGCGGCGCAACACCTTGCGAACTTCAGCCAACACCACCTGCGGAGTTGGATCGATTGTCGGCGGCTGGCTGATGTCTGCGAACGAGCGAACGTACGTCGTCGACGCCGTCCTACCGCGCATGTACTGATCGATCGTCGCGAGGTAAGCGCTTTGGTTCAGCCCCGACAGCAGTGCCTTAACTCCCGGACGTAGATCGGCCGGGAAATCCGCTGCCTTGCCCCAGAAGATCGCATAGGTCTTGGAGTTCGTGACGATCTTGCCCTTGTGGTCAATCAAGGGCCTGGCTGTCGCGGAGGCGGGTGTGGCCGCTGCCGCGATGACGGGTCTGGCCGCGGGCGCTGCCGTTGTCGTCGCGTAGGCCCGGCCACCGCCTGACGAAGGGCTTTTCACCGATACATGGCCGTAGCCAATCATCATCAGCGACACCGTCAGCAGCCCTGCCACACTCGCCCCGAAGACGCGCATCAGCGCGGTTCTCGGGGATGTGGCTTGAAAATTCACTCACTCAGCGTAAGTCGGCGCCTTACGAAAAGTAACTGTTTCTCGAAACTTGTGTCCGTTCTAGACCGATACATACCCATCAGCACTACGTTCATGACCAAGCGTAATCGTGCGATTACAAGATCGTCTAACAGATTCATGAACCTGAGCGGCGCAGTCACCACGCAATGGGTCACTATGTGATTCGCTACTTACCTATGCCGTTACTCCGGCGCAACCAGTAAAGCCCCGCTTCACACGATCCTTCTCGAGGAGTCCCCCATGGCTGCCGACCTTGCCGTCTTTGGCGCACGTATCCGCACGATGAATCCAGCGCAGCCGTTCGTCGAGGCGCTCGCGGTAAAGGACGGACGCATCGTCGCGCTTGGTTCGGCCACCGAGGTTCGCGCTGAGTGCGATGCGTCCACGGCGATCCAGTCGGGTGCCGATTGGCACATCACTCCTGGGCTCAACGATGGCCACCAACACTTGCTCATGGGTAGCCAAGTGGGACGAGGCATCAACTTCGACCGCGTATCGAATCTTGACGACGTCCGCGCACTACTGCGCGCCGAGCGCACACGCGTCGGACCCGGTGGATGGGTGCAGGGTTTCGCCTTTGAATACGCCGCTCTCGGTGGGTTCGAGTATCACCACGATCTCATCAATGAGGCTGCCGGCGACGGCCCCATGCTGTTCCACGCCCTTGACATGCATACCGCGTTTGCGAACGCTGAAGCCCTTCGCATCTCTGGGGTTACGGGCGCGCGTCGCTTCGAAGACGCATCGTTCATCGTGTGTGACGCCGACGGAGCACCCACTGGCGAGCTTCGTGAGTTAAGTGCAATGCAGGCCGTGACGAATCACGCCCCGATTCCGTCCGAGGCCGACAAGCTGTCGTGGTACGAAGAGACAATCCGCGCCCAAAATGCCGTTGGCATCACCGGAATCCATCAGATGGACGGCG
>CAIKEU010000081.1 GCA_903826575.1 uncultured bacterium
ACCTTGATCACCTTGCGGGCCCTGCGGACCCGCCTCGCCCGCAATGCCTTGATCGCCCGTGCGACCCTGCGGACCCGCCTCGCCCGCAATGCCTTGATCGCCCGTGCGACCCTGCGGACCCGCCTCGCCCGCAATGCCTTGATCGCCCGTGCGACCCTGCGGCCCTACTGCGCCGTCAACACCGTCGACCCCATCGCGGCCGTTAAAGCCATCTCGTCCGTCGGCGCCGTTAAGCCCTGCAATCCCGTCGGCACCGGCCGGTCCGTCGACGCCATCCTTCCCGTCAACCCCGTCCTTCCCGTCAACCCCGTCCTTCCCATTTGCACCGGCCCGCCCTGCGGGTCCCGCTATTCCGGCTGGCCCGGTGGAGCCCGTGGCACCGGTCGCCCCACGGGCTCCACTGAGCGTTGTCCTGGTGTATCCACTTGGGCAGGTGCTGCCCTTGGGAATGATTACCCCAGAACCGGGGCGAACACATGCGCTCAGAGTTGTCGGGGTGGTAGACGCGGCGCTGGCCAGCGTCGCAGTTGAGGCGATCACCGCGATGGTGAGCGCCGCGATCATTGCGGTGCGCGATGATCGACGGGCACGAAAATCGGCTCCCGTGCGCACGGCTGGCATCGAATGTCGTCCAGCCACCTGATTGTGTTGAAAGTGATTCATGCACATATCGTGCAAATCGGACTCGCAGAAAGCATGGCGAATCGGACATATCACCCCGACGGGCGTCACCCACACAGGGTAACCGTTTGTCGATTGCGTAGGGGCGCTGCGTGGATCGTGGATAGTCGGCGCGGACTTTTCGTGTCTATGAAGATCCTGAGTACGCTATGGAGTGCGACTAGTGAACGGATTCACAAGCGTGCATGCACGAAGTCGCACGTGGAAGATGTCGTCGGCAATGCACCGTGAGTTTTTCGCAGCATGATCGCGGTGGACTCAGGTGCGTAGGTGTACATGACGAACGTCCGCACTATGAGGGTGGGTAACAGTCTCGTAACGGGGACTAATAGGATCAGGTCGGATCATCGCGAAGGAGGCAGGCGGTCGTGGGCGAGGTTTACCTACCAATTCTTGTACTTGGCATTCTCGGTGCCGCCTTTGCCGTCTTCAGTGTCGCCGCCCCGTCAATCATTGGCCCGCGTCGCTACAACAGGGCACGGCTTGACGCCTACGAATGCGGCATCGATCCAACTCCGCAACCAATCGGCGGTGGTCGGTTTCCGATCAAGTACTACCTAACCGCGATGCTGTTCATCGTGTTCGATATCGAAATCGTCTTTCTTTACCCGTTCGCAGTTGCCTTCGATCAACTTCGCCTTTTTGGTCTTATCGAGATGGCGGTCTTCATCGTCACCGTGCTCGCTGTTTACGCCTACGTCTGGCGCAGGGGTGGACTCGAGTGGGACTAATCCAGATCCGAGCTTTTGCCAGTCGACGAGTGGAGATTTAAGACATGGGACTCGAAGAAGGCCTTCCGTCAGGATTACTACTCACCACGGTTGAGAAACTGGCCGGGTACGCACGCTCAAACTCCATGTGGCCAGCGACTTTTGGTCTTGCCTGCTGCTCGATCGAAATGATGTCGACAGGTGCTGGTCGCTACGACTTAGCTCGCTTTGGCATGGAAGTGTTCCGCGCCTCGCCTCGTCAGGCAGACCTCATGATCGTGGCCGGACGCGTCAGCCAGAAGATGGCACCTGTGGTCCGTCAGATCTACGACCAAATGCCCGAGCCGAAATGGGTTCTGGCCATGGGTGTTTGTGCGTCCAGCGGTGGAATGTTCAATAACTACGCGATCGTCCAAGGTGTCGATCACATCGTCCCGGTGGACATGTACTTGCCAGGGTGTCCGCCGCGCCCTGAGATGCTGCTCGATGCGATTTTGAAAATCCACGAAAAGGCACAGAACAAAAAGCTTGGTGTGAATCGCGAACGTGAAATCGAAGAGCTTGAGCGCATTGCCCTGTCGGCGACGCCGACCTCGGAGATGAAGGGACTTTTGCGGTGAGCGAAAACCCGACGTCCGTCGAGGTCGTACCGGTTGATGTGCCCACACTTCCCGTGGTTGACGTGCGTAAGGGAATGTTCGGTGGCGGTCAATCCGGTGACACGTCCGGTTACGGCGGCATTGTCCGTCGCGTTGAATTCCCAGCCCCAGCGCAGCGTCCGTACGGAAGTTACTTTGACGAAGTTGCCGACGAACTCAATGCGTCACTCGCCGATTCGGGGCTTAGCCTCGACGAGGCGGTTGAAGCTGTTGTCATTCAGGCCGACGAGATCACGTTCCATGTTCGTCCGGAACACCTGCTGGCATTTGTTGGCCGACTTCGCGACGAGCCGTCACTGCGCTTCGAAATCTGCACCGGCGTAAGTGGTGTGCACTACCCACAAATGACAGGCCGAGAGTTCCACGCGGTGTGGCACTTCCTGTCGATCACGCACAATCGGCGGATCCGGGTCGAAGTTTCGGCGTCGGCCGAGCACCCCCATGTGCCCAGCATCGTCAGCATTTATCCCGCTGACGATTGGCATGAGCGGGAAGCATTCGACATGTTCGGCATCGTCTTTGATGGGCATCCAGGTCTCACCCGCATTCTGATGCCAGACGACTGGGTGGGTTTCCCTCAGCGCAAGGATTATCCACTGGGCGGGATCCCCGTCGAGTACAAGGGTGCGACGATTCCGCCGCCCGATCAACGGAGGTCATACTCCTAATGGCAGACGTAACGTACGAAGAGGCCTACGGCGATGTTCTCGGTGACGATGCAGCCGCGGACGATATGTACGCTGGCGCCTATGACACCACCGAGGGTCGGGTCTACACCGTCACCGGTGCCGACTGGGATTCCGTGCTTGCCCCACCCGAGGGCGAGAAGGAGCGCGTCGTCGTCAACATGGGGCCGCAGCACCCGTCAACGCATGGCGTTCTGCGTCTGATCCTCGAACTCGAGGGTGAGACGGTCACAGAAGCACGATGCGGAATTGGCTACCTGCATACCGGCATTGAGAAGAACCTTGAATACCGGACGTGGACGCAGGCCGTCGCCTATGTGACCCGGATGGATTATTTGGCGCCTATCGCTAATGAAGCGGGGTACGTCTACGCCGTCGAGAAGTTGCTCGGCATCGTTGACGATGTTCCGGAGCGTGCCCAACTTGTTCGCATCATCACCTTGGAACTCAACCGAATCCAGTCACATCTGGTGTGTCTGGCGACCGGTGGTTTCGAGATGGGCGCGCTGACAGCGATGACGAATGGTTTCCGCGATCGGGAACTTGTTCTGGACCTGCTCGAAATGATCACCGGCCTTCGTATGAACCATGCCTTTATCCGTCCCGGCGGTGTGGCTCAAGACATTCCCGAGGGTGGGGTTGCCAAGATCCGCGAGGTCATGCGCAAACTGCCGAACCAGCTCGACGGGGTGCCTCAGTTACTCGTTGACAACGGAATTTGGAAAGACCGCACGTCGGGTGTTGGTTACCTCGATCTGGCTGGCTGCATGGCTCTGGGTATAACCGGGCCTGTGCTTCGCGCTGCTGGCCTGCCCTATGACGTTCGCAAAGCACAGCCGTACTTCGGTTACGAGAAGTTCGACTTCGACGTGCCAACGGCTGATTCCTGTGACGTATATGGACGGTTCCTCGTCCGACTCGAAGAGATGAACCAGTCGATTCGAATCGTCGAGCAGGCCTGCGACATGCTCGAACCGGGTCCGGTGATGGTCGCGGACAAGAAAATTGCGTGGCCCGCCCAGCTGTCCATTGGTGGTGATGGAATGGGTAATTCGCTCGAACATATTCGTCACATCATGGGCGAGTCGATGGAAGCCTTGATCCATCACTTCAAGATCGTGACGGAAGGTTTCCACGTGCCAGCCGGGCAGGTGTACTCGGCGATTGAAGCGCCACGTGGCGAACTCGGCGTACACATCGTCAGCGATGGCGGTACTCGTCCGTACCGAGTCCACTTCCGCGATCCTTCGTTCAACAACCTTCAAGCAACGGCCGCTATGTGCGAGGGTGGCCAAGTCGCAGATGTCATCGGTGCGGTGGCATCGATTGATCCGGTCATGGGTGGGGTGGATCGTTAGTCATGTCGCTAACTGACCAAACGATCGTTGATGCACGCGAGTGCGCTGCTCGTTACCCGGACAGCCGTTCAGCTCTGCTTCCGCTGCTGCACCTGGTGCAGTCAGCAGAGGGAACCGTCACGTCTGACGGGATTGCGTTGTGCGCAGATGTCCTCGGTCTGACAACCGCTGAGGTTGCTGGTGTTGCGACGTTCTACACCATGTACAAGCGGCACAAAGTGGGCCGGTATCACGTCGGTGTATGCACTAACACGTTGTGTGCGGTGCTTGGTGGTGACGCGATCTGGGATGCGCTTTCTGAGCGCTTGGGCGTTGGTCACGATGAAGTCACTGCGGACGGCACGATTTCCCTGGAGCGCATCGAATGTCAGGCCGCGTGTACTCATGCGCCGGTCATGACGGCAAACTGGGAATTCCTTGACGATATGGATGTTCCGCGGGCGCTCGAGGTTGTCGAGAAGCTGCGTGCCGGCGAGCCGGTGATGTCTACTCGCGGACCGCGGATCGGAACGTTCCAAGAGATCGAACGATCGCTGGCTGGATTCGACGACGGCTTGGCAAACGAGGGTGGCAAAGATGTCCGCATGCTTGCCGGCTTGGATTACGCGAAACAGCACGGTATGTCTGCGCCGGCCGGACCAGCGCACTCGCCACTGTCGGTCGCAAAGACGGAGGGCTGATCAATGCCACTAACTCCTATTCTCACCGCCCATTGGGACGACGAGGACTCGCACACCCTTACTGGCTACCGACGTCACGGTGGCTACGACATGGTTGCCGTCACGCTGAACTCGAATCCTGATGACGTTATCAATCTGGTCAAAGAATCAGGTCTTCGTGGTCGAGGAGGCGCGGGCTTCCCAACAGGAATGAAGTGGTCATTCGTTCCGCAAAACGATGGCAAGCCGCATTACCTGGTCGTCAATGCAGACGAGTCAGAACCCGGTGCGTGTAAAGACATTCCGCTGATGATGGCAAATCCGCACGCACTCATCGAAGGCTGCATCTTGGCCTCGTACGCAATTCGTGCGAACCATGCGTTCATTTACATCCGCGGCGAGGTCCCGCACGTCATTCGCAGAGTGGCTGCTGCTGCGCGTGAGGCTTACTCCGCGGGGTTACTGGGAAAGAACATTCAAGGTTCGGGCTTTGACCTTGATCTGGTCGTTCATGCTGGCGCTGGTGCGTACATTTGCGGTGAAGAAACAGCCCTTCTCGATTCGCTTGAGGGTCGTCGCGGTCAACCACGATTGAAGCCACCGTTCCCGGCCGTTGCTGGCCTCTATGCGTCGCCGACGGTCATTAACAATGTCGAAACCATCGCGAACATCCCGACGATCGTTCGAAATGGCGCTGACTGGTTCAAGCAATTCGGTACCGAAAAGAGCCCCGGCTTCAAGCTCTTTGCCGTTTCTGGTCACGTCGAGCGTCCCGGTATCTACGAGGCGCCGCTCGGCACCACGATGCGGGAACTTCTCGACTACGCAGGAGGCGTGCGCAAGGGCCACGAGTTGAAGTTCTGGATCCCGGGTGGGTCGTCTGTACCCATGCTTATGCCCGAGCATCTCGACACTCCACTTACCTACGAAGATATGGGCGCCCTCGGCACCATGTTGGGAACAGGTACGCCGATGGTCTTTGACGAGACCACCAGTGTTGTGCGCGCGATTAGTCGGTGGATTCACTTTTACAAGCATGAATCGTGCGGCAAGTGCACGCCGTGCCGCGAAGGTACGTTCTGGCTCGACCAGATTCTCGAGCGGTTCGAGAACGGCACAGCAGCGGAAACCGATATCGAGAAGGTGGACGAGATCTGTAAGCAGATCGCGGGCCGTTCCTTCTGCGCCCTAGGTGATGCGGCCTCCACGCCGTACGCCCCGGCCTTGCGTTACTTCCGTGAGGAGTTCCTGGCCGGTACGCACACGCCTGCGAATCAACTCTTTGACCCGGTCGCCTCGACCGTATTCACCGGAGCGATGGCCTGATGACTGTCACAACCCCGGGTGCAGGGACTCCTGCAACCCAGCCACTTGACGGAATCAATGTCAGCGTCGACGGGATTGAGGTCAACGTTCCCAAGGGCACGTTGGTAATTCGCGTTGCCGAACAACTGGGTGTCGCGGTACCTCGATTCTGCGATCACCCGCTGTTGGATCCGGTTGCGGCCTGCCGCATGTGTTTGGTTGAAATCGAAGGTCAGCCAAAGCCGCAGCCGGCATGTGCCATCACGGTGACCGAGGGCATGAAGGTTCGCACTCAGTTGACGTCTGAGATCGCTGACCAGGCTCAGAAGGGTGTGATGGAGTTCCTCCTGATCAACCATCCTCTTGACTGTCCGATTTGCGACAAGGGTGGGGAGTGTCCGCTTCAGAATCAGGCGATGGCTAATGGTCGCGGAGAGACGCGCTTCGATGGCGTGAAGCGCACCTTCCCCAAGCCCATCAACGTGTCTGCGCAGATCCTGCTCGATCGTGAACGCTGCGTCTCTTGCGCCCGCTGTACCCGATTTGCCGAGCAGATCGCCGGCGATCCGTTTATCGATCTGCTCGAGCGCGGGGCTAAGCAGCAGGTGGGTATCGGTGACGACACCCCGTTCGACTCGTACTTCTCCGGTAACACGATTCAGATCTGTCCCGTGGGTGCGCTCACGAGTGCGAAGTACCGATTCCGCTCACGTCCCTTTGATCTTGTTTCGACGCCAACGATCTGTGAGCACTGCGCATCGGGCTGTAGTTTGCGCACCGATGTACGCCGTTCCACGGTCCTGCGTCGACAGGCGTGGGATAACCCAGATGTCAACGAGGAGTGGAACTGCGATAAGGGTCGATTCGCGTTCGGCTATCAGGCAGATGGACGGATCGAACACCCCCTTGTTCGCGACGAATCTGGTGAACTTGTTGCAGCGTCGTGGCCAGAGGCCATCGCAATCGCGGCAGAAGGCCTTAAGGCGGCCGGCTCGCGATCGGCGGTTTTCACCGGTGGACGTCTCACCGTCGAAGATGCCTACTCGTATGCAAAGTTTGCGCGGGTAGTGCTCGGTACGGACAACATCGACTTCCGGTCGCGAACTGCGACGGCTGAGGAAGCGGACTTCCTTGCCGCTCATGTTGCGGGTCGTTTCGACGGGCCGTCGTATGCAGATCTCGAGGCGGCTCCGGTTGTCCTGCTCGTTGACTTTGAGCCCGAAGATGAATCGCCGATCGTGTTTTTGCGACTGCGAAAGGCCTCACGCCACGGTGTGCGCGTCGCGTCGATCGCGCCGTTCGCTTCGTCTGGATTGACCAAGCTTAAAGGTTCGCTGATCTCTGCGGGGCCAGGGCAGCAGCCGGCGCTGATTGCTTCGCTAACCGACAACGTAGCCGCGAGCGATTCTGCGCAGACAGCTACGCTCCTGCGCGAGCAGGGCTCAGTGATTCTTGTTGGCGAACGTGCCGCGCAGACTCCGGGAACGCTTGCGGCGGTGGCTGACTTGGCCCGCACTACCGGAGCCAAACTCGCGTGGATTCCGCGACGTGCTGGCGAACGTGGTGCACTTGACGCGGGTGCGTTGCCGGGCTTGCTGCCGGGTGGGCGTCCGCTTGATAACGATCAGGCGCGGGTGCAGGTGGCCGGTGAATGGGGGATCGAGATTGATCAACTACCCCCTGTGGGCCTGTCGCTGACGGAGGTTGTCTCCACTGTTCACGCAGACAACTCCGCTCTTGCCTCGGCGGCAGATCCAACCAAGGTCGAGCGCTCCATCACCGCCCTGCTGATCGCAGGTGTCGAGGCGGGCGATCTTGAAGATCCCGCCTCATTCCTCATGGCAGTCGATTCGGTGCCGTTCGTTGTCTCTCTCGAACAGCGCCACTCAGATGTGACTCAGCGGGCGGATGTTGTGCTTCCCGTTGCGGCCGCGGCTGAAAAGGCCGGTGCGTTCACCAACTGGGAGGGCCGTACCCAGACTTTCGGTCAGGTGTTGCGCGATGCATTGACGATGTCTGACTCGCGGGTGCTGGCAATGATCGCCACCGTTGCCGGTTCGCAGTTTGGACGTGGAGATATCGCTGAGATCCGCAGTGAGTTCCGTCGAATCGGCCCGTGGTCAGGTAACCACACGCACATGTCGGATGTGGGAAGCGTTGACACGATTGAACTTTCGTCCGGAGAGGCGCTCGTCTCGACGTGGCGACCACTTCTCGACCGTGGTGTCTTACAAGAAGGCGACCCCTACTTAGCGGCGACTGCGCGACCTGTCGAGGCCCGACTTTCGCGAGCGACGGCCGACGCCGTTGGCGCGACCGAGTTTGTCGTGGTCTCCACGGACAACGGTTCGATCGAGCTGCCGGTGACGATCACGCAGATGCCTGATGGAGTGATCTGGTTACCGACCAACTCAGAGGGCTCGTCCCTGCGTGTTGAACTCGGTATCGGTCAGGGCTCAGTAGTTCGACTCAGCGGAGGTGCCGCATGAACCCGACTACGCCGCAGTACGGCGATCTAGCTCTCTTCGGCCACGATCCGCTGTGGTTGGTGATTCTGAAGGCACTCGTTCTGTTCATCGGGCTAGTCCTGCTCACGCTATTCACGACGTGGTTTGAACGCCGTGTCGTCGCGCGTATGCAGCAGCGCGTCGGTCCGAACCGGGCGGGGCCGTTCGGCTTACTTGTCCCGCTCGCCGATGGAATCAAACTGGCGCTCAAAGAGGGCATCACTCCGGCCAACGCCGACAAGGTTGTCTATTTGCTCGCGCCAATGATTGCCGCCGCGGCAGCAATGCTTGTGTTCGCGGTGATTCCGCTGGGGCCAGTAGTCAGCATCTTTGGTGTGTCGACCCCTCTTCAACTGACCGACTTCTCTGTCTCAACTCTCTACATCTTGGCCATCGCGTCGATTGGCATCTACGGCATCGTGTTGGCTGGCTGGTCGAGTGGATCGACGTACTCATTGCTCGGTGGCCTTCGCTCGAGCGCGCAGATGGTGTCGTACGAAATCGCGATGGGACTTTCTTTCGTTGCAGTTTTCCTCTACGCCGGCTCGATGTCGACCTCGCAGATCGTCGCCGGTCAGACGGACTGGTGGTACGCCGTGCTGCTGCTCCCGTCTTTTGTGATCTACCTAATTTCGATGGTGGGTGAGACCAACAGGGCACCGTTCGACCTTCCCGAAGCTGAGGGTGAATTGGTGGCTGGTTTCCACACTGAGTACTCGGGTCTTCGTTGGGCGATGTTCTTCCTCGCTGAATACGTGAACATGATCAACGTCTCCGCGGTTGCAATCACCCTGTTCCTCGGCGGCTGGCGTGCGCCTGCACCTATCTCAACGGTGTGGTCCGGGGCCAACGACGGGTGGTGGCCGATCCTGTGGTTCCTAGGCAAGATCCTGGTCATGCTGTTCGTTTTCGTATGGCTCCGCGGAACACTACCTCGCCTGCGTTACGACCAGTTCATGCGCTTTGGCTGGAAGGTCCTCATCCCCATCTCCATCGTGTGGATCCTTCTGGTGTCTGCATGGCGTGGAATTCGCAATGAATACGGAACTGATCTGCGCACAACGTTGATTTGGCTGGGCGTCATCCTGTTCGCGATTGCGGCGATTGCCTTCCTGCTAGACCTGCGGCGTGCGCCCGAGGACGAGGTCGTTGAGCCAACATACGATCCATACGCCGGTGGTTACCCAGTTCCGCCGCTGCCTGGTCAGGAATTTACCTACACCCGGCGGGCGCCACAGACGGTGCCGGCCACAGTCGTTGAAACCTCAGCCCTGGAATCAACCGGGCAGGAACTAGAAGGAGACCGCAATGAGTGACGAGCGGCGATTCTTCCGCGGTTTTGCTGTGCCGTTTAGGCAAATGTTCAAGAAGCCGAACACAGAGTTCTATCCCGAGGAAAAGACTCCAACCCAGCCGCGGTTCCACGGGCGTCACCAACTTAACCGTCACCCAGACGGGCTTGAGAAGTGCGTGGGTTGTGAACTCTGCGCTTGGGCATGTCCGGCCGATGCCATTTTCGTCGAAGGTGCACCGAACACCGACGAAGAGCGATACAGCCCCGGTGAACGTTACGGCCGTGTATACCAAATCAACTATCTGCGCTGCATCCTGTGCGGCCTGTGCATCGAGGCATGCCCAACACGTGCACTCACGATGACCAATGAGTATGAACTCGCTGACGATTCGCGGGAAAAACTCATTTACGAAAAGGAAGATCTTCTCGGGCCACTCCTTGCCGGAATGGCTCCGCCGCCACATCAAATGTACCCGGGCACGACCGAAACCGACTACTACCTCGGTAACGTTCTTGGTGCCGCTGCGGTTCAGTCCGGTGAGGCTGAGGCTCGTCGACTCGGCACGTGGATTGGCGATGATGTCGATGAGGAGGTCATCACATGAGCGTGCTGCTTGCCACGATCGAACAGTCGGGTAGCACCGGAGAGCAGATCGTTTTCTGGGTGTGCGCTGCGATCGCTGTCGTCGGCGCGGTGGGGATGCTCATCTCTCGACGAGCCGTCCACAGTGCGCTCTTTATAGCGGCCACGATGATCGCGTTGGCGGTCCTTTACGTGAGCCAAGGTGCACCTTTCTTGGGCATGGCCCAGATCGTTGTCTATACGGGCGCGGTCATGATGCTGTTCCTGTTCGTTCTCATGCTGGTCGGTGTCGACAGCACGGAGTCCCTTGTCGAAACACTCAAGGGACAGCGCATCGCTGGACTTGCACTTGCCCTCGGTTTCGCAGTCTTGCTCTTCGCTGCGATCGGCAACGTTTCCTATAACTTTGCCGTGGGTATTGACGGCGCGAACGCCGCTGACGGTGGCAACGTCCAGGGAATCGCGCATCTCATCTTCGACCGCTACCTGCTCGCATTTGAAGTGACGTCAGCTCTCCTGATCACTGCCGCCCTCGGCGCAATGGTGCTCGCCCACCGTGAACGTCACACCCCGCGCAAGAGCCAGCGTGAACAGTCCGAAGACCGCGTACGTTCTGGTGAGCCGCAAAACCTACCCGGCCCTGGCGTTTACGCTTTGCATAATGCGGTTGGTACGCCCGGACTGCTTCCAGATGGGCAACCGACGGATCGATCAGTACCTGAACCACTACGCGGCGTGAGCGCGGCCGTTGGTGTCGATCATGAGGACACTCGACGTGTGAATGCGCTTGCAGCTGGCGGAGCGATCATCCCTGGGAAAGCGGAGGACGAATCGTGAATCCTGCTAACTACCTCTACCTTTCGGCGATTCTGTTCAGCCTTGGTGCGGTCGGAGTTTTGGTCCGCCGCAATGCCATCGTCATGTTCATGTGCGTTGAGTTAATGCTGAATGCCTGCAACTTGGCATTCGTGTCATTTGCTCGGATCAACGGCAACCTTGATGGTCAGGTCATCGCATTCTTCGTCATGGTCGTCGCAGCCGCTGAAGTTGTTGTTGGTCTTGCCATCATCATGACGATTTTCCGCACCCGCCGTTCGGCTTCGGTCGACGAAGCCAATTTGCTGAAGTACTAAGGGGTCTGTAAACGTGTCACCGTTCTCAGGCGCCCTAGCGCCAGCGGCAGGGGAGATCTCCGCAAACGTCGCGCACGGTACCTTCACCCAGATGTGGCTGCTTATCGCGCTGCCTCTGGCAGGTGCTGCGATTTTGCTACTTCTCGGTCGACGCACCAACACGTGGGGTCACTGGGTTGGCGTCCTCATGTCTGCGGGTTCCTTCGCCATTGCCGTTTCCATTTTCCTGGCGATGCGTCAGGAAAGCGGCGGAAATAGGGCTTTCACTCAGCACTTGTTTCAATGGATTTCAGTTGGCAGCTTTCAGGTTCCGTTTGACTTGCGCATCGATCAACTGTCGATGGTCTTTGTTCTGCTCATCACCGGTGTCGGAACACTGATCCATATTTACTCCGTCGGCTACATGAGCCATGATCATGAGCGTCGCCGGTTCTTCGGATACCTCAACCTCTTCGTCGCAGCGATGTTGCTGCTTGTGCTCGCTGACAACTACCTCTTGCTGTACGTCGGCTGGGAAGGTGTAGGCCTCGCGTCCTACCTGCTGATCGGCTTCTGGTTCTACAAGGAGACGGCTGCGGTTGCCGCTAAGAAGGCGTTCGTTGTTAACCGCGTCGGCGATGTCGGGTTGTCCATTGCCGTGATGCTGATGTTCGTCACCTTCGGTTCGGTTACGTTCGAGGGTGTACTCGGCAGTGCGCCCAAGGCAAGTCAGACTTCCCTGACACTCATCGGCTTAGCCCTCCTTCTTGCAGCCTGCGGTAAGTCGGCTCAGTTCCCACTTCAGTCATGGTTGCTAGACGCGATGGAAGGCCCGACTCCCGTCTCGGCACTCATTCACGCCGCCACTATGGTTACCGCGGGTGTGTACTTGATTGCGCGTTCTAACGCCATCTTCAACGCAGCACCAACTGCGCAAACGGCGGTAATCGTGATCGGCGCGATCACGCTCATCATGGGTGCGATTATCGGTTGTGCCAAGGACGACATTAAAAAGGCGCTCGCCGGTTCAACGATGAGCCAGATCGGTTACATGGTTTTGGCGGCTGGCCTTGGTCCGATTGGCTACGTGTTCGCCATCTTCCACCTGCTCACCCACGGCTTCTTCAAGGCCACCATGTTCCTCGGCGCCGGTTCAGTGATGCACGGAATGAACGATCAGGTGAACATGCGTCGCTTCGGTGCACTGCGCACCGTCATGGTCCTCACGACGATCACGTTCTTTGCAGGCTACCTGGCGATTCTTGGAATTCCGCCGTTCGCAGGTTTCTACTCCAAGGACAAGATTATCGAATCGGCGTTTGCCCACAGCACGCTTGTTGGCCTGGTGACACTGGTGGGTGCGGCGATTACCGCGTTCTACATGACGCGCTTGGTTGCGATGACATTCCTTGGTAGGGCGCGTTGGCCCGATGATGCGCATCCGCATGAATCCCCAGCGATGATGATGGTCCCAGTGTCGATCCTCGCGGTGCTATCCGCAGTCAGCGGCTTCCTACTCATCCACGACAACTGGATCGTGAATTGGCTTGAGCCAGTTGTTGGATTTGAAGAGCCGGTGTTGGGATTCAACGTCAATATTCTTCAGTACGGAACGCTCGCCCTTGTTCTGGTTTCAGCAGCGCTGGGCTATGTGCTTTACGCACGTCGACCCGTGCCCGAGGTTGCACCGGTGGGCAGTTTCTTGACGCAAGCAGCTCGTGCGGATCTCTACGGCGACGAGGTCAATGAGGCTGTCTTCATGCGTCCTGGCCAGTACCTGACCAGATTGTTGGTGTGGTTCGACAACCGGGTGGTCGACGGCGCAGTGAACGGTACAGCCGCGCTAATTGGTGGGCTTTCGGGTAGAGCTCGGCGAACCCAAAACGGGTTCGCTCGTTCTTACGCGCTGACCATGCTCGGTGGCGCCGCTCTAGTCATTGCTGCCCTAGTTCTGGTGAGGCTGTAACCATGTCTACATTCCCATGGCTCCTAGCCTTACTGGTGGTTCCACTCCTCGGCGCCGCACTTGTGATGTTCCTACCCAAGAACTCGCCGAAGCTGGCAAAGCAAGTTGGCTTACTTGTGTCGCTCATCGTGCTTGCGTTGACGATTGGGATGGCGCTGGCCTTCGTTGTCGCCAAGGCAGCTGACTTCCAGTTCGCTTACTCGGTTTCCTGGATCCCGGCGTTCGGCGTCAACTTCTCCCTCGGCGTCGACGGTATTGCGCTGGTACTCATCGCGATGGCGGCCACGTTGGTCCCCGTCGTCATGCTTGCGGGTTGGGACGATGTCGACGGCTCGCAAGGTTCAGTTCGAGGTTACGTCGCGCTGATCCTGGTACTCGAAGCCGCGATAGTTGGCGTCTTTGCTGCCACCGACCTGTTCCTGTTCTATGTGTTCTTCGAAGCAATGCTTGTCCCTGTTTACTTCCTGATCGGTCGCTACGGTGGCCCACGACGCAACTACGCAGCGGTGAAGTTCCTTCTGTACTCGCTGTTCGGTGGGCTACTCATGCTCGGTTCGCTCATCGGCCTTTACGTTGTGTCGGCGCGAATCACCGGAACGGGAACGTTTGATTTCACCTCGCTGGCAAACCTGAACATTGATGCTGACACGCAGAAGTGGCTGTTCCTGGGCTTCTTCATCGCGTTCGCGATCAAAGCCCCGCTGGTGCCCTTTCACACCTGGCTTCCAGATGCTGCGGCCGAATCCACGCCTGGGACCGCGGTCCTCCTAGTTGGGGTGCTGGATAAGGTCGGAACTTTCGGCATGCTGCGTTACTGCCTTGAACTGTTCCCAGACGCATCTCGTTGGGCAACCCCCGTCGTTATCGCCCTTGCAGTTATCGGCATCATCTACGGTGCGTTGGTTGCTATCGGCCAGACCGACATTAAGCGGCTCATCGCCTACACCTCGGTTAGTCACTTCGGATTCATCGCACTGGGAATCTTTGTGATGACGACGCGTGGTCAAATTGGTTCGGCGCTGTATATGGTCAACCACGGCTTTAGCACCGCCGCGCTGTTCCTGATCGGTGGCTTCCTCATCAGCCGTCGTGGATCGCGCTTGATCGAGGATTTCGGTGGCGTCCAGAAGGTTGCCCCCGTCTTGGCCGGCACCTTCCTGGTTGCGGGTCTCTCGTCGCTGGCACTGCCTGGACTTTCGTCGTTCGTCTCTGAGTTCCTCGTCTTGGTGGGCACATTCGAGCGCTACCGCTGGGTGGGCGTCGTCGCCACCCTAGGCATCGTCTTGGCTGCGCTTTACGTCTTGCTTATGTACCAACGCACAATGACGGGGCCAACGCCGGATGCCGTACGCGAGCGAGTCACCGATCTTCGAGGACGCGAGGTCTTGGCAATCGCTCCCATCCTGATCATCATCGTTGCGCTTGGCTTCTATCCCAAGCCCGTTCTCGATGTGATCAACCCGGCCATCGATCGGGTAATGCACGCAGTGAACGCGACGAACCCGCCGCCTGATGTTGCCCCTGTCGCTGAAGGGACACAGCCATGAGTTCTCTACTTGCCGCTGCGTCCTTCGACGTGCCCACCATTGAGTATGGGCAGCTTTCGCCGATGCTCATAATTTTTGGCGTGGCCGTCCTGTCACTGCTGGTCGAGGCCTTCGCACCTCGCGGGTCGCGTCGACCAATTCAACTCGTTCTGGTGTTCGCTGGTCTTGCTGCTGCTTTCGCCGCTGTCGTCATGATCCGCGGTACCCAGCACATTGCAGCGATGGGATCAGTCGCCGTCGATGGCCCAGCGCTGTTTATGCAGGGCGCAATCCTGGTGCTCGCATTTATTGCTGCATTGGTGATGGCAGAGCGCCAGGTCGATCCACTCGGTGACGCCTTTGCGCCGCGAGCCTCTGCGCTACCGGGTTCGACCGACGAAATCGCCTTCACCCGGCTCGGGTGGTTGCAAACGGAGGTGTGGCCGCTTTTCCTTTTCAGTGTTGGCGGCATGCTCCTGTTCCCGGCCTCAGCTGATCTGCTGACGATGTTTGTGGCCCTTGAGGTCGTATCGCTGCCCCTTTACATCATGGCTGGGTTGGCTCGTCGTCGACGTCTTTTGTCGCAGGAAGCGGCGCTGAAGTACTTCGTTCTGGGCGCGTTTTCGTCCGCCTTCTTCCTTTACGGAACCGCGCTGTTCTACGGTTACGCGGGTTCGGTGGACCTGTCTGCGATCTCAGATGCGCTCACTGCCAACGCTGGTTCGATGTGGCTCGTGATCACCGCTACCGGGCTGGTTAGCGTTGGTCTGCTGTTCAAGATCGGCGCAGTTCCATTCCACCAGTGGACGCCGGATGTGTATCAGGGCTCACCTACTCCAGTGACCGGCTTCATGGCGGCATGTACAAAGATCGCGGCCT
Organism: uncultured bacterium; assembly: GCA_903826575.1. Classification (GTDB taxonomy): domain Bacteria; phylum Actinomycetota; class Actinomycetes; order S36-B12; family CAIYMF01; genus Longivirga. The sequence continues at coordinate 15,926 of CAIKEU010000081.1, forward strand.
TCGGTGCACTACTTCGCATCATGTACGTCGCACTGGGTGGAATCCGCTGGGATTGGCGTCCGATGATGTATGTGATTGCAGCTTTGACGATGATTGTCGGCACGCTATTTGCTTTGACCCAAACTGACATGAAGAGGATGCTGGCGTACTCGTCCATCGCGCAGGCAGGGTTCATGCTCGTCGGCGTAATCGCGACGAATCAGGCCGGACTCAGCGGCACGATGGTTTACCTCGTTGCCTATGGAATTGCCACCATCGGCGCATTTGCCATCGTCACTTTGGTTCGCGACAGCACGGGTGAAGCCTCACACCTATCTCAGTGGGCTGGATTGGGTCGTAAGGCGCCGATCGTTGCCAGCGCGTTTGCCTTATTCCTCTTGGCATTTGCAGGTATCCCGCTCACTTCGGGCTTCACCGGTAAGTTTGCAGTTTTCACCGCTGGTATTGCGGGTGGTGCGACGCCGGTTGTCATCATCGGTCTTGTTGCTAGTGCTGTTGCTGCCTTCTTCTACGTGCGCGTGATCGTCCTGATGTTCTTCAACGAGCCAACTTCGGACGACGGCGTTAGCGTTGTAGTACCAAGTGGTTTCACCACGTTAGCGATCACGATCAGCGTGGCTTTGACTCTGGTTATCGGCCTTGTTCCCCAGCTCATTTTGGATCTGGCGAATCAGGCTGGCTTGTTCATCCGGTAGTTGAGGTAGGGAGGAAGTTCGTCATGAGCGATAGCCTCCCCTTTGGGCTTTCGGATGTAGATCCCGATCTGGCTCACAATCTTCGAGTAGGTCTCGATGAGGTTGAGCTCGCGTTGGTGGCTGCGGTCAAAAGCGATTACCCGTTTGTTACCGAGACGTCACAGCATTTGATTAACGCTGGCGGCAAGCGATTTCGGCCACTGCTGGCGTTAGTCGCGGCGCAGTATGGCGATGCCAATGCATCAGGAAATGTGCCGGGAGCGGTGGTTGCCGAACTCACGCATCTTGCCACGCTCTACCACGACGACGTCATGGACGAGGCACCGCTTCGTCGAGGAGCACCCTCTGCGAATGCGCGATGGGACAATACGGTGGCGATCCTGACGGGTGACTTCCTGTTCGCTCGTGCTGCGGATATTGCCGCCGACTTGGGTACTGACATTGTCCGGCTTCAAGCGCGCACATTCGAGCGCCTGTGCACCGGGCAGATTCGCGAGACGGTGGGGCCTGCGCAAGGTGAGGACGCGATCATGCATCACCTCGATGTACTTTCCGGCAAGACTGGTTCATTGATCGCGGCTGCCGGACGGATGGGCGCGATGACCTCTGGGGCTTCGCCGGAGGTGGCCTCGGCTATCTCGGCGTACGGTGAGAAGTTCGGCGTTGCCTTTCAACTGTCCGACGATCTGCTCGATATCGCGAGCGAATCCACCGAGTCGGGTAAAACACCGGGAACTGACTTGCGCGAGGGAATCAGAACTCTGCCGGTTCTGATTGCTCTGGCTGGAACCGATCCCGCGGATACCCGTCTGCGTGAGCTGCTTGCCGGACCGATTACCGATGACGGTCTGCATGCCGAAGCGCTGGCGTTGCTGCGAGGGTCTGCGGCGATGGTGCAGGCCCGCGAAGTTTTGCTTCAGTGGGCCGAGCAGGCGCGTTCCGAACTGAAGCAACTACCGGACGGTCCTGCCACTGATGCGCTGTCCATGATGTGCGACGTCGTGGTCGACCGTAGCAATTAATTCGCACTGCTCGGCTGCGAGTTAAATCGGAGCCTCGACGTCATCGGCGATCGTGTGTGTGGTTCTCATGGAACGAGTGCGTTGACCGTTGCGCAAGCTGTCGAAGGTGAACAAGGCCAGCGCAGCCCACACGATCAAGAACCCCGTGAGCAGTACCGGTGACATGTGTTCGTTCATCAGGAAGATGCCAAGGAAGAACTGGATACTTGGGGTCAGATATTGCAGCAGGCCCATTGTTGACAGTGGGATACGAATCGCGGCTCCGCTGAACAACAGCAGCGGTATGGCGGTGACGACTCCTGCGCCGGCGAGTAGCAGTGTTTCCCGGGCCGAGGAATGTCCGAAGACCAGCGAATTCGATGAGGCTAGGTAGATCAGATACGCCAAGCACAGCGGCGATACGTAGGCCGTCTCAATGGTCAGGCTGGCGATGGGATCGACATCTGCAACCTTCTTGATCACTCCGTAACCGGCAAACGAGAAAGCCAAAATGAGCGCAATCCATGGCAATCGGCCATAGCCGAACGTGGTCACCACTACAGCAATGACGGCGAGACCAACAGCGATCCATTGCAGTCGTCTGAGTTTCTCGCCAAGAAAGACCGTTCCAACCACGACGAGTACGAGTGGGTTGATGAAGTAACCCAGTGCACCTTCCACGACGTGCTTGTTGGAAACCGCCCAGATGTACACGCCCCAATTGACGCCGATTAAGACACTTGCGACAGCAAGCAGCAGGATCGATCGGCGATTGGCAATAACCGGCCGCAGTCGCGACCACGTTCGGGTCACCGTCATCAAAATCACGAGAAATACCAATGACCAGATGAACCGGTCACACAAAATCTCAAGCGGGGTAGCTGGTGCAAGCCGATTCCAATAGAGGGGAAATAAGCCCCACAAACTGTAAGCCGCGAATCCAAAGATCAGCCCAAGTCGGTGCCGAGCCGCTACCTCATCGGCGACAGTGTCAACGCCGGCCGCCTCATTGCCGGCTGCGCCACCGCTCGGGACTGAGGTGCTCATGACATGACCGTAGACGGTCTAACTCACCGTCCTAAACCGACCCGCCCACCTGCCGTTCGCATGAGGTGATTCGGTTCACTAGGCTGGCGGCCGTGCGCGCCAAACAGCGTGACCACGACAGCAAGTGGTAACAATCATGCTAAGTGATCGTGGGAGGTGATGTTGGTGTCCGGTGTCGTCGACCTTGGTATTCCTGGTGTTACTGTGCGCGCCACACCACCCGTTGAATACCTACGGGTGACCCATGAAGGCCGCTCCTACGTCGTGACTGTGGTCAATGCAGGCTTGGCCTGTTGCTCGGTTGAGTACGTGAGCGCATGTGAGCAATGGGGAGCATCGGCGCAACCGGCCGACGTCGCGGTCGCCGACCCTTCCGCGCTTTCGGTGTTCGTTGTGTCCGGTACGTGCACGACGAAGATCGCGCCGCTCGTAACGACAATGTTTAATGACATGCCTGCCGGAACCAAGGTGATGTCATTTGGTGCGTGCACCGCAAGCGGCGGACCTTATTGGGATTCGTATTCGGTGGTTAAGGGGATCGGCGAGCTCCTCCCCGTGGACGTGTATGTTCCCGGCTGCCCGCCTCGGCCGGAGGCTTTGCTGCATGGTCTGGCACAACTCGCCGGGTCAGGAGTGTCCTGATGTCCACGCGCATAGATAGTTCGCAGGCGCAGGTCGTCGCGGCCGTTGCTGCATGTGAATCGATGGCGGTGCCACATGTTGGTTGTCTCGATCTAATCGCACAGAGCCGCGACATCGTCGATGTTGATCCGTCCACGTGGCAGATGGCTGCAGAGCGTCTGCAGGCATTCGGCTTGACGTACGTCGACTTCCTGACCGCCTATGTTCATGGTGACGATCTGGACGTGCTGCTGCACGTGTGCACCGCCTCGGTAGTCGATTCGGTATTGCTCCGAACACATGTGACAGCAGGTGATTCATTGCCGACGTTGACGAGCGTCTATCCCGGCGTGGACTGGCATGAGCGGGAAACTGCGGAAATGTTTGGTCTGACATTCGTCGGGCACCCGGATCCGGTGCATCTCTTGCTGCCCAACGATTTTCCTGGTCATCCCTTGCTAAAGAGTTTTGCGCTCAATCCCCGTGTCGATCGGGTGTGGCCAGGTGAGGTGGAGCCGACTGATCCCAATTCACGAGCGCGTACGCGTCGTAAATCACTGCCGCCCGGTGTCCTGGCAGAGTGGTCAACTGACGAGACGCAAGCGTAGGTATCGCCGTGACTGATGCGACCCCAGCGTCTCCCGCGCGCTCGCGCGGCTCGATCGTCTTGATCGAGGAAAATTGCACCGTGTGCATGCTGTGCGCACGTGAATGTCCGGACTGGTGCATTCACATCGAAGGTCATAAAGAGACCATCCCGGCAACCGAACCGCGAGGCCGTGACCGGCAAGTCAATGTCCTGGATCGCTTCGCCATCGACTTCGCTACCTGCATGTTCTGCAGTATCTGCATCGACGTCTGCCCGTTCGACGCACTTGCGTGGTCGCCGGAGTACCGGTTCTCGGGTGAAGGTCCCGCAGACCTTCTCATCGAGCGCGACACCCTCACACGCTGGGGTGTCGCGCCGTCGGAGTAGCGAACCTGACGCTTACCGGTAGTTAACGAACTGAACCGCGAAGTCTAAGTCGGCCCCGCGCACGAGATTCTGTACTTCCTGTAGATCGTCACGACTCTTTGACGTGACCCGCAATTCCTCGCCCATAACCTGCGACTTAACGGATTTGGGTCCTTCGTCCCGGATGATCTTGCCGAGCTTTTTAGCCTGCTCCTGGCTGATACCGGCGGCGAAAGTGCAGGAAATCTTGTACTCCTTGCCCGACGCGCGCGGATCGCTGGCGGTCAATGATTTCAAAGAAATCTGACGCTTCACCAGCTTGTCCCGAAAGACCTCAAGAGCAGCGGCCACTCGTTCCTCGGTGGAGGCAGTCAACTCGACAGCGAGCTCACCCTTCCACTCGATGGTGGCGTCAGTGCCCTTGAAATCGAACCGCTGCACCAGTTCTTTTGCGGTCTGGTTCAACGCATTATCAAGTTCTTGACGATCTACCTTGCTGACGATGTCGAAACTGCTATCTGCCACGAGTGGAACTCCTTAGCTACCGTGCTTTGACGTACGAACTGGGTAATCGGGGCCGTGCGTGGCCGCGGAACTTCGGAATAGATCATCGCCGATTCTGCCCAACAAAGTGCAAACTTCGACTCTGGATTTCATCCACAGTGTTCTACCTTGTATCCTTCACGGGCTGCATTAGTGCAGCATGGCGGGTTGCCCGAGCGGCCAATGGGAGCGGACTGTAAATCCGTCGCGAAAGCTTCCCAGGTTCGAATCCTGGACCCGCCACGTCAAGGGACTCGGCTGAGGCCGGGTCCCTTTGCCGTTTGTGGACCCTAGTCAGGGAGCAGACGTGCCGGCCTCGACCGCCTTCTGGAATGTCATGCCGATAAGTGACTCGCTCGCAGTCCATAGTGCTCGGGCCATCTGGGCGTCCCTACCGGCTGAATTTGGCGACACAACCGTCGGGTACCCCCGCTGCTCCAAAAAGCCGTCAGGGCCAACAAAGGAGCCTGCAGGAACGCCAGGTTCGGTGGCCGCGTACAGAGTCGGCAGGGCGCCCATAGGTGCGGGCTGGGCAAGCTTGTCATTGGCCCACGCCATCATCGACTGACCGCGCTTATCGCCGCGCATGGCCGGTCCCACGGCTTGCAGGTTGGTGTCGGCGTAGCCCGGGTGCGCTGAATAGGCGTTAACGGGCGCGCGCATGTCGTCCAACCGGCGCTGCAACTCGAGGGTGAAAAGTAGATTCGCGAGTTTGCTCTGCCCGTAGGCACGCCATGGGGAGTAAGAACGAACGCCCATCAGGTCGTCGAGGTTGATCTTGCCGAGGCGATGGGCACCGCTGGATACGGTGACGATGCGCGTGTTGGTGCGGGCACGACCGGTCGCCAACAGGTTGGGCAGCAGGCCGAACGTCAGCGCCATGTGCCCCAGGTGATTCGTACCGAGTTGGCGCTCGAAGCCATCCACCGTGAGTTGCCGCGGGATCGCCATGATTCCGGCATTGTTGATCAACACGTCGAGTTCGGTGCCTTCTAACTGGGCCACCAGCGCGCGAACTGACGCCAGATCAGCCAAGTCGAGGTGAACAACCGAGATTTCAACGGCCGTCCCGATCTCGGCCAGGATGTCTTCGCGAGCCTTCTCTCCACGCTGTACGTCGCGTACTGCCATGAGAACCGTTGCCCCATGACGAGCGAGCTCGCGTGCGGTGACGTAGCCGAGCCCGGAGTTTGCCCCGGTAACCACGGTTCGCTTGCCTGACTGGTCGGACATACTGTCCGCTGTCCATTTCGCCTGTGTTGAAGCCATACCCGTAGTCTGCGGGACGGTAGATCGATACGCCCGTTCAGGGGTGTCCGGCGGCAAAGCGGGATCTCGTTTTGGTGGAACGTCCCGTTACCGGGTACCCTTCTAAGGCTTCAGGCCCCCATAGCTCAGTCGGCAGAGCGTCTCCATGGTAAGGAGAAGGTCTACGGTTCGATTCCGTATGGGGGCTCGCAATACCGGCACTTCTTCGGAGGTTCCGGACCCTCGGCGGGGTAGCTCAGCCTGGTAGAGCAAGCGGCTCATAATCGCTGTGTCGCCGGTTCAAGTCCGGCCTCCGCTACAGGTACGACCAGCACGACCTAAGAGCACGATCGGCACGACCAGACCGTTAATGCACGACCCGCAACGAAGAAAGGCACTCCCGTGGCCAAGAGCGACGTCCGCCCCAAGATCACCCTGGCGTGCCAGGAGTGCAAAGAGCGCAACTACATCACCAAGAAGAACCGTCGTAACGACCCAGATCGTCTTGAGATGAATAAGCACTGCCCGCGCTGTAACTCGCACACTGTGCACAAGGAAACCCGCTAAGGGTTGAAGTATTTGCTCATGCGGCCGTCCCAGTGGGGCGGCCGTTTTGCATTGTGGGGGTAGATGTTCACGTAAAGGCCCTTCTGCACTAGCGTCAGGGCAGCGGTCAGTTTCCACTGGCGGGTCGATGGATCTACACACAAAAAGGGGCAGCGATGTCAGCTCTCAATGATCGAGTGGCAATTGTCACCGGGGCTGGTCGAGGAATCGGCCGTGCGACGGCATTGCGCTTAGCCCGTGACGGGGCCGCTGTCGTCGTCAACGATATCGACGGTGATCCGGCGGCTGAAACAGTTGAGCTGATCACTGCGGCTGGCGGCCGGGCCAGCGCGATGATTGCGAACACCGTCGAGCTCGAGCAGGCCCACGCACTTGTACGTCACGCCGCCGATAAGTTCGGCAAGGTCGACATCCTCATCAACAACGCGGGCACCACGCGCGACAAAATGTTCCACGGTGTGACAGATGAGCTCTTCGATTTCGTGATGGATGCAAATCTGCGCACGGCCTATCACACGACGTTGGCTGCCATGCCGTACATGCGCGAAGTGGCCAAGGCGGAAATCGCTCAAACCGGTCAGCCGAAGTACAACCGAAAGATAGTCTTCACTTCGTCAGTTGCCGCGCTCATGGGCAATCCGGGTCAGTTCAATTACACGGCGGCCAAGGGTGGACTGATCGCCGTCACCAAGACCCTCGCGCGCGAACTTGGTCCGTTCGGAATCAACGTCAATGCGGTGGCTCCTGGCTTCATCGAAACTCGGTTGACGCAGGCAAAGGCTGAGGGTGACACGTACGGAATTCCAGAGCAGTTGCGTCAGCAATCGCTGTCGCTGATCGCGCTGGGGCGGCTTGGGGAGCCCGAGGACATCGCGAAGGTGCACGCATTCTTGGCCTCCAGCGATTCCGATTACGTTTCCGGAGTTACGATCCCCGTCACTGGCGGCCAGATTGGCGGGATGTAGTCGATGGCAATCAACCTTGAGCTTGTTGGAAAGTCATATCCACCCGCGCCCGCTTATGAAGTTGGTCGCGAGAAGATCCGAGAGTTTGCCACCGCGATCGGGGACGACAACCCCGCCTATCACGATTCGGCAGCTGCCCAGGCTCTTGGCCATCGCGATGTCATCGCCCCTGCGACATTCGCCGTCATCGTGTCATTCTTGGCAGCTTCAGCTGTCGTGAACGATCCCGACCTTGGCCTCGATTACAGCCGTGTGGTGCACGGTGAACAGCGCTTTTCTTACAGTCGGCCAATCACCGCAGGGGATCGGCTGGTCGCTACCGCAACGATCGAGAATCTACGCATCGCGGCGGGCAACGACATGGTGACAACGCGCACGGACATCACAACGATCGATGGCGAGCATGTGGTCACCGCAACGGCGGTCATTGTTTCGCGCGCGGCAGGAGATGACGCATGAGCTCTGTAATTGCTTGGTCTGAGGTTGAGGTCGGTACGGAACTTCCATCATTGAACGTGCCCGTTCAGCGGGCCACCTTGGTTCGCTATGCAGGTGCGTCGGGCGATTTCAATCCAATCCACTGGAATCAGGATTTCGCCGTAGAGGTAGGGCTGCCTGACGTGATCGCTCATGGCATGTTCACGATGGCTAGTGCGACGCGACTGGTGACGAACTGGGTTGGTGATCCGGGCGCGCTCGTCGATTGTGGAGTTCGCTTCACTCGACCCGTTGTCGTTCCCAACGATGGGGTTGGTGCGCTCATTGAAATCAGCGGAGTTGTTGGCGCGAAAAATGAAGACGGCTCCGTGCGGGTTGACATCACCGCCAAGTGCGAAGGGGTGACGGTTCTGGCCAAGGCGACGGCGCTCGTTCGTCTGGCCTAGGCCGTCGTAGGCTCGTCGCGTGACCCTTGCCCTTGCGGACTACACGACCCTTGGTGTTGGTGGCCCTGCGCGCCGTGTCGTCGTTACCCAGGACGAGCATGAGTTGGTCACAACGATTGCCGACTGCGATCGCCGTGGCGAACCTGTTTTGATCATCGGTGGTGGCAGCAACCTCGTGATCGCCGACGCAGGTTTTGACGGCACCGTGGTGCTGGTGCGAACGCAAGGCATCGAAAGTCAGGCCGATACATGCGGTGGCGCCTGGGTAACGGCCGCGGCAGGCGAGCCGTGGGACGATTTCGTAGCGCATGCGGTGACGTCTGAGTTGTCCGGTGTTGAGGGGCTGTCTGGAATTCCGGGATGTGTTGGCGCCACCCCCATCCAAAATGTTGGTGCTTATGGTCAACAGGTTGCTGATGTTGTCGCGCGAGTACGCACGTGGGATCGGGTTGACGGGGTGCAGCGAACACTTGCCGCGGCGGAGTGTGGGTTTGGCTATCGCACGAGTCTTTTCCGCGAGGATCTTTCGCGATACGTGATTCTCGACGTGACGATGCAGTTGGCGCTTTCGCCAACGTCCACCCCCATCGAGTATGTGGATCTGCTGCGGCAACTGGGAGCGGAACCAGGCTCCCGTCGTCCGCTGGCTGACGTCAGGGCCGCGGTCCTTGCGGTGCGACGAACCAAGGGCATGGTTCTTGACCCGACCGATCCCGATACTCGCAGCACCGGCTCATTCTTCACCAACCCCATCCTCACCGATGGCCAGGCGGATCGACTGCTGCCGGCCACGGCTCCGCGCTATCCGGCCGGTGCGGGTCAGGTAAAGACCAGCGCTGCGTGGCTGATCGAGCATGCAGGATTTGATCGCGGGTACGGCAATGAGCGTTCCGCAATCTCGTCCAAGCACACGCTGGCCCTCACTAATCGGGGCCACGCCAGCGCCAACGATGTTCTAGACCTAGCTCGCGAAATTCGGGCGCAGGTCCTTGCTCAGTTCGAGATCACTTTGGAAGTCGAACCGATCATGGTGAACTGCGCCCTTTAACGTGCGACGCAGGCCTAGCCTTCGCCTAGCAGACGAGCGATGCGGGTGGCGCCTTCGACGATGTCATCGTCACCGAGGGCGTATGAGAGTCGCAGATATCCCTGTGTACCGAAAGCCTCACCAGGAACGACGGCTACCTCAGCCTCGTCCAGAATGATCGCGGACAACTCAGCAGACGATGTGACCTCGCGGCCTCGAATCGTTCTTCCGATCAGGCCCTTAACCGACGGGTATACGTAGAACGCACCTTCGGGCAGTGGGCAGGTCACTCCATCTACCGCGTTGAGAATCCCGGTAATGGTCTGTCGTCGGCGATCGAAAGCCGTCCGCATGGCTGCAACAGCGTCTAAGTCCCCAGAAACTGCGGCCAGAGCCGCAATCTGAGAGACGTTGGCCACATTCGAGGTGGAGTGTGATTGCAGATTGCCAGCGGCTTTGATCACATCGGCTGGGCCAATCATCCAGCCCACTCGCCAGCCAGTCATGGCGTACGTCTTTGCCACACCGTTCACGATCACGCAGCGATCGGCAATCTCAGGAACAACTGCTGGCATGGATGTGAATGCCGCGTCGCCATAGACGAGATGTTCGTAGATTTCGTCTGTAACGACCCAGATGCCCTTATCCACGGCCCAGCGGCCAATTGCCTCAACCTCTGCGGGGGAGTAGACCGCACCTGTCGGGTTCGATGGTGAGACGAATACTAGGAGTTTGGTCCGGGGCGTGTACGCGGCCTCAAGTTGCTCAATCGAGACGCGATAGCCCGTGGTTTCATCGGTAAGGATCTCGACAGGAGTTCCGCCGGCCAGACGAATCGATTCCGGATATGTCGTCCAGTACGGCGCAGGCAAGATTGCCTCGTCGCCAGGATCGAGAAGGGCCGCGAAGGTGTTGTAGAGCGCCTGCTTACCGCCATTTGTGATCAGCACGTTGCCAGCGGTGGTGGCGAAACCCGAATCGCGCAGCGTCTTGGCGGCGATGGCCTCTTTGAGCTCGGGCAAACCACCAGCCGGGGTGTAGCGGTGCCACTTCGGGTCGCGGCAGGCGGCTACCGCGGCTTCCACGATGTAGTCGGGGGTGGGAAAGTCTGGTTCTCCCGCACCGAAACCGATGACCGGCCGGCCGGCGGCCTTCAAAGCCTTGGCTTTGGCGTCGACGGCCAAGGTGGCAGATTCAGCAATGGATCCGATGCGGTTGGACACTCGCGCGCGTTCAGTCATGTTCCTAGTCTCGCGCATCGGCACCGGACGGCGAGTTGTGGGGCTCGCTCGGGTGAACGCAGTTTGGGTCGGGGCCCACCTGTCCCCTACACTCGTCACCTAGGTGGACGTCCACCCTTGCGCGAGCATGCCCACAGGTGGTGCTCACGCAAGAGGCGTCCCGAAGGGTCGTAGCTCAATTGGTAGAGCACCGGTCTCCAACACCGACGGTTGGGGGTTCAAGTCCCTCCGGCCCTGCTCGACCCGGCGTACCAGCCGGTACGGATCGGTCAACCGACCGGTTCGAAGGTAGCGATGCGTGGGCATCGCACGACGTTAGCGAGGACGTGTGAGCGACGTAGTCGACACATCCGTTCCGGATCGCTCGAGCAATGGCGAGCGTCCGGGTCTTTTCGCGCGTATGGGTCTGTTCTATCGACAGGTCGTCGCAGAACTCCGCAAGGTGATCTGGCCGACCCGCAAGGAACTACTCACGTACACCACCGTCGTCATCACCTTCGTCGCGGTCGTTGCGGCGATCGTTGCATTGCTGGACTTCGTTTTCGCGAAGGCCGTGCTTGCCATCTTCGGTAGTTAGCGCCGCAACGTAGTACGAACCGCACGATTGTGCGGGCAAGGCCGAAATGAGTTCAACCACAGAAATTTGCTTAACCTCAAGGAGTTCCGTGTCCGAGACCAACGCGTCCGACGACCTGTCGGTCGATTCGGCATGGTCCGAATCGTCGGATTCAGCGCCAGCAGCAACCGAGTCCAGTGCGGCTCTGACGTTCACTGACTCAGCCAGTTTGGTTGACGAAGCCGTCTCGCTCGGCGCCTCCGACGAGGTGTCCTCGAACGAGGATGCAGCCGACGTCTCACCGGCCGCTGAGTCCGAGTCTGACTCGGACAACAACGAAGCGGACGTCGAGGATGACGATGTACAGGCCGCGGACGATGTAGTCGTTGATGTGACCGATGCTGAAGCGATCGATGAGGATCTTGACCCCGTCGAAGCCTTCAGGGAGCGGATGCGCACAGAGTTTGGTGACTGGTACGTGATCCATTCGTACGCGGGTTACGAAAACAAGGTCAAGACAAACCTCGAATCACGCATCTCCTCGCTCAACATGGAAGACGAGATCTACCAGGTTGAAGTTCCAATGGAGGAAGTCACCGAGATCAAGAACGGCCAGCGTAAGTTGGTGCGCCGCAACAAGTTTCCAGGTTATGTCCTTGTTCGAATGGATCTCACAGACGCCTCGTGGGGAACCGTTCGTCACACCCCAGGTGTGACTGGGTTCGTCGGTCATGGTCACCAGCCAGCGCCGCTGACCCTCGACGAGGTCGTCAACATCTTGGCGCCGGCTCCCGAAGCCAAGCCAGGCGCACCGGCAACCAGCGGTGGGTCAGCGCCCGTGGCAGTGGTGGACTTCTCTGTTGGAGACTCCGTTACCGTCATTGATGGTCCATTCGCCACCTTGCACGCAACGATTTCTGAGATCAACATTGACGGCCAGAAGGTCACCGGTTTGGTTGAGATCTTCGGCCGAGAGACTCCAGTCGAACTCGGCTTCAATCAGATCCAGAAGAACTAGCACCACTTGCATGAAGCGTTCTGACCGAACGTAGAGGTTTGCACCACTGCTCGATCCGTCATACTTTCGACCGTACGACTAGGTGATAGGCACTCTGCCCAGAGGGTTTATCACGTCCAACAAGTGCTAGGAACAACACGAATGCCTCCCAAGAAGAAGGTCACTGGCCTGATCAAGCTCCAGATCAGTGCCGGCGCTGCCAACCCTGCCCCGCCTGTCGGCCCGGCACTGGGTCAGCACGGCGTCAACATCATGGAGTTCTGCAAGGCCTACAACGCAGCCACTGAGGCGCAGCGTGGCCAGATCATCCCCGTTGAGATCACTGTTTACGAGGATCGTTCTTTCGACTTCGTTCTCAAGACCCCACCGGCCGCACGCCTGATCCTCAAGTCAGCGGGGCTCGACAAGGGTGCAGCCAACCCGAAGACGACCAAGGTTGGGTCACTGACCAAGGCTCAGGTGCGCGAAATCGCCGAACTCAAGATGTCTGACTTGAACGCGAACGATATTGACATGGCTATGCGCATCATCGAGGGCACTGCCCGTTCGATGGGTGTCACCATCACCGCGTAAGACCGCACCAACATTTCGACAATTCAGCACGGCGTGGCAGGGCCAAGCGCGGTCCACATGACCACGACTCCTATCCGTTCCCTAAGGAGCAGTAATGAAGCGCAGTAAGTCGTATGACGAAAAGGCAGCCAAGATCGACAAGGAATCGCTGTACAGCCCCCTTGATTCGGTTCGCTTGGCTAAGGAAACGAATCCGGCCAAATTCGATGCAACGGTTGAAGTTGCAATGAGCCTCGGAGTAGACCCTCGTAAGGCCGATCAAATGGTGCGTGGCACCGTCAACTTGCCGCACGGTACCGGTAAGACCGCCCGGGTTCTGGTCTTCGCCAACGGCGAAAAGGCCGACGAGGCACGCGCGGCTGGCGCCGATGTCGTCGGCGGAGACGACCTCATCGACAAGGTGGCCGCTGGCTTCACCGACTTCGATGCCGCTGTTTCTACCCCCGACCTGATGGGCAAGGTCGGTCGTCTCGGTAAGGTCCTGGGCCCGCGTGGTCTCATGCCAAACCCGAAGACGGGAACCGTCACTATGGACGTCGCCAAGGCTGTGACCGACATCAAGGGCGGCAAGATCGAGATGCGCGTCGACAAGCACTCGAACCTGCACTTCGTTATCGGCAAGGTGTCCTTCTCCGACGAAGCCCTCGTCGAGAATTACGCCGCTGCACTCGATGAGGTACTTCGTTTGAAGCCCTCATCGTCGAAGGGCCGTTACCTTAAGAAGGTCACCGTCAGCACGACGATGGGACCAGGCGTTCCTGTCGACCCGAACCGCACTCGTAACTTGCTCGCCGACGACGAAGCCAACGCCTAGTCATTCATGGGCATCACGCCCATATTTGTTCTATTCGGTCGCAGGGTAGCCACTCGTTTTGACCTGACTACCCTGCGACCCGTACTCTCATAAAAGCCGAAGACCGCCGGTCGTCGGAAGACCTGAAATTCCTCAGGGCTTCCACCGAAGCATCCGCAATGCGGAAGACCAGCGCAGGTGAGGATTTGATCGTGTGACGTCCTAGGACCCGAGCACATGGTTGACGCCCCACGCCTGCGTGGGGCTTTTTTCATGTGGGGCAACGGATCGCGACCGACGAACCGTTGGAAGGAGACCCATGGCGCGGCCCGATAAGGCAGCCGATGTTGCAGAGATTGCGGAAAACTTCCGTACCTCATCTGCCACGGTCCTGACCGAATACCGCGGACTCACCGTGGCGCAGCTCAAGACGCTGCGTCGCAATCTCGGTGAGTCCTCGCAATACGCCGTGGTGAAGAACACGCTGACCAAGATTGCCGCCCGTGAGGCCGGCGTCGAAGGTCTAGACGATCTGTTGAAAGGCCCAAGCGCGATCGCCTTCATTAAGGGTGATCCGGTTGAGGCTGCCAAGGGTCTACGTGACTTTGCCAAGGCCAACCCGCTTTTGATCATCAAGGGCGGATACATGGACGGCCGTGCGCTGTCCGCCGCCGAGATCAACAAGCTGGCCGATCTCGAATCTCGCGAGGTTCTCCTCGCGAAGCTTGCGGGTGCAATGAAGGGTTCGCTGTCTCAGGCAGCGGCACTGTTCAACGCTCCGTTGGCAAATGCAGCGCGCACCATCGAAGCGCTGCGCGTCAAGGCCGAGGCCGACCCCTCGGTCATCGGCGGTGCCGGTGCAGCAGCACCAGCCGCCGAGGCACCAGCTGTGGAAGAAGCCGTACCGGCTGAAGCTGCAGATGATGTCGTCGCCCCCGAGGCACCCGCCGAGGTAGAAGCCGTTGAAGCCGAGGCCCCCGCCGACGCCGAGGCATCAGCTGTTGAAGCCGAAGCGCCTAGCGCCGAGGCAGAGGTAGTCGATTCTGCCGAGGAAACCACCGAGGATGCAGCCGAGGCTGTTTCTGAGGATGCCCCCGCCGCCGAGGGCGAGACCACCGAGGGTTAGTCCAGTCGCCTCGTGCGAACTGGTTGGCCCACCTCATCCGATCCAATCCCGAAAGGACTGCCGATCATGGCAAAGCTCAGCACCGAAGAGCTCCTTGACGCGTTCAAGGAAATGACCCTTATCGAGCTCTCAGAGTTCGTGAAGTTGTTCGAAGAGACCTTTGAAGTTACCGCTGCTGCTCCGATGGCAATGGCCATGGCTGCTCCGGCTGCTGGTGGTGCTGGCGATGCCGGTGCTGCTGAGGAGAAGAGTGACTTCGATGTCATCCTCGAAGAGGCTGGCGACAAGAAGATCCAGGTCATCAAGGAGGTGCGTACTCTCACCAACCTGGGCCTTAAGGAGGCCAAGGATCTCGTTGAGGCCACGCCGAAGCCCGTCCTTGAGAAGGTCACCAAGGAAGCCGCTGACAAGGCCAAGGAGGTCCTCGAGGCCGCCGGTGCCAAGGTCAGCATCAAGTAGTTTGACTTCGTTAAGTTCTGGGCGGTACCCCGTTGGGGGTGCCGCCCAGAACTATTTAGTGAATTAAGCCGCAGGTCAGCGTGCTGCATGAACGAGGGCACAGAGTGCAACGCTTGTGGATACGGGTTAGTTACCGAATCTTCACCCACATGGCCGCGGTTTGCACTTGACTCAGGTGGGCCGCTGGTTTCACCATTGTCGTCGTAAGACATGCGATCTCACGATCGCCCGCACGGCCCGGGTGTTCGACCCGCCCGATGAACGATGACAGTTTTGTGCGAGCCGCATCACCCGCTGTCGAGTGATGCAGGACCCGAATCTGACGAGGTTCATCGAATGGGTTTAGACCCGGATTCGACAGCGGCCTGCCCAATCGGGTATGCTGCCGCTTTGCGCTGCCTTTTACGCAACTATCTTTTCTAGCCAGAATTGACAGGGTGTATTTGGCGTGCGTTTTTGAAGGTCCGCGAGCACTCGGAAGGATGCCTCTTGGCCGCCGCGCGTACGACATCAGTTACTACACCCGCTCCTGGCCCACGCCGGGTTTCATTTGCAAAGATTCGTGAGCCCCTCGAGGTTCCGAACTTGCTCGCCCTGCAAACCGAGTCTTTTGACTGGTTGCTAGGCAACGAGTTGTGGAAGGGCCGCGTCGAAGCGGCCCTAGCCTCAGGCCGAACCGACGTCCCGGTGACGTCCGGTTTGGAAGATGTCTTCGAGGAAATCTCACCGATTGAGGACTTCGGCGGCTCCATGTCGCTTTCGTTCCGCGATCACCGGTTTGAGCCACCGAAGTACACCGTTGAGCAGTGCCGCGATAAGGACTTCACTTACGCGGCGCCACTGTTCGTCACAGCGGAGTTCATGAACAACGAGACGGGCGAAATCAAGTCCCAGACCGTGTTCATGGGCGACTTCCCGCTGATGACAGACAAGGGCACCTTCGTCATTAACGGCACTGAGCGTGTCGTTGTGTCGCAGTTGGTCCGTTCGCCGGGTGTCTACTTCGAGCGCAGCATCGACAAGGCCACCGACAAGGACCTCTACGTCGCGAAGATCATTCCGTCGCGCGGAGCCTGGCTCGAGTTTGAAATCGATAAGAAGGACATGGTTGGCGTTCGTGTCGACCGTAAGCGTAAGCAGCCGGTAACGGTTCTGCTCAAGGCGCTTGGCATGACCTCAGAGCAGATCCGCGAGCGCTTCGGGGCATTCGAGTCGATGGTCACCACCCTCGACAAGGATCCGATCACCGAGCAGGACGAAGCGCTCAAGGACATCTACCGCAAGTTGCGTCCAGGCGAACCGCCGACGACGGAGGCGGGCCAGTCCCTGCTTGATAACTTCTACTTCAACCCCAAGCGCTACGACCTTGCCAAGGTTGGTCGCTACAAGATCAACAAGAAGCTCGGAAGTTCCTTGCCGTTGACGCAGAGCACCATCACGATCGAGGACATCGTCTCCACGATCGAGTACTTGGTCCGCTTGCATGCAAACGAGACCGAGTTCACCCATGCTGATGGCCATCAGGTTCGCCTCGAGACTGATGACATCGATCACTTCGGTAATCGTCGTCTTCGCTCGGTTGGTGAACTGATCCAGAACCAGATCCGCACCGGACTATCGCGTATGGAGCGCGTCGTGCGTGAGCGCATGACGACCCAGGACGTCGAGGCCATCACGCCGCAGACGTTGATCAATATTCGTCCCGTCGTTGCCTCCATCAAGGAGTTCTTCGGTACGAGCCAATTGTCACAGTTCATGGACCAGACGAACCCGCTGGCCGGATTGACGCACAAGCGTCGTCTGTCCGCGCTGGGCCCCGGTGGTCTTTCACGTGAGCGCGCCGGCTTCGAGGTTCGTGACGTGCACCCGTCGCACTACGGACGCATGTGCCCGATCGAAACCCCCGAAGGTCCGAACATTGGTCTGATCGGTTCACTGTCGTCATTCGCCCGAATCAACGCATTCGGTTTCGTCGAGACGCCGTACCGCAAGGTCACCAACGGTATCGTTACCGACCAGATCGACTACGTCACCGCTGACGAGGAAGACCTCCACGTCATCGCCCAGGCGAACTCGCCGTTGAAGGCTGACGGCGAATTTGCTGAACCCCGCGTGCTCGTGCGCACCAAGGGTGGCGAGGTCGACTACGTCGCTGGAACTGCAGTGGACTACATGGACGTTTCACCGCGTCAGATGGTGTCTGTTGCTACCGCGATGATTCCGTTCCTCGAGCATGACGATGCAAACCGCGCCCTCATGGGTTCGAACATGCAGCGTCAGTCCGTCCCGCTGCTTCGTAGCGAGGCGCCACTGGTTGGTACCGGCATGGAATACCGCGCCGCTACCGATGCCGGCGACGTCATCATGTCCAAGGCTGGCGGTGTGGTTACCGAGGTTTCGGCAGACCTCATCACCATCGCTCAGGATGACGGCGAATACCGCACCTACCGCGTGCAGAAGTTCCGTCGCTCAAACCAGGGCACGAGCTTCAACCAGCGCCCCATCGTTGATGAGGGTCAGCGCGTTGAAGCCGGAACTGTTCTGGCTGATGGTCCCTGTACCGACACCGGTGAAATGGCTCTGGGTCGTAACCTACTCGTGGCATTCATGCCATGGGAGGGTCACAACTACGAGGACGCGATCATCTTGTCGCAGCGTTTGGTTCAGGACGATGTTTTGTCCTCGATCCACATCGAAGAGCATGAGGTCGATGCTCGCGATACCAAGCTCGGCCCCGAGGAAATCACCCGCGATATCCCGAACGTGTCTGAAGAGGTCCTCGCCGACCTCGACGAGCGCGGAATTATTCGCATCGGTGCGGATGTTGTTACCGGTGACATTCTGGTTGGAAAGGTCACGCCGAAGGGCGAGACCGAACTGACCCCAGAAGAGCGTCTGCTTCGCGCCATCTTCGGTGAGAAGGCGCGTGAAGTTCGCGACACCTCGCTCAAGGTTCCCCATGGTGAATCCGGCAAGGTCATCGCAGTGCGCGTCTTCGATCGCGAAGAGGGTGACGAACTGCCACCGGGTGTTAATCGCTTGGTGCGCGTCTACATCGCCCAGAAGCGCAAGATCACCAATGGCGACAAGCTCGCTGGACGCCACGGCAACAAGGGAGTTATCTCCAAGATTCTCCCCGTCGAGGACATGCCGTTCCTTGAGGACGGTACGCCCGTCGACATCGTGCTGAACCCGCTCGGTGTACCTGGACGTATGAACGTCGGTCAGGTCTTGGAAACCCACCTCGGTTGGGTTGCCAAGACTGGCTGGGAAGTTGAGGGCACCCCTGATTGGGCCGCTCATCTTCCGGCCGCCGCACACGCTGCTGCCCCCGGTACGAACGTCGCTACGCCAGTTTTCGACGGTGCTCGTGAAGAGGAGATCATCGGTCTGCTTGGATCCACGATCCCAACCGAAGACGGTGTTCGCCTCGTCGGTGCCGATGGCAAGGCTCGGCTCGTTGATGGCCGCTCAGGTGAGCCGTACCCGGAGCCGGTGTCGGTCGGTTACGTGTACATCCTCAAGTTGCTGCACTTGGTCGACGACAAGATCCACGCACGTTCGACCGGTCCGTACTCGATGATCACCCAGCAGCCACTCGGTGGTAAGGCACAGTTCGGTGGCCAGCGCTTCGGTGAGATGGAGGTGTGGGCACTTGAGGCATACGGTGCCGCCTACGCCCTCCAGGAGCTTCTGACCATCAAGTCCGATGACGTGCTAGGTCGCGTGAAGGTTTACGAGGCCATCGTCAAGGGTGAGAACATCCCCGAGCCCGGTATCCCGGAATCGTTCAAGGTGCTCATCAAGGAAATGCAGTCACTGTGTTTGAACGTCGAGGTTCTATCGCGCGATGGAAGTGCGATAGAAATGCGCGACACCGAAGACGATGTTTACCGCGCAGCTGAAGAGCTGGGAATCGACCTGTCGCGGCGTGAGCCGAGCAGCGTCGAAGAAGTCTGAGGACCTTAGGTGGTCGCTCGTGAGGGCGACCACCTAAACCCAGACCTGACGATCCCAAACCACAAGTGAGGACTGATAGCCGTGCTCGACGTCAATTTCTTCGATGAACTGCGAATTGGCCTAGCCACCGCGAACGATATTCGTACGTGGTCGCATGGTGAGGTCAAGAAGCCTGAAACCATTAACTACCGCACGCTCAAGCCTGAGAAGGACGGCCTGTTCTGCGAGAAGATCTTCGGACCTACTCGCGACTGGGAGTGCTACTGCGGTAAGTACAAGCGTGTTCGCTTCAAGGGCATCATCTGTGAGCGCTGTGGTGTTGAGGTAACTCGCGCCAAGGTGCGTCGTGAGCGGATGGGTCACATTGAGCTGGCCGCGCCCGTTACCCACATCTGGTACTTCAAGGGTGTTCCAAGCCGCTTGGGTTACCTGCTTGATCTGGCCCCGAAGGACCTAGAGAAGGTCATCTACTTTGCGGCCTACATGATCACCTCTGTTGACGTTGATCAGCGCCACACCGATCTGCCGTCATTGGAAGGCAAGCTCTCTGTTGAAAAGCAGCAGATCGCCAACCGTCGCGACGATGAAGTCAACAAGCGTGCCACCAAGCTCGAGGCCGACCTGGCCGAGCTTGAGGCTGAGGGTGCCAAGAGCGACCAGAAGCGTAAGGTCAAGGAATCGGCCGAGCGCGAGATGGCGCAGTTGCGTCGTCGTGCGGACGGCGAGATCGAACGCCTCGACCGCGTCTTCGATCGTTTCCGCAACCTGAAGATTCAGGATCTCGAGGGCGACGAACTCCTTTACCGCGAAATGCGTGACCGTTACGGTCGCTACTTCAACGGTGGAATGGGTGCGGCGGCAATCCAGAAGCGTCTTGAGACCTTCGACCTTGAAGCTGAGGCCGAACTGTTGCGTGAAATCGTGCAGACGGGTAAGGGTCAGAAGAAGACCCGTGCCCTCAAGCGCCTCAAGGTCGTCACTGCCTTCATGCAGACGTCAAACTCGCCCATGGGCATGGTTCTTGACTGCGTTCCGGTGATCCCGCCGGATCTGCGCCCAATGGTTCAGCTTGACGGTGGACGTTTTGCAACGTCCGATCTCAACGACCTTTACCGTCGTGTGATCAACCGCAACAATCGTTTGAAGCGCCTGCTTGACCTCGGCGCTCCGGAGATCATCGTCAACAACGAGAAGCGCATGCTTCAGGAAGCTGTCGACGCACTGTTCGACAACGGTCGTCGTGGTCGTCCGGTTACTGGCCCCGGCAACCGTCCGTTGAAGTCACTTTCGGACATGCTCAAGGGCAAGCAGGGTCGTTTCCGTCAGAACCTACTTGGAAAGCGCGTCGATTACTCAGGCCGCTCGGTCATCGTCGTTGGCCCGCAGCTCAAGCTGCATCAGTGTGGTCTGCCCAAGCAGATGGCGCTCGAGCTCTTCAAGCCGTTCGTCATGAAGCGTCTTGTCGATCTCAACCACGCGCAGAACATTAAGTCTGCAAAGCGCATGGTTGAGCGTTCACGTGCGGTCGTGTGGGATGTGCTGGAAGAGGTCATCGCTGAGCACCCTGTTTTGCTGAACCGTGCACCAACCCTGCACCGTCTCGGCATTCAGGCCTTCGAGCCGCAGCTGATCGAAGGTAAGGCCATCCAGATTCACCCGCTCGTATGTTCAGCGTTCAACGCTGACTTCGACGGGGACCAGATGGCTGTGCACTTGCCACTGTCCGCCGAGGCTCAGGCTGAGGCACGCATCTTGATGTTGTCGAGCAACAACATCCTGTCGCCGGCACATGGTCGTCCGATCACCTCGCCGACGCAGGACATGGTTCTCGGTATCAACTTCTTGACCTCCGAGCGGGCTGATCAGCCAGGCGACGGCCGTGCATTTGGTTCGGTGTCCGAGGCATACATGGCATTCGATGCCAAGCAGATCAAGGTCTCAAGCCATATCAAGCTCCGCTTCACCGGTGTTGTCCCGCCACTGGATTGGCAGGCGCCGCAGGGTTGGGAGCTTGGTGACTCGTTCATCCTTGAAACCACTCTCGGTCGTGCGCTTCTCAACGAGGCGCTTCCAGTCGATTACCCCTTCGTCAATGTTGAGGTCGACAAGAAGGTTCTCGGGGCGGTTGTTAACGACTTGGCTGAGCGCTACCCCAAGGTTCAGGTTGCCGCAACGCTTGATGCGTTGAAGGACACCGGCTTCTACTGGGCAACTCGCTCGGGCGTAACGATTTCCATCGAGGATGTTGTTACACCGCCGAAGAAGGCAGGCATCCTGCTTGAGGCTGAAGGTCGTGCAGAAAAGGTTCAGGTCCAGTTCGAACGCGGCCTGATCACCGACTCTGAGCGTCGTCAGGAACTCATCGAGATCTGGACTCGTGCCACGGACGAAGTTGCTGACGCTATGCGTGAGCACTTCCCACGTCACAACCCCGTCTTCATGATGGTTAACTCCGGTGCTCGTGGTAACTGGATGCAGGTTCGTCAGATCGCCGGTATGCGTGGTCTGGTGGCTAACCCCAAGGGCGAGATCATCCCGCGTCCGATCAAGTCGAACTTCCGTGAAGGCTTGTCGGTTCTCGAGTACTTCATCTCTACCCACGGTGCTCGTAAGGGTCTGGCTGATACCGCACTTCGTACCGCTGACTCGGGTTACCTAACCCGTCGTCTGGTCGACGTATCGCAGGACGTCATCATCCGTGAGGTCGACTGTGGAACCGAGCGCGGTTTGGCCAACACCATTGGTGTGAAGAATGCCGACGGATCCGTGCGTCGTCATGACGAGGTTGAGTCCACCGCGGTCTCACGTGTTCTGAGCGAAGATGTTGTCGTTGACGGTCGTACGATCGCCAGCGCCGGTCAGGAACTTGGTCTACTGGTAATCGACGATCTCGTCGCTGCCGGTGTCACCGAGATCAAGGCCCGCTCCGTTCTTACCTGTGAGAGTAAGGTCAGCACCTGTGCGACCTGTTACGGCCGCTCACTTGCAACCGGCAAACTCGTTGACGTCGGTGAGGCGATTGGTATTGTCGCCGCGCAGTCGATCGGTGAGCCTGGTACTCAGTTGACGATGCGCACCTTCCACACCGGTGGTGTGGCTGGTGAAGACATCACCCACGGTCTCCCGCGTGTGGTTGAGCTCTTCGAGGCACGTACACCTAAGGGTGTTGCCCCGATCAGCGAGGCCACGGGCCGGTTCCGGATCGACGACACGGACAAGACGCGCAAGCTCGTTGTTGTTCCGGACGACGGTTCTGAGGAAGTTGCTTACCCGATTTCCAAGCGTGCCCGTCTGCTGGTTGCAGATGGCGACCACGTTGAGGTTGGTACGCAGCTTGTTCAGGGTGCGGTTGATCCCAAGCAGGTGCTGCGCATCCTCGGCCAGCGTGCGGTGCAGCTGCACCTCGTCGCAGAGGTTCAGGATGTGTATCGCTCACAGGGTGTGTCGATCCACGACAAGCACATCGAGGTCATCGTCCGTCAGATGCTCAAGCGCGTCACCATCATTGAAGGTGGCGACACTGAGTTCCTGCCGGGTGAGCTTGTCGAGCGTGGTCTGTTCGAAGCCGGAAACCGTAGCGTTGTGTCTGCTGGCAGTACGCCGGCAGCGGGACGTCCGGAACTCATGGGTATCACCAAGGCTTCGTTGGCGACGGAATCCTGGCTCTCGGCGGCCTCCTTCCAGGAGACCACCCGAGTCCTCACCGAGGCAGCGATCCACGGCAAGTCCGACCCACTTTTGGGCTTGAAGGAGAACGTCATCCTCGGAAAGCTGATCCCAGCCGGAACGGGCATGCCGCAGTACCGCAACGTCAAGGTCGAGCCAACCGAGGAGGCCAAGTCCGCAATGTACGCATCACTGTCCGCGTACGACGATCTGGATTACGGCACCTTCGGAACTGGTGGAGGTCAGGCGATCCCGCTCGAGGAGTATGACTTCGGCGGCTACACGAACTAAGTTCGGCAGGTTAGACAAACTGGTGGGTGACGAGATATCTCGTCACCCACCAGTTTTTCTCCGAATTAGTGATGGCCGTTGCGGCATGTAAATGGAAACAACCGGCGTCGCGGTGGCAGAGTGAGCGGCATGTCATATGAAGGACTTACCCCGCCGGATCCCATCGAGCCGCCTGTTGTGGGGGAGTACCCGACAACGCCGTATCCGGTTACACCGCCGGCAGGACCACCTGTGGCGCCGTCCGTCGCACCGCCCGCGGCTGCTTATCCGCCTCCCAGTACCCCGCCGGGCTACGCGGCCACTCCTGGGCAGTTCCCTAAGACATCCACCTATGCGGTGGTATCGCTGGTGCTGGCGATCGGCTCATTCGTTTTGTGCCCCCTCATTTTGTCTATAGCCGCGCTTGTCGTGGCTAGTTCGGCTAGTAAGGAGATCGACGCTTCACATGGCTGGATCATCGGTGATGGCATGGTTAAGGCAGCGAAAATCATTGCCTGGATCAATATCGCTCTGACGATCGTTGTACTGATTGCTGTCGTCGTTCTGGCGGTGGCAGCGACCTCATCATCGACGGGCAGCAGTATGGGCGCCTGAAAGCGATGCTCTGGTGCTCAGTCTCGGCGTGTCTCCTGCGTGGATAGCAGGTCACCTGAAAGGGTGAAGGTGCTTATTGCGCGGGGCCGCGGCTGCCGTTTTGACCTTTCGGCCTGCCTTTGGGTAGTGTTATGCCCTGCACCCGCAAGTTTCGGGTGCCCTTGCGCGCTGGGAACTATGTTCCGTGCTGCGCACGATGTCCACTTTCGAGTTGGTTGCACTCCCGCATGAGCGGGGAAAGTGCGACACGCCCGAGCGCGGGGGTCGGCGGGTTAGGGCCCACAAGCTCGTGAACTTCCAGAGTTTTAAGACCAAGAACGAACGCACAGATCCGGAGATGTGAGTGCCCACGATCCAGCAGCTAGTCCGCAAGGGCCGGCAGGACAAGGTCTCGAAGAACAAGACGCCCGCGCTTAAGGGAAGCCCACAGCGCCGCGGTGTTTGCACGCGTGTCTACACCACCACGCCCAAGAAGCCGAACTCGGCTCTGCGCAAGGTGGCTCGTGTGCGTCTGACAAGTGGTATCGAGGTCACCGCTTACATTCCCGGAGTTGGCCACAACCTTCAGGAACACTCGATTGTGCTCGTGCGTGGCGGCCGTGTGAAGGACCTCCCCGGTGTTCGTTACAAGATCATTCGCGGTGCCCTCGATACCCAGGGTGTCAAGAACCGCAAGCAGGCTCGTAGCCGTTACGGCGCGAAGAAGGAGAAGAGCAGCTAATGCCACGCAAAGGCCCAGCTCCTAAGCGTCCGATTGTCGTTGACCCCGTCTACGGCTCGCCGCTTGTGACTCAGTTGATCAACAAGATTCTGCTGGACGGCAAGAAGTCCACCGCAGAGCGCATTGTTTACGGTGCCTTGGAAGGTTGCCGCGAAAAGACCGGTACTGATCCGGTTCTCACGCTCAAGCGTGCGATGGACAACATTAAGCCCACTCTCGAGGTCCGCAGCCGCCGCGTTGGTGGAGCGACGTATCAGGTGCCGGTTGAAGTTCGTCCGGGCCGCAGCACCACGCTTGCACTTCGCTGGTTGGTCACGTACTCACGTCAGCGTCGCGAGAAGACAATGACCGAGCGCCTGATGAACGAACTTCTCGATGCGAGCAACGGCCTTGGCGCCAGCGTCAAGCGTCGTGAGGACATGCACAAGATGGCTGAGTCCAACAAGGCCTTCGCGCACTACCGCTGGTGACAGCAGTTCTTCCCCTTCCTTCCCTTTCTGTGATTCGGAGTTAATACCGTGGCAACCGGAACCGCCGTCGATCTCGCCCTTGTGCGCAACATTGGCATCATGGCGCACATCGATGCTGGCAAGACCACGACCACCGAGCGCATCCTTTTCTACACCGGTATCAACTACAAGATCGGTGAAGTCCACGATGGTGCAGCCACTATGGACTGGATGGAGCAGGAGCAGGAGCGTGGTATCACCATCACGTCCGCTGCTACGACCTGTCACTGGAATGGTGTGCAGATCAACATCATTGACACCCCAGGCCACGTTGACTTCACAGTCGAGGTAGAGCGTTCACTTCGCGTTCTCGATGGCGCCGTTGCCGTGTTCGACGGGGTTGCCGGTGTGGAGCCACAGTCTGAGACGGTGTGGCGTCAGGCTGACCGTTACAACGTGCCGCGCATCTGCTTCGTGAACAAGCTCGACCGCACGGGTGCTGACTTCTACATGTGCGTAGGCATGATCCGCGAGCGCTTGAACGCGACCGCTCTTGTGCTGCAGATCCCCATCGGCGCCGAGGGCGACTTCCGCGGTGTCGTTGACCTCGTTCGCATGAAGGCACTCGTATGGCCAGAGGACACCCAAAAGGGCGAGGCATACGACATCGTCGACATCCCGGCAGATCTGCAGGATCAGGCCGACGAGTACCGCGCAATGCTTCTCGAAACCATCTCAGAAGCTGATGACGACATGATGGAGAAGTACCTCGAGGGCGTTGAGCCCACCGAGGCAGAACTTCATGCCGCCATCCGTCGCGCAACACTCGCTGACAAGCTGACCCCGATCCTGACTGGTTCTGCGTTCAAGAACAAGGGTGTTCAGCCCATGCTCGACGCTGTCGTTGAGTACCTTCCGTCACCGCTCGATGTTGAGGCCATCAAGGGTCACAAGGTTGGCGATGAAGAGACGGTGATCGAGCGTCAGCCCAAGGATTCAGAGCCCCTTTCGGCTCTCGCCTTCAAGATCATGACCGACCCGCACCTGGGTAAGTTGACCTACGTCCGCGTCTACTCGGGCGTCCTTGAGTCCGGCACCCAGGTGCTCAACTCGGTTAAGGGCCGCAAAGAGCGCATCGGCAAGGTCTACCGCATGCACGCCAACAAGCGTGAAGAAATTGCGAGCGTCGGCGCCGGTGACATCGTCGCTGTGATGGGTCTTAAAGACACCACCACCGGCGAAACGCTTTGCGACGCAGCACATCCCGTTGTTCTTGAATCGATGAACTTCCCCGCTCCGGTTATCTCGGTTGCGATCGAACCGAAGACCAAGAGCGACCAGGAGAAGCTGGGTACGGCTATCCAGCGTCTGTCCGACGAGGATCCGACCTTCCAGGTTCGTTCCGACGAAGAGACCGGTCAGACCATCATCTCCGGAATGGGCGAGCTTCACCTCGAGGTTCTCGTCGACCGTATGCGTCGCGAGTTCAACGTGGAAGCTAACGTTGGTAAGCCGCAGGTTGCGTACCGCGAGACGATCACCAAGAAGGTTCCGAAGATCGACTACACCCACAAGAAGCAGACCGGTGGTTCTGGTCAGTTCGCAAAGGTGCAGATCGACATCGAGCCTCTCGAAGCAGATGCCGAGAACGAAGAGGGTTACGAATTCGTTAACGCCGTCACCGGTGGACGTATCCCGCGTGAGTACATCCCCTCGGTTGACGCTGGTGCCCAGGAAGCCATGGAGAACGGTGTTCTCGCTGGCTACCCGATGGTCGGCGTGAAAGTTACCCTTCAAGACGGCGCCTACCACGACGTTGACTCGTCCGAACTTGCGTTTAAGATTGCCGGCTCGATGGCATTCAAGGAAGGCGCACGTCGCGCCGGCCCGGTTCTTCTCGAACCGCTGATGTCCGTTGAGGTCACCACCCCAGAAGACTTCATGGGTGATGTGATCGGTGATCTTAACTCTCGCCGTGGCCAGATCCAGGCGATGGAAGAGCGCTCAGGCGCTCGCGTTGTAAAGGCTCTCGTCCCCTTGTCAGAGATGTTCGGCTACGTCGGAGATCTCCGAAGCAAGACTCAGGGTCGAGCGAGTTACTCCATGCAGTTCGACTCGTACGCTCAGGTTCCTTCGAACGTGGCGACCGAGATCATCGCGAAGGCCAAGGGCGAATAGTCCAAAGCAAACGCACCCGAGGTTGAACCTAGACCTCATGTACGACCAGCACTACCAGCACTACAACTGACCAGTACACCCAGGAATTTACGTCGTACGGCGTAACCATCCCGTCCACCAGGAGGACACCGTGGCGAAGGCGAAGTTCGAGCGGACTAAGCCGCACGTCAATATCGGCACCATCGGTCACATTGACCACGGTAAGACGACGCTGACAGCGGCCATTACCAAGGTGCTACATGACGCGTACCCGGACGTGAACCCGTTCACGCCGTTCGACCAGATCGACAAGGCGCCAGAAGAGCGTCAGCGCGGTATCACGATTTCGATCGCGCACGTCGAGTACCAGACCGAGGCGCGTCACTACGCGCACGTCGACTGCCCTGGTCACGCTGACTACATCAAGAACATGATCACCGGCGCGGCTCAGATGGACGGTGCGATCCTCGTGGTTGCAGCGACCGACGGCCCGATGCCGCAGACCAAGGAGCACGTGCTGCTCGCCCGTCAGGTCGGCGTTCCGTCGCTCGTCGTGGCTCTCAACAAGTGCGACATGGTCGACGATGAGGAAATCCTCGAGCTCGTTGAGCTTGAGGTTCGCGAGCTCCTCTCGACCTACGAGTTCCCCGGCGACGACATCCCCGTCGTTCGCGTAGCCGCGTTCCCGGCACTCAACGGTGACGCCAAGTGGGCCGAGTCGATCCTCGAACTCATGAAGGCCGTGGATGACTACATCCCGACCCCAGAGCGCGACACCGACAAGCCGTTCCTCATGCCCGTCGAGGACGTGTTCACGATCACAGGTCGTGGAACCGTCGTCACCGGTCGTATCGAGCGCGGCATCGTCAAGGTCAACGAAGAAATCGAAATCGTTGGTATCCGTCCGGGCACCACGAAGACCACCGTTACCGGTGTCGAGATGTTCCGCAAGCTCCTCGATGAGGGCCAGGCTGGCGAGAACGTAGGTCTGCTTCTTCGTGGAACCAAGCGTGACGATGTTGAGCGTGGACAGGTCCTGTGCAAGCCGGGCTCAGTTACCCCGCACACCGAGTTCGACGCCAACGTCTACATCTTGTCCAAGGACGAGGGTGGCCGCCACACGCCGTTCTTCGACAACTACCGCCCGCAGTTCTACTTCCGTACCACGGACGTGACCGGCGTTGTGACGTTGCCAGAGGGCACCGAGATGGTCATGCCAGGCGATAACACTGAGATGAAGGTTGACCTCATCCAGCCAATCGCAATGGAAGAGGGCTTGCGTTTCGCGATCCGCGAAGGTGGCCGCACCGTTGGTGCCGGTCGCGTCGTAAAGATCCTTAAGTAGTACGACCGGTCGTCGATTTTCGACACCAGCACGATCCTGGGTGCTCGTGGTCGGGTGGGCTAATCCCCGCCCGACCACGAAACCCACCACCGGTGCTCACTGCACCAGTTTCAGCGGCACACGAACGAGAAGGACATCAGCCACCATGGCGGGACAGAAGATCCGCATCAGGCTCAAGGCCTACGACCACGAGATCATCGACTCATCGGCACGCAAGATTGTCGAGACGGTGATTCGCACTGGCGCGCAGGTTGCAGGCCCCGTGCCGCTGCCGACCGAAAAGAACGTGTACTGCGTTATCCGCTCGCCGCACAAGTACAAGGACAGCCGCGAGCACTTCGAGATGCGGACGCACAAGCGTCTCATCGACATCCTCGACCCCACGCCCAAGACGGTTGATTCGCTGATGCGTCTCGATCTGCCGGCTGGTGTCGATATCGAGATCAAGCTCTGAGGACAATAGCCACCATGAGCACCAATTTCACGGGACTTCTGGGCGAAAAGCTCGGCATGACTCAGGTATGGGACGAAAACAACAAGGTTGTCCCTGTCACTGTTGTTAAGGCTGGGCCTTGTGTCGTAACCCAGGTCAAGACCCCAGAATCAGACGGATACAGCTCCGTACAGATTGCCTTCGGCGCAATCGACCCACGCAAGGTCAACAAGCCTGCGTCAGGTCACTTCGCCAAGGCCGGTGTGACACCACGTCGTCACCTCGTCGAACTGCGTACGCCGGCAGCCACCGAGTTCACTCTCGGTCAGGAAATTGCCGTCGACCACTTCGAGGTGGGTCAGACGATCGATGTCGTCGGCACCACCAAGGGCAAGGGTTTTGCCGGAACGATGAAGCGTCACGGCTTCTCGGGCGTGAGTGCATCACACGGTGCACACCGCAACCACCGCAAGCCTGGCTCCATCGGTGCCTGTGCAACACCGGGTCGCGTCTTCAAGGGCGTCCGGATGGCTGGTCACATGGGCCATGTGCGCAAGACCGTCCAGAACTTGACGATCCACAGCATTGATGTCGAGAACGGTCTCATCCTGATCAAGGGTGCGATTCCGGGTCCTAAGGGCTACATCGTTCTCGTTCGTACGTCCGCGAAGGGAGCCTGAGCATGACTGCATCTGTAGAGACTGCTGAGGTCACCTCGGTTGACGTTCGCACCCCCGCCGGTAAGGTCAGCGGTTCTGTCGAACTCCCGAGCAATGTATTCGGTGTTCAGGTCAACATTCCGCTGATCCACCAGGTCGTTGTCGCGCAGCTTGCCGCTGCTCGTCAGGGGACGCACAAGACCAAGGACCGCGGTGAAGTTCGCGGTGGCGGTAAGAAGCCGTACAAGCAGAAGGGCACCGGCCGCGCCCGTCAGGGTTCGATTCGTGCACCTCAGTTCACTGGTGGTGGAACCGTGCACGGCCCAGAGCCGCGCGACTACAGCCAGCGCACTCCAAAGAAGATGAAGGCTGCTGCACTTCGTGGCGCACTTTCAGATCGCGCTCGTAATGGCCGCGTTCACGTTGTGACCTCGTTCGTCGAGGGCGACACACCGTCGACTAAATCTGCACTTGCTGCGATTCTTGCCGTGAGCGAACGTCGCAATCTGCTCGCAGTTGTCGATCGTGACGATTCGGTGTCGTGGATGTCGCTCCGTAACGTTCCCTCAGTCCACCTGATCGCACCTGATCAGTTGAACACCTACGACGTTCTCGTCAGTGACGATGTCATCTTCACGACCGAGGCCCTCGAGACATTCCTTGCAGGTCCGGCGGCAGGTAAGAGTGCCAAGGCCGTTGCGACGGAGTCCGAAGCACGTGAGGAAGCAGCAGAATGAGAATTGCAGACCCACGCGACATCCTGCTCGCGCCAGTGATCTCGGAGAAGAGCTACGGCCTTCTCGATGAGAACAAGTACACGTTCATCGTGGCACCTGACGCGAACAAGACGCAGATCAAGATTGCCGTTGAGCAGGTGTTCGGCGTTCGCGTTACTGGCGTGAACACCAACAACCGTCAGGGCAAGCGCCTACGCACTCGCAACGGTTTCGGCAAGCGTGCCGACACCAAGCGCGCAATCGTCAGCCTGGCTGACGGCGACCGAATTGACATCTTCGGAGGCCCGGTCTCCTGACCGGCGCACTCCTGACGCAACCGACGAGGAAGAGAAACCCCATGGGTATCCGCAAGTACAAGCCGACAACACCGGGCCGTCGTGGCTCGAGCGTTGCCGACTTCGTCGAGATCACGCGTTCGGAGCCGGAGAAGTCGCTCGTTCGCCCCTTGCCAAACAAGGGCGGACGCAACAACTCCGGTCGCATCACCACCCGTCACCAGGGTGGTGGTCACAAGCGTGCGTATCGAATCATTGACTTCCGTCGTGCCGACAAGGACGGCGTGCCCGCGAAGGTCGCTCACATTGAGTACGACCCCAACCGCACCGCACGTATTGCCCTTCTGCACTATGCCGATGGTGAGAAGCGCTACATCGTGGCGCCGAACAAGTTGTCTCAGGGCGACAATATTGAGACCGGCCCCTCGGCCGACATTAAGCCAGGTAACAACCTGCCCCTGCGCAACATCCCCGTCGGTACCGTGATCCACGCAGTTGAACTGCGTCCCGGTGGCGGTGCCAAGATGGGTCGTTCTGCAGGTACGAGCATTCAGCTCGTGGCCAAGGACGGGCCGTACGCACAGCTTCGTCTGCCGTCCGGTGAAATCCGCAACGTTGATGTGCGCTGCCGCGCAACCATCGGCGAGGTCGGTAACGCCGAGCAGAGCAACATCAACTGGGGTAAGGCCGGTCGTATGCGGTGGAAGGGCAAGCGTCCAACCGTCCGCGGTGTGGCCATGAACCCGGTCGACCACCCACACGGTGGTGGTGAGGGTAAGACCTCCGGTGGTCGCCACCCGGTCAACCCGAACGGTAAGGCCGAAGGTCGTACCCGTAAGGCCAATAAGGCCAGTGACAAGTTCATCGTCCGTCGTCGCAAGTCCGGCAAGAAGCGTTAAGGGAGCCTGAAATATGCCACGCAGTTTGAAGAAGGGCCCCTTCATCGACACGCACCTTTCCAAGAAGGTCGATGAGCAGAACGAAAAGGGCACCAAGAATGTCATTAAGACATGGTCTCGTCGTTCGATGATCAGCCCGGACATGCTCGGCCACACGATCGCGGTGCACGACGGCCGCAAGCACATCCCGGTGTTCGTCACCGAGAACATGATCGGTCACAAGCTCGGCGAGTTCGCACCAACGCGAACCTTCAAGGGCCACGTGAAGGACGACCGCAAAGCTAAGCGACGCTAGTCGCGTATCGGCCTCGGCCGGTGGGTGAGAAGCGTTACCCAAGACCGCACGACCAGAACACATCCGTAAGTACTTTCGACCAGCAAGGGGACAGCGATGGAAGCCAGGGCTCAGGCACGCTACGTGCGTGTCACGCCCATGAAGGCGCGCCGCGTGATCGATTTGATCCGTGGATTGCCCGCAGCCGAAGCGCAGGCGATTCTGCACTTCGCACCGCAGGCAGCGAGCGAGCCGGTGGGGAAGGTGCTTGATAGCGCCATCGCAAACGCGACGAATAACCTCAATCTCGACCCGAACACGCTCGTAGTCCGCGAGGCCTACGTCGACGAGGGTCCGACGATGAAGCGGTTCCGTCCGCGCGCCCAGGGTCGGGCGTATCGCATCCGTAAGCGCACTAGTCACATCACCGTCGTCGTCGAATCGGTTGAAGCCGGTTCGTCGCGGAAGAAGGGGTGACCCGGCCGTGGGCCAAAAAATCAATCCATATGGCTTCCGCCTGGGTATCACCACCGACTACAAGTCGAAGTGGTTCGCCGATTCGTCAAAGCCGGGTCAGCGATACCGTGACTACGTCGATGAGGATGTCAAGATCCGTCGCCTGATGACCAAGGGCATGGAGCGCGCTGGTATCTCCAAGGTTGAGATCGAGCGCACCCGTGACCGCGTCCGCGTCGACATTCACACCGCCCGTCCGGGCATCGTGATCGGTCGCCGTGGCGCCGAGGCAGACCGCATTCGTGGCGACCTAGAAAAGCTCACCGGCAAGCAGGTGCAGTTGAACATCCTCGAGGTCAAGAACCCTGAGACCGATGCCCAGCTCGTTGCTCAAGGCGTTGCCGAGCAGTTGTCGAGTCGTGTGTCGTTCCGACGTGCGATGCGCAAGTCGATGCAGTCCGCCCTCAAGAGCGGTGCCAAGGGTATTCGTATCCAGGTATCGGGGCGTCTCGGCGGTGCAGAAATGTCGCGCACCGAGTTCTACCGCGAAGGTCGAGTGCCATTGCACACACTGCGCGCGAACATCGACTACGGCTTTTACGAGGCCCGCACCACCTTCGGCCGTATTGGTGTGAAGGTGTGGATTTACAAGGGTGAGGTTAGCCAGTCACGTACCGAGCGCGAGGCCGTTATTGCTGCCGAGCGTTTGGGTCAGGCCCGTCGCCCAGAACGCCCGGGTCGTCCCGGCGGTCGTCGCCCGGGTTCAGAGAACACCGCCGTTGAGAGTGCACCGGTTGAAGCTGCTGTTGAAGCTGCTCCAGTTGAGGCCGTCGCAGCAGCGACCGAAACTAATGGTTCGGAGGCCTAAGTCATGCTTATTCCTCGCCGCGTAAAGCACCGCAAGCAGCACCACCCGGGTCGCTCGGGTGCCGCAACAGGTGGCACCGAAGTCACATGGGGTGAGTGGGGCCTGCAGGCGCTTGAGCCCGCGTACGTTACTAACCGGCAGATCGAGTCGGCTCGTATCGCTATCACACGTCACATTCGCCGTGGTGGCAAGGTCTGGATCACCATCTACCCAGACCGTCCACTGACGAAGAAGCCTGCTGAGACTCGCATGGGTTCTGGTAAGGGTTCGCCGGAGTGGTGGGTTGCCAACGTCAAGCCGGGCCGTGTGATGTTTGAACTCACCTTCCCGAATGAGGCTGTTGCACGTGAAGCGCTACTTCGTGCATCACACAAACTTCCGATGAAGTGCCGGATCATCCGGCGCGAGGCAGGGGTGAACTAATGGCTACTGGTACCAGCCCCGCTGAATTACGCGGCTTTAATGACGAAGAACTCGTCATTAAGTTGCGCGAAGCCAAGGCCGAACTGTTCAACCTGCGTTTTCAGGCAGCCACTGGACAGTTGGAGAGCCATGGTCGACTTCGTGCAGTGCGCACGGACATCGCCCGCATCTACACGATCATGCGCGAGCGCGAGCTCGGTATCACGCCAGTCGGTGCGGCATGAGTGACTCGAACGAGAAGGACATGACCGAAACCACTTTGGACCGCGGGGACCGCAAGGTTCGCGAAGGTTACGTCGTCAGCGACAAGATGAACAAAACCGTCGTCGTCGCTGTTGAAGACCGTTTCAAGCACCCGTTGTACGGCAAGGTCGTGCGTCGCACGAGCAAGCTGCACGCACACGACGAGCAGAATTCTGCTGGCGTTGGCGACAAGGTGCTCTTGATGGAGACCCGTCCGCTCTCGGCCACCAAGCGCTGGCGTGTAGTAGAGATCCTCGAGCGCGCCAAGTAAGACTGCGAGTTTTGGTGGCTGAGCATGATGCCACCTACACTCATCAGGTTCGACGTACATGTTTCGACGTATACGTTGCGCCACCGACCATTTAAGTTCCGCCAGGCTCGGACGCCGAGAACCGGCGCGACAACAGGAGATATGAAGTGATCCAGCAGGAGTCGCGACTGCGAGTCGCCGACAACACAGGTGCCAAGGAAATCTTGTGCATCCGCGTTCTCGGTGGTTCCGGTCGACGCTACGCGGGCATCGGTGATGTCATCGTCGCCACAGTTAAAGACGCAATCCCTGGCGGAAACGTCAAGAAGGGTGATGTCGTCAAGGCCGTAATCGTGCGAACGAAAAAGGAGCGTCGTCGTCCAGACGGCTCCTACATTCGTTTCGACGAGAACGCTGCCGTCATCCTCAAGGGTGATGGCGAGCCACGCGGTACTCGTATCTTCGGTCCGGTCGGACGTGAACTTCGCGAGAAGCGCTTCATGAAGATCATCTCGCTTGCCCCGGAGGTGTTGTAGCCATGAAGAGCCTAGCGATCAAGAAGGGTGACCTCGTACAGGTCATCACTGGTAAGGACAAGGGCGTCAAGGGCAAGGTTATTGCCGTTATCCCCGAAGCCGAGAAGGTTCTTGTTGAAGGTGTCAACCGGATCAAGAAGCACACCAAGGTGGGCGAATCCACTCGTGGTGCAAAGACCGGCGGCATTGTCACCCAGGAAGCGCCCGTGCATGTCTCGAACGTCATGCTCGTTGATCCCTCGGACGACCGGCCCACCCGCGTTGGCTACCGTCGCGAAACGGTGACGAAGACACGCGCAGATGGCACCACGTACGAGAGCACCCGCAGCGTGCGCGTTTCCAAGCGCACCGGTAAGGACATCTAATGACAACCACCAGCACTGAGAAGGTGCAGCCGCGCCTCAAGACCCGCTACCGCGAGGAAATCGTGCCGGCGCTTCGCGAGGAGTTCAACTTCCCGAACGTCATGATGGTTCCAGGGCTCACCAAGATCGTGGTGAACATGGGTGTTGGCGAGGCAGCTCGCGATTCAAAGCTCATTGAAGGTGCGATCCGCGATCTGGCCGCCATCACTGGCCAGAAGCCGCAGGTCACGAAGGCTCGCAAGTCGATCGCACAGTTCAAACTGCGTGAAGGTATGCCTATTGGTGCGCACGTCACCCTTCGTGGCGATCGCATGTGGGAGTTCCTCGACCGCCTGCTGTCTGTCGCACTGCCCCGTATCCGTGACTTCCGCGGACTCAACGGCAAGCAGTTTGATGGCAACGGCAATTACACCTTCGGCCTCAACGAACAGTCGATGTTCCACGAGATCGATGTCGACGCAATCGACCGAGTACGCGGTATGGACATCACGCTTGTCACCACCGCCGCTAACGATGCCGAGGGTCGCGCGCTGCTCAAGCAGCTCGGATTCCCGTTCAAGGAGAACTGACCGTGGCTAAGACCTCACTGATCAACAAGGCTAAGAAGAAGCCGAAGTTCGCCGTGCGCGGATACACGCGTTGCAACAAGTGCGGCCGTCCGCACTCGGTATACCGCAAGTTTGGCCTGTGCCGCGTATGTCTACGCGAGATGGCCCACGCCGGCGAATTGCCCGGCATCACCAAGAGCAGCTGGTAAGACCCGACGACACCGAAGGTCCACGGCGAAGTCCGTTGTGGATACCACGGTGAGAGAGGCCATCAGGCCATGACAATGACCGACCCGATCGCAGACATGCTCACGCGTCTGCGTAACGCCAACTCGGCGTACCACGACTCTGTCGTGATGCCCCACTCGAAGATCAAGGCAGGCATTGCCGAGATTCTTAAGCAAGAGGGCTATATCGCTAGCTGGAAGGTTGAAGATGCAGAGGTTGGTAAAACCTTGCACATCGATCTGAAGTTCGGACCGAGCCGCGAACGCTCCATCGCTGGAGTTCGTCGCGTCTCCAAGCCTGGTCTGCGCGTATACGCGAAGAGCACATCACTTCCCAAGGTCCTTGGTGGCCTCGGTGTGGCGATCATTTCGACCTCATCGGGCTTGCTCACCGATCGCCAGGCTTCAAAGAAAGGCGTGGGTGGGGAAGTCCTCGCCTACGTCTGGTAGGGGGTTAGCACAATGTCACGTATTGGACGTCTCCCTATCGCTGTGCCTTCCGGCGTAACGGTTGACATCGAAGGCTCGACGGTCACGGTCAAAGGCCCCAAGGGTGAGTTGACCCACACCGTTGTTGAGCCGATCGTTGTCGCTAAGGCCGAGGACGGCACTCTTGAAGTTACTCGCCCCAATGACGAGCGCATGTCTCGTTCACTGCATGGCCTGACGCGCACCTTGGTGTCGAACATGGTTGTCGGTGTAACAGACGGATATCGCAAGGACTTGGAGATCAGCGGTACTGGTTACCGTGTTGCTGCCAAGGGCGACGACCTGGAGTTTGCTCTCGGTTACAGCCACCCCGTCTTCATCGAGGCTCCGAAGGGAATCACCTTCGCAGTCGAGACCCCAACCAAGTTCTCGGTTTCCGGGATCGACAAGCAGCAGGTCGGCGAGGTTGCCGCCAAGCTCCGCAAGTTGCGTAAGCCTGACCCATACAAGGGCAAGGGTGTGCGTTACGCGGGCGAGGTCATCCGCCGCAAGGCCGGAAAGGCAGGCAAGTAACCATGTCTGTTGTTACCAAGCTCGGCTCGGGCAACAAGAAGGCGGTTGCGCGCAAGCGTCGCCATACTCGAGTCCGCAAGAAAATCACTGGTACCGCGGCTCGTCCGCGCTTAGTGGTAACTCGTTCTGCACGGCACCTTTTCGTGCAGGTTGTCGACGACAACGTGGGCAAGACCCTCGCGTCGGCGTCAACGATGGAAGCAGATCTGCGTGGCCTAGACGGCGATAAGAGTGCCAAGGCAAAGCGGGTTGGCGAATTGGTTGCTGAGCGGGCGAAGTCCGCAGGCATCGACACGGTTGTGTTTGATCGTGGCGGAAACAAGTATCACGGTCGCGTAGCGGCCCTAGCCGATGGCGCCCGCGAGGGCGGCCTCGCGTTCTGACGAGACGGGAAGAGGGTTAGTCATGGGTGCAGCCCAGCGCCGCGAAGGCGGTGCCGGCAGCAACGAGCGGGGCGGTCGCGATCGACGCGATAGCAAGGCCCCGGTTGCGGAGAAGTCCGCATTCCTCGAGCGCGTTGTCACGATCAACCGCGTCGCCAAGGTCGTCAAGGGTGGTCGTCGCTTCAGCTTCACCGCACTTGTCGTTGTTGGCGATGGTGACGGTACGGTCGGCGTCGGCTACGGCAAGGCCAAGGAAGTACCGGCGGCGATTGCCAAGGGTGTCGAGGAAGCCAAGAAGAACTTCTTCAAGGTTCCCCGGATCCAGGGCACGATTCCGCACCCCATCACGGGTTCGGCTTCGGCGGGTATGGTCATGCTTCGTCCGGCCTCACCTGGTACCGGGGTTATCGCCGGTGGTCCGGTGCGCGCCGTTCTGGAGTGTGCCGGTATTCACGACGTTCTGAGTAAGTCGCTGGGCTCGGACAACGCAATCAACGTGGTTCATGCCACCGTTGCTGCGCTCAAGGGTCTGGAGCGTCCAGAACAGGTTGCGGCTCGCCGTGGTCTGCCACTGGAAGATGTCGCTCCGGCAGCACTGCTTCGTGCTCGGGCTGCAGGGGCAGGTGCCTAATGTCCCGCCTCAAGGTCACTCAGATCCGCTCGGAAATCGGCGGTAAGCAAAACCAGCGCGACACTCTTCGTTCGCTTGGTCTCAAGCGAATCGGCGATACTGTCGTCAAGGAAGATCGCCCGGAGATTCGTGGAATGGTCAACACCGTTGCACACCTGATTGTTGTCGAGGAGGTCGACTAATATGACGCTCAAGGTTCATCACCTACGTCCGGCCCCCGGAGCAAAGACGGCCAAGACCCGCGTTGGTCGTGGTGAAGGTAGCAAGGGTAAGACGGCTGGCCGCGGTACCAAGGGTACGAAGGCTCGCTACCAGGTACCGGTTGGCTTCGAAGGTGGCCAGATGCCGATGCACATGCGTCTGCCCAAGCTCAAGGGCTTCACCAACCATTTCCGCGTTGAGTACCAAGTCGTCAACGTGGCTCAACTCGCAGCCCTTTTCCCAGAGGGTGGCGCTATCGGTGTAGAGGAACTTGTTGCTGCCGGTGCGGTTCGTAAGAACGAACTCGTTAAGGTCCTCGGCAACGGTGATCTCAACGTGGCACTACAGATTTCCGCACACAAGTTCTCGGACACCGCTCGGACCAAAATCACCGCTGCAGGTGGTTCGGTTACCGAATTAGCCTAGTTTCGGATCTTACGGGGTAGTTCTCCGAACTTTCCTGGTGGTCACGCTAAGCATTCGAAAGGCGTCCCATTACGTCGATTGAGCGACGTAGAGGGACGCCTTTTGTGTACGGACTGTTAGGCTCATCTCACACGGCTCCGAACCTCGGATCGTGCTCACGGCTTGACCGTGTAGATCTCGTCACACGGCGCATTAGCGCCACCAGGAGGGGCTCTCGTGCTTTCCGCGTTCGCGTCGGCGTTCCGTACGCCGGACCTGCGCAACAAGTTGCTTTTCACTCTCGGAATCGTTGCTATTTTCCGTCTGGGTTCGGTTGTTCCGACCCCGGGTGTTGATTACAAAGCGATCCGCGGATGTATTGCCCTTGTTCAGGATCAGTCGGTCTATGGGCTCATCAACCTCTTTAGCGGTGGCGCACTATTGCAGTTGTCGGTGTTCGCGCTCGGCATCATGCCCTACATCACGGCCTCGATCATTATTCAGTTGCTCACGGTGGTTATCCCGCGGCTTGAGTCTCTGCGCGAAGAGGGACAGTCTGGTCAGGCTCGTCTTACCCAGTACACCCGGTACCTAACGATCGCCCTTGCAGTTCTTCAGAGCACCGGCATCATCGCGTTGGCGCGAGTGCCCGGACGCCTGTTCCAAGGCTGTCCGTCACAAATCATTCCCAGCCAGTCCGTCATGACCATCATCACCATGATCATGGTCATGACGGCCGGTACTGGTGTGATCATGTGGCTAGGCGAGCTCATCACCGATCGCGGTGTTGGTAACGGAATGTCGCTGTTGATCTTCACTTCCATCATTGCCACCTTCCCCGGCCAGCTGTGGCAGATCGAAACCATCAACGGCCCTTTCACGCTGCTGTTGGTTTTGCTGGTCGGCTTTGCGATTATCGCCGCCGTCGTCTACGTCGAGCAGGCGCAACGTCGCATTCCCGTTCAATACGCAAAGCGCATGGTTGGTCGCCGCATGTACGGCGGTACCTCGACGTACATTCCGCTGAAGGTAAATATGGCCGGTGTAATCCCGGTGATCTTCGCCTCCTCACTTCTTTACCTGCCAACACTGTTCGTCCAGTTGTCAGGTAGCACAGGTGGTTTCGCGCAGTGGGTTCAGCAGAATCTGACCCGTGGCACTGAGCCTCTCTACATGCTCGTCTACTTCCTCCTGATTGTGTTCTTCACGTACTTCTACGTCGCCATTACGTTCAACCCTGTTGAGGTCGCAGACAATATGAAGCAGTACGGCGGCTTCATTCCTGGCATTCGTGCTGGTAAGCCGACGGCGGAGTACTTGGATTACGTTCTGACCCGCATCACGCTGCCAGGTGCGCTCTACCTCGCCGTGATTGCCATCATTCCGTTCATCGCTTTCGCGTCCCTTGGCGTGGGTCAGCGCTTCTTGTTCGGCGGCACCTCGCTGCTGATCATGGTCGGCGTAGGTCTCGATACGGTAAAGCAAATCGAATCCCAGTTGCAGCAGCGTAATTATGAGGGTTTCCTTCGGTAATGCGTATTTTGCTCATGGGCCCGCCAGGTGCGGGTAAAGGGACTCAGGCTGTCGTTCTCGCTGAACGTCTTGGCGTGCCGCACATCTCGACTGGAGATATCTTCCGGGCAAATGTTGCCGGGGGTACTCCGCTTGGCCTTGAGGCAAAGCGGTACATGGACGCGGGGGAGTACGTCCCCGATTCGGTAACCAACGATATGGTTCGTGACCGCCTGGGTCACGACGATGCGGCCAATGGGTTCCTGCTTGACGGGTACCCGCGTACCTTGGCTCAGGTTGATGAACTTGATCAGATGCTTGATGCCCTTGGCTCGAGCCTCGACCGCGTCGTTGAGTTAACGGCCGACCTCGATGAAGTTGTTGCTCGATTGCTGAACCGGGCAGTTGAGCAAGGCCGGGCAGACGATACCGAAGAGATCATTCGTCGCCGCCTTGCGGTCTACGCCGAGCAGACCGCACCACTGACTGCCGTGTATTCCGAACGTGGAATCCTTGCCCAGGTTGATGGAATGGGTGCAGTTAAAGACGTGACCGCTCGAATCCTCGACGAGCTCGGTATCTAAATCGTGTTTCGTCGCAAGGACCGAATCGAAATCAAGACACCTGCGCAGATTGAGATTATGCGAGCGGCAGGCCTAGTGGTTGGTCACACTCTTGAAGCGCTGCGGCAGGCCGTCGAACCTGGAGTAACCACGGGCCAACTTGATGAGATCGCCCGTGACTCGCTAGCAACTCACGGTGCGTCGTCGTCCTTTCTCGGTTACTACGGCTATCCAGCGGTGATCTGTGCGTCGGTGAACGACGAGATCGTTCACGGAATCCCGGGAAACCGAGTACTGAACGATGGTGACCAGATCTCGATCGACTTTGGTGCGATCATTGACGGCTGGAACGGTGACGCCGCGATTACGGTGTCGGTGGGATCGGTCGTCCCGGAATTCGAAGAACTGTCTCGGGTCACGCAGGCGTCCATGTGGGCGGGTTTGGCGTCGGCCGTCGTTGGTGGGGTTCTCAATGACATCGGGACGGCGGTGGAAGCCACGATTCGGTCTGCCCCCGCTGGCGCCTCGTACGGCATTGTTCAGGAGTATGTCGGCCACGGCATCGGCTCGAAAATGCACATGGAGCCGAACGTTCCAAACTATGCAGTCAAGGGCAAGACACCAAGCCTGGTCGATGGGATGGCGTTGGCCATTGAACCGATGGTGTGTGCGGGCTCAGCCAACAATCGCACTCTTGATGACGAGTGGACGGTGGTGACTGTCGACGGTAGTAGGGCGTGCCACTGGGAACACACCGTCGCGCTCACGGCCGACGGTCCTTGGGTGCTAACGGCAATCGACGGTGGCGCGGAGCAGTTTGCCGCCCTTGGGGTACGCAGTCCGGCTAGCTCAAGATCGTAGCGACACGCGGCAAGATAGGCTCTGACCTGCGGTTTTACAGTTTCCCCGGCAGTAGCCTTGACGTGCACCCGATCCGGATTAACACCCCTGCCCAGTTCTGTCCTAAGATAACTATCGGCTCATCGAGCCGCGGCCCATCATGCCTACTTTCGGGTACTTCGGTACCCGGGATCGTCATGCGGCTTAACTCGATAGCCAGACCAATGAAACGGATGAAAAGCGAGTACATGCCCAAAAAAGACGGTGCCATCGAGTTAGAGGGCACGATCACCGAGTCCCTCCCGAACGCCATGTTCCGGGTGGAATTGGATAACGGGCACAAGGTTCTTGCTCACATCAGCGGGAAAATGCGGATGCACTATATCCGTATCCTTCCCGATGACCGGGTTGTTGTAGAGCTTTCGCCCTACGACCTCACCCGCGGCCGGATCGTTTACCGCTACAAGTAAGCCCTCGGCTATCAGCTCATCAGAGTTGAAAGTCTCCAACTACGCACGGGCGTTCGCGCCTGGCACGATCCCCGTGGAGAGAACGATGAAGGTTAATCCAAGCGTTAAGCCCATCTGCGACAAGTGCAAGGTGATTCGTCGTCACGGACGCGTCATGGTCATTTGTGAGAACCCTCGCCACAAGCAACGGCAGGGCTGATCACTGCGACATCACAGATGTCGCAGGCGCAGCAGTTGTGATCTGACGGTCGCAACACAGATAGAGCGGATACCCGACCCCCGCGCAGCACACGTGCCGCGTGCGGGACGCCACCCCCGGCCCGGAGGCCGGGGACCCACCTGGGTGGTGGGACCGGTAGCGCTCTTGGAAACCTCCGGACGAATGAAAGAGAGAACCACCCGATGGCACGTCTTATCGGTGTAGATCTCCCGCGTGACAAGCGCGTCGAGATCGCACTTACCTACA
Source organism: uncultured bacterium (assembly GCA_903826575.1). Lineage (GTDB taxonomy): Bacteria > Actinomycetota > Actinomycetes > S36-B12 > CAIYMF01 > Longivirga. Next base: position 58,094 of record CAIKEU010000081.1, read on the forward strand.
TTTTTGGTGTTGGCCGCACGCGCGCCGCCCAGACGCTGGAAGCAACCGGTATCAACCCGGACACCCGCGTTAAGGACCTCACGGATGAAGAGCTGATCAAGCTCCGCGAATTCCTTGAGGGCAATTACAAGACCGAAGGTGACCTCCGACGTGAGGTTGCCGCTGACATCCGTCGCAAGGTCGAGATTGGCTGCTACCAGGGTATTCGCCACCGTCGTGGTCTCCCGGTCCATGGCCAGCGCACGCATACCAATGCGCGTACCCGTAAGGGACCCAAGAAGACCGTGGCTGGAAAGAAGAAGGCCAAGTAGTAGTCCGACGGTCCTGCTGGCACCCGCTAGCGACCGAAGGACCGACCACCTCAACCTAGATCGGAATGGTTTATGCCTCCCAAGAGCCGTACGGCTGCTGGCGCGAAGAAGGTGCGCCGCAAGGAGAAGAAGAACGTGGCTCACGGCCACGCGCACATCAAGAGCACGTTCAACAACACGATCGTCTCGATCACAGACCCAACCGGCGCTGTGATCTCATGGGCGTCCTCAGGTCAGGTCGGCTTCAAGGGATCTCGTAAGAGCACCCCATTCGCCGCCCAGCTCGCTGCCGAGGCTGCCGCTCGTCGTGCCATGGAGCACGGCATGAAGAAGGTCGACGTCTTCGTCAAGGGTCCCGGCTCCGGTCGCGAGACCGCGATCCGTTCGCTTCAGGCGGCCGGACTTGAGGTCGGCACGATTCAGGACGTTACCCCGAGCCCGCACAACGGCTGTCGCCCACCTAAGCGCCGTCGCGTCTGACCTGAGAGAGAGTTACACACATCATGGCCCGTTACACCGGGGCAGACTGTAAGCGCTGCCGTCGTGAGAAGACCAAGCTTTTCCTTAAGGGTTCCAAGTGCGATTCACCTCGCTGCCCGCTTGAGAGCCGCCCGTACCCGCCCGGCCAGCACGGCCGCGCGCGTACCAAGGAGAGCGAATACCTGCTGCAGAAGCGCGAGAAGCAGAAGTGCGCGCGTATCTATGGTGTGCTCGAGAAGCAGTTCCGTGGCTACTACGAAGAGGCTCAGCGCAAGCAGGGCAAGACGGGTGAAAACCTGCTTCGTATCCTCGAGACCCGCCTCGACAACGTTGTTTACCGTGCCGGCTTTGCCAAGAGCCGCGATATGGCCCGCCAGTTCGTTCGCCACGGTCACATCACCGTCAACGGTCACAAGGTAGACATCCCGTCCTACCGCGTATCGCCCAACGACATCGTTGAGGTGCGTCAGGCCAGTCGCGAACTTACCCCGTTCGTCGTTGCGTACGCCGAGCTTGGATCGCGTCCGGCCCCAGCGTGGATCGAGGTCATCCCTTCGCGGATGCGCGTTCTCGTTCACTCCTTGCCCGAGCGTTCGGTTATCGACACGCAGGTGCAGGAACAGTTGATCGTTGAGCTTTACTCGAAGTAATGCTGACCGTGGCTGGGCGCAGGCCCAGTCACATCGCACTTGTTGCACTGCAAGGACGTATTAGCTATCAACCACAGGTGTCAAATAGTGGGCGCCATGGAAGGACAATCACGTGCTGATCGCTCAACGGCCGACTCTCACTGAAGAACCGGTCTCAGAATTCCGTTCGCGTTTCATCATGGAGCCGCTCGAGCCGGGCTTCGGCTACACGCTGGGCAACTCCGTGCGTCGCACGCTGCTGTCTTCCATCCCGGGTGCAGCAGTGACGAGCATTCGCGTTGACGGTGTTTTGCACGAATTCACCACTGTTCCTGGCATGAAGGAAGATGTCACCGAACTAATCCTGAACATCAAGCAGCTGGTTGTTTCGTCAGAACACGATGAGCCGGTCGTAATGTATTTGCGCAAGCAGGGACCAGGTGCTGTGACAGCCGCTGACATCGCGCCCCCTGCCGGTGTCGAGGTACACAACCCGGGTCTGCACATTGCCACGCTGAACGGCAATGGCAAGCTCGAGATTGAACTCGTTGTAGAGCGTGGTCGCGGCTATGTCTCAGCGGTTCAGAACAAACAGCCAGGCCAGGAAATCGGCCGCATTCCGGTTGACTCCATCTACTCACCGGTCCTCAAGGTCACGTACAAGGTTGAGGCCACCCGCGTCGAGCAGCGCACCGACTTCGACCGTCTGGTCATCGATGTTGAGACCAAGCAGTCCATGGCTCCTCGTGACGCTATTGCATCTGCTGGTAAGACGTTGGTTGAGCTGTTCGGTCTAGCTCGCGAATTGAACTTTGACGCAGAAGGTATCGACATCGGCCCATCGCCGGCCGATGCTTTCGTTGCCGAGCAGTTGTCGACGCCGATCGAGTCACTCGACCTGACGGTACGTTCGTATAACTGTCTCAAGCGTGAAGGTATCCACACGGTTGGCGAGCTCATCGGTCGCAGTGAGGCCGATCTGCTCGACATCCGTAACTTCGGCTCGAAGTCCATCGACGAGGTCAAGGCCAAGCTCGTAACCCTCGGCCTCGCACTCAAGGACAGCCCGCCCGGATTCGACCCGACCAGCGTTGTTTCGTTCTACGACGATGACGACGACGATGACGACGACCAGGGATTTGCTGAGGATGAGCAGCTCTAAAGCTGCCCATCACTGGCATCCGTAAAACAGGAGAACTGACATGCCTACCCCTACCAAGGGTCCCCGTCTCGGCGGCGGTCCGGCTCACGAGCGTTTGATCCTCGCGAACCTTGCCACCGCATTATTCGAGCACGGCAAGATCACCACCACCGAGGCCAAGGCCAAGCGGGTTCGTCCGCTTGCCGAGCGCATGATCACCCTCGCCAAGCGCGGGGACCTGCACGCTCGTCGTCGCGTGCTTGCGGTCATTCGTGACAAGAACATCGTCCACGAACTCTTCACTGACATTGGTCCGCGCTACGCGACCCGTCCAGGTGGATACACCCGTATCACCAAGATTGGTCCACGCAAGGGTGATGCGGCTCCCATGGCTGTCATCGAGTTGGTTGAGCCGCTGACCGAGGCTGTTGTGGCTGAGGCCACCGCCGCGGCAAAGCGCGCAGCCAAGGAGAAGAAGGCAACTGAAGAGAAGGCGTTGGCAGCTAAGGCCCTTCATGATGCAGAGGGCACCGCAACCCCAGGTGAGGTCGTTGAAGACCTCAAGGAGTTCGTGGAGCATGAGGCCAAGGCCGTCGAGGCTGAGGTCGAGGAAGCCGCTGCTGAGGTTGAGCAGTTGGTAGACGGAGCCAAGGTGTCACATGAGGCTAAGGCTACGGAAGAGGCTGCTAGCGCAGTTGAAGAAGCCGTCGCGCAGGCCGCTGACGAGGCGTAGGGCTTAGTTCTGAGCGCCACGCACGAGCGTGATGAGCCCGCCGCCCCCGATGGGGACGGCGGGCTCGCACATATCCCTGATCGCTCATTGGATTCGGCGTGGATTCGCTTAAAGCTTGAAGTCGCCTACGACGGTACCGAGTTTTCCGGCTGGGCTCGCCAGCCGGGGCTTCGGACGGTGCAGGGCGAACTGGAGTCGGCACTAGCGGTGACGTTCAGGTCCGTTGAGACGATTCGCGTTGCGGTAGCCGGCCGGACCGATGCAGGAGTGCACGCCCGAGGTCAGGTTGTGCACTGCGATGTGCCTAGCGTTGACTGGGAAAAGATCTTGGCGCGCGGCAGCGAGGTGCCGCTACGTCGACTTGCTGAGGTGTTGCCAGGTGACCTTCGGGTTCGTGCCATTGGTATAGCGCCCGCTGGTTTTCATGCACGATGGTCTGCGTTGGCTCGTACCTACCGCTACCGGGTTTCTGACATTCCCGGCGGTGCGGATCCACTGGTGCGGTACCACGTATTGCATCACCGGTGTCGCGCCGGCCAGCGCCTTGATATCGATGCGATGAACGCTGCTGCCGCCGCATTGTTAGGCGAGCATGACTTCACTGCCTATTGCAAAAAGCGGCCGGGTGCGAGCAGCGTGCGTACGTTGAAGCAGCTTGAGTGGGTGCGTGAGCCGGATTCAGATCTGGCGGTGATGACGATTCGCGCAGATGCGTTCTGCCATTCGATGGTTCGCTCGGTTGTCGGCGCGCTACTTCCGGTAGGCGACGGACGTCGCGATGTCGACTGGCCGGCCCGTCTGCTTGCTGCCCGGCTTCGCATTGCTGACGTTCACGTGGTCGCGCCGATTGGCTTATGCCTAGAGCACGTTGAATATCCGCCCGATCGCGATCTGGCGGCCCAAGCAGAGCGCGCAAAGCGCTTCCGCGGCAATGACGAGCTCACCCTGCTGGATGACTAGTCGAGGTCTGTCTCAGTTGCTGGATCGCTGACACGCGGGCATCTAGGTGGCTCAGATCTGAACAATTCCGACCCGAGTGTGGCCGTTGGCTGCAAACTGCGTCCAATAACGGTCCTTCGTCAGGATCTTCACGCCGAGACGTTCGGTGACAGCCAAAATCAATGCATCGCCAAGGGAAAGCGTCGTTCTTTCTGCCGTTAACCCGTGCTTACCGGGGTGACCATCTGACAGTTCAATGAGTTCGGCCGCGCGTAGCAGGTCGGCATCGTGTGCTGGTTCGACCCGCATCCCAATCGCGGTGAGCGTGTCCGAGATGTGCTGAGCCGAACTAGTATTGCCGCGCCGATGTGCAGTCACGATCACCTCGGTGAGAACCGGCCCGGGTAGGACAGGATCTGCGTCTGCTTCGTTGAGAACTGCATCCACCAACTTCCAGCGCCCGCGCTCTTGCAGAATCCACGCCAGCACCGCCGAGGAATCCAAGGCAAACGTCGTCACGTGGATAAGCCAAGTGCGGCAAGTACCGCTGCGGTGCGCTGTGGCTCGTCGGCTTCATCCGCGATGTCCGCCGTCTGCTCGGACTCCGACAGTGCGGCCGCGACTTGGTCCGCATCGCGCATCTGTCGTACGACGTCACCGCTGTCCACGTCGTCACCTGCGTGGTTATTTGCCCACAACGCCTCGACCATCATCCGCGGGGTGATCAACTCGACACGGCCGTCCTCGAACATGACGAAACGGACCCTGTCGCCGGAGGCGAGACCGAGGTGGCGTCGGACCTCTGACGGTACGACTACCCGGCCCTCAGGGCTGAGTCGGCTATCTCCCGTAATTTTGGATGCCATACTCTCAAGGATATGGCAATTAAGTACAGAATTGTCAATTTGCTTTAGAGTTGCCACTTTTCACCATCTTGCTCTCGCACGTTTCGAATGTGACTGTGAAGCATTGCACGCGCTTATAGTGCGGGGTTTTCTGGTGGTTCAGGGTTTTCGTCCACAGTCTCAAGCGGGCGAACAGGCGAACGACGGGCGATGTAAAAGTGATTCGACCCGATGCTGGGGATCGGACACAATGGCCGCGTGGGTCATATCGACGTTTCCAAAGTCACGCATGCACTGCCCGACGGGCGAGTGCTGCTGGACGAGGTCTCCTTCCGGGTAGGTGAGGGCGCCAAGGTTGCTCTCGTCGGCGCGAATGGTGCAGGTAAGACGACGCTGATCCGAATTGTGTCCGGAGACCTAGACGCCCAGGAAGGTGCGATCACCCGCTCCGGTGGCCTTGGCGTGATGCGTCAGTTCATTGGCCAGGTGCGTGACGAATCGACCGTCCGCGATCTGCTGCTCTCCGTGGCACCTCCTCGAATCACCAAGGCTGCCGCAGCCCTCGACGCAGCGGAGTTACGCATGATGGAAAGTGAAGATGAGCCAACGCAAATGGCGTACGCGAATGCACTTTCTGACTGGGCGGACGCTGGTGGCTACGACGCGGAAGTTCTGTGGGATACCTGCACGGTAGCGGCGCTCGGAATTCCCTTTGATCGTGCGCAGTACCGCGAGACACGAACACTGTCCGGTGGTGAGCAAAAGCGCCTCGCGCTTGAAGCACTGCTGCGTGGAACAGACGAAGTTCTGATCCTCGACGAACCCGATAACTATCTCGACGTACCCGGCAAGGAATGGCTCGAGCAACGTCTGGCCGAATCACCAAAGACGGTGTTGTTCGTTTCGCACGACCGAGAATTGTTGGCGCGCACGGCAACTCACGTTGTCACGATCGAGCTTGGTGCTGCGGGCAATACGTCGTGGACACATCCGGGTAGCTTCGCGACGTATCACCAAGCGCGCTCCGATAGATTCGCTCGACTTGAAGAACTGCGTCGTCGCTGGGATGAAGAGCACATCAAGCTCAAAGCTCTCGTCCTCATGTACAAGAACAAGGCCGCCTACAACGATGGACTTGCCAGTCGTTATCAAGCCGCGAAGACACGGCTCGCGAAGTTCGAAGAGATCGGTCCGCCGCAAGAAATCGCGCGCGATCAAACAGTTCGCATGCGATTGACAGGCGGACGCACGGGTAAGCGCGCCGTGGTGTGTGAGGCCGTTGAACTGACGGGCTTGATGAAGCCCTTTGATCTCGAGGTGTGGTTCGGCGAACGTGTCGCTGTGCTCGGTGCCAATGGCTCTGGAAAATCACACTTCCTGCGCCTGCTCGCTGCCGGTGGCTCAGATCCAGACATCGAACATCGTCCGATTGGCGATGTGGAGATTCGTCCGGTGGAGCACTCGGGCGTCGTGCGCCTTGGTGCCCGGGTGCGTCCAGGCTGGTTTGCCCAAACCCACGATCACCCCGAGCTAATGGGACGCACCCTGCTTGAAATTCTGCACAGAGGTGACGACCATCGCGACGGAATGGGACGTGAGCAGGCTGCTCGCAAGCTCGACCGCTACGAATTGGCGTATGCCGGTGATCAGACCTTTGAAACGCTCTCGGGTGGTCAGCAGGCTCGGTTCCAGATCCTTCTTCTCGAACTATCAGGTGCGACCCTGTTGCTCTTAGACGAGCCGACGGACAACCTTGACCTTGCGAGCGCTGAAGCGCTTGAAGAAGGGCTAGAAGCCTTTGAGGGTACGGTGCTGGCTGTCACGCACGATCGTTGGTTTGCCCGGGGTTTCGATCGGTTCGTGGTCTTCTCCGCAGACGGGACAGTCCGCGAGGTGCCCGAACCGGTTTGGGACGAAACTCGACCTATTCGCGCGTGACCGGCCCGAAATCGGGGGCCGAGAGGGTTGATGGGATACCACCGTTTTGACCCCTGAGCCGCGCTACGGGTACTCTGGCGTGTCGCCGTGTGTTCCCGAGGTTAGGCCTAGGGCTCGCTGGTGCGGAGAACATCCGCCAGTGAAGCGGTGCACCACCCGTGTCAAGGGCTCTCGAGCCCAGCGCACACCTGCGATAAGCACTGTGTATCGCATCGACTTAACAACGTAAATGTTCGAACCGACGAGAACGAAGGCGACCAGCGTGCGTACGTACAGCCCGAAAGCTAGCGAACTCACCCATGAGTGGTACGTCATTGACGCGACCGACGTCGTGTTGGGACGCTTGGCCACTCAGGCAGCAGCGCTGCTGCGTGGCAAGCACAAGCCCACCTTTGCCCCGCACATGGACGGTGGCGACTTCGTCATCATCATCAACGCGGAGAAGGTTGCCCTGACGGGGAACAAGCGTGAGCAAAAGATGGACTACCGCCACTCCGGTTACCCGGGCGGCCTGCGCGCAACGTCGTACGTGGACCTTCTCCAGACTGACCCGCGTCGTGCCGTTGAAAAGGCCGTCAAGGGCATGCTCCCGCACAACAAGCTTGGTCGTCACATCGGCGGCAAGCTGAAGGTGTACGCAGGTTCAGATCATCCGCACGCCGCACAGCAGCCCAAGCCATTTGAGATCACGCAGGTCGCGCAGTAAGCGCCACGGCGAATAACACACCAAACGAAAGGACCCGTGGGCGTGAGCGAGACATTCGCAGAAACCACCGACTACGACGTTGATATTGACGGCGACGACGAACTCGACGGTGAACTCTCTGAGTACACCTCAGAGACGCCATCGTCATCTATCGCTGTAAAGCATCGTGAGGGCAATATTGCTCCCGGTGCGGCGACTGGTCGACGCAAGGAGGCCATCGCGCGAGTACGTATCGTGCCGGGCACCGGACGTTGGACGATCAACGGTCGTACGTTGGAGAACTACTTCCCGAACAAGGTTCACCAGCAGGAAGTCAACGAGCCCTTCAAGACCCTCGGTCTTGAAGAGAAGTTCGATGTCATCGTGCGCATCCACGGTGGTGGCATCTCCGGTCAGGCCGGTGCGCTTCGCCTCGGAATCGCCCGCTGCTTGAACCAGATCGACGAAGAGGCTTTCCGCCCGCCGCTCAAGAAGGCCGGCTTCCTCACTCGTGATGCTCGTATCAAGGAGCGTAAGAAGTACGGTCTAAAGAAGGCCCGTAAGGCTCCGCAATACTCAAAGCGTTAACCGCTCGGCGCGCTCAGCGTCGTCATGGCTTTTCGTCAATGCCCCGGGCTACGCTCGGGGCATTGGCATGTCAGTGCAGATTTTCAATGGTTCGGGTTGGATGTGACGTGGGACGGTTATTTGGCACCGATGGTGTGCGAGGTGTGGCCAATAGCGACCTCACTGTCGAACTGGCACTGGACCTTTCGGTCGCGGCCGCGCATGTACTTGGTGATGCCGGGGCGCTAGCCCGTGCCGATGGCCGTCGTCCCGTTGCGGTTGTCGGACATGACACTCGGGCAAGTGGTGAATTCCTCGAGGCGGCCGTTGTCGCTGGCCTGGCTAGTGCCGGTGTTGATGTGTGGCGAGTAGGCGCACTGCCGACTCCGGCAGTCGCCTATCTCACGGCCGCTTTGGATGCCGACCTTGGTGTGATGCTGTCTGCGAGCCATAACCCCATGCCTGACAATGGAATCAAGTTCCTTGCCCGCGGCGGAATCAAACTTGCCGACGCATTGGAAGACGCAATCGAAGCCCACATCGGCGAAGAGTGGGTGCGTCCCACCGGTGCCGATGTCGGACGAGTCAGCGTTCACCAAGAGGGTGCGGATACGTACGTCGCCCATCTGCTGTCCACTCTGCCGCATTCGTTGGATGGCTTACGAATCGTTGTCGATGCGGCAAACGGAGCAGCATCGATTGTTGGCCCGGCGGCGCTCCGATCAGCGGGTGCTGAAGTGATCGAAATCCACACTGCGCCAACAGGTCTGAACATCAATGACAGCTGCGGTAGCACCCACCTGGGGTCGTTGATCGAAGCAGTTCGTAGGCATGGTGCACATGCGGGCGTCGCCTTCGACGGTGACGCGGATCGATGCCTCGCCGTTGACGCCTCCGGTGCGGAGATTGATGGCGATCATGTTCTAGCGATCCTCGGTATCGCCATGCGTGAACGCGGAACTCTCCGCGAGAACACCGTCGTAGCAACTGTGATGGCAAACCTTGGATTCAAGCTCGCACTTCAAGCGGCCGAACTCACTGTGATCGAAACCGGTGTCGGTGATCGCTACGTCCTGGAGGCCATGAGGGACGGCAACTTCTCCCTCGGTGGTGAGCAAAGTGGCCACATCATCATGTCTGATCACGCAACCACGGGTGACGGTGTTCTGACCGCCCTGCATGTGCTGGCCCGAATGGCCGAGACAGGCCGATCCCTTGAGGATCTGGCCAGCGTCGTCACCAAATTCCCGCAGGTTCTGATCAATGTTGCCGGCGTCGATAAGACGCGGGTAGCAACAGACGCGGTACTTTCCGCAGCGATTGCCGAGGCGGAATCGCAGATGGCTGGAGCTGGCCGAGTGCTGTTGCGTCCGTCAGGAACCGAGCCGGTAGTGCGGGTAATGGTCGAGGCTGCGACGGCCGAACAGGCCGATCAGATTGCTCGCTCACTCGCCGATGTGGTCCAGACCACGCTGGCATTGAGTTAATCGGCGCAGATCGCTCACTTTCCAGCGCTGTCGAGGGCGAGGTCTGTGCGATAACGCAGTTAGACTGGTGCGCATGTGCGGAATCGTTGGGTACGTAGGTGAGAAGCAGGCTCTCTCTGTTGTTGTGGACGGGTTGCGTCGGCTGGAATACCGGGGCTATGACTCTGCCGGTGTAGCGGTTGTGTCTGACGGCTCACTTGAGACCCGCAAGAAGGCCGGCAAACTCGCCAATTTGGAGTCGCTGCTCGGCGAGGATCCACTGCCCCAATCAACGATCGGCATTGGCCATACCCGGTGGGCGACGCACGGTGGCCCGACCGATGCGAACGCGCATCCGCACGTCAGCGAAGACGGCAAGGTAGCCGTCATCCATAACGGCATCATCGAAAACTTTGCCGAATTGCGTGCCGAGCTCTCATCGCGTGGGGTGACCCTGCGATCGGAAACAGACACCGAGGTCGTGGCGCATCTGCTCGCTGAGACGCTCCCGTCTACGAATATGAATTTGGCTGAGGCGATGCGCATCGTCTGCCGCCAACTCTCGGGTGCGTTCACACTTGTTGCTGTTCACTGCGATGTCCCCGATGTGGTTGTTGGTGCGCGTCGCAACAGCCCACTCGTGGTTGGACGCGGGGACGGCGAAAACTTCTTGGCCTCGGATGTGGCTGCGTTCATTGCGCACACCCGTCATGCCGTTGAGCTTGGTCAAGATCAGGTTGTTGAACTGCGTAGCGAGTCGATCACCGTTACCGACTTTGACGGCCAGCCAGCCCCGACGGTCGAATATGAAGTCACGTGGGATGCGTCCGCGGCTGAAAAGGGTGGCTATGAAACCTTCATGGCCAAAGAGATTGCCGAACAGCCCAAGGCTGTTGCTGACACGTTACTTGGACGCGTTGATGCGCAGGGCCAGTTGAAGCTCGACGAGATGCGTTTGAGCGAAGAACAACTTCGCGAGATCGACAAGGTCGTCGTTATCGCCTGTGGCACCGCGTATCACGCGGGCATGGTCGCTAAGTACGCACTTGAGCACTGGACGCGCGTGCCATGTGAGGTAGAGCTCGCGAGTGAATTCCGCTACCGCGATCCCGTCGTTGGCCCGCGCACGCTCGTCGTCGCGATCTCGCAGAGCGGCGAAACAATGGACACGCTGATGGCCATGCGTTACGCGCGTGAGCAGGGCGCGAAGGTTCTGGCGATCTGCAATACGCAGGGCTCGACGATCCCGCGCGAATCCGACGCCGTGCTGTACACCCACGCCGGCCCTGAGGTGGCCGTCGCGTCGACGAAGGCGTTCCTCACCCAAATTGTTGCCACATTCCTGGTGTCGCTTTACGTCGCGCAAGTGCGCCAGACCATGAGCCAGGCAGATATCGATGCGGTTGTTCGCGAACTTTCAGATATGCCCGGCAAGGTTGATCTCGTCCTCGATACGACAGAGGAAATGAAGGCGCTTGCCGACGAGCTCAAGGATTCGCGCTCGGTGTTGTTCATCGGACGTCACGTCGGATTCCCGGTTGCGCTCGAAGGTGCACTCAAACTCAAAGAGCTTGCGTACATGCATGCCGAGGGTTTCGCGGCTGGCGAATTGAAGCATGGGCCTATCGCCCTTCTCGAAGATGGGCTGCCGGTGATCGTCGTTGTGCCGCCGCCGGGTGGGGGCGCAATCGTCCACGAAAAAATTGTTTCGAACATTCAGGAAGTGCGTGCCCGTGGTGCACGCACCATCGTCATTGCAGAAGAGGGTGACGACGCTGTTATCCCGTACGCAGATCACCTCATTCGGGTACCTGCCTGCCCGGCGTTGCTTCAGCCACTCGTTGCCACGGTGCCACTTCAGGTTTTCGCCGCGGCGATGTCTGCGGCCAAGGGTCATGACGTTGATCAGCCGCGCAACCTCGCCAAGAGCGTCACCGTCGAGTAATCGTCGCCCGGTTTCGGGTGACGATGTGAGAGGACCACGAGCGATACATGATCGTCGGAATTGGGATCGACATTGTGGAGATCCCACGTTTCGAAGCGACCATCTCTCGTCAGCCGGCGATGATTGATCGGTTGTTTACTGCTCGTGAGCAGTTGACGGATGAAGGTCATCGCCGAACCGCCACATCATTAGCTGCGCGCTTCGCCGCGAAGGAAGCGGTTGCTAAGGCATTAGGTGCACCCCAGGGAATGCAGTGGCATCACTGTGAAGTCGTGGGCGAAAGTTCGGGTCGACCTCATCTGTACCTGTCTGGCACGGTGCAGGAACAGGCCGCGGCGCAGGGAGTTACGTCGTGGCATCTCTCGCTCTCCCATGACGGGGATCTTGCCGTCGCCTATGTGATCGCCGAGGCGAACTGATGTATCCGCCGGAAACCGTTGCACTTCGCTCGACGCAGGTTCGGGCGCTTGAGGCTCGTGCCTACGAATCAGTACCCGCCGGTTCGCTGATGCAGAAGGTTGCGATGGCCATCGCGGTACTAGCTGCCGGTGAACTGCGCGAGCATCGCGGGCTCGTCGTAGGTGGGCGCGTGGTCCTGCTCGTCGGTACGGGAGACAACGGTGGCGATGCGCTCTTTGCTGGCGCACATCTAGCTCGCCGAGGTGCGCGAGTTGATGCACTCTTGACCGGTGATCGTGCACATGGGCAAGGACGTATCGCCTTCGAGCGAGCCGGTGGTAGATGTCATCAGGCAAACGTTGAGTTCACAATCGCGCGCGACTTAATGTTCGAGGCCGACGTGATCATCGATGGCATCGTTGGGATTGGCGGCTCGGGTGCGTTACGTGAGCCTGCCGCCAAACTCGCTGCGCTCACTCATGCGGTGGATTCAATTGTGATTGCAGTTGACCTTCCGAGCGGAGTTGATTGCGACTCTGGCCACACCCCACATCCACGACAAACTGTGATGGCAGATCTCACGATCACCTCCGGATGTCTGAAGCCTGCTTTGGTCGTGATGCCCGCGGCGCATTTCTCCGGTGACATCGAAGTCGTGGATATCGGTCTGGAACTTACGTCACTTGACGACGATGACTTACTTATTCGAATCGACGATCGTCTGGCGGCACAGTGGTTATACCGGCCGCATGAACTTGACCACAAGTTTTCTCGTGGCGTGGTTGGCATTGCCAGTGGATCACCGAGGTATCCGGGTGCTGCCGTCCTCTCAACGGGTGGGGCGCGCGGTGGCATTGCCGGCTTCGTCCGCTATGCCGGGCGGGCTGTCCAGAACGTTACGGCCCAATTCCCCGATGTGGTGTGTGCCGATTCGATTGCGGCCGCTGGTCGGGTTCAGTGCTGGGTCGTTGGTTCTGGCCTTGGCACGGATGGAATCGCGCGGACCGAGGTGGCAGCCGCTCTGAACTCTGACGTCTGCGTTGTGCTCGATGCTGATGCCATTACTCTTCTGGCGACGGATCCCGAACTGGCTGATCTTTGCCGTGATCGAGATCGACCGACGATCCTGACTCCCCATCGCGGTGAGTTTCAACGTCTGGCCGGGTGTCCGCTCAGTGAAGATCCCATTTCTCACCTGACGTCTGTGGCTGAGCGGTTCGGCGCGATCATCCTTCTCAAGGGCCCGACAACGCTCATCGTTACCGCGAGCGGTTCTGCGTATGTGGTTGATAGTGGGCCGGCTGAACTGGGGACGGCTGGGAGCGGTGATGTGCTGGCCGGGCTCATGGGATCAATGATTGCCGCCCACGACACCGTGCGACGTTTGGATGACGAAATCGCAACCGAGATTGCGGCAGTTGCAGCGTACGTTCACGGAATCGCGGGGCAGATTGCCGTCGCCGATGGCGGCACGATCACCTCTGTTGATGTGTACGAACACGTACCTGCAGCGATCGGATTCATTCGGCGCGCTGGTGAACAAGGGTCCGACGAAGGTCTATGAGTGTTGTGCGGGACACTGGTCTAATGACGACCGCATCTGAACGAATGGCTGCCGCGTGGACGCGCGCTGCCGTTGCTCGCGGTGCGGTGGCCGTCATCGACCTAGACGCTTACCGATCAAATATTGAACGATGCCGCGAGATCGCCGGCGGTGCCGCGACCATGGCCGTCGTCAAAGCTGATGCATATGGCCATGGGCTCGTTCAGTGTGGACGTGCCGCTCGTGAGGCGGGTGCCGAATGGCTTGGCGTCGCCCTGTTGGAAGAGGCGATCCGACTTCGTGATGCTGGTGTTGACGGTCGCATCTTGGCCTGGCTGGCAACCCCAGGTGCTGATTTCGCCGCGTGCATCAGCCGCGATATCGATGTCAGCGTTTCTACGCTGTGGGCGCTCGATGAGGTGATGGCCGCTGTTCGTGAAACTGGTAAGCAGGCACGTATTCATCTCAAGGCCGACACCGGGTTATCGCGTTCGGGTGCGAACGCCGCGGATTGGCCGGCACTCGTTGAGGCTGCACGGGCCGCAGAACTCGATGACACGGTCACGGTCGTTGGCCTGTGGTCGCATTTCGCCGCCGCCGACGAACCTGGCCATCGAAGTGTTGCGCGCCAACAGCTAGCTTTCGATCAAGCGGTGCGTCATGCCGAAGCCGCAGGGATCACCCCAGAGGTGCTGCACATGGCCAACTCGGCGGCGATGATCGAACTCCCCGATAGCCATCACACCCTTGTTCGGGTTGGGATTGCGGCCTATGGCCTCAGCCCGAATGTGGCACGCAGTTCGGCCAAGGACATGGGGTTGCAGCCCGTCATGTCGTTACGTGCGCGGCTCGCGTCAACCAAGACCGTGCCAGCCGGTACGGGTGCTTCCTATGGCTGGGACTACATGGCCACCTCGGACACCACCGTGGGCTTGGTACCGCTTGGTTACGCCGATGGGTTACCTCGATCGGCCGTGAATGCGGGCCCGGTGTACTCCGCTGGACGCACAACCCACCTAGCTGGACGAGTTTGCATGGATCAGATCATCGTCGAACTGGCCGATACCGGTGCGAAGGCTGGCGATGAGGTTGTGCTCTTTGGCGCGGAAGGTCCGAGTGCGGACGAGTGGGCCGCGGCCTGCGGCACGATCAACTACGAGATCGTGACCCGGATCGGACCGCGAGTTCCCCGCGTGTATCTCGGTGAATCGTCATGAGCGAGATATCTGGGCTAGGCGGATCGTCCACCGGACCCAATGTTGGCCGCATCGCTGGTGTGATTGGCGCGATCGGTGCTGCGGCGGCTGTTGGTGCGGCCATTGGCGTCGCGGCTGAACGCGGGATTATGCGGCGGGCTCGCAACAATGATCCCGATCGAGACGAGCCGTTTGGAAAACTCAGCGGCCGAGTCGTGACGGTGCTGACCGATGATGGAATCCCACTGCATGTTGAAGTGGACGATCCCACAGAAGGTTCGCTTGCGGATCGGCTGGGCGATGGACTCACGATCATCTTCTCTCACGGTTACGCACTCGAATCAGGATCATGGCATTACCAGCGCCGTGATTTAGGTGAGCTGGGACGACTGGTTTTCTGGGATCAGCGAAGCCATGGACGAAGTGGCAGGGGTAATCCGGACAACTCGACGATCGATCAACTCGGCCGCGACTTGGCGCGAGTTGTTGAAGCTACCGCGCCAACTGGTCCGATCATTCTGGTTGGTCATTCGATGGGTGGTATGACGGTGATGTCTTATGCCTCGCATCATCCCGAGGTCTTGGGTAGCAGAGTTGTTGGTGTTGGGCTGATCGCCACCAGCTCAGGTGGTTTGCGTGATGCGCCGATGGGCTTGCCCGCCCCGGTAGCTAAGGCACTGCATACGATCCTGCCGTCACTTGGTGAGAACTTGGCAAAGCAGAAAGGCCTCGTCGAGCGGGGTCGTCGCTTGGGTAATGATGTTGTGTATGCGATGACGAAGCTCTACTCATTTGGCTCTGATGTTTCACCGTCGCTGGCTGATTACGTCCACGAGATGCTGTCCAATACGCCGATTGATGTTGTGGCCGAATTCCTGCCCACTCTGGAGTCACACGATAAGCGGGTGGCGCTTGAAGCGATTGGCAATGTTGAAACACTCGTCCTGGTTGGCGCGGATGATCGTCTGATCCCAGCCGCGCACAGTGATGAGATCGTGCGTCACGTGGGCACGACTGAACTTGTGGTGATCCCAGACAGCGGCCACATGGTGATGCTGGAAAAATATCCAGAGGTTAACCAACATCTACGCGATCTCGTTCGTCGAGTTCGTCAGGACATGGCCCATGAAGCGCCACAGGAACAGGAGACGTCGTGACGATCGCTGTTGTACCTAACCGCGATTCGATGCACTCCCTTGGCGCCGCGATCGCGGGTGTTCTGCGCGCTGGCGATGTGGTCGTACTTTCTGGCGCGCTTGGTGCGGGCAAGACGACTCTCACCCAAGGAATTGGTCGAGGTTTGAACGTTCGCGGCGACATCACTTCGCCCACGTTCGTGATCGCTCGCGTGCACCCGTCGACGATTGATGGGCCGGCACTCGTCCACGTCGATGCGTATCGGCTTGGTTCGTTCGTCGAGGTGGATGATCTCGATCTCGATGCATCGCTTGAAGAATCAGTGACGGTTGTTGAGTGGGGTGAGGGCAAGGTTGAGGGATTGGCAGCTGATCGCCTTCACATCACCATTCAACGTCAGCTCGGCGATGACGAGGACGACACTCGCCACGTTGAACTTGTCGGTGTTGGTGCGCGCTGGGCAGATGTAGATCTACCTGCGATTGGTGGTGCGGAGTGAAGCTACTCGCTTTCGACACCTCGTCCGCCGCGATCACTGCTGCTGTTCTCATAGCCGGTGAGATTCGCGCCGACGTCACCCGCATCGGTGCTACCTCGCATGGTGAGTTACTCGCCCCGACGATCGCACAAGCTCTCAATGATGCGGGCCTTGCGCCTGGCGACCTTGATGGGATTGCGGTGGGTGTAGGTCCTGGCCCGTTCACCGGATTGCGCGTTGGCTTAGTGACGGCCCGAGTCATGGCCGAATCACTCGGCATCCCGGCTTACGGCGTGTGTTCGCTGGATGCAATTGCGTTGCAGGTAGTCGACGAGGCGCTGTGCGATCAAGCGTTTGCCGTCGTGACAGATGCGCGCCGACGTGAGGTGTATGCGGCGACGTATGACGCCGCGGGCCTGCGGCTGACGGGCCCTGATGTTTTACCGGCGCGTGAATTGAGTGCGGCAACTAGGCAGGGGCCGGTCTTCGGAATTGGCGGCGCGCTCTACGCCGATGAGTTCACAGATGTGCGCGCGCCCGAGTTCGTGAGCGCGGCATGGCTTGGTCGCGTCGTCGTCGAGCATCCCGATCGCGTCACCGATACGACGCCGCTGTACTTGCGTCGACCTGATGCGGTTGAGAATGCGAGCCGTAAGCGGGTGACTCCCGCATGACGTTACGTGCGATGCGCTGGTGGGATATCCCTCAACTCGTAGCCCATGAGCTGGAGCTGTTCCCCGAGCAGCCGTGGTCGCAAGAAGCGTTTTGGAGTGAGCTTGCCCACGTGCCGGCTACCCGCTGGTACATGGTGCATGAAGACGCCGATGGCATCGACGGGTACGTCGGCCTCATGGCAGTGCCACCCGAAGCAGATGTGCAGACAATCGCGGTTGCGACTCGTGCACAGGGCAATGGTCTCGGCCGCGAACTACTTACCGCGTTGATCGATGAAGCACGTCGCCGCGAATGTTCGCAGCTGTTCCTCGAGGTTCGCTCGAACAACGATTCGGCCGTCGCACTTTATGAATCGGTCGGCTTCGAACGTCAGGCAGTGCGTACTGATTACTACGGTCACGGACTCGATGCGGTAGTCATGCGCATGCGGCTAGCCAATGAGGAGGTGGCGTCGTGAGCGATGAGCCACTCGTCCTAGGAATTGAAACCTCGTGTGACGAAACGGGCATTGGTCTGGTTCGTGGCCATACGTTGATCGCTGATGCGTTGGCAAGCAGTGTCGACGAGCATGCGCGTTTTGGTGGGGTGGTGCCCGAGGTTGCGAGCAGGGCTCATCTCGACGCCATGATCCCGACCATTCAGCGCGCAATAGCAACAGCCGGAATCACTCTGAACGATGTCGACGCCATCGCGGTTACGGCCGGACCCGGATTAGCGGGCGCCCTGCTCGTTGGTGTAGCGGCGGCAAAGGCATTGGCGCTGTCACTTGGTAAGCCGATCTACGGCGTGAATCATCTCGCCGCTCACGTCGCAGTCGATCAACTGCAGCACGGCCCACTGCCGGAGCCAACGATGGCCCTGCTGGTCTCGGGTGGACACTCGTCGCTACTGCTCGTACCCGATGTGACCGGCGATGTTCGTCCACTCGGGGCGACGATCGATGATGCGGCCGGGGAGGCCTTCGACAAGGTTGCGCGGGTGCTTGGGCTGCCGTTCCCCGGTGGGCCACATATTGATCGGGTGGCCAAGGATGGTCAGATTGTCATTGAATTCCCACGCGGCCTGACAACCCAGCGCGACATGGTCGAGCATCGTTTTGACTTCTCCTTCAGCGGATTGAAGACGGCTGTGGCCCGCTGGGTCGAGGCGCGTGAGGCAGCCGGTGAGCCAGTGCCGGTTGCCGATGTTGCTGCGTCATTCCAAGAGGCTGTGACGGATGTTCTTGTGCGCAAGGCGATCCTGGCGTGTAAGGAAAACGGGGTGGACACCCTCGTGATCGGTGGGGGAGTAGCGGCCAATTCACGACTCCGCTCAATGGCTGAAAGTCGTTGTGAGGCTGTGGGTATTGCGGTGCGGGTGCCGCGACCAGGGCTCTGTACTGATAACGGTGCAATGGTCGCCGCTCTTGGCGCTGAGATGGTTGCGCGTGGCCGAGCCCCCGGCCAGTTGGACTTCCCCGCCGATTCATCCATGCCAATAACGACAGTGAGTGCCTAATGTCACGCTTGACCGATCTGCTGACCGCTGGGCCGCACGCAATCGATGGTGGGCTTGCATCGGAGCTTGAAGCGCGCGGGTACGACCTCACCGGATCACTCTGGTCGGCACGGCTGCTTCGCGATGATCCAGATGCAATCCGCGCGGTACATCAGACCTACTTCGAGGCCGGTGCCACGGTCGGGATCTCGGCTTCGTATCAAGCCTCACGGCCAGGATTCATCGCTGCCGGCTTATCGGCCGACGAGGCTGATCGCTTACTCGCACTGTCAGTGGAGTTGGTTGGCCAGGCGCGGGATCGGGCTCGCGCGAATGGTGTCACCCATCCCATGCTCGTCGCCGCATCCGTTGGGCCGTGGGGTGCGACGATGCATGACGGGTCGGAGTATCGGGGGCGTTACGGCACATCCCATGACTTCCTCGTCGACTTCCATCGCGAACGTACAGCAGTGCTCGTTGCGGCCTCACCGGATGTGCTTGCAATCGAGACGATCCCTGATCTTGACGAGGCACTCGCTCTCGTAGATGTGCTGGCTGATGTGGACGTGCCAGCGTGGGTGTCGTTCTCATGTGAATCGGATTCGCGTACGTGCGCGGGTCAACCGATTGAAGCGGCGGCCGAATTGGTGGCGGCACATTTTGATGCGATCGGCATCAACTGCACGAAGCCAGAATTCATCTCG
>CAIKEU010000082.1 GCA_903826575.1 uncultured bacterium
GATGCAGAATAGTACGCATGTTCGATATTAAGTGGTCTGGGGCGGGACGGTGTCCTGGTGATCCGATCCCTGGTGATCCCATCACTGTGGCCGTGTCCGCTGCTGTCCGGTGTGCTGAGTTGGTGGCGATGGCTCGTGCCGCACTGGGTGAGCTTGCTGGGTTGGTTTCCGATGGTGTGTTCGCCCAGGTTCCTGATGTTGTTGTGGGCGAGTACGTGGCTGAGTTGTCTCGGGTGGTGGAGGATGCGTCGGCGGTTCGCTCGGTTGCTCTTGCGGTGGTGGATCGTGCTGGTGTCGCCCATGGTCAGGGATATGTGTCCACAGCGTCCTGGTTACGTGATCAGACGCGTCTTGATGCCAGAGCGTGTCGTGATCAGATTCGTACTGCTCGGTTGTTATCGGATTCGTATCAGGCGACTCGTTCAGCATGGTTAACAGGTGAGATCACCACCGCTCACGCATCCACTCTTGTTCGTGGTGTTCACACGGCGATGAAAGCCGTGGAACCATCACTGCGTGCTGATGCGCGTCGGGAATCAGAAGCCGCCTTAATCGCCGTAGCGAAAGATTATTCAGTGGATTACACGATCTCCGCGGTGAAACGGATCCGAGCCGCGGTGGATCCTGACGGGTTACGTGCCAGTGCGTTAGAGCTCGAAGGCAAAGAGTTTTTTAAGCTGACACCGGTCGCTGATGGTTACATGGCCAGTGGTTGGTTCACGCACCTCAACGGCACAAAACTCGCCACCATCTTGGAAGGCCGACGCAACACCAAGTACCACACCGGCCAACTCACAGATGGACATGACAACAACCCTGCTCAGAACAGTGATGCAGTGGTCCGTGACGAGGCGGGTGATGTCGTCTATCCCGATGAGCAATCCGCTCGACGCATCTATGAACACAACGCGCGTGTGCTCGATGAGATCGCGGACGAACTACTCAACGGTGGTCATGCGGGAGTGATTGGTGGGGAACGACCCCACGTCGAAATCAGTATCAGTCTCACAGACCTCGTTGATCAGACCGGTCACGGTGAACTCACCCTCATCGGCACGAGTAATCCCAACCGGTTCGCACCCATTTCGAACACGACAGTGCGTGAACACACCTGTGATGCACACATTCGACGAGTCATCCTCAACGAACCACCATCCACCAACACAACACGTGCTTCACAGTACGCCGATCCCGCACCCGACACGGCCGTGATCGATGAACGCGCAGCTGACCTTGATGCAGCATTCGGATTAACCGGCCTCCCCGAACCACCACCACCAGATCCCGAACAACAACAAGCGCACCGCGAGCGACTCATCCGATGGTTACTACGCACGCCCAGCGATGTTGTTGACTACGGACGAGAAGAACGCATCGTCCCACCCGGATTACGACGCGTCCTCGCGCGCCGAGACGGTGGATGCGTCTACCCCAGTTGCAGCCGACCACCACACCACACACACGCCCACCATGTTCAACACTGGGCCGACGGCGGAAACACAAACCTCTCCAACCTCGCATCCCTATGCACCACCCACCACCACGCCATCCACGAACAAGGCATCACGATCACCCCAACTCCCGCAAAGACCCCCAACCAACCCGGCTACTGGACCATCGGGCCAGTGCGAATCGAGTCATCGTGAACGTAGGGTGGATCTCATGAGGTCGCGATGGGTAAGCGATGTGACTGCTACAACGATCGAGGCACTTGTGCCCTATGCAGATGCGCAGCGTGCGGCCGGGGCATTTGCGTATATGAAGGGTGTGGCGCCCTTCCTCGGGGTGTCGGCCCCAGATCGACGTCAGGCTCTGCGGGTGGCTTGGGCAGATATCGCGCTGCCAACTTCCAGCGAGCTTGGGCAAGCGGCGCTGGAGTTGATGTGGCTTCCTGAGCGCGAGTATCACTACGCCGCATACGATCTCATCGATCGCTATCGCTCCCAGGCTGACGAAGTGTTCTTGACACGGTATGCAACAGAGTTGCTGACAACCACACCATGGTGGGATTCGGTGGATGGACTAGTCAGTGCGATGGTGAGCCCGCTCATGCGTCGGTACCACGACGATCAGCTCGTTGACGAGTGGTCGTCATCATCGGATCGTTGGCTTATTCGCGCTGCGATCGGGCATCAGCGTGGGTGGAAGCGGGAAACCGATGTTCCGCGGATTCTTCACTTGTGTGACGTGCATTGGGATAGCAAGGAGTTTTTCATCGCCAAAGCAATCGGTTGGGCCATGCGCGATATCGCTCGTATGGAACCCATCGCAGTCAGGGATTTTCTTGCCGATCATCACGCATCGAATCGGGTTGCGATCCGAGAAGCTGAACGTGGTCTTGTATCTTTCATTGGCTGAGCAGTTCGAACCGTCGGCGGTCCACTCGTGCTACTAGAGCGCAGAGGCCAGCTGACATTACTGCAGCCTTTCGTAGCGTGTCGCTGACGAACGGACATGTTTGGTTGTCGGTTGGTGTGGTGATGAGTTGTGCTCGGTCGTCGCGAAAAGTGGTTGCGCCGGCTATCTCGTGCAGCGCAGTGATTTTCAAGTTGGGGGTTCCCAGACGCGGGTGGATGGTTTGCACGTAACAGTCCGTCGCCATTTAGGGTGCGGGCACCGGCGTTCGTTGGAGGCCAAGTGTCATCTGTGGAGATTCTCTCGAACTCACAGTTCCAAACTGTTTATAACGTGTTCTCGTTCGCACTTGCGTCAATGCTGTTTACGTCCATCTTCCTGCTCGTCTCACAGCCGCGGGTGCTTCCGCGGTACCGTCAGGCGCTTGTGGTTTCGGCAACGGTCTGTGGCATTGCGGCGTACCACTACATTCGCATCTTCAACTCGTTCAACGAGGCCTACGCACCTACCGCAATTGGCGGGGACTACCACCTGACGCCATTCGGCTTCAACGAGGCGTACCGCTACGTCGACTGGTTGCTGACGGTTCCGCTGCTGCTGCTTGAGACGATTGCCGTTCTGGCGTTGCCGAAGGCAACTCGGGCTTCGCTCCTGACCAAGTTGATCCCCGCCTCGGCGCTGATGATCGCACTCGGCTACCCAGGTGAGATCGCCGCCGAGACAGCACCAAAGATGATCTGGGGTGCCCTTTCGACCATTCCGTTCCTGTACATCCTGTTCATCCTGTTCGTTGAGCTCACCAAGTCGCTCGATCGTCAGCCGAAGGAAGTTGCGGCTTCCGTCGGTCGTCTGCGCCTGCTGCTCATCGCAACCTGGGGCGTCTACCCAATTTCGTACCTGTTCCCAGTGTTCGGTATGGAGGGGTCGCAGGCCTTTGTGTTCCGTCAGATCGGGTACTCCGTGGCGGACGTTTTGGCTAAGTGTCTGTACGGCCTCGTGATCTACAAGATCGCGCGAATGAAGAGCGCTGAAGATGATCCGGCGTTCGCCGCTCAGGAATTTGAAGAGGCGCCTTCTTCGGAGGTTCGTGCCGCTGCCTAGTTGCAGTCGGTTGAAGTGAAAGTGGGTCGTTCGCGGAGGTTGTCTCCCGAGCGGCCCACTTTTCATTTCCTTTCTTTCGCAGGAGCAGGAGTAGCAGCGCACCAACTAGGTGTGGTCGTTACATCCCGTAAAAATTCCTGGCCGCAGCGATCATGGTGTCGAACTCTTGGTAGTTCGGTGTCAGTGGCGTACCACCCTCAACGAACGTTCCACCGACAACACCGACATCGTTGACGCCAGTGCCGGGTAGGTGCTTGGGGAACATGTAGAACGAGCGCTTCACGTGTTGACCAGCTTCGGTCGTTCCCTCCTTGAAGTACACCAAGATCATGTGCTGTAAATCCGCTGGGGTCTGATCGCGAAGCATCACGAGGTGACCTTGGACGGATACGACCTCGGTGTCGTCATTGAGCTTTGCTGCGCCGAGCCCGCTGCAGTCAAACACCAGTGGGGAGCCCAATGAGTTGAGGTCGGTGATCTTCTCTTGGACGAACGGCATCTTCGGCTCTAGGTAGTCGTGTAAGGACTTCATGAGCACGGCAGTGTCCATGAAGATGCCATCGTCGTACGAGACCATCTTGCGGGTTGTTCCATTACCAAAGTCCAAGACGACATCCTTTGCTGGCTGCATTACGTTGCCGACGTACGGCTCTAAGCCGGAGTGCTCGCGGTCTTTGAAGTAAGCCGGGATCACCTTGGCGCCGGTCTTGAAGTCCGGTTGTGTTCCGTTGGCGATCTCGGCGTAAAACTTGTAGGCATCGATGCCGATCTTGTCGATGATCTTTTGAAACTCTGGATCGTTGTCCATGGATACCGGGGCAAGCAGGCCACCGGCGTTGTGTGAGGTGAGCTCCTTGAACGCCGCGGCCTTCACCGTGATGTTCGTGTATCCACGTTGTACGAGTTCGTAGGCGGTGAATAAGCCGATAACACCGGCGCCAACGATGGTGATGGGCGAGTCCTTCTTCACCTTCGCCCCGGCGGGCGAAGCTTCAACGAGATCGATGACGTACTTAGCCGAGCCGGGGCCCAGGGTCCAACCACTTCCGCCGTGACCATAGTTATGCGCGACGACGGTATCGCCAATGGTCTCAACACTCAGATTTGGCTTGCCCTTTCGCAATGGGCGATAACACAGGATGTGCTCGCCTAGGTATGCAGTGTCGAGTTTTGGGGGCGTGATCATGCGAACGTCGAGTGCTGCGCTCGCAGCTGGTAACGAGGCGGTGGTTGCTGCGATGCTGGGCGGGATCGACGTTGACGGTGCGCCACTACCTGCACTGCAGGCGGCCAAAGCTGCGCCGCCTGCAGTCGCTGCGACGGCACCGAGGAATGCCCTTCGTGTTATGGCCGACTTCGAGGCAGGCGCGTCGATCGTGGGGGGCGAGACGTCAGACTTTGTCATGGCGGACCTTGTCGTTTGCTGAAACCGTGTCGTCGTTACGGCAGATAGTGAACCCGGGCATCAAAACGCTACCGATTCACTCACTCAGAAACCCTCTGTCACAACCCATTTGGCCTAGGGAACGGTATATCGATTGCTACTGTGCGTAGCCGTCACAGCTGCAGGTCGCATGGGACGGCCGGGCGAAGTCGGGTCTAGGCTGCTGCCATGACTTTCACCCCTGGTACTCATGAGTTCTTCGACATCGGCCTGTTTACAGGCATCCCTCAGCATGAAAACTTCTGTCGTATCGACGAACTCGTTTCCAGCCGCGCCATGGCGCCCTCGTCGAACCCTCGCCCATGGCAGGAAGGTGATCGAGTGGAATTAGTCGAGAGTTTCGACTTCGAGGGGGCCGCCAGTAACACCGCGCAGTTCATAGCCGACACCGATACCGCGGCGGTGCTTGTCCTTAAGGACGGTGTTGTTCGACACGAGTCGTATTACCTGACGGGCGGACGTGAGGTCCGCTGGCTCTCGATGTCGGTGGCAAAGAGTTTCACTTCGGCATTGGTCGGTATCGCGGTTCAGGAAGGGCTTATCGCCAGCATTGAGGAACCCATCAGCACCTACGTACGGGTCGAGCCGGGCTCAGCGTACGACGGGGTATCGATTCGCAGCGTTTTGCAGATGTCGTCCGGCGCTAGGTGGCATGAGGACTACAGCGATCCTGAGTCCGACATTGCTCGGATCGGTGCGGCATGTGCGGGGGCCGACGGCGGCTTGGACAACTTCATCGCGACGATGTCGCGTGACCTTCCCCCGGACACGCTGTGTCGTTACAACTCCGCTGATACGCAGGTACTCACCGCGCTACTGCGCAGTGTCACGGGGCAAGACCTTGCTGACTACATGCACTCCCGACTCGTCGAACCGTTGGGCTTCACTAATCCGGGTGCTTGGCTTGTCGACCCACAGGGTGTCGAACTCGGCTTCGGGGGCCTGGCACTGACGGCCAGGGATTATGCCCGCATTGGTGAGCTGTACCGCAATGGTGGACGAGTGGGCGATCGTCAGGTGGTGGACGCGAACTGGGTGAAGGCTTCAGTTACTGCCTCCGCGCCACACCTACAGTCGGGCAAGGTCGTCGTCGGCGGCATCACCACCCCGGAGGGCTACGGCTATCAGTGGTGGCTGCCACCGGGCGAGCATGGCGAGTTTGAGGCCGTCGGGGTCTACAACCAGTTCGTCTTCGTCGATCCCGTTGCCGGGGTCACGATCGTGAAGCTGTCGGCTAACCACACCTATGGCACGACCGAGGACGAGCCGGAGAACCGCGAAGGCGAGACCACGGCATTCCTGCACGCGGTGGCCCATCAGTTCGAGGTGCTTTAGCCCTATTTGTTTGTTGTTGATTGACAAACCCGTAAATACGGGTCGAATGATATGGTCGATCTGTGAAGAAGACGACCATCGAGTTACCCGACGAATTAGCCGATCAGGCACGTCGATGTGCGGTGGAATCGGGAACGACGATGCGCAGTCTGATCGAAGATGCTCTTCGTCGCGAGATCGAACGTCGTGCTGAGGCTAGAGCTTGGGTGCCTCGAGCCGACGTGGTATTCACCGGTGAGGGGCTGACCGAACTGGCGGCTGCGATGTCGTGGGCCGAAATTCGCGAGATTGCAAACGAGCGGTGATCGCTCTCGACACCAACATCTTGGTTTACGCCCATCGCGGGGACATGCCCCAGCATGAAGACGCCCTTCGGGTGGTGACGCAGGCGTTGACGGGCAGTGAGCCGGTGGCCCTGTGCTGGCCGGTCTTGCATGAGTTTCTCGCTGTCGTCACCAATCCTAAAATCTTTCGCCCGCCGACCCCGACGGCTCTGGCTCTTGCCCAGATTGAGGATTGGATCGCCAGCCCGCGAGCCACACTCCTTCACGAATCGAGCCGGCACATGTCAACGATCCGTGAACTGATGGTCAGTGGGCGCGTTGTGGGGGGAGTGACTCACGACGCGCGGATCGCTGCGCTGTGCCTTGACCATGGCGTGCA
>CAIKEU010000083.1 GCA_903826575.1 uncultured bacterium
CATCTTCCGTTTCACCCAGGCTGGCTCTGAGGTATCGACCCTTCTGGGACGCATGCCGTCAGCGGTGGGTTACCAGCCAACTTTGGCTGACGAGATGGGCCAGCTGCAGGAGCGCATCACCTCGACGCGTGGTCACTCGATCACCTCGCTCCAGGCGATCTACGTCCCTGCTGACGACTTGACCGACCCGGCACCTGCCACCACGTTCGCGCACCTTGATGCAACGACGGTTCTCTCGCGTCCGATCTCCGAGCTTGGTATCTACCCGGCCGTGGATCCGCTCGACTCCACTTCGCGCATTCTTGACCCGCGCTACATCGGTGACGAGCACTACCGGGTTGCGGCCCGTGTAAAGGAGATCCTGCAGCGTTACAAGGATCTTCAGGACATCATCGCCATCCTCGGTATCGACGAGCTTTCCGAAGAGGACAAGATCCTGGTGGGTCGTGCCCGTCGCATCCAGCGCTTCCTTTCGCAGAACCTCTTCGTCGCCGAGCAGTTCACCGGACAGCCTGGTTCGTTCGTACCGGTCGACGAGACCATCTCCTCATTCAAGGCGTTATGTGAGGGCGAGTACGACCACTTGCCCGAGCAGGCGTTCTTCCTCTGTGGTGGTGTCGACGACGTCGAGAAGAACGCCGCGAAGCTGGCTGGCTGACATGGGTGAATTGAACGTCACTCTCGTTGCGGTCGATCGCAAGATCTGGTCCGGTACTGCTTCACGCGTTATCGCTCGAACCCTTGATGGTGAGATCGGTATCCTGCCGCAGCACGAGCCAGTCCTAGCGCTTTTGGACGATAGTCCGGTCCGGATCACCACGACGTCTGGTGATGTCATCGAGGCGGCCGTGCACGGTGGCTTCTTTGCTGTCGACCACGACAACGTTTCGATCTTGGCTGACAGTGCCGAACTTGGCGGCGAGATCGACGTCGTTCGTGCGCGCGAAGCACTCGAACGCGCCAAGGCCGCCGGTGATGACGATGCCGCACGTGCCGCGCAGGAACGCGCCGAGACTCGACTCAAGGTGGCGCTCAATGAGCAGCGTCACGCCGGGGATGCTCGGCACGCTTAGGCGTCGATAACGTGAAAAACCCCCTCATTTGAGGGGGTTTTTTCGTTGTGGGGGATTAATTTTGGGGTCGCCCAGACCACCGACTAGGGCATCCGCGAAGGCATATTCGCGAGGTAGCGTAAAGCGTCGGCTGTGTGGAGGGATCGTCTCTCGACGTTTAACGCAGCAGTCATTTGGTCCACCGCGGGGGCGCGGTGAGAGGGGATCTACGTTATGCACAAGTTTTTCCGCACTGTCGCTCTCGGAGCAATCGCGGCGATGGCAGCAGCCCCACTGGTTGTGGGCACATCCGCCCAGGCCAGTGTGAACACCGCCGGAACAACCGCGGCAAGTTGCAATGCTGAAGCGCGTGGTGCTTGCGCGACGGTTGATGGCATTACCTCAACGGGGGATGCGGAAATTGGGTCGACACTGACCTGCAACTATCACTTGGCAACGGCGTATCACCTATACGGTCGACAGAGCAATGTTCAATACTCTTGGAAGCGCAGTCTTTCGGGCGGTCGCTTTCAGTTGTGGGGTAAGGGTCGCACCTTGCCCATCAGTGCTGACATGCTCGGCTATGACTACGCCTGCTTCGTGACGATTCCAACGGCGATCAACCAGACTCGCGAAGGTAACTCTGAACTGATCGGCATCGTTCAGGGAACATTCGTCAACTCCGTCGCCCCAACTGTCGCAGGCTCGTACGCTGCCGGCGTTGCACTGCCAGGACGTGCCCTCACCGCTAGGACTGGAACGTGGTCCGATCCGAGCGGTCGCTCGTTCTCATACGCGTGGAAGAGCGGAAGTTCCGTACTGAGCACGTCAACACGCTTCACCCCTACCGCTGCGCAACTCGGCAAGACCGTCACTCTCTACGTGACTGCAAAGCGGTCCGGATTCGTTGCGAAGTCGGTGGCGGCGAAGTCCGTACTTGTTAAGGGTCTGCTCGCGAACTCAGCTGCTCCAGCCATCTCCAAAGGTTCGTGCAACGCCGTCACTAACAAGTGCACAACAATCACTGGATCTTTGGGAACCTGGACAAAGGGTTCGACCCTGAAGTTCGTGTGGTTACTCGACGGCAAGATCATCGCCAAGGCCACCTCACTGTCGTACACACCGGCTATCTCGTCGATGGGTCACTCGCTTCAACTGCGGGTAACGGGCTCTAAGGCGAACTATGTCGCCAAGGTTGCGTCATCGAAGTTCTACGTAGTTGGCGTCGCTGCCCAGCAGTAATTCCTCTACTTAACGACGAATGTCCCGTGGGCCTCGAAGGCACGGGACATTCGTCGTTTGCACTGGACGGTGTGACTAGCGGGACTGGCGATCTTTGCCAGGCTCCCAGAGAACGTCTCCACCGGCGTCGATGTTCGCCGCGCGGGCCAGAATGAATAACAAGTCTGAAAGCCGGTTCAGGTAGTGGGCCGTTAGCGTGTTTACTCCATCGCCATATTCATCAATCGCCGCCCACGTCGATCGCTCAGCGCGGCGGACAACCGTGCGTGCCACGTGCAGGAGCGCCGCACCTGGTGTTCCGCCGGGAAGGATGAACGACCGCAACGGTGTGAGTAGTTCGTTGTAGCTGTCGCAAGCCGCCTCTAGGGCCTCGATGTAGCTCTGTTCGACCCGCAGAGGGGGATACTCGGGGTTCTCGACGACCGGAGTACAAAGATCTGCACCAACGTCGAAGAGTTCGTTTTGAACGCGCAGTAGTAGTTCGATGATGGCCGGGTCAAGATTGCCAAGGGCAATGGCCACCCCAATGCTGGAATTTGCCTCGTCGGTGTCGGCATAAGCATGCAGTCGGTGATCGTTCTTATCTACTCGAGACATATCGCCGAGTGCGGTAGTGCCGTCATCACCAGTTCGCGTGTAGATCCGCGTCAGATTCACCATGCTCCCAGCCTATCGGGATGTGCGCGTCGTGCTCGGTCGGCGTGAACGTCTATGTCGCATATCCTTGGGAAGTCATGGAGGTCTTCGAAATTGTTGGTGGCGCCCGCCTAGTCGGTGAGGTGCGGGTTACTGGCGCCAAGAACAGCGTGCTGAAGTTGATGGCTGCCGCACTGCTGGCCGAGGGTGCAACAACTCTTCGCGAAGTGCCAGACATTCTCGACGTCACGTACATGGCGGAGTTGTTGCGTCGATTGGGTTGCGTCGTTGAGCGTGATGTTGACGCCCGAACGCTAACCATCGATGTGCCGGAGATGCCCTCACATCAAGCTGATTACGATCTGGTGCGCAAACTGCGAGCCTCGATCAACGTTTTAGGGCCACTGCTCGCTCGCTGTGGTGAGGCGCACGTAGCGCTGCCGGGTGGCGACAACATTGGAAGTCGCGGCCTTGATATGCATATCGATGGGCTTGAACGACTTGGCGCCTCGGTCCGAAGTGAGCATGGCTTTTTGATTGCCACTCGTACTGGTCGACTTCACGGTGCGCATGTGTGGCTTGATTTCCCAAGTGTTGGCGCCACCGAAAACCTTCTGATGGCAGCGGTTTTGGCCGAGGGTACGACGGTGATCGATAACGCTGCGCGCGAGCCAGAGATCGTCGATATCTGCACAATGTTGCAAAGCATGGGCGCCCAACTCGGTGGAGTGGGCTCATCAACGCTGACGATCGAGGGCGTCGATTCGTTGTCGCCGACTGATCACACCACCGTGCCGGATCGTCTGGTCGCGGGCACGTGGGCAGTTGGCGTGGTCATGGCAGGTGGGGAGATCACGATCCGTAACGCAAATGCCGCTCACCTCGCAATCGTGTTGGACAAACTCACCGATGCTGGAGCGCATGTTGACGTGACGTCCGATGGGTTCCGAGTTGTAGGTGAGTCGCGCCCACGTTCGGTCGATGTCGTGACCTTGCCATACCCCGGATTCCCGACGGATTTACAACCGCACTTCATTGCCATGAACTCGATCGCGTCTGGCACTGCGATGGTCACCGAGAACTTGTTCGAAGCGCGATTCCGCTTCGTCAACGAAATGGTTCGGCTCGGGGCAGACGTACGAACCGATGGACATCACGCGTTGATCCGTGGTCGCGAGTCACTTTCAGGTGCCCCCGTCGAAGCGGCTGACATTAGGGCCGGAGCGGGCCTGGTGCTCGCCGGGCTCGTCGCGTCGGGTACCACGACGATCTACGAACCGCATCACATAGATCGTGGTTACGAAGGATTCCTGCCAGATCTCGTCCGCCTTGGCGCTGACGTAACACGCAAGGTTGTTAGCGACTCTTCTTGAGCACCTTGGATGCGAGGTCCGCGTCGTCGGGCCAGACCATGACACGAGGGCCGTTCAGGGTTTCGGCAAGAACGGCCTTGATCTTCGCGTCTTCGAGCGTTCGCCGCAGAATTTCCCCCTCGACGTACGTCGAAGGGGATGCAATTGGGACGAGCAACCCGTAGTCATCCTCGGTGCTCGGACGGCTCTTGCGCGCGACGACTGAGCCTCCGGTCGAGTACGCCCAGCGCAGAATCAATGCCAGAATCCCGATTCCGGCCAGGGCGATGAGGGGCCCGATGAGAAATGAGGCACTGGTATCCACCCCTCCATGGTGCAGTGATCGATGGCGTGGCGCACCTTGTAACTCGGGCCCGGTGAATCCGGGCCATTGCCGCACGGTCCCGCCTGTGCGTAACGTCCGGATTCCACACCACTGTTGATTGGCGATACCGTACGGTCAGTGGCTTGCGGCAGATGAAATGCCGTTTACGTCGGCAGAGTTACTTTTGGTTAGGAGATGTCAGTGACGCAGCAGGTAGCCGTGGTTGGTGCCGGACTCATGGGGTCCGGAATCGCGCAGGTGTGCGCAGTTGCGGGCTATGACGTCGTCCTACAGGACGTCAGCGGCGAATCACTTGATCGAGCTCGTTCGTCGATCACCCAATCGCTCGCGCGCTTCGTTGCCAAGGAGCGAATTTCCGAACCCGACGCGGGCTTGGCCCTCAAACGCATCACCACAACGACTGAACTTGCCGATGTCGCGGATGCAGACATCGTCGTTGAGGCAGTGTTTGAAAAGCTCGACGTTAAGACCGAGATCTTCACAACCCTGGACGCGATCTGTAAGCCGGGGGCAATCCTTGGTACGAACACATCCGCGATCCCGATTACCTCGATCGCCGCTGCCACCTCGCGACCTCAGGACGTAGTGGGCATTCACTTCTTCTCACCTGTGCCCATGATGAAACTCGTGGAGCTCGTGCGTGGTCAGGAGACGAGCGATGAAACGCTCGCGGCGGCTCGGTCTTTCGCGGAACGCGTTGGCAAGACGGTCGTGGTGGTGAATCGTGATGTTGCGGGTTTTGTCACCACTCGACTGATCAGCGCACTAACGATGGAAGCGATCCGCTTGGTCGAAAGTGGTGTGGCCAGTGCGGAAGATATCGACACGGCCTGTCGCCTTGGATTCGGTCATGCGATGGGGCCACTTGAGACGGCCGACCTAACCGGTGTCGACATCATGCTGAACGCTGACATGTCCGTCTACAACGAAGCGCAGCACCAAGCATTCGAGCCGCCAGAGTTGATTAAGCACATGGTGGCCGATGGGCACTTGGGTCGAAAAACTGGCCTCGGCTTCTACGACTACAGCGACTGAACACCCTCGATACACTGCCGCAACAGCCCTACAATCGCGTTACCGCGCGACTCGATGATCGCCCCCCCGCCACTCGAATTCCCAGAACGCAGGAGATCCCAGATGCGCGACAAGCCATGGATGATGCGCACCTATGCCGGCCATAGTTCGGCGAAGGAATCCAACGCGCTCTATCGGATGAACCTGGCCAAAGGCCAGACGGGGCTTTCGGTTGCCTTCGATCTGCCCACCCAGACCGGGTACGACCCTGATCACATCTTGGCGCGCGGTGAAGTTGGCAAGGTAGGTGTCCCGGTGTCGCATCTCGGCGATATGCGCACCCTTTTCGACAGCATCCCGCTCGGTGAGATGAACACGTCGATGACGATCAACGCCACTGCCATGTGGTTGTTGGCGTTGTACGCCAGCGTCGCCGAGGAGCAGGGTGCCGCCCTCACGTCGCTGACTGGCACAACGCAGAACGACATCATCAAGGAGTACCTATCGCGCGGAACGTACATATTCCCGCCCGGGCCGTCGCTTCGTCTCATCACAGACATGGTCACGTGGACGGTCAATAACGTTCCGTCGTGGAACCCTATCAACATCTGCTCGTATCACCTTCAGGAAGCCGGTGCGACGCCCGTTCAAGAACTGTCGTATGCGATGTGCACCGCCATCGCAGTTCTTGATGCCGTGCGCGATTCGGGTCAGGTGCCGGCGGAGCGATTCGGTGAGGTCGTGGCTCGTATGTCGTTCTTCGTCAACGCTGGCGTGCGCTTCGTTGAAGAGATGTGCAAGATGCGTGCCTTCGTCGAACTGTGGGATCAAGTTACGCGCGAGCGATACGGAATCACTGACGAACGCCAGCGCCGTTTTCGCTATGGCGTGCAGGTGAACTCGCTTGGCCTGACGGAGGCGCAGCCGGAAAACAATGTGCAGCGGATCGTGCTCGAGATGCTCGCTGTCACGCTGTCGAAAGACGCACGTGCGCGCGCGATTCAGTTGCCGGCATGGAATGAAGCTCTGGGCCTGCCCCGGCCGTGGGATCAGCAGTGGTCGCTGCGCATTCAGCAGGTGCTGGCGTACGAGAGTGATTTGCTTGAGTACGACGATCTGTTTACCGGGTCGGTTGTCGTTGAGGCCAAGGTCGCGCAATTGGTGACTGAAGCGCAAGACGAAATCGCTCGGGTACTCGATATGGGTGGCGCTGTCGTTGCCATCGAATCGGGTTACATGAAAAGCCAGCTAGTCTCCTCGCACGCTCTTCGTCGTGCCCGCGTCGAAAGTGGAGAAGACACGATCGTCGGGGTCAACGCGTATACGACTACCGAGCCAAGTCCGCTTGGTGGCGACGATTCGATCCACGTCGTCGACTCGGCCGTCGAAGCCGAAGCGCAGGCACGTCTTGAGCAGTGGCGAACTGGTCGAGATGCTGCCGCTGTCGCAACTGCACTCGCGGCGCTGGCAGCTACCGCGGCGACAACGGACAACCTGATGGAAGCCTCGCTTGCGTGCGCGCGGGCCGGCGTCACGACGGGGGAGTGGTCGCAGGTTTTGCGCGATGTGTTCGGTGAGTTCCGCGCACCTACGGGTGTTTCGGGTGTCGTGGGGGTTGCCCCGGCAACCGACGAGCTAACGGCCGTGCGTAATGCGGTGGCGAGTACTGGTGATGAACTTGGTGTGCGTCTTCGCATGCTCGTCGGTAAGCCCGGCCTTGACGGGCATAGCAATGGTGCCGAACAAATTGCCGTGCGGGCGCGTGACGCGGGTTTCGAGGTTGTCTATCAGGGCATTCGTTTGACGCCTGAGCAAATCGTTTCCGCTGCAGTGGCTGAGGATGTAGACGTTGTCGGACTTTCGATTCTTTCGGGATCGCATCTCGAGTTAGTGCCTATGGTCCTTGACGGTCTGCGTGCGGCCGGTATGGGCGAGGTACCCGTCGTCGTCGGCGGGATCATTCCCGATGCAGATGCGGCCACCCTGAAGGCGTCCGGCGTTGCTGCGGTGTTCACCCCGAAGGATTACGACGCGACTCTGATCATGGCCAAAGTGTTAGACGAAATTCGCTCAGCGAGAGGGCTTGCGCGCCTGCTTGCTGGTTAGATCGGAGCATGTTGCTGCGCTCCATGCGAGCTATCCTCGCCTTAGCGATTGCTGCGGTCACTCTTGTCCTGGGTGCGCCGGCTGCATCGGCCGATGATGCGTTGAATCAATTGGCGCAGAAGTACGCGCCGATCGTTGTCGTGCGCAGTCAGGACGCGACGTGCGGTGAAGGTGAGCCGTATCTTCCTGTTCCGGTTGAGACAGTGCTTGGCAACTCAACGGTGACCCTGCACGGGCCTAATGGTGAATCCATTGCTGCACCGAAGGCATCGGATCTGGCTGGTAAGGGTGACGGCTGGTATCTGGATCTTCCGGGCAATCCGCTGAGCCCCGGCTGTGATTACGAGCAGTGGTTCGACAAGGCCTCGGCAGGTAAGCAGCCGACCCTCTACTCACGTCTTGCCACCGATCCAGATCATCCCGATCAGGTTGCTCTGCAGTATTGGTTTTTCTGGACCTACAACGATTGGAACGACAAGCACGAGGGGGACTGGGAGATGGTGCAAATCCTCTTCCCAGCAACATCCGCGGCACAAGCCCTCACCGTCACGCCAACATCGACGGCATTCGCGCAACACGAGGGATCAGAAACCTCTGCGTGGAATGATCCCAAACTGCACAAGGATGGCGATCACATTGCCGTCTATCCCGGCCAAGGATCGCATGCGGCTTACTACACGCAGGCGAACTGGTTCGGTAAGAGTGCGGCCGCCGGCTTTGGTTGCGACAACACCACGTCGCCCGGTGACGTGATCAAGCCTGCCATCGTCGTCATGCCGGACGATCCGACAGGTGATTTCGCGTGGCTGACGTATACCGGAAGGTGGGGTCAGAAGGCGCCGTCCTTTAACAATGGCCCGACCGGGGCCAACACAAAGACCCAGTGGGGTCATCCGGTTTCATGGCAACTCGATCAGGGCCGCGAGACTGCCGTAGCTCTGCCAATGGTTGCGGGCCCGGCGACAGCGATGTTCTGCTCGGTATCTGCATGGGGCTCTGGACTCTTTATCAAGGCGCTGGATTCTCCCATCAAGGTTCTCCTTGGTGTCCTCGCGGTGCTCGGATTTATAGGCTGGCTGATTAGTCGCACGGACTGGCGTCATGCTGATTCGGCGAATCCTGATCGAGAGCGTCGTGCAGGTCAGATGGTCACGGCGGCATTCGGCTTCGTGCGACGACATCCGCTTTCCCTGCTGTGGCCAATTCTGTTGGCGCTACTTGCCGCACTTGCCAATCTGCTTGCACAACGGTTCTTCATTCAGCCCAATGAGAACGGCGATCTCGGTCATCTTGATGCCTTAGCGCATCCGGTGTTAGGCATTGGGCTGTCACTCATCGTGGCTATCGTGCTGTTCCCCTTCACGGCTGCGGCGCTCACGTCGTCAATTCGGGTTGCGGACGATGTCGCTCGAGATGAAACGCCGCACGGGTTAGGTGCCATCAAGGAATCGTTCACCAAACCATCGGGCTTATGGGTCCTCATCCTTGGCTATATTGCGATCACCCTTCTCGGCGGCACGGTTATCGGATCACCGATTGCGTTGTGGTTGCTGGCTCGCTGGGCCGTTGCTATGCCGGCTGCCGTCATCGAAGACCTCGGAGTGCGTGCAGCCTTCGGACGGAGTGCGCAGTTGACGAAGGGGCGCCGGTTGCGTTCCTTGGCAGTTGCGCTTGGCTTCTATCTGCTTGGCTTCGTGTTACCTGATCTCATCGGCGCGGTACTCGTTCTTCTCACCAACTGGCCATTCGCCGTGACGACTCTCGTTTCACTGGTCCTCAAAGCGATCTTGTTCCCCGTGAGCGCCGTTGGTCTGACCATGCTGTTCTACGATCTTCGCCGCCGGTCAGCGGTGGCGACGCAAACCCAGGAGACTGCCGACGTGTAGGGACGCCCGAGCTCGGATACCTCGCCGTAGTCCCACATGCACAGGGCTCTATGCTCGCCTGTGTGCGTGTTGTGATTGCTCAATGTTCCGTCGACTATGCCGGTCGGCTCAGTGCCCATCTGCCAATGGCCACGCGCGCTCTGATGGTCAAGGGTGATGGCACCGTTCTGATCCACTCCGACACCTCGCATCGACCACTGAACTGGATGGCGAGTCCGTGCACCCTGGTGACGAAGGTGGACGACAGCGGCGTTGGCAACTGGGTCGTGACGAACAAGGGTGGCGAAACGCTGACGATCACTATCGAGGATGTGCTGCACGATTCGGCGCACGATCTCGGCATCGAACCGGGCCTGATCAAAGATGGTGTTGAGGCTCAGCTGCAAGTACTGCTGGCGGCGAACGTCGAGACGCTTGGCGAGGGCTGGCGCCTGGTTCGTCGAGAGTACCCAACGGCGATTGGCCCGGTTGATTTGCTCTGCCGTGATGACGCTGGCGGCACCGTTGCAGTGGAGATCAAACGCCGTGGTGAAATCAGCGGGGTTGAGCAGCTCACCCGCTATCTCGAACTGTTGAATAGGGATCCACTCTTGGCTCCCGTTCGTGGAATTTATGCCGCCCAAGAGATCCGTCCGCAGGCCCGTACGTTGGCCGAAGACCGGGGGATTCGGTGCGTCGAGTTGGATTACGACGCTCTTCGCGGCGTCGATGATTCCGAATCCCGGCTTTTCTGAGCTTGGCACATCTCGCGCGCTGCATTTCCCCCTAGGAAACATGAATCAATCCACTGCAGGATTCTCCTTAGTGCGCTGGCCAGTGAGGCATATGGGACTCGCGCCGCGGCGCCTGACCTGAGACACTGCTCGGACGTGTTAAGTGCGCGAATACGAACTCGGTCAGCCACCTTGTCGTGGTGATCATGTCTCAGGGAGTCTCATGTCTGGCGAGATCAGCAAAGTCGGAGTTGTCGGTCTAGGAACAATGGGCGCGGGCATCGTCGAAGTATTTGCGCGTAATGGTTTTGATGTCGTCGGCTTGGACATGAGCGACATCGCTGTTGAGCGCGGTCGTGGGCATATTGAGAAGTCGACCGATCGTGCCGTTGCACGTGGCAAGCTCACTGCCGATGAGCGCACTGAGATTCTTGGTCGCATTCGTCTTACGCAGGATTATGCCGATCTGTCCGATCGCGATCTTGTGATCGAAGCTGTGCCAGAGAACCTTGAACTCAAGCGAGAGATCTTCGCGACGCTCGATTCAATCGTTCCGGCCTCAGCGATCCTTGCGTCCAATACGTCGTCGCTTTCGGTGACCGACATCGCGGTTGCAACGAACCGTCCCGCGCAGGTTGTGGGCATGCACTTCTTCAACCCAGCGCCGGTGCAGAAGTTCGTTGAGATCGTTCGCACCGTCGTCACCGCGCCAGAGACTGTCGATGCCGCGGCTGCGGTCGCCGCGTCACTCGATAAGGAGCCGGTTGTCATTGGTGACAAGGCGGGCTTCATTGCTAATGCACTTCTTTTCGGTTACTTGAACCACGCCGCGTCGATGTTCGAAACCAAGTACGCGAGCCGTGAAGATATCGACGCGTCGATGCGCCTTGGCTGTGGCTTGCCGATGGGCCCGCTCGCACTGCTCGACCTCATCGGCCTCGACACTGCGTACGAAATCCTCGACACGATGTACAAGCAAGGTCGCGATCGTTTGCACGCACCGTCACCCGTCCTCAAGCAAATGGTGACGGCTGGCTTGCGCGGACGTAAGAGTGGCCGCGGCTTCTACACCTACGAGGCGCCGAATTCACCCGTCGTCATCACTGATTCGTTGACACCAGCAGCAGCGGCCGATGGTGATTCGGCACCGCTGCGTCCGATCAACAAAGTCGGCGTTGTGGGCTCAGGCACGATGGCCACCGGCATCATTGAGGTGTTCGCCAAGGCTGGCTACGAAGTTCTCTTCGTTGCACGCGGCGATGACAAGGTCGCCAAGGTTCAGGCTGCGATCGAGCGTTCACTAGATAAGGCTGTGCAGCGGGGTAAGGCGACGGAAGAAGATAAGGCTGCTGCGCTCTCGCGTGTGACCGGAACGACGAAGCTTGATGATCTCGCCGATCGCGATCTCGTCCTCGAAGCTGTGGTTGAAGAAATCTCCGTCAAGACTGTCCTGTTCGAGAATCTTGACGAGATCTGCAAGCCGGGCACAATCTTGGCCACTACTACCTCCAGCCTTCCGGTGATCGAGCTTGCTTCAGCGACGAGTCGTCCGGCTGACGTCGTCGGCTTGCACTTCTTCAATCCTGCCCAGGTGATGAAGCTTGTCGAGGTTGTGTCGACGGTTGCTACGGCCGACGATGTCGTCGCAACCAGCATTGACCTCTGTAAGCGAATCGGTAAGCACCCGGTCTCATGTGGCGACCGTGCCGGCTTCATTGTGAACGCCCTGCTCTTCCCGTATCTCAACGATGCGATCAAGATGCTCGAGACGAACTACGCCAGTGCCGACGACATGGATAAGGCCATGAAGCTCGGTTGTGGTTACCCCATGGGTCCATTCGAGCTGCTTGATGTTGTCGGCCTTGACGTCTCGGCTGCGATTCAGCGCACGCTGTACCTCGAGTTCCGCGAGCCGGGTTACGCACCGGCGCCACTGTTGGATCACCTGGTTACTGCTGGCTATCTCGGACGTAAGACGGGACGCGGTTTCCGCGTCTACGCCTAGTCGTTGAGCAGAACGCACACCCCGTCATGGCTCGTCGAAATCGTCGTGAACCCGCACCCGACGACAAGCCGATTGGCGGGGGATTTCAATCCGTTGAAGAACACTCTGATGGTGATTGGCATGTTCGTCGGATAACGGGATCTAGTTCGACGAAGACATATCGTTGCCCAGGTTGTGATCAAGAGATCCGTCCGGCTACCCCGCACGTTGTGGCCTGGCCCGCCGATGCGCCTAGTGGCGAGGAGCATCGGCGTCACTGGCATACCCCATGTTGGAGTGCACGTGGACGACGTGGGCCGCGCATGACCAAGGGTGTCCAGTACTAACTCCCGAGGCGTGGCTCAGGTGCGCGCCGGAGATAGGGTTGAGTTATGAACGACATCGTGGCCAATAGTGTGTTGCCGGCAAACCGTGAGCCGATCGAGTTCACGAGCTCCGATGGTCTGCGTATCGTCGGCGAGTTAGCGACGCCGGCGGATCGCGCTCCGACGGCGACGATTGTCATGGCTCATCCACTACCCACGGCGGGTGGCTCGATGGATAGCCACCTCCTACGTAAAGCGGCATGGCGTTTACCCGCGCTGACGGGGATGGCTGTGCTTCGTTTCAACACGCGAGGTACGTCGAGCAGTTCAGGTGCGTCGCAGGGTGCCTTCGATCAGGCGAATGGTGAGGGGTTCGATCTGCGGGCAGCGATCGAACATTCGGTGACTCTGGGACTCCCTGCACCCTGGCTTGTTGGGTGGTCATTCGGTACCGATGTAGTGCTGCGT
Source organism: uncultured bacterium (assembly GCA_903826575.1). Classification (GTDB taxonomy): domain Bacteria; phylum Actinomycetota; class Actinomycetes; order S36-B12; family CAIYMF01; genus Longivirga. The sequence goes on from CAIKEU010000083.1 coordinate 13,126, forward strand.
CACGGCAACGTCGATCCGGTTGTTGGGGCCTTCTTGATCTCACCGCCGCTGCGCTACTCGCAGGAATCCGATCTTGACGGATGGGCGCAGCCTGGACGCCCGGTGATCGCCCTAGTGCCGGGGGAGGACGACTATCTACGCCCCGATGAGGCGCGTGAACGGTTCGCCCGGATCCCGCAAGCTCACGTCATCGGTGTTGACGGGGCCAAGCACCTTTGGATCGGTGAGCCATCGACCTATTGCGTTCTCGATACACTCACCCAATACGTGCTGCCCGAAGCTTCGCCCCTTCCGACGGAGTTTGACGGGCCCATGACGCGATGGAGTGATGTATGAGCGGGCGACTTGCAGGTAAACGTGCCTTGGTGACGGGTGCATCGCGTGGCATCGGCCGTGCGATCGCGATTGCGTACGCCGCCGAGGGCGCGGACGTTGCGCTTCTGGCCCGTGACGCTGTGAAGTTGGGTGAGGTTGCGGCTGAGATTGACACACTCGACCGTCGCGCACTGGTGCTTCCATGTGACGTGACGAACGCCGAGGCAATTCACGCTGCGGTGGCATCGGCAGTTGTTGAACTCGGCGGGATCGACATCGTCGTCAACAACGCTGGCGGTAACTCGTTCTCACGGCCACTGGCCGATCTTCGTCATTCCGGCTGGACGAAGACGTTCGCGCTGAACGTCGACTCAACGGTGCATGTGCTGCAGGCCGTGTTACCCGGAATGCTTGAGCGCGGATCTGGCTCAGTGATTAACGTTTCGTCCGTTGCGGCATTACGTGGCGCGCCGACGATGTCGCACTATGCCGCCGCCAAATCCGCGATCATCACAATGACAGAGACGTTGGCCGTCGAAGTTGCGCGCTCTGGTGTACGTGCGAACACTCTCGTGCCTGGGTGGATCGAAACGGATCTGACGGAATTCCTTCGAGTTGAGCCTGGCTCTGATGATGCGTTGATCAACCGCGTGCCGATGCATCGCTGGGGCACCGTCGACGAGATTGCTGCGCCAGCTGTCTTCCTCGCCTCAGATGAGTCGTCGTTCATGACCGGCCAGTGCTTGATCGTCGACGGTGGCCTCTCGGTGAATCCGTAATGCGCCAAAACCCAATGACGAGAGCGTGATTCGAGTGTCACCCACAGTTGTCCTGCTGCATGCATTTCCGTTAAACAAGAGCCTGTTCGACGAGGTTACCGGCCCGATCGCTGATGCTGGCTGGGATGTGATCGTGCCTGACTTACGTGGCTTCGGTGAATCAGGATTCGGGGGAGTGGAGCCGGACGACGAACCGTCGCTGGCATTCATGGCCCGTGACGTTCTCGACATCATGGATCGCGTTGGCGTTCAGTCCGCCGTGATCGCTGGAGTGTCGCTCGGTGGTTACGTGGCGATGGAGATGGTGCGCCAAGCACCTGAACGAATCGCGGCGCTTGCTCTGATCGATACCAAGGGATCGGCTGATACCGCTGAAGCCCGCGAGAATCGTCTTCGAGTGGCGCAGCAGGTTTCGGCTGCGGAATCGACGGAGGCGCTTGGGCGAGCGATGCTGCCGAACCTGCTGGGCGCCACAACTCATGAGCAGCGTCCAGCCGTCGTCGAGCTTGTGCGAGGCTGGATTCAGGCTGCCGATCCGGAGGGTGTTGCCTGGGCTCAGCGTGCAATGGCCGCCCGTCCCGATTCCCATGACGATCTCGCTTCACTGCGAGTGCCTTCGTTGGTGTTATGGGGCGCGGAGGATGCTCTGTCACCGCGCGCTGATCAGGACGCGCTCGTCGCAGCGCTGACTGACGTTCGGGCTGTTGAACTTTCGGGTGCCGGACACCTCACCCCGATCGAGGTTCCCGCTGACTTTGCTGCTGCGTTCGTCAGCTTCCTAGCCGACGCCCGCGCATCCCTCGACCAGTCGTAGCCGCGACTACTCGGTCTCTTTCGGGTGAGACAGATCTACTTTTGTGATCCAAATGACGCGATCTTCCCTGTCCGGGCAGTACCAGATCCGACCGGCCGCGCTGATCTCATGCTGCCACTGGGGTAGCTCTTTATCGCCTATGCGACGAGTGGCCAGCGCGTACTTCAGTTGAGCCGTTCGACGCGGATTTTCAGATCGATCGAGTGGCTTAGTGCGCAGTCGCTCACGCACTGATGCCATAAGGTCGGGAGCATCAAGAAATGCGCGTTCCCACTGTTTGTGGGCTTGAGTCGTTGCTGGCTTGATGGTCCACTCAACGTGTGTCGAACGTGGCATTGATTCCGGAGCAAGTGAGGGTCGGCGCGGACGTCTCACATTGGATGTCCCGCCGGACTTGCTGCGTCCTTTGTCAGGGCTCACAGTTCGATGTCGTCGAGAGGATGGGACACCTCGGTGAGCAGGTCGTCTCGAAGCGATGGGTCTGCCCATGCGCGGGCAGTTTGATGCCACTCGTACACGAGCGCCTCCACGGGCTCCACGCCAGTCGAAGGAACTGATTGGATCGCTTGTGCGTATGCCCAGGCGAACTCGAGCTGAGCCTCACATGGCAGCGGCGAAATCCACGCTAGGTCGCCGTAAAGGGCTGGGTCAGGTGTGTTGAGAGTTGCTAGCCGAAGTAAGCGGAGCGCGTCGCTTAGGGCGTCGGCGATGTAGCTGTCCTGGCTCGCGCGGCCTGCAAGCACAACCCGAAAGTTGGTGCCGTCCTTGTCTCTGATGAGGGCTCCTTGCGGCTTGCGCGCAGCATCGAGAACCTCTCTGGCATTGCGGGCCAAATCCGTTGCTTGAAATGACGTCGCTGGTTCTAGCATCGCGGCCATGAGATCTCCTTAAGACTGCAATGATTATACGCATGATCATACGTATAATCAGTATCATCCACAGGATAAGCCGAAGAGGCCCCTAGGCAAACTCAGGGTTCTGCTTCGGGTGCGGTTCGCGCGTGCCAGTCAGCGAATTACAGGTCGCGGAAGCGGTTGATCTTGTCGATGTGCTGGGCGCGTAGTTCGGGATTGCGAACGCCGAGGCCTTCTTCAGGGGCGAGGGCGAGAATGCCGACCTTGCCCTGATGCATATTGCGGTGGACGTCGTACGCGGCCTGGCCCGTCTCTTCCAACGTGTACGTCTTCGACAGCGTTGGGTGGATCTGGCCGCGCTGGATAAGGCGGTTGGCTTGCCACGCTTCGCGGTAGTTGGCGAAGTGTGATCCGACGATGCGCTTGAGGTTCATCCACAGGAAGCGGTTGTCGTACTCGTGCATGTAACCGGACGTCGATGCGCAGGTGACGATCGTGCCGCCCTTACGAGCGACGTAGACCGATGCACCGAACGTCTCGCGGCCGGGGTGCTCGAAGACAATGTCCGCGTCCTCACCACCGGTGAGCTCACGAATCTTGGCTCCGAGACGACGCCATTCCTTCTGATCCTGAGTGTTGTCGTCCTTCCAGAACTTGTAACCCTCGGCACTGCGATCGATGATGAGCTCGGCGCCCATCTTTCGACAGATCTCGGCCTTCTCAGGTGAGGACACAACACACACGGGCGTCGCACCACCATTGAGTGCCATCTGCGTCGCGTACGAACCGAGGCCGCCGGATGCCCCCCAGATCAGCACGGTGTCACCCTGCGTCATACCGGCGCCATTTTGCGACACGAGCTGACGGTATGCGGTTGAGTTGACCAAACCAGGTACGGCCGCCTCTTCCCACGTCAGGTGAGATGGCTTGTGCAGCAACTGATTTGCCTTGACAAGGGCGACGTGAGCAAGGCCACCGAAGTTTGTCTCAAAGCCCCAGATGCGCTGCTCGGGATCGAGCATTGTGTCGTTGTGTCCCAGTGGGCTTTCGAGTTCGACGGAAAGACAGTGCGCGACAACCTCGTCACCGGGATTCCACGTGTGCACGCCGGGGCCAGTACGAAGCACGACGCCAGCGAGATCAGAACCCACCACGTGATAGGGCAGATCGTGGCGTTTGGCGAGTGGATTTAGCTTGCCGTAGCGCTCGAGGAATCCGAACGTGGAAACCGGCTCGAAGATCGACGTCCACACGGTGTTGTAGTTGATGGAGCTGGCCATGACGGCAACGAGTGCCTCGCCTGGGCCAAGCTCTGGCAGCGGTACGTCTTCAACGTGCAGTGACTGACGGGGATCTTTATCGCGGGTCGCCATGCCGGCAAACATCTCGGCTTCGTCCTTGTGCACCGTCACGGCACGGTACGAATCCGGCACGTCCATGGCGGCGAAGTCTGCACTGGTTGCATTTCCGGACATGATTGCGTCAAGGATGTTCTGCACGTCGGCCTCCAAAGGTCGGCGATAAATCAATGGGGTGAAACGGGACTGGCTGGCCAAGGTGTGCCGGCTCGAGCAATGGGGACGCTTCAGGGGTAGCGAAGCCGTCCGTATGTGGTGCCGACACTCTATAAGGTCGGTTGACGCAGCGCTCGCGCGCGGTCCTAGTGCTCGGCGGCCGGTTCTACGAGTTCGACGAGTACTCCACCGCAGTCTTTCGGGTGGACGAAGTTCACCCGCGAGTTCGCGGTGCCGCGACGAGGTGCGTCGTAGATCAGACGAAGGCCTGCGTCGCGAAGACGTTCACAGGCCACGTCAATATCCGTTACGCGGAACGCAACCTGCTGGATGCCCTGACCGTTCTTAGCGAGGTACTTCCCGATCGTCGATTCTGGCGTCAGGGGAGCTAGGAGCTGGATGCACGCATTACCAATCCCCATCATGGCCTCGTGCACGCCCTGCTCCTCGTTGATCTCCTGATGGACCAGGGGCAGGCCGAACGCACGTCCGTAGAACTCGATGGCGGCGTCAAGATCATTGACGGCGAATCCGACGTGGTCAATTCCGGTAACTACCGGACCAAGGACCTCTGCAGGCTGTTGAGTGTTCACACCAGTATCGTGACGCCTACGTATTCACACCGCATCAGGAGGGTCCCCCATGGCCACAGAAACCAGTGTCATCGTCTCCGGCGCTCGTACCCCCATGGGTCGACTGCTCGGCTCGCTTAAGGACTTCTCGGCCGCCCAGCTCGGAGGTGTCGCGATTGCCGGCGCGCTCGAGCGCGGTGGTGTCTCAGCGGAGGCTGTTGAGTACGTGATCATGGGCCACGTCGTGCAGGCAGGTGCTGGCCAGAACACTGCCCGCCAGGCCTCCGTCGCCGGCGGCATCTCGATGGACGTTCCGGCCATCACCATCAACAAGGTGTGCCTCTCGGGCCTGTCGGCGATCGCCATGGCAGATCAGCTGATTCGCGCCGGTGAATTCGACGTCGTGGTCGCTGGTGGAATGGAGTCGATGACGCAGACGCCGCACGTCCTGCCGAAGTCACGTGAAGGCTTCAAGTACGGCGACGTGACGCTCGTCGATTCACTGGCCAACGATGCACTTTCATGTTCCTTCGACATGATGGCGATGGGAGTTTCTACCGAGACCTACAACTCGCGCTACCCAGATCTCACTCGTGAAAAGCAAGACGCCCTTGCCGCTCGCTCACATGCGCGGGCCGCAGCTGCCACCGAGGCGGGCCTTTTCGAAAACGAGATCACGCCAGTGATGATTCCGCAGCGCAAGGGTGACCCCATTGCGTTCAGCAAGGATGAGGGCATTCGTCCAGAGACAACGGTGGAATCCCTTGGCGCGCTTCGTCCGGCGTTCGCCAAGGACGGCTCGATTACGGCCGGCTCGTCGTCACAGATTTCCGATGGTGCTGCAGCCGTCGTCGTCATGAGCAAGTCCAAGGCCGAATCCCTTGGTCTGTCATGGATCGCTGAGATTGGTGCCCACGGGGTTGTTTCCGGCCCGGATGCCTCACTTCAGGAGCAGCCAGCCAACGCGATCCTCAAGGCACTGTCCAAGGAAGGCCTCACTCCCGCCGACCTGGATCTCGTGGAGATCAATGAGGCATTTGCGGCTGTCGGTGTCGTCTCCACGGAGAAGCTCGGTGTCGACCCCGAGATCGTCAACGTCAACGGTGGCGCGATCGCACTTGGCCACCCCGTAGGTATGAGCGGTGCTCGAGTCGTCCTCCACCTCGCGCTGGAATTGCAGCGTCGCGGTGGTGGCACGGGTGCTGCTGCACTCTGCGGTGGTGGCGGTCAGGGCGATGCGCTCATCATCCGCGTGCCATCGGCCTAAGTGACTGCTGGCTAAGCGATGACTGTCGACGTCGGAGATTTGGTTGCGCGAGCGCGTGAGGGACAACCTCGCGCGGTCGCGCGGCTCATCTCGTACGTCGAAGATGGTGCGCCCATCATGCGTGAAGTCACGCACGCACTGGCCGCACACACCGGGCATGCGCGGATCATTGGGCTGACGGGTTCTCCGGGAGTTGGGAAGTCGACGACGACCTCGGCAATCGTCAGTGAATATCGTGCCCGCGGTAAGCGAGTCGGGGTGCTCGCGATCGATCCTTCGTCACCGTTCTCCGGCGGTGCGCTACTCGGTGATCGCGTGCGCATGCAAGAGCATGCGACGGACGATGGTGTCTTCATTCGCTCGATGGCCTCACGTGGGCACCTCGGCGGGTTGTCATGGGCAACACCGCAAGCCATCCGAGTCCTCGACGCAGCCGGTTTCGATCTGATTCTGGTTGAGACAGTGGGTGTCGGTCAGAGTGAAGTTGAGGTCGCTGGGGCTGCCGATACGACTTTGGTCCTACTCGCCCCTGGCATGGGTGACGGGATTCAGGCCGCCAAGGCCGGAATCCTAGAGATTGGCGACATTTTCGTCGTCAACAAAGCTGATCGTGATGGTGCAGATTCCACTGCCCGCGAATTGCGGCACATGATCAGCCTGGGCTCCGGTCCGCGATCGGGAACTGGTGAGGATCGTTGGACACCGCCGGTATTAAAGTCCGTTGCCTCGCGCGGTGAGGGCATCACTGAGATCGTCGATGCGATTGACGCCCACGGTGAATGGCTTATGGCCACGGGTGAATTGCGCCAGCGACGCCTCGCTCGGGCAGCGGCAGAGATCGATGTGATTGCCGTTGGTTTACTGCGTAGCCGGGTCGGCGCACTCGCCGGACTTGATCAACTCGCCCAACTCGTGGTTGACGGTCAACTCGACCCGTATGCGGCAGCGGACTCCCTTGTGGCTGATCTCACCCGCTGAGCACCTGAAGTAATCCTCTCGAATAATGCGCCGCACGCGCTTTCCCTGTTAGCGTCCACGACGTGACTCCCGAAGATTCCGTTCTCGCCGCTGCATATGCAGCTCTCGCCGAGGGTGATGTCGTCACGGACTCAGATCGGCTCGAGAGTTACCGCGCGGATCGATCAACGGGATCTGCGGTGGGAATGCCGTTCGCTGTTGCCTTCCCGCGTAACACCGAGCAGGTTTCCGCGTTGATGCGAGCCGCCTACGAACATCGGGTACCGGTTGTTCCGCGAGGTGCTGGCTCTGGATTATCGGGTGGCTCGAATGCCATCGATGGCAGTTTGATTGTCTGCGTTGAGCGGATGCGCGATGTGCTCAACGTTGACGTCGGCAACGGCTACGTCGAGACGCAGCCGGGGATTTTCAACACCGACCTACGTGAGCATGTGGCGAAGTTTGGCCTTTGGTACGCGCCCGATCCGGCGAGTAAGGACTTCTGCTCGATCGGTGGCAACGTCAACACCAACGCCGGTGGCCTGTGTTGTGTGAAGTACGGAGTCACTCGCGATGCCGTTCTCGGGCTTGAAGTAGTACTCGCGGACGGACGAGTGATGCGCCCAGGTCGTCGCACGATCAAGGGTGTTGCCGGCTACGACCTCACCGGCTTAATGGTGGGTAGTGAAGGAACTCTCGGGATCGTGACGATGGCGCGCCTGCGGCTACGTCCACTTCCGCCTCAGCCCACCACGGCCGTCGCCGTGTTCAACTCCGTTGGCGATGCAGGACGTGCCGTCGAAGCAATCATGTCGGTGTGCTCGCCGAGCCTGCTCGAACTGATGGACCGCACAACCCTTCAGGCTGTTGAAGGCTGGCGTCCCATGGGATTGCCGACGGATGCATCTGCACTGCTCGTGGCGCAAAGCGATGCAGGCGGTGCGGCCGGCGAGGCGGAGGCCGATCTGCTGCTGTCGCTATGTGAAAAGGCGGGTGCGACGGAGTGTTATCGCTCTGAGGATCCCGAGCAGGCCGACATGCTTCTTGGTGCGCGGCGGATGGCCATCCAAGCCTTGGAATCGCTGGGTGATTGGCTCCTCGACGACATTGCGATCCCGCGTCGTCGGTTGGCCGAGGCCGTTGAGCGCATTGAGGATATTGCCGCCAAGCACGAGGTGATGATCGCGACCTTCGGGCATGCCGGTGATGGCAACCTGCACCCAACAATCGTCACCCCCCGCGGCGATGAGGCGGCTGCGGCCCGTGCGCTCGTCGCGTTCAACGACATCCTCGACGTAGCGCTTGCGCTC
>CAIKEU010000084.1 GCA_903826575.1 uncultured bacterium
GGGTGGTCAGCTCACCGAGGCGGTTCGTCGCCGCCCGTACTCAATCGTGCGATGTGACGAGGTGGAAAAGGCCCATCCCGAAGTCTTGGATGTGCTCTTGCAGGTGCTCGACGACGGCCGGCTTACGGACGGTCAGGGCCGCACGGTTGATTTCCGAAATGCGATTCTGGTTCTTACGTCAAACCTCGGATCACAATTCTTGGCTGATCCGTCACTGACGGAGCAGCAAAAGCATGATGCCGTCATGGCCGTGGTTCGTTCTAGCTTTAAGCCTGAGTTCTTGAACCGACTCGATGACACAGTCTTGTTTGATCCGCTCACTATCGAGGACTTAACCAGGATCGTGACGATCCAGGTTGACGCCCTGGCGCGCAGGTTGGCAGATCGCCGACTGACGTTGGACGTAACTCCAGCGGCTCGTGAATGGTTGGCCCTAAACGGATTTGATCCCCTCTACGGTGCTCGCCCACTGCGTCGTTTGGTCCAGACGTCCATTGGTGATCAGTTAGCGAAGGCGATTCTCTCCGGCACGATCGTCGATGGCGAGACTGTGCTCGTTGATGTTAACGACACCGGAGACGGACTGACAGTGTCAGGTAAACGCGCGGCCTAAGCGGTCGAGTGCTTCTTTCAGGACGTCGGGTTGCTTGCAAAATGCCCAGCGCACGTAGGGTTTTCCGGCGTTCGCGTCTGCATGGAAAACCTCGTGTGGAATCGCCACGACGCCGGCGCGATGGGGGAGTTCTTGGCAGAAGGTCAGGCCGTTTTCGTAGCCAAGCGGCCGTACGTCTGAGGTTGCGAAGTACGTGCCCTCCGGAACATCAACCGGAATCCCCAACTCCGCGAGACCCGAGCAGAACAGATCACGACGCATCTGCATCCCGGCTCGGAAGTCTTCCCAATAGTCGTCAGGTAACCGAAGGCCGTCCGCCACTGCCCATTGAAATGGTCCGCCGCTAACGAAACTGAGGTGTTGGCGTGGGACTCGGACCGCGGCGATGAGATCTGCCGGTCCGGTTGCCCAACCGACCTTCCAACCCGTAAGCGACAGTGATTTTCCGGCGCTTCCGGTGGTGATGGTTCGCTCGGCCATTCCAGGGATGGTGCAGAACGGGACATGGACGCTGTCGTCGTAAACCATATGTTCGTAAACTTCGTCGCTCAAAACCCACAGGTCATGCTCAATCACGATGTCTGCGATGTCGGTGAGCTCGGCGCGCGTAAACACCGAGCCCGTTGGATTGTGTGGTGAGTTAAGGAGCAGCACCCGGGTATTTGGTGTGATGGCTGCACGCAAGAGTTTCGGATCGGGTCGAAAAAGTCCAGCGGTCAGTGGTACCTCGATGAGGTTTGCCCCTGCAAGTGACACTGCAGCTGCGTAGAGATCAAACCAAGGTGAGAAGGTGACGACGTCATCGCCTGGTTCAACGAGGGCCAAGAAGGTGGCTGCAATCGCTTCACTCGCGCCGGTGGTTACAACGACGTCGGTCGTGGGATTGAGGTCGACGTCGTAGAAGCGCTTTTGATGTTCGGCAATGGCCTCGCGCAGCTTCGGAAGGCCGTGCGCCGGCGGGTATTGGTTTCCCCGCCCGTCGCGAATAGCTTGGACGGCTGCTTCCTTGATTAGGTCTGGGCCGTCGGTGTCCGGAAAGCCCTGACCGAGATTGATCGAGTCAGTCTCGATCGCTAGTGCGCTCATTTCCCCAAAGATCGATGAGGCGTGCTCGTACATGCGGGGAACGAGTGGAGGGTTGCGTCTGGCCACGGTTTGAGGTTAGCCGGTCGCGACCAGATTCAGCACAGGTGATACTGAGATATGACTAACGTCCTGATCACGGGTGCAACTGCTGGAATTGGTGCGGAGTTCGCGCGGCAGGTTGCCGCCCGGGGAGACGATGTCGTCCTTGTGGCGCGAAATGTTGAGCGGCTTGAAGAATTCGGTCGTGAGTTGACTGACCGATATCGGATCAGGGCAGAAATTCTCGCGGCAGATCTGACCAATCGCGATGATTTGGCCCGTGTTGAGGAGAGGCTCTCGGATCCGATGCGTCCAATCGACATCCTCTTTAACAATGCAGGCTTTGGCCACACCGAGTCATTCGTGGGCGGTGACATCGATGTTGAGCAAGAGTTGCTCGACGTGCTCGTTACGGCCGTTCTTCGGCTCACTCATGCCGCGCTACCGGGAATGGTCGTCCGGGGACGAGGTGGTGTTGTCAACAATTCCAGCGTCGCGTCGTTCATTGCTGGTGGCACGTACTCGGCAGCCAAGGCGTGGGTGCGCGTGTTCTCCGAGTCACTGCACGGCCCGATGGCGGCTAAGGGCGTCACCGTAATGGCACTTTGCCCTGGGTACACGCACACCGAGTTTCACGATCGCGCCGGGATTAATAAGTCGGCCGTTCAGGATTGGATGTGGCTCGACGCGCCACTCGTGGTGAGTGAGGCGCTTAAAGATTTCTCGCGTGGCAAAGCGGTTTCCATCCCGGGCGCTCAATATAAAGCGTTGGCTACTGCAGCGACCTACTTGCCGCGACCACTGGTACGTCGAATTGGGCTCGCGTCACAGAAGTAGTGGGCGTCCGTCAGAGCGTCGTGGTGAGCGTTGCTACAGCTGCGGAGATGGTGTTCGGCGCGGCGTCGGCCAACGGGACGAGGTTCCACCCGCGAAGGCGTGCTTGATTCACGTTGAGTTCGTGGGCTTGTGGCGAGTGCAGGTAGGTGACGGGTGCATCAGGCCAATCCTCATGCGCGCCACCGATGGTTGGCACCTCAGCGTCGACGAAGACATAGCCGGACACCGCGCGTCTAGATGCACGTTGGCTGAATCCCACCGCCGGAGCGAGGGCGCCCGCGGCGCCGATCAGGACGAGAGCGACCGGGGCCGTTAACCCGGCGGTGCTGATACCCACGGCCAATGCAGCAACCCAGTGGGCGCGTTGAGTGCGAATGTCATCGGCGGCGAGGTAGTCGACGGTGGGAACGGTGAACATCCTTATGCCGTGGCTGTCAGCCATTGCCTCAAACTCGTCAGCGAGCTCCTCGTAGTCCAGCCCCTCGGGCTCGCCAGGCGCGGGCGGGCAGATGACGATCGACGAGGTGCTCACCAGGTCAGCCTGCCGCAATCTCGCCCACTACGCTTGGCGCATGACCAACTCTTCAGAAGATCGCGACCTCCTTCGCCAGCAGATCATCGATAAGGCTGTTGTTCACGGCAA
>CAIKEU010000085.1 GCA_903826575.1 uncultured bacterium
CGCATCGCCCGGCCAGCTGTAGGACGCAGTTACGGTACCAACGTTGGTGTTGGCTGAGTAGTTCGCATCGAAGGTGAGATTCAGTGCGCCGCCGTCGGTGACGGTGACGGTACATGGCGTCTGAGCCGTACCGGTGTAGACGACGGATGCGGGGCAGGTCACCGTGGTGGTCGACGCTGCGTGAATCTGGAAGGTGGCGGTACCGGTTGAGGACGTGTGGTTCGCGTCACCTGGCCAGGTGTAGGACACCGAAGCGGTACCCGCGTTCGTGTTTGAGCTGTATGCGGTTGGGTCAGTCAACGCGAAGTTAAGGCTGAGCCCATCCGTTGCCGTGACGGCGACCGAACATGGCGTCTGCGCCTGACCGTTGTACGACACCGATGCCGGGCAGGTGACAACCGTCGACGACGCGTTCGGGTCGATCGTGAAGTTGGCCGAACCGCTCGACGGTGCGTAGAGGGTGTCACCAGCGTATGAGTAGCTAGCGGTCGCGGTGCCTGCGTTGGTGTTGTTCGTGTACGTCGGGGTGACGGACAGGTTCAGGCCGTTACCGGTAACCGTGGCCGTACATGGCGTCTGTGCCGAGCCGTTGTACGTGACGTTGGTTGGGCAGTTGACGGTCGTGGTGGTTGGCGTACCCACAACGGTCAGGGCCACGTCACCGTTGTACGTGGTCGACCACAGTGGATCGGCGTTGTATGCACAGTGGGCCTTGTACGAGCCAACAGGTGCCGTGAGACCTGCGTAGTTCGTACCGGTGTAAGTCGTGTCGGCGGCCGCGTAGATGCCACAGGTGGCGATCGGTGCAGCAGCGGAGATGCCGTTCTTCTTTACGCTTGTGTAACCAAGGGTGCTTGGGTAGCTGCCCAGTGTCGTCACAGCGTCGACTGACTTCAAGCCTGGGTACGTGACGGTGAGGGTAGCTTCACCCTGAACAACTCCACGTCCGTTGACGTACGCGTTCGCGTAGCCAGCAACCGTGCTCGCTGCGGTGCAGCGGGTGACGTAGTTGGCCGGACCGGCGATCGTGCCGGTGAGCGGACGCCGGTAGGTCGTATCCGTGGCCGCGTAGAGCGCACAGGTTGCGGCGGGGAGAGTGATGGTCGTCATGTCGACGGCCACACCGTTGGCGTCATACGCCTGCGCGACGACCGGGCTCGACGTGGTTACAGGGGTACCGGGAGTCCACGTACCGGCTGAGTACGTCTGCGGAGTGAGGGTGAACTGACCACTGCCCGCAACTGCGGTGATGGCCGTTCCGTAGGGGACGGCCATGGTTGGCGCGGTCCACGCGATCTGGTTGGCGAAACGGGGCACGGCTGAGGCCGTAGGTGCGATTCCCAGCGAGCCGGCCGCAACAACCGCGGCACTCGCTAACGCCGCAGCCCACCGTGTGAGCGGATGACGAGTCTTGAGGAGCATGGAGGCAGATCCCTTCGAGGCTGACAATGCATGGGTACGCACCGTTAGAAGGAAGGGTGTGGTGCCGGATTTTTAATGTCAACGAATGAGGGGGGTGATTAGTCCAGGCCCTGCCATCCCCAACCGGCGCAATTTTTAACCATGTGTAACGGCGCACCTACGTTGCGCGCATGATCATTGCGACCAGCCGAGTGAAGATCATTCGTTCAATTCCCTAAAACCGTTGATGTGCAAGGGATTGCGGGTTAGCCACCTGATTGGGGGGGGGTGTCGACACTCGTTCACGGTGGCTCTAAAAGACGAGAGTTAAATTTGAGTTTCGATAGGCCAGTTCTACACCCATTCGCCTTAAAGACTGCGCTGGGTTAGAAGCCACTACGTTAAGTAATCAGCCCTCCCGTGAGGTTTCAGAGAGGTTGCGCTGACCGAGTGAAGATCTATTTCGTTGGCTAGACCATGTGAGGACTCGTCAGGTCAAGGTGCTAACGCTTTCCAGCTTCAACCTCAGCCTGGCGGGCGGTGATGAGCGTGAGCAGAAGTCTTTCGCTCAGTGGTTCATCGATCGGGAAGCGCAAAGCACCTTTTGATTGGGAGAAGCCAGCGAGTTCTCCCTCGAGCGCAGGTAGGACCGAGCCACTCATCGGGAAGTAGCTGCAGTGGTTCTTCCACGCGCCGATTCCGGCGATCGAATGGCCGTCCACCTTCCAAGTTGGAAGGGCATAGGTGATGCATTCGTCCGCGCGTGGCAGCAACCGACGAATTCGATCTCGCACGACGATCAACGTGGACCGCTGTGGCTCTGGTGCCGCATCAAGGTATGTGTCGATCAGATTGGCGGTCAAAGCCCTCTCATCCTCCGTTGGGTTTGAGCCGCGCGCGGTGTTGCTGTGTGTGCATGCTCTGTCATCGTTCTCAGGTGATTCATACGCGCTGATCACAGTTCTCCGCGTTTTGTGGCGCACACTAGTGAAATGCGAATAAATCTTATGCAGGGCCGCGGATTTTCAGCTGCAACGCTCGCCATCGTATTGACAGGTGTCCTAGCAGCGTGCGGTAGCTCGAGCAGTCCTCAGGTAGCGAGTCTTGGCTCGGCCGGTGGGACGAACGCCAATGCTGCCGCCCCGTCCCCCTCTAGCTCAGTGGATAGGGAAGCAGCCGCGCGAGGCTTCGCGTCGTGCATGCGCAAGAACGGCGTCACCACATTCCCCGACCCGACGGTTGACAGCAACGGGAATGTGCAGATGGGGCTAGGGCCCAATAGTGGCATCAACCGAGACGACCCAACCGTACGCAAGGCGTTCACAGCTTGTCGCTCGACGTTGCAAGCGTTACGTCCGCAGTTCACCCCGGAACAGCGGCAGCAGTTACAAGATGCTCTGCTGAAGTACGCGCAGTGCATGCGGACTAACGGTTACCAGATGGCAGATCCTAACTTCTCTGGTGACGGTGGGGGATTCAGAGCTCTTGGGCAGATCAACCGGCAGGACCCTGCCTTCCAGAAGGCCGATGCCGTTTGCCGTCCACAGACATTGGGTAATTTGTCGTTCGGTCCCGGTGGCGGTCCCGGTGGCGGTCCCGGTGGCGGTGGTTTTGGTGGCGGTAACAGGCCAAGCAACGCGCCTACGCCGACGGCCTCAGGGGCTGCAGCATGAGCGAGCAGGCTGAGATTCAAACCCGGCCACTGCCGTCCGACACTGCAGATTTCGCGGAGCCTGAAAAGTCACGTCGCTGGGTGCTTCCCACGATTGTGGGTCTCGTTGCGGCCGCGATTGCCGGAGCAATCTTGTGGCACAACACCTCAACGAACAACGCTAATCAGCCGGTTGCTGCGTCGACAAGTACCGCGACGGTTAAGACCACCGACCTCGTCGAGACGACCACCTACGACGGTGTACTCACGTATGGAGATAGTCGCACCGTCAAGTCGAAGGCGATGGGCACCGTGACGTGGTTGCCGGCGGCGGGCGCGAAGGTGAAACAAGGTGAACGCCTCTACGACGTAAACGAAACGTCCAGTTACCTGATGATCGGCAAGATTCCGATGTATCGAACTTTGCAGAACGGCGTCGCAGATGGTGCGGACATCAAACAACTCGAGACTGACCTGCATGCACTTGGGTTCGATCCAGACGGCATGACGATCGACTCAACGTTCACCAGCGCGACTACCGCGGCAGTCGAAGCCTGGCAGAAACACATTGGGGTGACTCAGGACGGCATCGTCACTCCGGCCCTAGTGCAGTTCCTACCGAGTGAGCTTCGAATCCAGTCGTTATCTGCGCAAGTAGGAGATTCAGTCGCGGCTGAGTCCGCGCTCTACAGTGCATCGGGTACTGGCCGGGTTGCCACAGTCACGCTTTCGGCGGCTGACAGTACGGTTGCCAAGACCGGTGAACAGGTGTCGATCAGCCTGCCTAATGGTGAATCCGTTCCCGGTGTGATCGCGTCGATTGCGACTGCCGCTGCCTCAAGTAGTTCTACCGGTGGTGGGTCCGGTGGTGGGTCCGTCAATCAGCAGGGTGCGAGCTCTACGGCGAGCAGTTCTTCGGTCGACGTAACGGTGTCAGTCACCGATCCCAAGGCTGCGACCGAACCTGATCAGACTCCGGTCTCGATCGCGTTCACCTCCAATGGTGCCAAGGGTGTTCTCGCCGCTCCGGTGACAGCTCTGATCGCACTTGCCGGTGGTGGATACGCACTTGAGGTTCAGGACTCCAGCGGCGCCACGCATCTGGTCGCGACGAAGCCAGGGCTCTACGCCGTGGGCGGCCTCGTGGAGGTAACTGGTGACGGTATTGCTGACGGCACCACCGTGGTAATCCCAGCCGGTGCGTGACGGCCGTGGTGACTTCAGTTCAGCCTGACGCCCCGTCGGACGCCGTTATGGAGTTGGTGGGCGTTCGTAAAACCTATCCCGGTCCCGTCGAAGTTCTCCACGGCATCGATCTGACCATCGGACGTGGGGAACTGCTGTCGATCGTCGGTCCGTCGGGTTCTGGAAAATCAACGATGCTGCATCTGATGGGCACCCTGGATCTGCCGACGACTGGCTCGGTGTTGATCGATGGTGTCGATGTTGCCACGTTGAGTGATCGTCAGTTGTCATCTTTCAGGGCCCGCACCCTTGGTTTCGTCTTTCAGCAGTTCTACCTGATCGATGGGGTCAGCGCGGTCGATAACGTGGCCAATGGGTTGCTCTACTCCGGTGTTGCTCTCGGTAAGCGTCGATCTGCTGCGGTTGCAGCGTTGAAGCGCGTAGGGCTTGGTCATCGCCTTTACTCACCACCGGCGAAGTTGTCCGGTGGCGAGCGCCAACGCGTGGCTATTGCTCGAGCGCTGATCGCTCGACCGGCCATCGTTCTTGCAGATGAGCCGACGGGAAGCCTCGATACGCA
The DNA here is from genome assembly GCA_903826575.1 of uncultured bacterium. Classification (GTDB taxonomy): domain Bacteria; phylum Actinomycetota; class Actinomycetes; order S36-B12; family CAIYMF01; genus Longivirga. The sequence continues at coordinate 4,818 of CAIKEU010000085.1, forward strand.
GACCGGACAGGAGGTCCTGAGCCTCTTACGTGAACTCAATGGCGATGGAACTACCGTCATCGTGATCACTCACGACCCGGCGGTAGCCAAGGCGATGGATCGTCAAGTCACGATTCGCGACGGGCTCATCGTTTCTGATGTCGCACGCACTTTGGAGGTGGCGCGATGAGTACCGCAGCAGCGGTTCGTCCCGCCCGGCTATCTCTTACCGACACTGTCCGGGTCGGGGCTTCAGGTTTATCAGCGCGTCCACTGCGGTCATTGCTGTCTGCGCTCGGAATCGCCATTGGTATTGCGGCGGTCACAAGTGTGCTTGGTATTTCCGCGTCGTCACAGGCGGCGCTTATTGCCCAACTCGATAGCCTCGGAACGAATCTGCTGCAGGTGCAAGCCGGCCAAACGTTCGGTGGCTCAACATCGTCACTGCCGTTGACTGCCGAGCCGATGATCAGTCGAATCGCCCCCGTGCAGGTGGAGTCATCGGTCGCTACGGTGTCGGCGAATGCCTATCGCACGCACTACATTCCCTCAGGGGAAACCAACGGGATCCAAGTCAAGGCCGCCAAAACGAATTTGCTGCAGACGTTAGCGGGCAGCATGTCTGAAGGGTCGTTTCTGACTTCGGCGACGGAGAACTATCCCGTTGTGGTGCTCGGCGATGTGGCGGCACAGCGATTGGGTTTTGACCACTGGATCCCAAACTCCTTGGTTGATATTGGCGGTCAGGAATACGTGGTCGCTGGAATTATGTCGCCGATGCCGCTCGCACCTGATATCGATCGCTCAGCGCTCATGGGATACCCGCAGGCGACCAAGGCGTTTGGTATGTCATCGGCGCCGACGACCGTTTACGTGCGAACAAGTCCTGATCAGGTCGACGCGGTAGGTGGGGTTTTACCGGCGACGGTCAACCCGCCCAATCCCAACGAGGTGACGGTGAGCCAGCCGTCTGATGCGCTGTCCGCACGGATCGCGGCTAATGATGCGTTCAACTCTCTGTTCCTGGGTCTCGGAGCGGTGGCACTCCTTGTCGGTGGTGTAGGTATCGCCAACGTCATGGTCATCAGCGTGCTGGAACGTCGAAGCGAGATTGGTTTGCGACGAGCACTCGGTGCGACGAAGGGCAATGTGCGTAATCAGTTCCTGGCCGAGTCACTGCTACTGGCCGGTGCCGGTGGTGTAGCTGGTGTCGCACTTGGCATCATCATCACGTTGATTTATGCGACAACGCGCAATGTGCAACTGGTTGTGCCGGTGTCTGCGGTTGCGGGCGGCATCGCGATATCACTACTACTAGGCGGTATCGCCGGCCTGTATCCGGCAATCCGCGCGGCGCGGCTATCGCCAACTGACGCACTTCGTTCGGTGTAGGCGTTAGCTCATTCGACTGCTGATCGCCTCGGCAATCGTCAGGTCTTCCCACGCATCTCCTACCGACTTAAAGATCCGGCGTCCCGTCGACGGTGCGTGGCTGCTCGTTACGAGCTCTTGGAGGTCGGCGTTAATCACGCCTGTCTTGAGTTCGGCTTCGGCAAGGACGATGTCACCTGCTTCGCGACGAGCGTTCGTGAATGACTCGACCACGACAAAACTATCGACGAACAAATCAGCGGCAAGTTCACGCGCGGTTGGTTCGTGGCTGCCAATGGCGACGATGATGACGTCCGTCTGTACGTCACTGGCACCGATCACCGGATCGCGGCTCGTCGTGCAACACACGATCACGTCAGCTGAGCTGAGCGAATCGTGATCGGCAGCGACAACGGTGATCCCTTCGTCGATTGCATGTCGAATCAGCTGCTCCTGCGCTGCGTGATTGCGGGCTAAGACAGCGATCGATGACGGATCGAGCAGCGTGGATGCCCGACAGTGTGCGAGTGCTTGTGGACCGCTTCCTATGACGATGACGCTCGGACGCGATGGGGGATTGAGATGGGTGGCCGCGAGCATTGAGACCGCAGACGTACGGGCACAGGTGAGTTGGGCGGCATCAAGTAGCGCACGAGGGGAGAGCGTCTGCGCATCCATGAGCAGGTAGATGCCCTGAATTGCCGGGAGTGAATGGGACGGATTCGCGCGGGCGATGGACAGAAGTTTGAGCCCGACGCAAGATTCGGATTCGTCAGGCATGACGAGTAATTCACCGGCGTGCACGGAGATGAACGTGCGGCCTGGCCGGTCAGCGTGGGGCGGGTCGTTTACCAGGCGCTGCTGCAAAGCGGCAACAGCCTGCGCTGGTGAGAGCGTCCGTCGAATCTCGTCTGCGGTAATGAAGGGAAGGTTCATCGCAACTGAAATCCGTTGCCCAACGAATCTCGCGGGTCGAGGACAAAGGAATGTTCGCCGGTTCGAAACGCGCTGCCCTGAACTTGGGTGATAACTGCCTTGCGACTGCCTTCGGTGGTTGAGCGCAGCAGAGTTCCGACGAACTGGGTGCCAATAATGCTTTCGTGCACAAGGGTCTTCGCCGCGCTAACTCGTCCCTGCGCTTCGAGTAGCGCCAGCCGGGCGCTCGTGCCGGAGCCACAGGGCGACCGGTCGACCTCACCGTCTGCGAACACCGTGCAGTTGCGTTGATGTAGAACGGTGTCGCTATCACTAACGTCGTCAAACCAGATGGTTCCGTAAACTCCGGAAAGTCTTGCATCAGTTGGATGTTGCGCGGATACATGGTCGTTTAACGCCCATTTGATGTGGCGTCCTATTCGGATCAATTCGGGTAGATGTGCTGGCGTAACCTGCAAGCCCAGATCAGTCGCGCACACACTTGCGTAGATTGCACCGCCATACGAAAGGTCTGCATTGACTGGTCCGAGATCGGTTTCAACTCGGATCTGCGTGGCGCAGACGTAGGAGGGCACGTTGACGAAGCGGACGTGCTCGACGACCCCATCGACGCGGTGGACAATCGCATTGACCCGACCGCTGGGAACATCAATGACGACGTTGGTATCGCCCGATTCCTCGGCGAACACCAAACCTTCGTCGACCGCGTACGTTGCTAGGGCGATAGTCCCGTGGCCGCAGGCGGTCGAGAACCCGTCCTTGTGCCAGAACAGGACGCCAAGATCTCCGTCGGCGTCATCGGCTGGAACTAGGAATCCGCCATACATGTCGGCGTGACCACGCGGCTCGTTGCAGAGCAATGCTCGCAGTCCGTCCAATTCGCCCGTGGCCGCATTGGTGCGCCGATCCAGCACCGATGAACCGTCCGGAACAGGTGCGCCATCCACCACGATTCGGAATGGCTCACCGGCCGTGTGGTAGTCGATAGTCCTGAGCTCATCCATCCTGTTACCTCCGGGCATTAGCATCGCGTATATGACCAGTTCCGAGCCATCTGCCACTCAGAGTTACGACCCACCTGTTTCAGACGCACTTGCGGTATTTATGTCCGATGGGTGGGATAGCGCACTCACCAAGCCTGCACGGATGGACGTTTCGGACCGTACCGCCCAACGTCGTCAACAGGTGAGCGCCGCGTTCAATGGGAAGCGGCTGGTGATTCCGGCGGGAGCGCCACCCCGTCGTTCAGGTGATCAGGCGTATCGATTCCGTCCGGAGTCCGATCATGTGTGGCTCACTGGAATCGGCGAGCAACATTCAATCCTCGTCATCGACGGATCATTGCCCGAAGGGGCCGCGCTGTACCGCCTCGATGGCGGGCGACGCGACACCGACGAATTTTGGCGCAGTCGTACTCGAGGTGAGTTTTGGAACGGCAGACGCCTGGCCCACAGCGTCGTTGAATACATGACCGGCATTCCATGTCGGGATCTCGACGAGGTTTCCACGATGCTCACGCCGGACACTGTCGTACTTCGCGGGGTTTCAGCACATGTCGATCGTTCCGTGAGTGTCTCGCCTGATGATGCTGACCTCGCCCGCGTGCTTTCCGATTTACGACTCATCAAGGACGATCACGAGATCGCCGAACTAACGGCGGCCGTGGAAATCACGATGCGCGGCTTCGACGATGTTGTTGCGCAGTGGGCTCAGGTCCGTGAGCATGGAGAGCGCTGGATTGAAGGCACTTTCGCACGTCGAGCTCGGCTCGAAGGCAATGGAGTTGGCTACGCGAGCATTGCTGCGGCTGGCTCGCACGCGACCTCGTTGCACTGGATCGACAACTCAGGCTCGGTACCTGATGATCAACTTGTCCTTATGGACATGGGAGTCGAAGCGCACTCTCTTTACACCGCAGATATAACGCGAACGATCCCTGCCAACGGCGTCTTCAGCGATGCCCAGCGGGTTGTCTACGAAATCGTCGAGCGGGCCCAGGATGCTGGGATGGCCGCGGTGCGTCCTGGTGCAAAGTTTCGCGCGTTCCACCATGCAGCAACCGACGTACTCGTCCGTGGCCTAAACGACCTAGGGCTGCTGCCATGTTCAGTTGATGAGGCTTTAGATCCAGAAAGTCAGGTGTATCGACGCTGGACACTATGCGGCACGGGCCACATGCTCGGTCTCGATGTTCACGATTGCGGAAATGCAACCTTCGATCGATACCCCGAAGGTGAACTGGCACAGGGACACGTCTTGACCGTAGAACCCGGTTTGTACTTTCAAGAAGATGACCTGCTTGTTCCGCCGGAGTTACGTGGGGTCGGCATTCGGATCGAGGACGATCTCGTTGTCACAGCACAAGGTTCGGTGAACTTGAGTGCCGCCTTGCCTAGGACGGTCCCAGACATCGAGTCGTGGTTTTCGTCGTCAGGATCCTAAGTTACACGAGGTGATTACAGGCCCGTCCGGCGATCAGGAGTGCGTTACCTGTAGTGCGCTCGTGTAGCCAAACACATTGGGTACCTTCGCGCTGGGATAGGCCATCACTTGGTAGCGAGTTGGGCCTCCCACAAGTGCGATCCCGTTGAGCGTGAACGCTCCCTGAGCATTGGTTTTTGCGGAGGCGACGATCTTCCAGGAGCCAGCATCCCAATGTCGCAGTACGACTTGTAAACCAGCGAGGCGAGGGCTGGTGACTCCAGCGAAGGTCGGCTTCGAACCGGCTGCAATGGTTGGAATTCCGGAGGTCGATGTTTTGGATACAACATGAGCCGCGACGCCCAGTTGCACCTTTGCTGAACCGGAGACAGATGCCGCGAGACGGGTGAAGCCATCGGCGGGAAAGATGACGCGCCAGTCGTAGTTTGATGTTTGCGCAGGAACTGCACTGGTGAATGTGCCGTGTGTAGTGGCTGTCGTCCTGGCGACCGTCAACCATGTCGCTGCACCGGCCTTCTTGATCTGAACTGTCAAGGGTGCCGCGACGGGCATAGCTCTGAAGGTGATCGTGCCGGAGACGGGGTTTGCACTTGACTGATTGACAATTGGTTTAGCCAATGCCGTCGCCAATGGCCGGCTCGCGATGCCCGTCGATCCCTGAGTAGACGAGGTCAGTTGCAGATTTCCATTGCCAGGAACGGTGAACTTCCATGAGAAGTCTGTGACTTGTGCGGGAATCGTCAGGGTGACTTTGCCGTCGACTCCAGTGCGTACCTGGCCTACGGGGGTCCAGGTTGTCGTGCCCGCGCGTTGAATTGAGGCAGTCACAAGCACATTGGGTACTGGGGCGTGATGGAACTGCACTACTGCTGAGGTCGAGATGACCGTGCCCGGAAGCGTTGCTCGAGGGACGGTTGGAGTGAGTACTAACGGTGAGGGGACGTCGGTTGACCCGCTGACGGCAGTGTCGCTCCTTGCCCATCCATCACCAATAGCGGTGGCTCGCCATGCGTAACTACTCGGCTGTGCGGCGATCGTTGTGCTGAAATTTCCTGATGAGTCGGTACGCGCGATCGTGGCCGATTTCCAGTTTTGTGTACCTGCCTCGCGTACCTCGACAGCAACCGCTGCAGACGCAAGCGGTGCGCCCTTGAACGTGACTGAGCCAGTTACCTTCGCCGGCTGCCCAACTCCGAGTTTGATCGGCGATGTAACAGTCACCGTCGATGGCACAGAGGCTATTTGCTTTGCGAAGGTTGTGATTCCTGTCCACTGAGTGGTGTCTTCACCACCGATCGTCCATTCGGCGATCCCGCCGAGGTGGTACTTATTGACGAGTTTGGCGGTCGCGTTCGCGGCTTGCGCCTCGGCGTACCAGCCACGACGAGACGCTGTACATGTCACCGATAGGGGAGCGGGCGTGAAGGTGATCGCACCGCTGATGGTCGACGGGTTGAGCTTTGACAACGTGACGGTGTGACCGGATACAGCGGTTACGGTAGTTCCGCTGGCCAGGTGAGTTCCCTTGGCTGCGGCACCAACCGTGATTCCCGAGACTGAATCCACCAGAACGGTATTGACGCCGCTGACGCCGCCGACTGCCGAGGCGAGCTTAGTCGTCGTGAAGGTCACGGTCGACGAAACTGCAGCGGTGTTCGCAACGCTGAGTGTGATTACGTTTCCGGTCACTGCTGTGACAACGGCTTTGGCGCCAATTGATGCACCGGCAACCGAGGCGCCCACCGTGATGCCGGCGGGGTTGGTAACCGTGACTGTTGTTGCTTTAGCAACACCAGTGGCCGCAGCGGCCACAGACGTCGTGCCGGTGATTGTTCCGGTCACTGTGCCTGTATTACGGGGACTGACCACGAGCGCATTGGGACGCAGTGCAGTGACGGTAGCTGCGGTTGCCATACCCGAGCCACTGACGTGTGTACCTACGATAAATCCATCAGTGGATGTCACGCTGATGGTGTTGCCCGTCGCAATGCCGCCAACGGCGGCCGCGCTGATCGTTGGCTTTTGATAGCGGCCAGAGAATCCGACTTTGTACGTATACGTGCGTTCCTTAGCGGTGTCATCCCACGATGAGACGGCCCGCTGAATAAGGGAGATACCGGGAATTGTGGCGGCCGCATCGACGAAAAGATTCGTGATGAATGATGACGAATACCGCGCATCGAATTCGTGCTTGCGTGATGCCCAATCCAGTTTGTTGAACAGGCTGCTTGATTGGCTGGATGATGCGCCGACGGGGGCTCGGTTGGGGCAGGTGCCGGTAAGCGAGGTTAACCAGTCGCGGCCGTAACTCGGAACGCCGATCTGAATTTTTGCAGGGTCGACTTGAGTGACAGCGTGAGCCACAACGGGATCAACCCAGTACATCGGCGCAATTGGTCCAGCGGAACTGACGGCGTAGTCATAGGCCATGATCCGCAGGCGATCGACGTAAGGGCCGATTGCCCCCCAGGCGTAGACCCAGTACCCGGTGGAATCCGATTGGGTTTGGAGCCCCGCCGGTGCGGTCACGGAAAGCACTTTGCCGCGAGCATGCAGAGCGGTTGACAGGTCGTGGATAAACGAGACCCAGCGAGGGCGCGTCGTCGCCCAGGTGGATGAGCCGTCATTGAATGCGAACTGTTCCCAGTCCAAGTCGACGCCGTCGTAATTGTTCGCGACCACGACGTTCACCAACCTCGAGACAAGTGCGGCCCGGTTTGGACTTCCGGACATCTGTGTCGACATCTGCATCCAGTGAGTGCCGTCAGTAACTGTCGGAATTACCTGGATGCCCAAGGAGTGCAGTTTGTTAACGACGCTCTTGACATCGATACCTGAGGTCTGGCTGTTGATGTGGACCGAAGGTGCTGTGCCGGAGGCGCTGTACCAAAACGGCGAAACATCCGTGAAAACCCTGGCGTTGGACGTCACCGATGCCATTGCCGCAGACATATTCCAATACGGCAGCCACCCGGTGACCATACGTCGTGGCGGCTGCACGGCTGGGGGACCGCTGGTGACGACCGTTGTCACAACGGCTGCCGGACCGACTGATGCGGCTGTGGCCGGGTACAGGTATGCGCTGGCTAGTGCGGTCGCCGATGCGATCACCGCCGCTGTACGAACACCAATGCGCACGACCTCGTCCTCCCTAAGTGGATATTTTGCCCATATGACCCACGGTCACCACAAGTTACATAGGGAGTATCGGCAGGACGGGCCTTCAAGTTGATCCCGTTTGCAGGATTTATGTGCGGTGAGGGCCGCATATCAGGCCGGCAGTGCCTGGCGGCTCGGCACGTCAGACGTCTGTGACCTGCGCAAACATGCCGACTATCGATCGAGGACGTCCCACCAGATGGTGGCGGTGTGACGGGGCGCTGGCGCGGGGGCTGCGGATATGAATGCTGCAACGTCGGATTCGCGTTCCGGCGGCAGACATAGACGAATCCGCATGTAGCGGGCCTGTTCCTCGGTGGTAAGTAATGCTCTCGCGCTGAAGTCCTCGTCAACCCAGATGTCCATGTTGGCCTCGATGCCCGCCGAGCGAATCACATCACGCGCGTCATCGGCTGTGGGCCCGTTGGGTCGCTCGAGAGCCCAGAACTCCCGCCAGAGCGGAGCCATGTGCGTCAACGGGTGCGTCGTCGGAATTTCGATCACGACTCGGTGACGAGCGTGAGCGTCCAGGGCACGGACAAAAGGAACCAGATCCGAAACGTTGTAGAGGACGTGGTGACAGACCGCGACGTCTGCCATGGGTGCCAGCGACTCGACGCTTGGCCAACGGCCGAGCACTTCGCGGTGGGTGACACCGCTATCGACGACGGCATTTCTATAGGAGTCCAACATGGCTGGCTCTTCGTCCACGCCGGTGACGTCCGCAGCTGGCGGAATCAGTGCGACTGTGGCTCGGCCACCTCCGCAACCAACGTCAATTAGTGAACCGTTCGTCGGGAGCGCTTCTCGGGCGCGCTCATGCGAGAGGGAATCAGTCACCCTGCCCGTCACCGTAAACATTTTTACCGGGTGAATCCATGGGGATTCTGGAGCGCTTGCGAGGATATCGGCGGGAATGGCCCACGACGCCAAGTCGCTCGACCAACGTTCCGCAGCGGATGTCATGGCCTCAATCTACAGCCATTTCGCCTGAGAAGCGGGTGCGTCTTACCCGCAGTCAGCCGATGCAAAGACACATCAAATGCAGACGGAAATTAACGTAGTGTTCACTGGCAAAAGTGCCGCATTGCTCTCGGTTTAGCGCGTTTTACGATTTTATGTCATGTGGTAGTCGACCTCGCCCCCCGAGAACAGTGAGCTGAAATGAATGCGGTTCTGATCGCCACCCTCGTCACGGTGGCTCTTGCCATCCTGTTCGACTTCACCAACGGATTCCACGATGCCGCGAACGCGACGTCGACGGTTATCGCGACGCGTTCGTTGAAGCCAAAGCAGGCTGTTGCCCTGTCGGCCGTCTTCAACTTTCTGCCGGCCTTCGTTGTGGGCACCGCTGTGGCAAACACAATTTCTAAGACGGTCAATCTCGACTCCCTTCCCGCTGTTGCCGCTGGAGGTGTTCCTTATGGCATCCGCGTGACACTGGCCGCACTGGTCGGTGCGATTTTCTGGAATTACCTCACGTGGCATTTCGGATTGCCGTCGTCTTCGTCGCACGCGCTGATCGGGGGTCTCATCGGAGCGGGTGTCTCGGCTGGGGGTATGGACGCTGTCAGTTGGGACCAGGTGAAGAAGACGGTTCTGGCAATTTTTGCCTCGCCGGCGGTCGCGTTCACTATTGCGTTGGTCGCGTCGTTGATCATCCGGGCGATCATCAAGGCTTTTAAGGCTGATGAAGATTCGGAGTTCTTCCGCTGGGCGCAAGTGGCGTCGTCCGCATGGGTCTCGTGGGGTCACGGTTCGAACGATGCACAAAAGACGATGGGCGTTATCGCGGCGACGTTGTACTCAGGTGGATACCTCGCGGCAGAAAGTGCCAAGTCCCTCGAGCCTCCGTTTTGGGTGATTCTGTTGGCGCATGCCGCTATCGCTTTCGGCACCGTGTGGGGTGGTTGGAAGATCATCGAGACGATGGGTTTGAAGATCACGAAGATCACTCGTGCATCTGGCTTGTCCGCGAACATTGGTGCGATCACTGCCATTGACGGTGCTACCCATTTCGGAATTCCGATCTCTACGACCCAGGCCGTCACCTCGTCGATCGTGGGATCTGGTGTTGGTTACCGTCGGCGCGTCAACTGGCTTGTCATGCGCGACATGCTGATCGCATGGTTCGTTACTCTTCCGGCCGCTGCACTCGTCGGGTTTGTCATCTTCAAGCTCACGGTACTCCCGGGAGCCCTTGCATGGATCGCAACCGTCGGGGCAATCGCCGCGCTACTGATCTGGGCTGGGCGACTCATGATGAATGCCATGACCGCAGAAGACATCGCCGCAGAACTTCCGACCGACGAAGAGCGTCGTTCCGAGAGCTATGGCATCCAGGTAAGCCAGCCTGACGAACTCAACAAATAGCACCTACAACAGCTGAGGCGGTCGCGGTTCTGTCGCGGCCGCCTCAGCTGTTGTAAACGATGCTTCCGCCGAGGACAGTTGTCTCGACCTTTGTATCGAGCAAAGCCGCAGGTTCACATTCGAGGACGTTCTCGGACAGCACGGCAAAATCGGCTAAGTATCCCAACTTGAGGGCGCCTCGATCGTCTTCAACGAAGTTTGCATAGGCCCCTCCAACTGTGTACGCGCGCAGGGCCGTCTCAACATCGACACATTCTTCGGGAACCCAAGAGCGGGTACCGTCAAGTGACGCCCGCGTCACTGCCGTGTATATCCCAATAAGTGGATCCATCTCGGCCACATTCCAATCACTTGAAAATGCCAGAGTGGCGCCAGTGGCGGCCAAACTATTCATGGGCCATGCGTATCGCCATCGATCAGGGCCAACATTGTCACGCCATTCTTCGATGATCTCGGGAGCGCAATGTCGAGGCTGCATACATGCGACCACACCGAGTTCGGCGAAGCGCGGGATATCGGTTGGCTTAAGACATTCCACGTGCACAATCTGGTGCCGTGAATCGCGAACGCCGTTAACACCGCGGGTGTGTTCGAAAGCGTTGAGCACCATGTGATTGCCGCGATCACCTGTAGCGTGAACGAAGCACTGCAGCCCCCGAGCATCGAGGGTGCTGATGACTCGATTGAATTCTGACTGCTCGTAGTAGCTCCGTCCGTTCGTGTCTGGCTTGTTTGCATACGGTTCAAACATGGCTGCGGTGTGCGGCTCGATGATGTCGTCGATATACAACTTAATCGGGCCGAGTCGGATGTCGTCGCCCTGATGAGTAGCGATGATCTGGCTGAATTCGTCGAGGTCTTGCGCCGTCGTGCCGACTGGATGGAACAGGGTCGCGATCACGCGGGCGCGTAGATCGCCGCGTTCACGGGCTTTAACAAACAGTGAAATATCGTCAGGGGAGTTCTGCGGTTCTACTACCGTCGTGATGCCAAATGAGGCTGCCATGGCCAATCCGGCCCGTACTCGCTCGTATTGAGCAGGGTTTCCGTAGGCGGGAATGAGTTTCTCTAGAGTGGACAATCCAGCTCTCGAGAGGCCGAAAGTGGCGAAATCTGCGAGGTAGCCAGTCAGTTCTCCGGTGTCGGAGTCATGTTCGAAATGCCCGTATGGAACGGCATAGGTTGTGCGGTCCACGCCGAGTGCAGTTAGCGCTTCGGAATTGAACCAGGCCGCATGCACGCTGTAGTCGAGGAGCATGGCCGGTAGTCCTCGACAGGCGCCCGCAAGATCTTCGGACGTCGGATGACGATGTCCAGGAAGTGCGGCGTAGTCGAATCCCTCGCCGAAAACCCACGTCGCATCGGGGTGCGCGTCGAGCCATTGGCCTATCCGCCAGTGGATCTCGGTGAGCGATTTTGCGCCTGCCAATTGAACTGCCTGCGAGCCAGAGCCCAATCGCACGTGATTGTGGCTGTCGATGATGCCCGGAATGATGAGCCGACCACCCGCGTCGATCTCCTCAACTGATCTGTTTACCGTGACGTCGTCGCAGGATCCCATGGCGGCGATCCGACCGTTCTGAACTGACAGAGCCTGCGCCCAAGGGCGCATTGGGTCGGCCGTCCAGATGTTGGCATTACGTACAACGAGGTCCACGTCGTGGTCACTTTCGTCGGGTCGGATCCGGGCTCGTACTCGGTGGGTGCAGGTTACTCCTACCCGTCGTCAGAGGCGTTTCACATGGGAAAACACTGGAGCAAATCGGCGGGCCTCAGGTCGCCCCAAGTCTCAAGACTCACCCATTGTGACGTGGGCAAACGCTGTTCGGACCCCTAGAATGCGAAGCGATAGTTTGATTGTTTCCCTGGTGCAAAGGAGCCCTTGTGACGTCGCGTCATGCCACCTGGTCGGTTGAGGCCGGCCAACAGGTGCTCGACTCATTGCCGGTCGATGAACGTCTGATCCTTCCGGCGTTGCAAGCCATCCAGCATGAGTTCGGATACGTGCCCCGCGAGGCCGTCGCAATCGTCGCGTCGTTTGTCAACGTGTCGGTTGCAGACACTCATGGTGTGCTGACCTTCTACCACGAACTGCGCACCACGCCGCCAGCTGCGGTGACGGTCTCGCTGTGTATGGCGGAGGCCTGCCAAGCCGTGGGCGTGCGCTCACTAGCACAGGACGTTGCTCAGGCAATCGCTCCGGTCGGACAGCGTTCAACTGACGGAACGGTAGATGTGGTTGAGGTGTTCTGTCTTGGTAACTGTGCCCTTGGTCCAACTGCTCTTGTTAACGAGCGATTGATCGGCACGGTCACGGCAGAGTCCCTTGTGCGCGCCGTTGCTTCAGCCCGTGAAGGAGTCAACGCATGACCCGGGTATACGTACCGCGTGACAGCGCGGCTCGCTCAATCGGCGCTGACGAGGTCGCAGTGGCGATCCTCACCGAAGCCGCTGTTCGAGGCATTGACATTGAGCTTGTTCGCAATGGTTCGCGCGGCATGCTCTGGTGTGAGCCACTCGTGGAAGTTGTCACCGAGGATGGACGCGTCGGGTACGGCAGCGTCTCGGCTGACCATGTTGCCGACCTATTTGACGCAGGATTCTTGACGGGTGGCGAGCACTCTTCGCGACTTGGAGTCGTAGACGACATCGCCTGGCTCAAAGATCAGCAGCGAGTGACCTTTGCTCGCATGGGCATTATCGATCCGGTAAACCTCGATGATTACCAAGCACACGGAGGTCTGCGCGGTTTGCGTCGTGCACTTGAGCTTGGCCCAGAGGCAACTGTGGAAGAGGTGCTCACCTCCGGCCTTCGTGGTCGTGGTGGCGCCGGATTCCCCGCGGGTATCAAGTGGCGCACCGTTATGCAGGCGCAGGCAGATCAGAAGTACATTGCCTGCAACGCCGACGAAGGCGATAGCGGGACGTTCGCGGATCGCATGCTGATGGAGGGCGACCCGTTCACTCTCATCGAGGGCATGACGATCGCAGGCGTGTCCACGGGTGCAACTGTTGGTTACATCTACTCACGCAGTGAGTATCCCGACGCAAACAACACTGTGCGTGAGGCACTGGCCGTCGCATACGAACGTGGCGTTCTTGGATCCGACGTTCTTGGCAGTGGCAAGACCTTCGACCTGCGCTTGCGAGTCGGTGCCGGTGCTTACATCTGTGGCGAAGAGACTGCGATGATCGACAGTCTCGAGGGTTTGCGAGGAATGGTGCGCGCAAAGCCGCCAATCCCTGCACTAGAGGGTCTGTTCGGAAAGCCAACTCTCGTTAACAACGTGATGACACTTGGGTCAGTCCCGGCGATTTTGGCCGACGGCTCGGCGGCGTACCAGTCCTACGGCACCGAACGCTCACGTGGCACGCAAATCTTCCAAATCGCGGGCAATGTCGCGCGCGGTGGCATCGTCGAGACCGGCTTTGGCGTGTCCCTTGCCGAACTCGTCGAAACCTATGGCGGTGGAACACGTAGCGGTCTTCCCGTGCGGGCCGTTCAGGTTGGTGGGCCGCTCGGAGCGTACTTCCCGGCGGACAAACTCGACGTATCCCTTGATTACGAATCAATGATTGCGGCCGGGGGAATGGTTGGGCACGGCGGAATCGTGATCTTTGACAAAACCGTGGATATGTCACTCCAGGCACGATTCGCCATGGAGTTCTGTTCGAAAGAGTCGTGCGGTAAGTGCACACCGTGCCGAATCGGTTCCACACGCGGAGTCGAAACTATCGACAAAATCCGTGAGGGTGTCGATAGGGCAAACAATCTCGTACTCTTAAATGACCTGTGTGAACTAATGACAGACGGTTCGCTCTGCGCGATGGGTGGGCTCACTCCGATGCCTGTTCAAAGCGCCCTGCGGCACTTTCCGGAGGATTTTCAGCGATGACACTCATGCGTGATACCGATTACGGAACACCAGCGTCGAACGCGAGCGAGACGATCAGCGTCACCATCGACGGGCATCCCGTCGATGTGCCGGCTGGCACGTCGATCATGCGTGCCGCGGCCGAGGTTGGCTTGCCAGTCCCGAAGTTGTGTGCGACTGATTCGTTGGCAGCATTCGGCTCCTGCCGACTCTGCTTGGTCGAGGTCGACGGCCGCCGCGGCACCCCCGCGTCGTGTACGACGCCGTGTGAGCCCGGCATGGTGGTCCACACTCAGACTGCGAAGTTGGACAAGCTTCGCAAGGGCGTCATGGAGTTGTACATCTCCGATCACCCTCTCGACTGCCTTACCTGTCCGGCCAATGGCGACTGTGAACTTCAGGACATGGCCGGCGTCGTTGGTCTGCGCGATGTTCGCTACGGCTACGAGGGCAAGAATCACCTCGATGCACCCACGGACGACAGCAACCCGTACTTCTCGTTCGATGAGTCCAAGTGCATCGCATGTAGCCGTTGCGTGCGCGCCTGTGGTGAGGTTCAGGGAACCTTCGCTCTGACGATTCAGGGTCGCGGATTCGAGTCCAAGGTTAGCCCCGGTGGCAACCTGTTCATGAACAGTGAATGTGTTTCCTGCGGTGCCTGTGTTCAGGCGTGCCCCACGTCGACCTTGCAGGAAAAGAATGTCATCGAGCTCGGTACGCCCACGCGTTCGGTTGAAACTACCTGTGCCTACTGCGGTGTCGGCTGTTCGTTCCGCGCCGAAATGCGTGGCGACGAGGTCGTTCGCATGGTTCCATCCAAGAAGGGTGGAGCCAACGAGGGTCACTCCTGCGTTAAGGGCCGCTTCGCTTGGGGTTATGCCTCCCACGATGACCGCCAGCTGGAGCCGATGATCCGCGAAAAGATCACTGACGATTGGCGCGTTGTGTCGTGGGACGAAGCAATCGCTTACGCGGCTGCCGGCCTCAAGAAGATTCAGGACGCCTATGGCGTCAACAGCATCGGTGGCATCACGTCCTCACGCTGCACCAACGAAGAGGTCTTCGTTGTTCAGAAGATGATTCGTGCTGCCTTCGGTAACAATAACGTCGATACGTGTGCACGCGTTTGTCACTCGCCAACCGGTTACGGTCTCAAGCAGACTTTCGGTACGTCGGCCGGCACGCAGGACTTCAAGTCCGTTGCTAAGAGCGACGTCATCATGGTGATCGGTGCCAACCCAACCGATGCCCACCCGGTGTTTGCCTCGCGAATGAAGCGTCGACTACGCCAGGGTGCGAACCTCATCGTCGTCGATCCCCGTCGTATTGATCTGGTGAAGTCTGCTCATATCGAGGCCGATTACCACCTGCCGTTGCAGCCGGGCACCAACGTTGCTGTTATCAACGCGCTGGCACATGTAATCGTGTCCGAAGGCCTGCATGATCAAGCCTTCATCGACGAGCGTTGCGACACCGAGTCGTTCGCCGAATGGGTCGACTTCATCAAGCGACCAGAGAACAGTCCAGATGCAATGTCGATTGCCTCTGGTGTTCCGGCCGAAGACATTCGAGCGGCGGCTCGCCTATTCGCATCCGGTAAGAACGGAGCGATCTACTACGGCCTCGGCGTCACAGAGCACAGCCAGGGCTCGACCATGGTTATGGGTATGGCCAACTTGGCGATGCTCACGGGCAACATTGGTCGCGAGGGCGTGGGTGTTAACCCGCTTCGTGGACAGAACAATGTTCAAGGCTCATGTGACATGGGTTCATTCCCGCATGAGTTCAGTGGCTACCGTCACGTGTCGGATGACACCGTTCGTCTCCAGTTCGAAGAACTGTGGGGCACCGCTCTTCAGTCCGAACCAGGTTTGCGCATTCCGAACATGTTGGACGCCGCCCTCGTTGGCGAGTTCCGCGGTATCTACGTTCAAGGCGAAGACATCGCTCAGTCTGATCCGAATACTAAGCACGTCATGGCAGCGCTTGCGGCGATGGACATGGTGATCGTGCAGGACTTGTTCTTGAACGAGACTGCTTCATTCGCTCACGTATTCCTGCCCGGTACGTCGTTCCTTGAAAAGAACGGAACCTTCACCAACGCCGAACGTCGCATCAACCGCGTTCGCCCGGTGATGGCACCGCGCACAGGCATGCATGAGTGGGAAGTTACGTGCGCTCTTGCTACCGCTGTTGGTTACCCGATGCACTACGACCACTCGTCGCAGATCATGGACGAGATCGCTGCATCAACGCCGACGTTCAAGGGTGTGTCCTTCTCGCGTCTCGATGCCGCGGGCAGCCTTCAGTGGCCCGTCACCGACGTCGAGCATGGTGGAACGCCCATCATGCATAAGGAAGCGTTCGTGCGTGGCAAGGGTCGCTTCATGGAGACGCAGTATGTACCGACAATGGAGCGCAGCAACCGCAAGTTCCCGCTGCTGCTCACGACTGGTCGCATCCTGTCGCAGTACAACGTCGGGGCCCAAACCCGTCGCACTCCGAACATCGAGTGGCACGGTGAAGATCTGCTGGAAATTCACGAGTCCGACGCTCAGATGCGTGGAATCACCAATGGCTCCTGGGTCGAGCTGAATAGTCGCGTTGGTAAAACGATTATGCGCGCCACGGTCACTGACAGGGTTCCCGCGGGTGTTGTCTACACGACGTTCCACTACCCAACCTCAGGTGCAAACGTCATCACGACTGACTACTCGGATTGGGCAACTAACTGTCCCGAGTACAAGGTGACCGCAGTTGAAGTTCGTCCCACGTTGACCGAGGGCGGACTTGCCTCACCGGCAGATCTTGGCCTTGAAATCCACGAGGGTTCTGCACGTGCACACGCGATCGAAGCTCTCGTGCGCATGGCGAATCAGATCGCGACTCACAACGAATCGGAGTCATTCGATATCGCGGTGGAAGCTGTCTACACACACCTGACAATGTTCTGGACGCCAAGTATGAAGGCGGACATCATCGAGTATGCATCGACGGGTGCGAGTGACATCTCGCCAGCGGTTTATGCAGCACTCGAGCGAGTCACTCCAGAGCAGCCGGCCTTCGCTGATTCATCGGTATTCGCCGGCGAGGACGGCTAAGTCAGACCCAGTTTGCAAACGGAGGGTGATGTCAATCGTCACCCTCCGTTATTTTTTCTCGCCTCTGCTTCCATTTGGGAAACTTTCGCGCATTCCTATTGCTCTGGTGCGAGACCTCCGGTAGTAACGGGTTACCTGTGTAGACAACTACACTCCCGTCGAGAGGAAGTCTCTATGCGTAAGCTAATCGCGGTTATCGGAGCCGCGGCGGTGATCGCCTCCGGTTTGGTCATTGGTGGTGCAAATGAGGCTGCGTCTGCCGCCGGAAACACACCGCTGACGTTCCGTGGAACCTCGGTTTTGTCGAAGGTGTCGACTCGTCAAGGCACACCGACGTGGTCGCCGACGAATGAGTTCGCCGTGGACCACGAGTACAGCCGCGCTGCCGCACCGATTACCGATCAGCCCGGTGGGGCGGTTGTTCCGCGACCCGCCACTACTGCGGTCGGCTCAGGCTCGAGCGCTCTCAAAGTTAGCTTTGAGGGCCTGAATCACTTTGATCAACGGTACGCCAATGGTGGGAACCAGTTCAGTCTCGAGCCACCGGATCAGGGTCTATGTGCCGGTCCTGGTGGAATCATCGAGGGGGTCAACACCGCTATTCAGGTCTACTCGGCCAAGGGCGCTCCACTCTCTGGAGTTGTTGATGTCAACTCGTTCTTCGGGCTTTCGGCCGAGTTCGATCGCACTACCGGGGTGGTCGGGGAGTTCACCTCAGATCCGAAGTGCTACTACGACACCGATACTGGCCACTACTTCATGACGATCCTTGAACAGGATGCCGCGCCAAGTACCAACACGTACACCCTGATCGCCACGTCAGTCACGGGCGATCCGACGGGTGCTTGGAATATATACTGGTTGAACACAACCAACGATGGCACGGGCGGAACGCCGAGCCATGCGAACTGCCCATGCTTTGGTGATCAACCATTGATTGGTGCCGATCGCTACGGCTTCTACGTCAGCAACAACGAGTTCGGTGTAGCCGGCGGTTTCAACGGAGCCCAGCTCTACGCGATGTCTAAGGCTGCCCTTGAGCGAGGACAGTCACCAGCCGTCCAACTGTGGGACAACGTCCCGCTGGGCGCCTATCCTGCCTATTCTGTTCAGCCGGCCACCTCACCGACGTCGGCAAGTTACTCGTCTGCCAACAACGGCACTGAGTACCTCATGTCGGCCCTCGATTACACCGGTACGGTTGATAACCGTATTGCTGTGTGGTCGCTCACCAATACTCGTTCACTGACGACCGCTCATCCGAACGTCACTCTGACCAGCCGGGTGATCCCCAGCGAGAGCTACGGGCAGCCTCCAGTTGCCGACCAGAAGGACGGCAGCCGTCCATTCGGTACGTGGGGTGATAACTACTTCTACGGTGACCCGGCGAACCAGCCAATGAACACCCTGAACACCAACGACGACCGTATGCAGCAGGTCGTCTACGCGCATGGACGGCTGTGGGCCGGTCTCAACACTGTGGTGTCCCAAGGCAGTGCCCAAAGGGCCGGCGTAGCGTGGTTTAGTGTTTCGGCACAGGCCGAGCAGACCGGATCCACGGCCAAGTTAGCGGCCCAGGTGCAGGATCAGGGCTACATCTCGATTGCCGGCAACAACGTATTGTTCCCGTCAATCGGAGTTACCCCGGCAGGCAAGGCTGTCATCGCGGTCACTCTGTCCGGTCACGACTACTACCCAAGTGCGGCCTATGCGGTCTACGGGGGTAGTGCATTTGGTCGTCTGCAAATCGCTGGTGCGGGTGCGGGTCCGGCCGACGGATTCACCGGCTACGCAGCGGGCTTCCCGCCAGGTGTGCCTGCTGATGGTGTGGAGCGTTGGGGTGACTACTCAGCTGCGGTCTCCACTCCAAGTGGCACGATTTGGGTGGCAAATGAGTACATTGCCCAAACGTGTACCGTCGAAGAGTTCATGGTCGACAGAACTTGTGGCGGAACCCGCACCACGTTGGCGAACTGGTCAACGCGTGTAAGCGCCATCGTTCCCTAGCAGGGGATCAGAATGAATGATGGTGGGGCCGGAAGTCTTCGGCCCCACCATGCTGATCAGAGAGGTTTACGTTCTGGTGGTCACTTGCTCCATGGCGGCTCGCACGAGCATCGGCTCGTGTCGAGGGTCAATCATGGCCATCAGCGTCAAACCGGCGCGACCAAGGTGCTCGGCGAGAATATTGACTGCGGCGTCGGCGTTACGATTCGCGCATTCCTGCGCTACGAGAAGATGCTCGCGCGAGCCGAGAATCCACGCTCCGGAACGATCTGCAACGTAAACACGACGATAGCGTTCGGTGAAGTCGCTCCACAGCGTCAATGAGGTCTGGAGACTGGAACCGCAATGAGCGATGAGAAGCTGATGGAATTGTTCGTGCAGGCTTTCCCACTCGTCGAATTTTTCGGGCTTTGAGCTTGCGATTGCCTGGGCAAGTTCGTCTAGGCGTTCTAGTTCATCGGCACTAAAACGAGGCACGCTCACCCGCAGCGCCAAGGCTTCGTTAACCACCCGAAGTCCGTAGAGATGATCCACTTCCTGCGCCGATAACTCCGAGACCCGGGCCCGAATGTTCACTTGGGAGACGATCAGGCCTTCTCGCTGAAGCAGCCGGAAGGCTTCTCGTACCGGTCCTCGACTTACTCCGAATTCCGCCGCGACCTTGGCTTGGACAAGGTCCGAGCCGGCCGCGATCTGACCAGACAAGATCGCACGTCGTAGGACGTCATAGATCGCTTCGGGTGAGTTGTCGGGCGCGACCTCTACGTCGTCTGGGATGAGGGGTTGGGTGGCCGCCACGGCAATCAGATCCGAACCACAACAGACTTGACTTGGGTGTAACCGATGATCGCCTCAACGCCCTTTTCGCGTCCATGGCCGGACTTTTTTACACCACCGAACGGCAGTTCGACGCCACCGCCAGCACCGTACGTATTGACGAACACTTGGCCAGCTTCAATTCCGCGGGCCATGCGATGTGCGCGACCAATGTCACGAGTCCACACCCCAGCGATGAGTCCGTAATCGGTTGAGTTAGCGAGTTTCAGGGCCTCGCCTTCGTCAGCGAAACTCGTGACGACCAAGACGGGTCCGAAGACTTCGACTTGTGCGATCTGTGCCGTGGGATCAACATCATCAATGAGAGTCGGCTCAACGAAATAGCCTTGCTCTGCCAGGTGCGGTGGCACTGAGCCGCCGGTGCGTACAGTGCCCTGATTGTCGGCTACAACACCAGCAATGAGCGAAAGCACCCGATCTCGCTGCTTGGCTGAGATGAGTGGACCAAGCTCTGGATCGTCGAGGCCGACTCCGACTCTGATGTTGGTGAAGGCTGTAGTGAGCCGGGCGATAACGTCGGCGTGGATCGACTGCTGCACGAGCAGGCGAGACCCGGCGGAACAGGTTTGACCCGCATTTTGCACAATCGCGTTCACGATCATTGGAATCGCTGCATCAAGGTCTGCGTCCTCGAACACAATGTTCGGGGACTTGCCACCAAGTTCCATGACAACGGGCACATGGTTGTGTGCCGCAGCAATTGCCACCAGTTCGCCGACCTCGTTGGAGCCGGTGAAGGATAAGTGGCTGATTCCAGGGTGCGCGGATAGTGCCGCGCCGGCCTCGTGTCCGTATCCAGTAACGACGTTGAAGACACCCGCAGGAACACCGGCATCTCGTGCGATCTGCGCCAACATGATCGCGCCCATCGGCGCTTCCTCTGCGGGCTTAAGGACAGAAGTGTTCCCGGCCGCAAGCGCCGGCGCTACTGTTCGCGCACTGATTTGAAGCGGGTAATTCCACGGAACGATATGCCCGGCAACGCCGAACGGCTGACGAATCGTGTAGGCAAAGTGATCTGGATTTATCGACATCGTGTCGCCGAACAGGGTTTCTCCAGCCGCAGCGTAGAACTCGAAATATCGCGCGGTTACGTCCACATCGGCGCGTGCCTGACGCAGTGGCTTGCCCGTGTCGGTGCTCTCCATGATCGCGAGCTCTTCGCGGCGTTCAAGAATGAGTCGAGCCATCTCTCGCAGAAGTCGTCCTCGAACCGCAGGGGGAGTCGCTGCCCAATCCGGTGCCGCTGCCCGGGCTGCCTTTACAGCGGCATCAATGTGATCTGCTCCGGCGGCGGGTACTCGGGCGAACGGAATTGCGGAGGCCGGGTTGAGAACCTCGATCCACTCGTGCGCTGTGACGTCAGCCCCATTGATGATCGAGGCGTAATCGCGAATTGTTTCAGTCATGTCTAGTGTCCCGGGGCGTAGAGTCCGAAGATCAGGGTCGGCCAATCAGGACCGAAAGTACCGTGCACCTGTGACGCTTCACCGGTGGCCTTGGTTCGGGCCACGAGGTTTCGGCCCATTTCCAATTGCCGGGACTGCCACACATTGAGGGCTGCTGGCACATCGCCGTTGGCGCGCTCTAACTCTTCGGCCAATGCCCATGCATCCTGCGCGGCCTTCGCCGTTCCCGCAGCCGCATGTGGACGAGCCGCGAAGCCTGCGTCACCCATGATGCACGCCCTGCCGAAGGCCATCTGCGGTACTTCGATGTCGAAGACTGCCTGCAAAAAGATGTCGTCAATACTCGTGACGACCTCAGCCAACTGTGGTGCCAAGACGGACGATGCGAAGTCCTTGACCTCTTGTTGAACATCGAGATCGAGGAAGCCCGGTGGCACTGAGACACCCTGACGAAAACCCGTACGATCGGTCAACAACCGGGGCAGTTGGGTCTGCTCATCGGCGTTGTAGTACCACACGATGTTCATGAGGCGGTGCCCTGGACGGATGTCACCGGTCTCATCGGGGATGGGGTAAATCAGGATGTGGCCATGATCAATCACCTGATACGAGATGGAGTCGTGCAGTGCCGCATAGGTGGCACCTGAAAGCTGTGATTCTGGAACTGTGCCACGCCAGGCCACATAGCCGGCGTACTCAGGTTTGACACCTGGCAGCGACGCCGCACGTGCCATCGATCGGATGCCGTCAGCGCACACAAGTAGGTCAACATCGCGGGAGCTTCCGTCAGAGAAGTTCACGGTGACCGCGCCCGGAGTGTTTTCAAAACTCGCGACCTCGACACCCATTCTGTATCTGTCATCGCCGAATGCGCGATGGAGCAGCCGATAGATCGTGTTCCATGCGGCGAAGTGATAGCGGTGGGGGATGGACTTCTCGATGCTTCCATCAGCGTGAAAGAACGTAATGTTGTTGGTACTCGAGCAGAACGAGTCAACGGGCATTCCGAGTCGTTCCTCGAGATAGCGCGAGGTCTGCGCCAGCACGGCAATACCGGCTCCTGGAGCTGTCAGAACAGCCTCTGACCGTTCGTACACATCCACATCACAGCCAAGGTCTCGCAGTAGGAGTGCTGCTGTTAGGCCCCCGAGGCTCCCACCTGCAATTGCCACCTGCGGCCACGTCGTCACGTATCTCACTTTCCTCACATGTTGGGGATTACTAGCGGATGAGGGGTCGCCCGTCGCACTGCGACCGACGACCCCTCAACAATGTTGAAAGTGCTCAACCCTCGATTTACGGGACACCGAAAGTTGCGATTTGCGTGACATCCAACTCGAACAGCACGCGACGCTCGTTCATGCCTGGATCGCGCAACATGTACTCGTCGCCCTGACCGATGTACTTACGCCAGATGCTGTTCAGGTGCTCGGTCACGCGGGCGCCCTCTTCGGGATCGTCCTCGTGGATTTCCCGTGCGACGGTGCACTTGAGGCTCAACCAGTGATACGCATTATTCGGGTTCACCAGCAGGTACGTAACGTTCGGGTTGATACGAATCCAGTCGGTCTTCTTGCGGTGCTCGGCAAGGTTCAACAGCACCTTGTCGCCCGCGTACGAGAACCAGACCGGAGTCAGGTTGATCAGGCCGCTCGGGCTGATAACTCCGATGGCGGCCGTGACCGGGTCGTCGATCAACATCTTGAAGGTAGGGTCCAGGTCCTCAAGACTGTGGACCTGCTCGCGGTCCCCAATCATGAACTGACCCGGCTGCGTGCCCGCAGACACATCCCGGAATTTGGCTACTTTAATTGCCATACGTAACTCCCGTTTTCAACGACATCTGCGAATGCAGACACTTGCGTGGACTCTAAACCCATTCGATCCGTCGCGCTAGACCTAGCGTGCCCGTGTCGTGACCAGTAGCCTAGCGGAGCCCACCTCAAAGTGTAGACAGTTTGGATCAACCGTGCCCGGTCCTCTCGATGGATTGCGAGTGCTCGACCTGACACAGGTCTTATCGGGCCCCTACACGACCATGCTTCTAGCCGACATGGGCGCTGACGTCATCAAGGTCGAGCCACTTACTGGGGATGTAGCACGACTATGGGGCCCGTTTCCGAACGGGGCAGCAGGTAGCGATGAGTATGGCGGTTACTTCGCCAGTATGAATCGCAACAAACGCAGTGTCGCACTTGACCTCAAGGACCCCGTCGACCAGCAGGTGCTGTGGGACCTCATCGCCAAAGCCGATGTGCTGGTTGAGAATTTCAGGTCAGGGGTGATGGACCGATTCGGATTTAGCTATGAAGAAATCCACGAGCGTCACCCGAGTTTGGTCTACGCGTGCATTAGAGGTTTTGGTGATCCGCGCACCGGCAAGAGTCCCTACGACGACTGGCCAGCATTCGACATCATCGCCCAAGCAATGGGTGGAATCCTTGGCGTGACGGGAACGGATGCGCAGCATCCCGTGAAGGTCGGCCCTGGAGTCGGCGATATTTTCCCGGCGGCCCTGGCCGCCACTGGCATTCTCGCGGCAGTGCGTCATGCCGAGCACACGGGTGAAGGTCAGCTCGTGGACGTTGGGATGTACGACGCCGTTCTTTCACTAACTGAAAGAATCATCTACCAGCATTCGCTGACCGGACGCGATCCCGAACCTCAGGGCAACACGCACCCATTGCTGTGTCCCTATGGCGTCGTGTCCACTTCCGACGGATTCGTTGCACTCGCAGCGCCTTCTGATCATCACTGGCGATTGCTCACCGACATCATGGGCAAACCAGAGTACGGATCTGACCCTGACTTTGCGACGAATAATCAACGTCTAGCGCATTCAGCCCGCACGTACGACCTCGTCGAGTCGTGGTCGGCATCGCTCACTACAGCCGGCGTGGTGCAGGCGCTGGCCGGCGTCATCCCATGTGGCCCCGTCAACAAGGCCTCAGACATAGCCAACGACCCACACGTGGCAGCCAGGGACATGGTGGTGACTGTCGAGCATCCTGATGGCGTGGACATGCAGATCGTTGGTTCGCCGGTTAAGTTCAGTTCAACAATCCGTGGCGAATTCACGCGTGCCCCTTTACTGGGAGAACATTCCCGGGACGTTGAATGGTTGCCCCGGGCGGATCGTTTGAGTCCGTCGACCGATCAAGGAGTGGACGAATGAGTCGCGACCTAGCCCACGTGTGGGCGCAAGAGTTAGCTGACGCGGGGGTTAGACGGATATTTGGTGTGCCCGGCGGCGGCCCAAACCTTGACATGATCGGTGCGGCAGCCGAACACGGCATTGCCTTTACCCTTGCGCACGGCGAAACAGCTGCCTGCATCATGGCGGGCACGTTCGGACGACTCACCAACACTCTCGGTGTCGCCATTGTGACGCGTGGCCCTGGCTTTACCAGTGCGTACAACGGGCTTGCCCAGGCCACACTCGATCGCTATCCCTTAATGCTCGTGAGCGACACCGTGTCGCAGGCGGCTGCCCCACGAGTGGGCCACCAACGCCTAGATCAGGTTGCTGCGGCAGGCGCGATTGCCAAGTGGAGTGGAACTCTCGGCTCGCATGAGCCTGCGGCCACGGTTCGTGCCGCCATTGAGGTTGCGCGAGCGGCTCCGGCGGGCGGCGTTCACGTGGCCTTCGATGCGACGGCCACGGGGACTGTGGCTCCGGATAGCGATCATCCGATGGATTCACCTAACGACGAGATCCTACGTGCACATGAGCTGATCGCGTCTGCGCGTAAACCCTTGTTCATCGTGGGTGAGGATGCGGTGCATCATCACGACGTTGTGCGACAGGCACTTTCAGGAGTGCAAGCCCCGATCATGTCCACCTATCAGGCGTTGGGCGTGATTCCAGCCGACTGGCCATCCAATGCAGGGCTGTACACCGGAGTGAAGGCTGACTCGCCCCTGTTGGAAGAGGCGGATCTGATCGTCGGGGTTGGCCTTGATTCGATCGAACCCATGCCCGGCGGCTGGCCATCGCAAGCGCCGGTGGTGATCTTTCACTCAGCACATGCGGATATCGGTTACTTTGGCGGCGCACAACTCGTCGTTGGGTCCTATGCGCAAACCTTGCCGGCACGCGATGCCTCGTATGACACGGCGTGGTCGCCAACGGCTGGCAACGACTGGTGGGCGGGACGTGTTGACGCGCTGGTTACCGACGATGCCAGCCTGACGCCTCAGAATCTCGTGCTGGCGGTTCGTGAGTGCGCGCCTAACGCCCGCGTGACCGTCGACGCAGGTGCGCACATGCTGGCTGTCATGCCGTTATGGCCAGCTGATGAGCCGAACCGCGTACTCATTTCCAACGGCTTAGCCACGATGGGATTTGCGCTACCCGCCGCGATTGGTACTGCCTTTGCGCATCCAGGTGAACGAGTGATTGCGTTCACGGGTGATGGCGGAATAGGGATGGTACTTGCCGAGTTGGAAGTTCTCGCACGGGCAAATCTTCCGATCACGGTCGTGGTTTTCAACGATGCAACCTTGACCCTGATTAAGTTGAAACAGGAGGCGAACCAAGGCGGTGCTGGTGCGGTCAACTACGCGCGTGTGGACTTCGCTGGAATTGCGCGTGCAATGGGCGTGCCATCTGTCACCGTAACAACAGTTGAGGACGTTACTATCGCGTGTGAATCGATGGGTGATGGGCCTCTGCTTATCGATGCTCGAATCGATCCTGATCACTACACACACATCATGAAGGCGGTTAGAGGATGACAACCACCGGGATGCGCCGGGCGCTGGCTCGTGCTGAGTCTGGCAAGACCCTCGATGTACATGAGGTTGCAGAGCTTCTCAGCGCCCGGGATGAAGACCTCGAAGCGCTCTCTGCCGTCGCCGCGCGTTTGCGCGATCAGGGTCTGGAATCGGCCGGACGGCCCGGGATCATTACCTACTCGCGCAAGGTTTTCATCCCGCTCACTCGGCTGTGCCGTGATCGTTGTCACTACTGCACGTTCGCCACTGTTCCAGGCAGGCTGCCGGCACCGTACCTTTCCGAGGATGAGGTCTTGGAGATCGCTCGAGCTGGGGCTGCCATGGGGTGCAAGGAGGCGCTCTTCACCCTGGGGGATCGTCCCGAGGAGCGTTGGTCGCAGGCCGCTGAATGGCTTGAGGAACAGGGATACGACGACACCCTTTCTTACGTGCGAGCCATGGCAATTCGTGTTCTTGAAGAAACCGGTTTGCTTCCGCACCTCAACCCGGGCGTGATGTCATGGTCGGAATTGCAGCGACTCAAGCCCGTTGCTCCGTCGATGGGCATGATGCTTGAGACAACGGCAACACGGTTATGGTCAGAGCCGAGTGGTGCGCACTTTGGTTCACCTGACAAGGAACCAGCAGTGCGCATCCGAGTTCTGGAAGATGCTGGTCGTCACACAATTCCGTTCACGACGGGGATTCTCGTTGGTATCGGCGAGGATCTGACCGAGCGTGCTGGATCACTCATTGAACTTCGACGCATTGCGCGTGCCTATGGTCATATCCAAGAGGTCATCGTGCAGAATTTCCGCGCGAAGCCCGACACTGCCATGCGTTCGGCTGACGACCTGGAACTTCAGGAGTACATCGCTGCGGTGGCTACGGCTCGTGTCGTGCTTGGACCGAAAATGCGCCTTCAAGTTCCGCCGAATCTCACTGATACCAACGAACTTGAGCGGCTCATCGCAGCAGGAATTGACGATTGGGGTGGCGTTTCACCGCTCACACCTGATCACGTCAATCCTGAGCGGCCCTGGCCACATCTTGATGATCTAACGGCCCGCACCGCGGCCGCTGGGTTCACCCTGCGCGAGCGGTTAACCGCGCACCCAGAGTTCGTCCGTCGTGAAGAGCCGTGGATCGATCCACGCGTTGTGCCACATGTCCGGGCACTTGCGGACGAATCAGGTCTGGCCGTGGAAGGTCGCAATCCCGTCGGCCTGCCTTGGCAGGAGCCAGACGCCGCTCTCGAATCAACGGGTCGTACCGATCTGCACACCGAGATTGATGCAGAGGGTCGTCGAACCGACCGCCGTGAAGACTTCGATGAGGTGTACGGAGATTGGGCCGCGCTCAGCGAGACCAGTGCCCTAATTGACCGATCAGCTCCCGAACGCATCGACGGTGACATGGCGGCGGCGCTGCGCAGTGCCGAGCGTTCACCGTCGGGCCTGACGTTCGATGAGGGCTTAGTGCTCATGAACGCCGAAGGTGACGCGCTCGAAGCACTGTGTTCGATAGCTGATGATGTTCGCCGTGATCGCGTCGGTGATGAAGTTACGTACGTCGTCAATCGAAACATCAACTTTACGAACGTGTGCTACACCGGTTGTCGCTTCTGTGCGTTTGCGCAGCGCCGGACGGACGCAGATGCATACAGCCTGTCGCTTGACGAAGTCACGCAGCGGGCTGCTCAGGCGTGGGAGGTTGGTGCAACCGAAATCTGCATGCAGGGTGGTATCGATCCGCAGCTTCCAGGATCGGCGTACTTTGACTTGGCTAGGGCCATCAAGGCGGGAGCACCTGACATTCACCTGCATGCCTATTCCCCGATGGAGGTCATCAACGGGGCGGCACGAGCTGAACTGTCGATCGAAGAGTTCTTGATCGCAGCTAAGGAAGCTGGAGTTAACTCCCTTCCAGGTACCGCGGCGGAAATCCTCGATGACGAAGTCCGCTGGGTTTTGACGAAGGGCAAACTCCCCACCGCCCAGTGGATCGAGGTCGTACAAACCGCTCACCGTGTAGGGATTCCCACGACAAGCACGATGATGTACGGCCATGTCGATGCGCCCCGACACTGGGTTGCACATTTGCAATTGTTAGCCCGGCTGCAGTCTGAGAGCGGGGGATTCAGCGAGTTCGTCGCACTGCCATTCATCCATACGAATTCCCCTATCTACCTGGCTGGTTTGGCCCGTACAGGCCCGACGATGCGTGATAACCGAGCTGTTCATGCCATGGCCAGGCTGATCCTCGATGGTCAGATCAAGAACATTCAGACGTCGTGGGTGAAATTGGGTGAGGACGGTTGTCGTGTTGTTCTCAATGGTGGGGTCAACGACCTTGGCGGGACGTTGATGGAGGAGACGATTTCCCGAATGGCGGGCTCTGAGTTCGGATCAGCGAAGACTCCGAGAGAAATCGCTGAGATCGCAGCGGGAATTGGTCGTCCGGTTCGTCAGCGCACCACTGACTACGGCTATGTCTCCGAGGAACGCCAGAGGGCCGCGGAAGAAAAGGGCGCTTCACTGGCGGCTTTACTGCCTGTCGTCCCAGCCTGATTCGCATCGTTGCCGCAACCGCACGTGTGTGGCGCCCACCTGAGCAGCAGATCAACCGTTCAGCGTTTGGCCGAGAAAATTGCGAACGAGGGCGTTGAACTCTGCGGTGTATTCGATCTGCGTCCAATGGCCGCATTTGCCGAAGATGTGCAATTGGGAGTTGGGAATCACGGACGCCAGGTGCTGTGAGCATGTAACGGGGATGACCTCGTCCTCGCGGCCATGAATGACCAGCGTCCGATGTGGCAGCTGGCAAAGTAACGCGTCGTCGGTAACCATCGCGTCAACCGAATCCTGTCGTGGTGCGGGGAACATCGCACTGAAGGCTTCCTGCACTCCGGTTTCGATACTTGCGTGGTAGCGCAATTCAGCCAGTTCCTCAGTCGCGATGTTCTTGTTGTAGGCAAATACGTCTAACAGTGCTCGCATATTGACCACACTGGGCTGGTAACCCCAAATTGCATCAAGGCCTGAAGTCAGCGTGAATGGCGCACCCACGCTACCCATGAGCACGAGGTGCCCGACTCGATCGGGGTGAATGGCTGCCGTTCGCAATGCGAGACCACCGCCGAAGCTGTTACCTACGAAGTGCGCTTGGGGCAGACCCAAAGCGTCGAGGAAACCAATGAGATGCTCGACCCACGTGTCCATGGAGTAGACGATGTCCGACGGCCGATCTGTAAAGCCGAAGCCCACGACATCCGGCGCATAAACGGTGAAATCCTCGGCCAGGGCAGGAAGGGTTAATCGCCAGTTCGAATACGCGGACACCCCAGGCCCGGAACCATGAATGAGCACCACGGGATCGCCGGCGCCAGCTGTCAAATAGTTGGTGACGATGCCATTGGCAATTACGCTCGTGCCGATTTCAGGACGACTGCTCATGACCTCACTGTGCCAAAGCGTTCCCCAGGTGTCTGCACGTGTCCCGTATTGCGGATCCGCAGCCCGTGCGTCCACGATCGGCGTCGTTAGGTTAGAACGGCCGCAATGGCCCAGATGGTTGTTGCTAGTCCTGCCGCGGTCAGACAGATCGCGGTCGAAACAATTGCACCCTTCACGGCCTCAATCGTTGATGGAGTTGCGTCATTGTGGGAACGCAGCCGAATCACCTCGGTGCTATAAACCCCGAGAATAAAGAACAGCGGTAGCCCAACGACGGGCACGACAAACATGCCGAAAATCCCTGCGACAGAACCGATCAGAATTGTTGTCCCAGGTACACCGGCCTCGTTCATGCGTTTACCGGGGATGAGGTACGTCAACACTGACCCGACAAGTAAGACCGCGATTGCGCAGGCTGCGACCGCACTCGAAACCCACGATCTTTCTACTATCGCCCAGATCGCTATTGCCGAACCGATAAGCAGATGTCCCGGCAGGATGGGAAGGATCGTGCCAATGATGCCGAAGATGCAAGCCACAAAAACTAGGGCTTCACCCCATGCGGGCATCAACTGCCCTCCTGTGGCTTACAGGTCGTCAGTTGACGGAACGCTTGGAGACGACAGTTCAGCGGTCTGGTCGAGCACGTTTGAGGCTAGTGGGCGAATCCGTGCTTCGTGTTCGCGGAAGTGGTGGCCACAGAACAGCAAGTCACCACCGGCGGTCAACGTCACACGGACGTAGGCCTGCGCGCCACATCGGTCACAGCGGTCGATCGCGGTGAGCGGGGTGGACGGGCTGAGGGTGGTTGTCATGGTGTTCTCCTCCAGATCGTCTTTATCCTCGCACGTTCTAACGCAGTGGGCAGCCCTGACATTCCCTGTTCGCCCATTGCGTAGTTCTATCGTGATGTACATCACCCAACCACATGAACAGCGACACGGCCAGTAGCAGGGCGGTCACCTGTTTGCCCCGTGTCGTACTTTTTATATCGGCATCGGATCGGCGTGATTTAGTTGTTCCACAATATGGACGTCACAGTGTCGTGGGGGTGTCACGTCGTGGTGGAGTCGGTGGCGAGCGTTAGATTGAGTCGGTCGCTGTAACCGAGAACTCAGGAGAGATGCCCGACTATGACCGCTGAAGCCGTTGATCGTCCAGCTAAGGGACGTGGTGCCGCACAGGGTGGTTATTCGGCCAAGAACCTTTCCGTCCTCGAGGGCCTCGATGCCGTGCGCAAGCGCCCTGGCATGTATATCGGATCCACCGACGGTCGCGGCCTGATGCACTGTCTGTGGGAAATCATCGACAATTCCGTCGACGAAGCGCTCGCGGGTCACGCGCACTCGATTGAGGTCATCCTTCATTCCGATGGTTCGGTGGAAGTGCATGATGACGGTCGCGGAATTCCCGTCGACATTGAGCCGAAGACGAAGCTCACCGGTGTCGAGGTTGTCATGACCAAGTTGCACGCGGGTGGGAAGTTTGGTGGCGGTTCATACACCGCGTCAGGTGGTCTTCACGGTGTCGGTGCATCGGTGGTGAATGCCCTGTCGGAGCGGCTCGATGTCGAGGTTGATCGGGACGGCAAGATCCACACCATGTCGTTCAAGCGCGGGGTTCCTGGGATCTTCGCCGGTGACGGTCCTGACCCTGAGTTCTCGAAGAAGAGTGGGCTCGTCGTAGCGGGCCGAGCTAAAAAGGGAATGACTGGCACCCGGGTGCGGTACTGGGCTGACAGGCAAATTTTTATTAAGGAAGCCACGTTCGATGTAGACGCGTTACATGCGCGCGCTCGGCAGACCGCCTTCCTGGTGCCTGGCCTATCTATCGCGATTCGAGATCGTCGTGGGTCGGAATCGCTGGACGAGACGTACTGTTTCAAAGGTGGCATCACCGAGTTTGTCGAGCATCTGGCATCTGATGAACCTGTGACCGGAGTTCTCCGGCTTACGGGCAGTGGCCACTTCACTGAGACAGTTCCCGTTCTTGACGACAAAGGTCATATGACCTCGCAGGAGGTCGACCGTGAGCTCGGTGTGGATATCGCGGTTCGTTGGGGCGTTGGTTACGAGTCGGAAATTCGCTCGTTCGTAAACATCATTGCCACGCCCAAAGGCGGAACTCACCTGGCCGGGTTTGAACGTGCACTCACTAAAACGATGAATGACCAGTTGCGCGCGCAGAAGATCCTGAAAGTGAGCGAAGACAACGTCACCAAGGAAGACATCGCCGAGGGCCTCACAGCTGTGGTTACTGTTCGGCTCGCCGAGCCGCAGTTCGAAGGTCAAACTAAGGAAGTGCTGGGCACACCGTCCGCAACGCGAATCGTTAGCTCTGTCGTCAGTAAAGAACTGGCAAAGTGGTTTACCAACCCACCACGAGGCGACAAAAACGCGACCAAAGCGCTGCTCGACAAAATTGCCAACGCTTCACGCGCCCGAGTGGCGGCGCGCACCCACCGAGACGTTCAGCGACGCAAGACCGCCCTCGAATCATCCGCGCTACCTGCGAAATTGGTGGATTGTCGCAGCGATGATCTCGAACGAAGTGAACTCTTTATCGTCGAGGGCGACAGCGCGCTCGGCACGGCGAAGTTTGCCCGCGAGTCTGAGTTTCAAGCGCTGCTGCCTATTCGAGGCAAGATCTTGAACACGCAGAAGGCCACGGTGGCCGACATGCTGAAGAACAGCGAATGTGCGTCCATCATTCAGGTCATTGGTGCAGGCTCAGGACGTACCTTTGATCTTGAGCAGGTGCGCTACGGCAAGGTGATTTTGATGTCAGACGCTGACGTCGATGGTGCGCATATTCGCTGTCTGCTTCTAACACTCGTCCATCGGTACATGTATCCGCTCCTTGAGGCGGGACGTGTGTACGCAGCGGTTCCGCCGTTGCACCGCTTCGACATTACCAATCCAGGTAGCAAGGCGAACGAGGTCCTGTACACCTACTCCGAGGACGAGTACCGAAAGACGATGGCGGAACTCACCGCCAAGGGCCGGCCGTTTAAGACTCCGCAACGCTACAAGGGTCTAGGTGAAATGAACGCCATCCAGTTGCGAGAGACGACGATGAATCCGGCGACCCGAACCCTTCGCCGCATCACCATCTCCGAGGTCGACGCAGCCACGGCAGTGTTTGATTTGCTGATGGGCAACGATGTAGCGCCGCGTAAGGAATTCATTGTGGATGGCGCGAACTCCCTAGATGGGGCTCGTATCGATACGTGATCGAAGGATGGACGACGAACTACACGCCGAGTAGTTCGCGAAGCCCACTAACCGATCCGGCCGGATCGGTGGTTTCAAAGCGGAAGCCCTGCATGCCGGCGGCGATCGCGCCATCAATGTTCACGGTGAGATCGTCAATGAACAGCACCCGGCTCGGGTCGATATCGAGGATCCGTGCACACGCGCTGTACGCCTCGACCAGAGGTTTGCGCACTCCAATGTCCAGCGAGTCGACAATGTTTTCAAAGTAGTGCGCTAGCTCCCATGTTGGCTTCCAGCCGTCGCCAAGAAACTTCGTAGCATCGTTGGTGAGCACCGCTTGGCGGTATGACTGTGGGATGTCGCCGAGTAGCCCCAGTACCACGGGTCGTCCGCGGCCTTCCCAACCGAGTTCCCGCAAGGATTCATAAATGTGCAGGCCCGGGACAGTTTCGCGTGCAAGGTTTTCGATGTCTCGCCAATACTCAGGCTCGTCTCGCTCACCGGAGTCAACCTGATCGTAGGCAGGGTCGCCCTCGGATGAGAATGGACCGCGTGGCAGCGTGCCGACGGGCATTCCGGTGTGCTCTTCGAGTTCGGTGAATCGCTCAAAGGGGCTTTGGTAAACAACCTGGCCGATGTCCCAAAGCACAACGTCGATCGAAGGGTTTTTTGTCATGAGCGTTCCTCACGTGCGGCGGCTAGGAGTGCTTCGCGGATAGATAGTTTTGGGGCCGGTGCTGGAACATCAATCACGATCGCATCACCAATGATTTCAACGTTGAATCGCGTCAATCGTGAACCGGGGGAGTGATGGCGCTCGCCCGTGCGTAAGTCGTAACGCCAGAGATGCGCTGGGCAGGTGACGATGCACTCGCGCAGAACACCCTGTGCAAGCGAGTTACCTCGATGGCCGCACTCGTCCTGGTATGCGACGACCTCGCCATCAATGAGTGCGACGAGAACTGCCGTGCCCTCGCTGGACGTGGTGACACGCCCTTGTTGCATCAC
This sequence comes from uncultured bacterium, assembly GCA_903826575.1. GTDB lineage: Bacteria > Actinomycetota > Actinomycetes > S36-B12 > CAIYMF01 > Longivirga. Next base: position 38,701 of record CAIKEU010000085.1, read on the forward strand.
CTCGTCGAGCGAGACCGACACCTCGGTCATGACGGGAACTGAACGACGACAGCCTTTGACTCAGTGAAGAACTCCTCTGAGTACTTACCGCCCTCGCGACCGATACCGGAATCCTTGGCACCTCCGAAGGGAGCGCGGAGGTCTCGAATGAAGAAGCAGTTGACCCACATCGTGCCCGTACGGACCTCCTGGGCAACCTTGTGGGCGGTGTTGAGGTTGTTCGTCCAGATCTGTCCCGCGAGCCCGTATCGGTTGGCATTGGCCAATACGATGGCGTCGTCCACGGTGTCGAAAGGTACGACCACTTGCACGGGCCCGAAGATTTCTTCTTGGGCGATACGCCACGAGTTGTCGACATCGGCAAAAACAGTGGGGGCGACGTAATTGCCTTTAGCAAGTTCGCCCGTCGTTACCCGCTGGCCGCCCGTCATGAGTTTGGCACCTTCTTGATGGCCTAATTCTATGTAGGACATGACTTTATCGAGGTGCTCGGTGGAAACCAATGGACCGATCTGGGTTGTCGAATCGCGTGGATCGCCCACGATTAGTGCCTCAGTTGCTTCGATATAGCGGGCTAGGAACTCGTCGTAGATGGAGCGCTGAACGAGCAGCCGCGAACCGGCCAGGCACACTTCACCTTGATTACGGAAGATGCCATCGATGGTGCCCTTAATGGCACGATCCATGTCGGCGTCTTCCATAACGATGGCCGCGCTTTTGCCACCAAGTTCGAACGACACTCGCTTGAGGGTCTGGGCCGCGTTGGCCATGATGATGCGGCCGGTAGCACTTTCACCTGTGAACGTAACGAGATCGACACCCGGGTGCGTCGTGAGTCGCTCACCGGCTGCGTCGGGGCCGAACCCCTGAACGACATTGAAGACGCCCTCGGGCATCCCTGCCTCAGCAAAACATTCCGCCAGAATTGACGCGGTGACGGGGGACTGCTCAGCGGGTTTGAGAACGACGGTGTTGCCAAAGGCGAGTGCCGGTGCAACCTTCCACGACGCGAGCATCATCGGGAAGTTCCACGGTGAGATACACGCCGAGACGCCTACCGGATCGCGGAGTGTGTAGGTGAAGACGTTCTCCCAGGGCTTGGGGAACGCTTCAGTGTGCTGCTGCTCGGCGAAGTCGGCGAAGAATCGGAAGTTGTATGCAGTGCGCGGTACATCTTTGGAGCGCGATTCAGCGATCGGCTTACCCATATCGCGGGTCTCCCACGCGGCGAGTTCATCAAGCCGTGCCTCGATGTTGTCCGCCGCCTTGTGAATGATTTTGCGACGCTGGGTGGGGCTCATCTTCGGCCACGGGCCCTCGTCGAATGCCCGACGCGCTGCTTCAACGGCGCGATCAGCGTCCGCTGTCGATCCTTCTGCGACATGGGCGATGACGGCATTGTCGATCGGCGAAATCGATTCGAAGGTTTTGCCGTCGATACTGTCAACGAATTCACCGTTGATGAAGTGCTGGACGTTCTTGGGTTCGGTGGTCATGACTCATCCTTGGCAGAGGCTTGGGCTGCGGCGTGGGCTGCGCGAGATACGGACATGGGGACGCCGGCGGTACTCCAGTCGTCACCGCTAACTTCGTACAGCGCAACACGTACGCTCTCGGGTTTGGAGCCGAGTGAATCGACGGCTGCTTGCGTGAGGGCGGCCATGAGCGCATGTTTCTGCTCGGTGGTGCGGCCCTCAATCATCGTGACCTGAATAAATGGCATTGGATCCTCTTAGCGGCAGGCGAGCTCGACGGTGCCGAGCCGGTCGAAGCGGGCAACGACGGTATCTCCGGGGGCGACGGGGATGGCTTCTGTGAGCGCTCCGGCCATAACTACTTGACCTTTAGTCAAGCCGCGCCCACGACGTGCCAGCTCACGTACGAGCCAGGCCACTGAGGCGGCCGGGTGGCCAAGTACTGCGGCCCCCGCAGCCGTGGCGATGAGCTCGCCGTTCTTCTCAAAGACACATCCGGTGAGACGTAGGTCGATACCTTTGGGGTCGATGTAGGTGCCGCCCAAGGTGAAGGCGGCCGACGAGGCGTTGTCAGCAACGACGTCATTGAATGTGAACGCGTACCCGGTGAAGCGTGAATCAAGTACGTCGATAGCGCCAAAAACGGCCTCAGTCGCGGCCAGAACATGAGCGGCCGTGACGTCAGGCCCCTCAAGATCTCGGTTGATAAGGAACGCGATCTCAGGCTCGCAGCGCGGTTGGATAAATCGACCACACTCGACGCTCTGCCCAACATCGATCTGCATGTCGTCGGTGAGCCAACCAAAGAGTGGTTGATCGACTTTCATCTGACGCTGTTTGGCTACGCTGGTGAGGCCAAGCTTGGCACCCACGACCTTAGCGCCGGAATCTACGCGGGCGTAGACAACTGCGTCTTGAACCGTCAGTGCCTCGTCGATGGTGAGATCTGGCCAGGTGTTAGTCAGCGGTTCAGTCGCGGTGCGATTGCGCACGGCGCTGAGTAGACGTTCAGCGATTGGGGCGATGTCGTTCATGACGTTCCCTCCATCGCAGCATGCTTGCGAGCAAGTTCGACTGCGACATCGATAATCATGTCCTCTTGGCCACCCACTGCTTTGCGGGCACCGAGTTCGAGCAGAATCTCTGCCTGTGACACGCCGTAGCGTTCGGCGGCCTTTTGCGCGTGCAGAAGGAAAGAGCCATAGACACCTGCGTAGCCGAGGAGCAGACCTGCACGGTCTACAACCTGAGCACGTGGCATGAGCGGACGCGTGATTTCTTCGGCAACGTCCATGAGTGCCAGTGGATTGACGCCACTGTTGATGCCGTTCTTCTCGCAGACCGCGGCCAGAATCTCCGTTGGGCAGTTACCAGCGCCGGCACCCAGCCCTGCACTGGTTCCGTCAAGGTTCCGGGCACCTTCTTCGTAAGCGGCTATCGAGTTTGCCACGGCAAGTTGGAGATTTTGGTGGGCGTGCACGCCGAGTGGAACGTTGATTCCACCTACAATTTCGGCGACGCGTGCGCGGACTTCATTTGTCGTCATGGCCCCGGCCGAGTCGGCGATGTAAATCGTGTCAGCGCCGTACGACTCAAGTAGTCGGGCCTGTTGGAGCAATCCCTCGGGAGTATTCATGTGGGACATCATCAAGAAGCCCACCGCTTCCATCCCGAGATCATGGGCGATCTTGATATGTTGCTCAGTGATGTCAGCCTCGGTGCAATGCACCGCAATGCGAGCCACGCCAACGCCGAGATCACGAACGCGACGTAGATCGTCGACCGTGCCGATCCCTGGCACTAGTAGGCAGGCGATCTGCGCATTCGTTGTCGCGTTGACTGCGGCTTCTATGAGCTCGAGTTCGTTAACCTTGCTGAATCCGTAGTTGAAGGACGATCCACCAAGGCCGTCGCCGTGCGCTACCTCAATGACCTGTACGCCGGCGGCGTCGAGCCCACGCACGATCGCCTCCACCTGACTAACTTCGTACTGGTGTGAGATGGCATGTGATCCATCGCGCAACGTCGAGTCGATGAGCCGGAAGTCACGTGCGGGAGCTTCGGTTGCAACGGCGGTCATGCCGATACCTCCTGGTGGGTTGCGATTGCTTCGCCCACGCGAACTGCGGCGGCGGTCATAATGTCGAGATTCCCTGCGTAGGTTGGTAGGTAGTCGCCGGCTCCCTCAACCTCGAGCAGAACGACGACACGATGCGGCACGACGCCACCAGGTGTGTTGAACGGACCCTCTTCAATAACGGGCTCCTGCTTGAGGCGGTAGCCCGGCACATACTTGGCCACGTCCGCGACCATGCTGATCACTGATTCGCGGACGGCATCGTGGTCCGTGCCTTCCGGTAGTGCGCAAAACACGGTGTTGCGCATCAGGATCGGTGGCTCGGCTGGGTTCAAGATGATGATTGCTTTACCGATTTCAGCGCCGCCGATCTCCTCGAGGGCCTTGGACGTGGTGCGGGTGAATTCGTCAATGTTCTGACGTGTTCCCGGCCCCGCAGATTTCGAGGAAACGGTTGAGACCATCTCTGCGTAAGGCACCCGGGTAACGCGACTGACCGCAGCAACCATCGGTGTTGTCGCCTGGCCACCACACGTCACCATGTTGACGTTCGGGGCGTCGAGGTGCTCCATCAAGTTCACCGGTGGAATTACCTTCGGTCCGCGAGCTGCCGGTGTGAGATCCACGGCCGTGATCCCAAGTTCTGCGAGCACCTTGGCATGACGAACGTGCACATAAGCGCTCGTCGCGTCGAAGACAAGCTTCACCGCATTGGGGTTTTCACTTACCCAATCGATGCCATTGGCTGGTGCCTCGTAGCCAAGCGCACGTGCTCGGGCAAGCCCGTCACTTTCGGGGTCGATCCCAATGAGGGCAACAAGATCGAGCTGATCCGAACGGCCAAGTTTGTACATCAGGTCGGTTCCGATGTTTCCGGAGCCAATGATGGCAACAGGTAATCCCACGATGTTCCTCTCAGACGATCCGTGCAGTGACGGGGCCTAGTCGGTCGAACTCTGCTCGATATGTTTCGCCTGCTGTGATGGGCACAGCGGCGTGTAGTGCGCCGGTCATGACGATGGATCCGGCCGGAAGTTTCTCGCCGAAGCCAGCCAAGGTTCGTACGAGCCAGGCAACTGCCGCGGCCGGATCGCCAAGTGCAGCCGCCCCGGCACCCGTCGCGATGACCTCACCGTCGCGCGTGAACACCATGCCCAGTAGACGCAGGTCCACATCAGCAATCGGGGTGGGCCGACCAGAGATGACGATGGCACCAGATGAGGCCATGTCAGCAACAGTGTCGGGCAGTTTGATCTTCCAATCAGCAACTCGACTATCGACGAGCTCCATCGCAGCCACGACTCCGTCAGTCGCGCGAATCACGTCAATTGCTGTGCAATCTGGACCTTCCAGATCCGCCCCGAGGGTGAGCGCGATTTCAGCCTCGAGTCGGGGTGCGATGTAATCGCCGACTGAGATTGCAACGCCATCGCGATTCACATGGCTTGCCATAACTGGCGCGAAGTCGGGAGAGTCGACGTTGAGCATCTGCTGCATCGGCTTGCTTGTCAGACCGAGTTTGTAGCCGATGATGCGATCGCCGTCAGCAAGGTAACGCCGGACGATGCCCTGCTGGACTAGATACCCGTCGGCCATCGTCAAAGACGGGTCGTCCTCAGTAAGTGGGGCAATCGGCACTCGGGTGCTTCGCGCCTCGTAAAGCGCGGCGGCATAGGCGTCTGCACGTTCAGCGGACAGGCTCATCCGGATCCTTCCTGACGGGGAGAGTCGCGCCAACCGAGTCGACGGCTGATCGCAGCCGCCGCTTCGACGACGTGTCGGTTAAATCGACGAAGACTTGCTCCGTCGAGTCTTTGAATGGGGCCAGCTACGGAAAGCGCGGCGACGACATTTCCGCGGAAGTCTCGAATCGGCGCGGCAATCGACGCGAGGCCGATCTCTGATTCGTTTACGTTCTCCGCATAACCTTGGCGACGCACCTGATCTAGCTGTTGGCGCAGAGTTGCCTGGTCGGACACTGTGTAGGGCGTTTGCTTCTTCAATTTCCAGCCGTGCAGGGTGGTGTCCAAGTCGGCTGTTGGTAGGTATGCGAGGAGAATTTTTCCTGTCGATGTGCAGTGCGCATCATTTCGGTGACCAACCCGGCCAAAGAGGCGGATCGTCTGCGGGCTCTCGCGACGTTCGACGTAGACCACTTCGCGACCATCAAGGACGGCGATCTGAATCGTCTCCTGGGTGATGTTGCGAAGTTGATCCATCACCGGGCTCGCCGCAGTGTGAATGTCGAGTGACGCCTGCACATTCGCGCCGAGCTCATGCATGATCAGGCCGAGTCGGTAGAGACCGCTTTCTGGATCCTGTTCGAGAAGACGTTCCTCGGTCAAGGTATTGAGTAGGCGATGGGCCGTGCTCTTGCCAATGTCGAGGCGACGAGATAACTCAGTGACACCCATCTCTCGTTCGCCGCGGCCGAATTCCTTCAAGAGTCGAGCCGCGTTGCTCACACTGGACAGCGTTGAGTGAGCCCGCTTCGGCTGATCGACCACTTCGTCAAAGTCCGGTGTTTCGGCGCTGACGGATAGTGAGGTGACTATTGGCTCGGTGGCATCAGATTTACGCGCTGCCATTACGACATCACCGTCCCGCTGCGCGATGGGCGTACAGCGTTTAGGAGCGCTCTGCGGATGGCATCGGTATCTGGGATGGCGTTGTTGGTAAGGGCAATGAGCTCATCGTTGTAGGGCGCGATCAACGCGGCCAAACAAGCTTGGGCGTAACGCAGGCCCGCAACATGAGCGCCGGCCATATCGTCCACGAGAGCCTCTCGCCCTTTGGCGTGCGCCCGGATGGCCTCGAAATCACGAGCGGCCGCAGCATGTGAATGTGCAAGTCCGGTACCAGCGTGCTGGGCGTGATGTGCGTCCAAGCCTCCGCCGGGCGCGACAGCTAGGTGATAGAGATTCGTACGAATTCCGAGAACACGACGTACATCGTCCTGGCGGGGGCCGTCGCGTTCGTCGAGTAAGCCAACAGCCGGAAGTACAACGGGATCAACGAATCTCAGGGTCCACGAGATGTCCTCCATGGAGCCGGCGAGCTCGACCTCTTGGCCAGCGGGTGCCGGCAGACTTTCCACCGTTCCGACGACATGCAGGTAGCTGGTTCCTACAGCTACGACGGTCAGATGATCGGCAGTGATGAGGGGGAGTCGGGCGCGCTCGGCGAGTGGGAGCAACGCTGCCGCATCGAGATAGGCGCCGTGGACGGCCGCTACATAGTTAGCCAATGCTTGACGCATGGCCTCAGGCGAAGGGCGCTCGGTACGGATCTCGTCGCTCATGATGAGGATGACGTTAACATTGGTGTCCCGCGGATGGGAACAATGGTCCGATATGCGGGACAAGACGTTCTACCGTTCAGTCACTCGGTTACGGCTACGTATATCGAGCCTGACAACCTCGTGGAGGACACGCATGGGGATCCTGCGGCTGTCGCACGTAGATGTAACGGTGGTCGATCTCGACCTTGCCGTTGCCTACTACACCGAAGTGATTGGGATGCTCGTCGTTGAGCGCGACGAGAATTCCGTCTACTTGAAGTGCTGGGATGAGCCCGATCACCATTCGCTTCGACTCGTTTACGCACCGCGCACGGGCATGGAGCAGATGTCATTCAAGGTGGAGAAAGAAGACGACCTGTCCAATCTTGAAAATGCTGTCGCCAAATACGGTTTCCCTGTCTCGCGCGTCAGCAAGGGAGAGTCGGTTGGCCAAGGTGAGTCGATTCGATTCGAAACGCCCAGCGGTCACGTCATGGAACTAGTTCATGACATCGAGCGAGTTGGTCGGCTGAACGGATCGATCAACCCAAAGCCATTTGTCGAAGGCGTGCCGGGTATTGCACCACCGCGCATGGACCACATCCTTGTCACGGCTGAAGAGGTGAGTGAAGCAAGCAAGTTCTACATGGACGTCCTTGGTTTCCGGCTCACCGAGCAGTTGCTCGATGGTGACGGTCACCAAGTTGCGACGTGGATGGAGCGTTCACACTCACCGCATGACCTCGCTGTTGTCTCCGGCCCCAATGGTGGACTGCACCACTTCGCCTATTGGCTCGACGATTGGGATCACGTGCGTAAATCGGCCGATATCCTTGCCTACAACGGGATTTCGATCGATGTTGGTCCAACGCGCCACGGAATTACACGCGGCAACACGATCTACTTCTTCGATCCACTGGGCACCCGCAATGAGGTATTCACCGGTGGTTACCGGCCGGATCCAGACTTCCCAACGATCACCTGGACCGAGGACAACATCGGCCGCGCAGTTTTCTACTACGAGGGTGAACTGAACAACCGCTTCATGAAGGTGCACACCTGATGGGTCTGTTACGGATGTCTCACATCGAGATCATGGTTCCTGATCTCGAACTGGCTGCGGCTTATTACACCGAGGTTATGGGCCTGTTTGAAACGGGTCGCGCAACTGATCGCGTGTTCTTGAAGTGCTGGGATGAGCAACAGCATCACTCAGTGATTCTGACGTTCTCCCCGTCCTATGGCCTCGGCCATATTGGTTGGAAGGCGGAGCACATAGACGACTTGGACTACTACCAAGCTCGTCTCGAGTCCGCTGGGGTAACAACGAAGCGGCTGGCACAAGACGAATGGGCTCCGGGACATGGTGAGTCGCTTCGCTTTGAGGCGCCAACCGGCCATCAGATGGAGATCGTCTACGGAATGCAGCAGGTCGGAAATCTGCTTCCGCTGACGAATCCACCGCCGCGCCCGTTGAACATGGTCGGGGTTGCGCCACCGCGGATCGATCACGTTTTCTTAACGGCCGAGGACGTGAACGCGGGCACCGATTTTTATAGCAACGTGCTTGATTTCCACCTCACCGAGCAAGTTCTCGGTGACGACGGATTCCAGATCGCCACCTGGATGGAGATCTCGCACTCGAGTCACGACCTGGCGCTTGTCACCGGCCCCGACGGTGGCTTACACCACTTTGCGTTCTGGGTTGATGACTGGACCGACATCCGCAATGCGGCGGACATCTTGGCTTACCACGGAGTTCGGATCGAAACGAACCCAACTCGGCACGGAGCAACCCGCGGCAATTGCATGTACTTCTTTGATCCGGCCGGCCACCGCAATGAGGTGTTCACCGGCGGATACTGGGTCGACCCGGATGAGCCGCCAGTCATTTGGACTGAGGGTGAAATGGGGCGCGCCCTGTTCTACTACGACGGTGTTGTTAACCAACGATTCTTGACGGTGCACAGCTGATGACTGCCATTGATGAACCGAAGGCGCAAGCCACCGATAGCGGAGTGGATCTTCCGCGTACCGAGCGCCCCGATGCGCCGGCCTACCTGCAGAAGTACTACGAACGTACGAGTCGTGGGGGCAAATCCCTTGAGGCTGAAGATCGCTCGTCCAATGACGAAGGTCCGTTGTATCTTCGTCGATTCCGCGAACGTCGTGATGATTCAGCGCTCAGTTCGGATATCGCAACGTATGACGGACAGGCGCTCAACACTAATAGGGCCTGGGGTGAGGTCACCCGCACTCGCGAGATCATTCCCGAGCGTCGTGAGCAGTCCGCTCAGGTAACGACTGACGTCTACTTCGTCCGGCATGGTGAGACGCAGGGTTACTCGACTGAATCGGGGCTAACCCCGCTTGGATCATGGCAGGCTCATCGTCGCGGCCAGGAGCTGGCCCGCCGGGTTCTCAATGGCCACAAGGTCATCATGGGTTGTGCCGATACCAATCGCGCACGCCAGACCGCAGAGCACCTGCGTCGCGGAATGCTTGATCAGATCGAACTCTTCGGTCGTGAGGCGGAGGTTGGCGAGATCACCACATATGAAGAGTTCCGCAACTTCCAAGTGAGCACGCCGGAAGGTATGCGTGATGTCACGCAGGCCTTCCGCCAGTACCACAAGGAAATGGAGCGCTACCAGCGCATCTCGCAAGGTGATCGTCCACTCTGGCTGGTCGAAGTCGATCGTTTCTGGGGGATCCAACAGGGTGGCGGTGACCCGATCACCCACTGGCTCACCATGCCCATGCTTTCTTTTGAGCCACCAGTGGCCTGTGTCCGTCGATTCTGGGCCGGCTTACTTCGGGCCCACTCGGAAACACCCGGCAACTCAATCGTGATCGCTACGCATTCGGGACCAATCCGGGCCTTTGCGACGTGGGCAATGGGATATGACCCAGGTGAGCCGTTCAACACTGAAGCAGTTCGTGTGCGACTTATTGAAGGCGGCAAGACCGCATTAGTTCTCTACCGCAACCGAGTTCAGGAAGTTACCGTTCCCGATCTTGACCAACTGCCAGACTGGTGGGCAGGCCTTCCTAGCAACGCGGTTCCTCTAACAGTTCGCGAAGATCGGGAGCGTGCATGAGTAGCACCATTACGTGGTTCGAAAGTTACTGGGCCGGAATCAAGCATGAGATGGGCGGCAAGGCGGCCTCACTCGGTGAGATGACAGGCGCTGGCTTGCCTGTGCCACCTGGATTTGGAATCAGCACGACGGCGTACCGACGCACCGCGCTGGAAGCTGATCTTGATCAGCAACTTGCCCATCACCTCACTGGCATGGACGTCAACGACACCGATGATGTGTCGCGTCGCTGTGCCGCCATCCGCGACATCATTCGCACCATGCCGATGCCGGTTGAGGTCGAAGAGGCGATCCGCGCTGGATATCAGGAACTGAGCGCTCGCTCTGGCGTTACAGACGTCCCCGTCGCCGTGCGTTCATCGGCCACGTCAGAAGATTCGCCCGATGCGTCGTTCGCTGGTGAGCACGACACGTACCTGTGGGTGCGTGGCGGTGACGATGTCATCGACGCCGTTCGACGATGTTGGGCAAGTCTTTTCACAGATCGCGCTACCTGCTACCGCGTCGAGATGGGGTACGAACATCGCAGCGTCGAAATGTGCGTAGTCATACAGAAGATGGTGCGTCCCACCGCGGCAGGCGTTGCTTTCACGCTCAATCCGACCGATGGAGATAGGTCTCAGATTGCCATCGACAGTGCGTGGGGATTTGGTGAAGGTGTTGTCTCCGGCGAGATCACGCCAGACAACTTCCTGATTGACAAGGTTGTTCGTGAGATCGGCCGACGCGTGGTTTCGGTGAAGGAATGTGAATTCGCGCTGACTGACCACGACACCGTCGAGAAGCGTCTGTTAGACGCAGATCGAGCGAGTGCTCCAAGTTTGACCGACGACCAAATCAAGGGCATCGCGGCTCTGGCACGTACAGCCGAGAAGCACTATGGATGTCCCCAAGATATCGAGTGGGCGGTCGATGCCGACCTACCCGAAGGCCAGAACATCATCCTGCTGCAGGCGCGGCCGGAGACTGTCTGGAGTAAGAAGGCGCCGGCAGCCTCGTCGGTGGCGAAGAGTGGTGACTTCATGGCCAGCATTGTGTCGACCTTGATGTCCCCGCTGTACAGCCGCAGTTCTGCGGATGGCACGGAAGCGAAGTAGTTAGTCAGGTAAGGAAATCACCAACCGTCAACAGGTGGCGGTACTGGTCCCAGTGAACCAATGACGGTTCGTTAAGGAGATCTGATGGCAGACCGTTTCCCCAGCCCGTTCGACATCCCCACCCCTGAGGGTGCTGAAGGCTGGCAGGACCTTTACGCGTATTCATCGCTGTTTAGCGAAGATAGGCGTGAGTATGAAGACTCGATGTTCTGGTTCCAAGATGGCGTGCACTGGCCTCAGGTGCTCACGCCTTGGGATGCGACGTTCTTTGAGTTCGCGATCACCTCGCTCTCGCAGTACAACACCCGTCACCTTTTGGTGCCGCCGGCCAACGGCATCGACTACCGCATCCTTAATGGATACGCGTACCTCACGCCGGTACCGGCACCAGAGGCGGAGATCGGTGCCCGCGTCGAGCAGTTCATGCAGCGTGCTGGTCACTACTTCATGAACTGGAACGACCTCTACGACAAGTGGATGGTCAAGATCCGCGATCTGGTTGCCGAGATGGAAGCACTCCATATCGAACCGCTGCCCGAGGTCGAAGACTTCGAGGCTGTCGTTGCCTCCGGTAAGGGTTCAGGTTCGGGTTACGCCTTGATTGACGCGTACTACCGACTGCTGAGTTCAGCACTCAAGTTGTGGCAGTTCCACTTTGAGTTCCTCAACTTGGGATACGCGGCTTATCTGGACTTCTTCGGATTCTGCAAGCAGGTGTTCCCGAGTATTTCGGACCTCGCCATCGCCAAGATGGTCGCTGGAGTCGACGTAGACCTGTTCCGTCCGGACGATGAGCTCAAGCGCCTTGCACGCATGGCTCGTGACACTGGCATCAGCGATGCTTTCGTTGCCGGCAACGTCGAGGCCACCTCGGAGAACCTCAAGGCAACTGACGCCGGCCGTGCATGGATCGCTTCGTTTCAGGAGTCTGCTGAACCGTGGTTCAACTTCTCCAATGGTTCAGGTTTCTACCACACCGACAAGATTTGGATCGAGAACGTCGAGATTCCATTCGACTTCATCGGTAACTACATCAACCTCCTCAACGAGGGTGGCGATCTAGCACGCCCGGTTGCTGCGATTCACGCTGAGCGTGATCGCATCGTCAACGAGTACACCGAACTTCTTAACTCTGATGAAGATCGTGAGGCCTTCGCCGGTAAGCTCGGGCTGGCTCGCGTGGTGTTCCCGTATGTGGAGAACCACAACTTCTACGTCGAGCACTGGAGTCACTCGGTGCTGTGGCGCAAGATGCGTGGTCTGGGTCAGATCTTTGCCGATGCCGGGTTCATCGCCGAAGCGAACGACATCTTCTACATGCAGCGTCACGAGGTTCCAGATGCCCTGTTCGATCTATACGCATCCTGGGCCACCCCAGCACCTGCCCGGGGACCGAAGTACTGGCCGGCAAAGATCGCCGATCGCAAGCGCATCGTCAGTGCTCTCAAAGCAGCCAAGCCGACCCCGGCACTCGGTGTTCCGCCAGAGGTTGTCACCGAGCCATTCACCGTCATGCTCTGGGGTATTACCTCAGACTCGGTCGCAGCGTGGCTTGGTGGAGGCGCTTCCGGCGAGGGCGGGATCAAGGGCTTCGCGGCATCACCAGGTGTTGCTGAAGGTCCAGCCCGTGTCATCTTCTCGGCAGATCAGATCAACGAAATCCAGCAGGGCGAAATCCTTGTTGCTCCGTTGACCGCACCAAGTTGGGCACCGATCTTCGGCAAGATCGGCGCTACCGTCACCGATACCGGCGGCATGATGAGCCACGCGGCCATCGTGTGTCGCGAGTACGGCCTGCCTGCCGTGACCGGCACGGGTTTTGCAACATCGAACATCAAGACCGGTCAGCGCATCCGCGTTGATGGGTCAAATGGAACGGTCACCATCCTCGAAGACTAAGTTTTCGAACGCAACATTGCGTTGGGGAGGACTGAGGTCCTTGGTCCTCCCCAACGTGTCATCTGAAAGAATCACGAAACACAGCGTCGAATGCGGTGGAGGGAAACAGCAATGCTAACCGTGGAACAGAATGAAGAACTCACAAAGGTCGGTCCTGGCACGCCCATGGGGGAACTCCTTCGCTACTACTGGTACCCGATCGCATTCGAAGAGGACTTCGACACTAAGCCGAGTAAGACTGTGCGCCTTCTCAGCGAAGACTGGACGCTCTATAAGACGCCGTCTGGTAAGTACGGGATCATCGGCGAGCACTGCCCGCACCGCCGCGCCTCACTGACGTACGGTGTCGTGCACGAAGAGGGCATCCGGTGTGGTTACCACGGTTGGAAGTTCGACATGGACGGTAACTGCACTGAACAGCCTGCTGAAGCTGAGAACGAAAACTTCCGGGCTCGGGTGAAGGCTAAGGCAGGTCTGGCCGAGGCTATGGGCGGCATGATCTGGGTTTACGTCGGCGAAGCACCTGCACCCAAGCTCCCACGCTTCGACGTATTCGTTCTCGACGGTATCCGCGAAGCCGGTTACGCCACCCTGCCGTGTAATTGGCTCCAGATCATGGAGAACTCAGTAGATCCGCACCACGTCGAGTGGCTGCATGGCTACTACTTTGAGTTCCTTGGTCAGACGCAAGGGTTCGACGCGCCAAAGTCTTTCCAAAAGAAGCACATGAAGACCGCGTTCGATGAGTTCCACTGGGGCATTCTCAAGCGTCGCGTGCTTGAGGGCCACAGCGAGGCCGACGACGACTGGGCGATTGGACACCCGCTGGTATTCCCGCTGTTCATGCGCGTGGGCGGTCAGTGGATCGATCAAATGCAGATCCGCGTGCCGATCGATGACACGACCACGTGGACGCTCTTTTACTCACTTCACCACCCAGAGGGTGGAACGTGGGAACACCAGGAGCGCCCAGTGTTCTACCCATTCCCGTACAAGGACGAGAACGGTGAGTTCATCACCGACTACGTCGAGGGTCAGGACGTCATGGCGTGGGTCAGCCAAGGCCCGATCATCGACCGTTCCCAAGAACACCTTGGTCGCAGCGATGCTGGTGTTGCGCTACTTCGCAAAATGTTCAAGGAAAACATGCGCAAGGTCGCCAACGGCGAGGATCCGATCGCGATCATTCGCGAGGATCACGAGGTTATCGACCTTCCGTGTGAGCGCGATAAGTTTGGCGCTGGAACAGCGTTCACCGATCAGTGGATCACCGGCGGCTCCATGCGCTACAGCCCATTGAAGGAGCAACTGCTGGTGTTGCATCGTGAAGCGGCCGTGGCTCGTGAAAAGTCTAAGAGCGGGGCCTAGTCATGGTTGACCCATCGCTCCTGCCTTTGGATCCGCACCGGTTACCCGATCGTGGGGAGTGGTTTTCTCCTGACGCCGAACGCCATCTGCTCGACCGTCCGAAGTTCTGCCCCACCTGTGGCGGCAGCTTGGACAACGGGATGATCACTGAGTACTGGCGCTCTGATGAGCGAGTTTTCTACACGTGGTGTCCGTCCTGTTCGTGGACTGGAAATGTAGTCAAGGTTGACCGAGCAACCATCTTCGAAGCGGAGCACTGAGTCTGTTGGAGATTCACGCTCTGGTCTTGGATTTCGGTGGTCCGGTACTCAAGACTCCGTTTGAGTTGCGCTCTGTTGGCGAGCAACGAGCTGGACTCGAGCCAGGTACGTTGTCGTGGGCGGGCCCCTTCGATCCTGCGTCGGATGCGGACTGGCGCGACATGCAGGCCGAACTCATTACTGAGCGCGAGTATTGGCAGCGCAGAGCCAACGATTTTGCTGAGCTCACGGGTTCTGAGCCAAACTTTCGCGGGATGATGGAGTACCTGTTCGACATCGACGAGGACGTCATGCTGCGTTCAGGTGCGCGAGCCTTGGTGGCGGACGCTAAGACGGCCGGATACAAGGTTGCAGTTCTGACTAACGACATGAAGGCATTCCACGGTCAGGCGTGGGTTGACCGGATGACCATTTTGACCGAGTTGGACGCACTCGTGGATGGGTCCATTGAGCACGTCCTCAAGCCGAACCATGAGATCTATGAACTGATGGTGTCACGGTTGGGGATTGCGGCCGAGAACTGCCTGTTCGTTGATGATCAGCCAGCCAACGTGGCCGGCGCCGAGTCTGTCGGCATGCAAACGATATGGTTCGACGTGTTGGATCCGCAGGGTTCGTATAGCAAGATTCGCTCCACCCTGGGATTGTCCTAGTTTCTGCAACTGAAGTGGTGTCGCCGTGAGTATGCGTGTAGCTGTTGTGGGCGCTGGCCCGTCCGGGCTTTATGCAACCGATGCTTTGGCTGCGGCTGGACATAGCGTCGATGTAATCGATCGTCTGCCAGTGCCTTTCGGCCTCGTTCGTTACGGGGTTGCCCCAGATCACCATTCGATCCGCTCTGTGCGCAACACCCTTGAAAAGGTGTTCCTCGAGCCAAACGTGCGGCTTCTAGCCGGGGTCGAGGTCGGTGTGGACGTAAGCGTCCAGGAACTTCTCGACGCTTACGATGCAGTCGTGCTCACATATGGAGCGTCGCGCGACCGTTCCCTCGATATTCCTGGTGAGGAGCTTCCGGGCAGTATCGCAGCAACAGATCTCGTCGCTTGGTACTGCGGTCATCCGGGCGCCGATCGCGAGCGAATTGAAGCGGCCTTGGCCGCCGCCACGTCGGTAGTCGTCGTCGGGGTTGGAAATGTAGCGGTCGACGTCACCCGTATTTTGGTCGCTCCCGACGCACGTCTGGCCGAAACCGACATGCCACAGCATGTACTGGATGCATTAGCCGGTTCGTCGATCAGCGAGGTTCACGTGCTGGGACGACGCAGCCCCGCGCATGCCACCTGGACCACGAAAGAACTTCGTGAACTTGGCGAATTCGACGGTGTCGACGTCATCGTTGATCCGGACGCGCTTGAAATGGAAGCGTCGAGTGCCGCGCACATTGAATCGGATCGAGTTGTAGCCCGAAACGTGGAGATCATCCGTGAATGGTCATCACGCGATGCGCACGCGGCACCGAAGTCAATCCGCCTTCATTTCCGCGCGCGTCCGGTTGAGATCGTGGGAACCGATCGCGTCGAACTAGTCAAAGTTGAGCGGACGACGGTCGATGAGTCTGGCGCAGCGGTAGGAACGGGGGAGACGGTCGACATTGCGGCCCAATTGATCGTGCGATCGGTTGGATACCGCGGCACTCCCATTGACGATGTGCCCTTTGACCCGCGCCGCAACGTTATCCCGAATGATCAAGGTCGGGTGCTTCCAGATGCGGGAGTGCCGATCAAGGGTCTCTACGTTGCCGGGTGGATCAAGCGGGGCCCCAGCGGAATCATTGGAACGAACAAGAAGGATGCAGCCGCGACAGTTGCCTCACTACTTCTTGACCTCGCCGACGAACCGGTCAAGGGTGGGAACGGCATCATTGATCTGTTGGCTGCCAAGGGAATTCAACCAATTGGTTTCGATGGTTGGAAGCGCATCGACGCGGCTGAACAAGCTCTAGGTGCAAGCCGAGGTCGTGATCGCACCACACTTCACTCGATCGAGGCACTCAACAGCGCCGCTAAATCGTGACTAGATGTCGATGATATTCAGGTTGCCAGTCTTGACATCGTAAATCGCTCCGCCCACGACAAGATCCTTGGGTAGCAGCGGGTAGGAACGAATACGGATTACGTCGTACTTTACGGCTGCAAGCTGATCGTCAACAGTGCGGAATTCCTCGCTTCGCGTGTCAACACCGAAATCGGCCATGATCTTGTCGTGGATGTCCGCTTCACTGGCGCTGGCCATTTTGCAGTCTGTGTGTGGCATGACAAGAACTCTGTTCACGCCGAGCAGGTAGGTTGCCAAGACCAAGGTCCGCAACACATCGTCGGTGACACGCGCGCCGGCGTTACGCAGAATCTTGACGTCGCCCGGTGCCATGCCAATGACGCTGAGTGGGGCGATGCGACTGTCCATGCACGTGACCATGGCAAGGCCTTTGAGAGCTCTACCCGTAAGCGACATACCCGCGTAATGCGCTGCGTATTCACGATTGCCATCGAGTACGTCGGAGAACTCGTCGAGGGGAAATCCGGTCATACCCCCAACCTAGCAAAGCGGGGCTCGGGGCGAACGTGTGCTCGCATGAACACTCGCCCAACTACAACCAGGCGGGCAGCGCCTGGATTGATTCCGCAGTCCAAGCGCTGATGGGCTTAGCTGCTTTACCGCAGGACTCTGGGCGAGATGCGAGCGTCGCTTGGGAAACGCTCACAGACCAGGCCCGGCCGTCGCGATGTCGCACCTCAATCTCTGCATGCCCATCTTCGCCATCCCAGCGCAGCGGGAACGGAACAACCTTGTCTCCGACTTTGCGCAACACGTCAAGACTGTCGAGCCCCTCAATGCCGTAGCCGGTGCGGATCGCCACCGCTGCAGCCTGGGCTGGTTGCGCAGCTGAGGATCGTCCGCGTAGATGCTCGGGGTGCAAAAGCTTTCCACTTCGGGCGCCGACGAGTATAGAACGGGCCCTTTCGGCGTTGAGTCGCCCATAAACGTGGCCGGTTGGTAAAAGAAGCACCGTCGGTGCAAATCGATGGCCACCAATATGACTTACCTCGAGGACGGAATCGGCTGTGGTCGGATCATCGGATAACGCCTGCGCAAGTGGTCGGCCTTCCAAGGCACAGCACAGATCTCTCTTGGAATTCGTACAGACCAGCATCAGCGGATCACTGGTTCGCGTGCCCCACGCAGGAAGTTCACCGTGTGACGCAGCGATCAATACCTCGCGTAAATCTGGCCGGGTTAGTTCTGCGTCAGCAAGAACCCCAGAGCGCATCCTTGCGCCACCGGGGGCACAGTGCGCTAGCCAGAAGCGCCGGCTATCGCTGGCGACGTGGACATCTGCGTGTTGGCCGACACGGCGGGCCAACAGGACATTCGTCCCAGTCTCTTTACCTGCTTCGGCCAGGGCTAAGCGGACTTCCGCTGGCAGATGCGAATCACTGAGCGCGTCGAATCCGTACGGGCCACTCTGTTCAAGGACGAGCCATGCCCGCGCTCGTGGTGCGCTGCCGGCTAACGGCTCGTCGGCAGTCAGCGATTCAACTGCGCACCTTGGATTCTCGTTCACGGGATGATCGTCTCATCCTGCGTAGGCGCCGGTGCAGGCCCACCGATGCTGATTGGGCCACTGACGGCTGCCACCGGCTTAGACGTTGGCAAACCAGACGCGTCTCGACGCTCGTCAACCGGCGGCAAAGGTGCTGGTGCTCCTTGCGGTGTGGCCGCGCGAGCTGGGGTGGGACCTACCCAACCAACCAACAGGACGTCCTCACCTTTGAGGAATCGCTGCACCCGCACGCCACTGGTGGCCCGACCCTTACCCGGATATTCAGACAGCGGCGTTACCTTCACTGATGCACCTGATGTGCCGGGTAGCGCACCGCTAGTTCCCGCGGCCGTCACCACCACATGATCGCGCTTCGTATCGACCGCACCAAAGTGGATCACCTTGGCCCCGTCACTCAATCGAATGCCCGCCATACCGCCGGCCGGGCGGCCCTGTGGTCGAACAGCGTCGGCAGCGAAATGCAGTAGTTGCGCATCACTTGTAATGAAGACCAACTCTTCGTCACCAGATGTGAGCTCAACTGCGCCAACGACAGAATCACCATCGTCCAGCCGGATGACAGACCAAGTGTCGGCCGAGGTTGGAACCTCGGGGTTGACTCGCTTGACTACGCCGTTGACAGTTCCCAGGGCGATCCCAACACCATCGCCGGTGACCGAGCAAAGCCCAACGGACGTCTCGGTTTTGTCCATCGTGACGAGGGCTCCTAGTGGAACGCCACCTGCAAGTGAAGGTGCCCCATGGGTTTGGGGGAGTGCTGGAAGCTCAATTACCGGAACGCGCAGCACCCTTCCCTGGCTGGTGACAATGCCGATGTGCCCACGGGCAGTTGACCTTACAGCCGCGACGATGACGTCATGCGCGGACCGCTCCCCGTCGACGGGGATAGCTCGTTCGTCATTCGACCGAGCCAACAGACCCGTACTGGACATCAGCACCACGCATGGATCATCGGTAACTTCCAACGGAACCGCAGTGCTGACGGGGGCGCCAAGCGATTCCAGTAGTACGGTTCGTCGTGGAGTGCCGTGCTCTTTAGCGACCTCGGCCAGTTCGCCGGAAACGACGGCGCGCAGCCTCTTGTCGTCATCAAGAATGGCAGATAGCTCACTGATCGTGGCGGTGAGTTCATCGCGCTCGGATTCGAGTTCGATTCGACTAAATTTCGTCAAGCGACGCAGCGGCATCTCGAGGATGTATGCCGCTTGCGTGTCACTTAGCTCAAAAACCTGAGTCAAACGGATGCGGGCAGCGGCCGCATCATCGGACGATCGAATTAGGGCAATGACTTCGTCGATGTCCAGAATCGCAACGAGGAGACCTTCGACGAGATGCAGACGTTCCTGCGCTTTGCGTCGACGATATGCCGAGCGACGCCGCACAACCTCGAATCGATGGTCGATAAAGACGTGCAACATTTCGCTCAACCCGAGGGTTCGTGGTTGTCCATCGACGAGGGCGACCGCGTTAATGCCGAATGAATCTTCCATCGGGGTCAGTTGGTAGAGCTGCTCGAGTATGGCTTCGGGATTAAAACCATTCTTAATCTCGATCACCAAATTGAGACCGTCGGATTCCATGTCTGTTAAGTCTGTGATCTCAGCGATACCAGCGATCTTTTTCGCCTCGACTGCATCCTTGATCTTGGCGATCACTTTCTCAGGGCCGACCATGTAGGGCAGTTCGCTGACGATGATGCCCTTGCGACGGGGGGAGACGCTTTCGATGCGAGTTGTTGCTCGAACTCGGAAGGTTCCCCGACCCGTTTCATATGCTTCACGGATGCCATCGAGGCCAATAATTCGACCACCTGTGGGCAAGTCAGGCCCTGGGATGAAGCCCATCAGATCGTCCAGGGTGGCCTTCGGGTGCGAGATCAGATGCCTAGCCGCGGCAATCACTTCGACGAGGTTATGCGGAGCGATATTTGTAGCCATGCCAACGGCAATTCCCGATGCACCGTTCACGAGCAGATTCGGGATCGCAGAAGGGAGCACGACTGGCTCTGTTTCGCGGCCGTCATAGTTGGGCGCGTAATCGACAGTGTCTTCGTCGAGTGACGTTGTCATCAGTTGAGCGGAAACAGCCGACCGACATTCGGTATACCGCATAGCTGCCGGGCCATCGTCGAGTGAACCAAAGTTCCCATGCCCATCGACCAGAGGAAGTCGCAGGGCGAACGGTTGTGCCATACGTACGAGTGCGTCGTAGATGGCGCCGTCGCCATGGGGGTGCAGTTTACCCATGACATCACCAACGACGCGGGCACTCTTGACGTGTGGGCGATCGGGCCGTAGCCCCATCTCCGCCATTTGGTAAAGAATGCGGCGCTGAACGGGCTTTAGGCCATCCCGTGCGTCGGGAAGGGCCCGCGAGTAGATCACCGAGTAGGCGTACTCGAGGAACGATCCACGCATCTCGTCCGCGACATCGATGTCGATGATGCGTTCAGGCCGCGGGGCAGTAGGGGTGGTTGGGCGACGGGCCATGGCGGTATCTAAAACTCCAAACAGCAGGGGACGTTCGCGTCCATCATCGCCCCCGGACGTGAGCCAGTGGGGCTAGGACGGGGGCGTGTCGCACTTAGGCCACATATGGGCGATGTTCGGGCTACGTTGAGTCATATGCAGGACGCCGCACTGCTTGAACCGGTTGAACCCCCCTCCCACTGGGAGGCAGATGTTGCCTTGCGCGATGGTCGTCCCGTCCACCTTCGTCCGATTCGTCCGGACGACGCCGAAGGCTTGGCAGACTTTCATCGGTCACTGTCAAAAGAGACTGTATACCTTCGCTTCTTTGCGCCCTATCCGGAACTGACCGAACGAGATCTGCACCGATTCACCCATGTGGATTACGTAGATCGAGTGGCACTTGTGGCAACGATCGGAGATCAGCTCGTAGGCGTCGGTCGTTACGACCGAGTTGAGCCGGGTGAGGCCGAGGTTGCGTTCGTCGTCCATGACGATCATCAGGGACGCGGTCTCGGGTCAGTACTGCTTGAGCATTTAGCAGCGGCGGCTCGTGAACGCGGTATTTCGCGATTTGTGGCCGAAGTGTTACCGACCAACCGACGTATGCTCGCGACATTTCATGAAGCGGGTTATGAGCCCTCGGCTCGACTAGAGGACGGAGTCGTTCTACTGAGTTTTGATATCGAACCAACGCAGACGTCGATCGCGGTTCGATCGGCACGCGAACAGCATGCCGAGGCGCAGAGCGTCGCTCGATTGGTGGCGCCGTCATCGGTGGTCGTCATCGGGGCCGGACGTGAAGAGCGCTCGCTGGGTCGACAATTGCTTCGTCAGGTCATCGACGGCGGGTTCACCGGTGACATCGCCGCGGTGAATCGGTCTGCGATTGGTGACCGAATTGATGGCGTTGATGTTTTCGGTCGGGTTACCGACCTTCCATTCACGCCGGGCTTGGCGATCGTTTCCGTTCCTGCCTCGGAAGTTCCATCCGTAGTGGACGATTGCGCCGAAGCGGGTGTGTCTGGTCTCGTGATCGTCAGTCGAGGGTTTGCTGAAACCGGCGCGGACGGTGCGGCTCTGCAGCGATCAATTGTGCGGCAAGCTCGTGGCAGTGGAATGCGGATCGTCGGACCGAACGCAATGGGCATCGTCAACACAGATCCGACCATCCGACTCAACGCTTCACTAGCGCCTGACCTACCGGCCACAGCACCGATCGGTTTCTTTTGTCAGAGTGGGGCTCTTGGCGGCACTATTTTGGACCGAGCTAGCCGGCGAGGACTTGGAGTGTCGACCTTCGTGTCCGCCGGCAATCGTGCGGACGTGTCTGGCAACGATCTTCTTCAGTATTGGCAGGATGATCAGGCGACAGATCTAGTACTTCTCTATCTCGAAAGTATTGGAAACCCGCGGAAATTCGCGCGGATCGCTCGTCGGCTATCGCGGGTCAAACCAATCGTGGCCATGCGATCTGGACGATCAACGCAGGCGTATCCGCTCGGTCATGCGGTACGCCGAACCACTCTGCCGCCGGCGGCGGTCGATTCCCTCTTCGCCCAAGCTGGAGTTATCGAAACTGACTCGCTCACCGAACTCTTTGATGTTGCGAGCGTTCTTAGCCATCAGCCATTGCCGCGGGGCGAGCGAGTGGCCATCGTCAGTAACTCTGACGCGCTCGCTGTGCTGATTTCTGATGCATGTGCTGGCTGGGGCTTGACTGTTGTGGCAGAGGGGACTGTTCTCGCCCATAACTGCTCGGCGCACGACATGGCCGATGCCGTGCGCCGTGCCGTTGTAGATGAGTCGACGGATCTCGTGATTGTCACTCACGTCCCGGTCATCGGCCGGTCACATGATGAGTATCAGCGTGCACTCGCTCAGGTGTCAGCGCACTCGGAAAAGCCATGTGTTGCAGTGCTTGTGGCCGCTGTTGAAGAAAGTGGACTTATCTCCGACCCTGACTCCAACCGGGCTCTGCCCTTCTTTGGGACGGCGGAGGACGCGGTCCGGGCCATTGCCAGAGTTGTTAGATATGCAATGTGGCGCAGTCGAGATTTCGGGCAGATCGATGATCTTGAAGACGTGTCGCCGGTTGACGCAAAGGAGATAGTGGCCGATGAACTTCGTCGGGAGGCCGCAAATGCTGACGCGGTTTCCACCGCGGATTCCGATCTCGCCGCAGGCTCCAACGGTGACCCGGACTCAGAACTGCATGTGAGTGTCGCGCTGCGGGCCGCGTCGCAGGAATCGGCTCTCACTCGGCTCTTGGCCACATATGGAATTGAGGTATGGCCAGCAACAGAGGTCATGACCGAGTCCGATGCCATCGCAGCCGCGGAATCGTTGGGATATCCGGTTGTCATGAAGTCCCTTGACCATCGTTACGCGACGCGCACCGATCTTGGCGGGGTGCGACTCAACTTGGAAAACCCAGGGGAGATATTGACGGCGTTTTCATCTATGGCGGCCACGTTGGAATCAACAGCTTCGATGCGTGTGGCCATTCAGCGAATGGCCACACCGGGTGTTGCCTGCGTCGTGGCATCTGCTGAGGATGAACTTTTCGGGCCCGTGGTGTCCTTTGGGTTAGCCGGCGTCGTCCCCGAGCTACTTGGCGACCGCGGATATCGGATTCCGCCCCTTTCTGACGTCGATGCCGGTGATCTGATTCGTACTCCTAAGTCGTCTCCGCTCCTCAACGGCTACGACGGATCGCCGTCGGTGGACCAGGGGGCGCTGGCCGATCTGATTGTTCGGGTTGGTCTGCTGGCCGACGATATTCCCGAACTGGCCGAATTGCGGTTGGAGCCGGTCGTGGTTTCGACCGACGGATTGGCTGTATTGGGGGCGACGGCGGTGCTTCGGCAGGCACCGGCTCGTCATGACGACGAAGTTCGCCGGCTCTGATCGGGTCGTCGCTTCGAGGTTGATCGGCCCGTGGGTGAATATCTGGATGCGCCGACCACGACGCCTTGAATCAGTGACAGGATATGACCATGACGGATGTTGGTGAGACTCTCGCGCCTCGGCTACGGGCCGATATCGAGCGCAGCGGCTACTACCCGGAATTGGTCAGCGATACTCTCGACACAGCTCTGGCCAATGAGCCGGTGGTCTCGTACGTGGTTCATCACGAGGCCACGTTCGACCACGATGAACTGCGTCGTCACGTCACAGTTCTAGCGTTGACTCCAACGCGGCTTATCGTTGGTCACACAGATGAGCACCCGGCCGACGAGACGTCTGAAACTGCTTACGCCAGTGCATCGACCGAAGCGGTCCGACTTGAGCGAATCGACTCAGTTGTCGTGACGCGGGTGGCCGCGAATGCAGCGGCACATCGTCGCGGTACACCTGTTCGCGAGGCTGTTCTGACCATCGGCTGGGGTGCGGTAAGCCGGATCGACCTCGAGCCAGCCGCGTGCGGTGATCCACACTGCGAGGCAGACCACGGCTATACAGGCACCGCGTCGAACGATGACTTGGCGTTGCGGGTATCAGAGGCCGCGGATGGCGCCGAGGTCGTGGGACAAGTTTTGGCCTTCTCCGCAGCGCTATCCCAAGCCACCGCTGGCCGCCGGCGTGATTGAGTCGTGCGGCGCAACAACCCACATCGCTGACTGCGTCGCCGACTACTTGTCTGGTTGACCCTTACCGAACAGAATTTCGTCCCAACTTGGGACCGAGGCACGCGAACGGCCGCTCTTTTGTGCGTCACCACCGGTTGACCGTGGCTGCCGCTGTGGTGTTCGTCGTGATGTCTTGTGAGGAACTTCCAACCCCGGCAGGGTGTTGTACACGTCGTCTAGGGGTGCCTCGTCGATTGGCTCATCGGGCGGACCATCAGGCAAGTCCGTGAAATCCACCATGAGCGCTTCGTCGCGAGCAATGATCGCAGTTTCAGATAGGTCGACTTCGATCGAATCGTCGTCCCATACGTCATCGTTTGCCGGCACCGCAACGAGCAGGGGTCGCCCGGATAGGTGGGCGACGGAGTCATCGACGAGCGACTCTTCGATGTCTGCACTTTCGCCGAGAAGCCACGCACTGGCTGGGTCGTCGGATTCGATGGTTCGGTCCGTGGGTTCGAAACTAAACAGAGCTGCGGTTGCGCCCTCAGCAACGAGATCCACCGGCTCCCAGGAAACCAGAACCGACCAGTGCGTATCGTCCCGGCGCCACGCGTCCCACTCCACACCATCGAGGTCTGCCCCTCCATGAGTGAGCGCATCGGTGACGATGGCGTTCAAGGTCCGTTCGTGTCCGGTGTCTCGAAGTGAGACTTCTTTTGCTTGATCGGCGACGTGTGCACGTTCGGCCAGTACTGGTCCCGCGAAACGCAGAATCCGTTCAAGCTCAAGACCTGTGGTGGCTTCGATGTCTTCTGGGCTTTGGCCGTGCCGGATCCGATTTTGAATGTCGCGTGGGCTTGCTCCTTCGAGAATCACCGGAGCTCGGTGACCGGAGCGATCGCGTCGGATTGCTGACTGTAGGCGCTCGTCGAGGGGGACACTGAATTGAGCTCCATCAGTACTGCCCAGTAACAGCGTGGATCCGTCCTCTGACACGCTTATGAACGTTAGTTCTCGCACTGGTCCCCTCCCTTCGTTCCCGCCGCGAAAGAGCGGCCAACTTTCAAGGTTCAGTCTTATCCCTCACTCTGGCGCAAAGGTGTATCGCCACGCACGCAAATCAGGATTTCCCTGACTATGCAGAGCGCGCATGTCGCGCGTCGTTAAATGCAGAGTCGAGAGTTCGGCGACCAAGGATCACGACAATTGCCCCGATGACAGCGGCCCCGCTGAGAACTCCGAACGCGGGTGATGCTCCATGTGCGTCGATAATGACGCCAGACAGTGCTGAGCCGAGAGCGAACCCCACGCCGATTCCGGCACCGACGATCGACAGGCCCTCGGTCATGCGCGAACTTGGCACGAGCTCTTCGGTAAGTGCAGACCCGGTGATCAGGACGGGGGAAACCGTGAACCCGGTGAAAAGCCCGATGAAGCCGAGCAGAAAGATCGAATGGATGAAGGGTAACGGCAGGCAGGCCACCGCGAGGGCCACCATGCTCCACAAGAATTGGCCGGGGAGCAGCATCTTCAGGTGGACAGCACCGAAGATCAGCCCAGCGATGGCTGAGCCGACGGAATAAGCCGCCAACAAAATCCCCGCCATCCCCGGTTGCTGATACTCCCGCGTGAATGCAACAGTTCCGACTTCGAAGGCGCCGAAAACTGTGCCGACCAGAACGTAAACCAAGGCAATGATGGGCATACCTCGAAAGAGCAGTGCGGGACCACCCTCGTGATGCTCGACCAGTGTTCGGGGCGGCTCGGTTGCTCGCTGAGGGATAAGGAAGAAGGCTCCCATCGCGAGCAACATCATGGAGGCGACAATCGCTGCAAAA
This sequence comes from uncultured bacterium, assembly GCA_903826575.1. GTDB lineage: Bacteria > Actinomycetota > Actinomycetes > S36-B12 > CAIYMF01 > Longivirga. The sequence goes on from CAIKEU010000085.1 coordinate 64,701, forward strand.
TCGCTTATCCCAAGCGCGATGAACGTGGCTATGGGAGGCCCGGCGATGAAGATGATTTCGTCGACGACAGATTCAAAGGCGAAGGCTGTTCGGATCTGAGACGATTCAGTCAGGACGTATGCCCAGCGCGCGCGAATCAGTGAGCCAATGTTCGCAATGAACACTTCGCCCAAACACCACGCGAGGAACCATGTCCAAATTGGGGCGTCGCGCAGAACCAGAACGATGAAGATCGCCTGGAATGAAATGGAAAAAGTCGCGGTAAACGGCAGGACTCGATGCTGGCCGTACCGATCAATGTAACGGGACAGGATCGGAGCACAAAAGGCGTTTGTGAGCGCGCCCGCAGCAGAAATAGCTCCTGCCACCGCGTACGAGTTGCCGCGAAGGGTCAAAAATAGAATGCAACCCAAGCCGAGCATTGACAGTGGCAGTCGTGCGACAAATCCGGAGGCGCTGAACTTAAGGGTGCCGGGAAGCCGCAGCAGTTGGGAATAGGGGCTCAGCACGAGATGACGGTATCGGCTAAGCGCGGTTCCATCACCTTCTGGCCACCGACATGCGCTTGGGCCCGCTTGTTGCAAGGATCAGGTCATGACACTGACTGGCCCTCTTGGTTCCTATGACGCTCTGCTTTTCGTTTCGTTTGGGGGCCCGGAGGGTCCGGACGATGTCGTGCCATTCCTGGAGAATGTCACGCGTGGTCGCGGGATTCCGAGGGAGCGATTGGTCGAGGTGGGAGCCCACTACACCGCCTTCGGGGGCGTTTCGCCCATCAATGGTCAAAATCGTGAGTTCATCGCGGCGCTTCGGGCCGAATTCGATGAGGCGGGGATCGACCTGCCCATCTACTGGGGTAATCGCAACTGGGATCCGTATCTCGTCGATGCGCTTGGCCACATGCGCAAGGATGGAGTTACGAACGCGTTGTGCTTTGTCACAAGTGCGTATTCATCGTATTCAGGCTGCCGGCAATACCGGGAGAATCTGGCCGAAGCGGTGGCCACGGTTGAATCGGACGGATCGGGGCCAGCTCCAACGCTCGACAAGATTCGCCACTATTTCGACCACCCCGGGTTCATTGAACCGATCGTCGAAGGTGTCGTCACTGCCATTGATGAGATAGGTATTGATGGCGTTCGGCTGGTATTCACCACCCACTCCATTCCGACGTCGACAGCCACGACGTCGGGCCCACTTGGAAACGGTTATGTGACGCAGCACCGTGCTGCCGCCGCGATCGTCGCTGATCGAGTAGCGCAGTTGCGCCCCATCGACCCGGCGTGGGATTTGGTGTACCAGTCACGTTCAGGTCCGCCTGAAATCCCATGGCTTGAGCCCGATATCAGTGATCACCTCGACGACGTTTCGAGCATGGGAAGCGCTGGCGTGGTGATCGTGCCCATCGGATTTGTGAGCGACCACATGGAGGTTGTGTGGGATCTCGACACAGTGGCGCTGGATCACGCACGCGGGCTCGGGCTGCCGGCTCGACGGGCCGCCACTGTGGGAACGGATCCACGATTTGTTGCAGCGGTCCGAGAACTTGTGCAGGAACGTGTCGGCCTTGTGCCCGCCCGCGCGCTATCGGAGTTGGGCCCGATGCCGAACGTGTGTGGCCGAAATTGCTGCCCTAACCCGCGTTCGGACAAGCCTGCTCTGTGTCAGGAGCCGTGAGTCGCGGCATCTGATCCATGCGCGATAGGGCAGGATCAGGGCATGGACCTTGAGTACTCAGCCCTTCTGCTCGACGAACTTCGTGAGTTGGCGGTTACCGCCGCTAGTGAGGCGGCGACATTAGCCGCCGCAGGACGTCGAGAAGGTGTCGTTATCGCGGGTACGAAGTCAAGCGCGACGGACATCGTCACCGAAATGGACCGACGCGTCGAAGCGCTTCTGGTCGATCGCATTCTTACCGCTCGTCCTGATGACGGAATGCTGGGTGAAGAAGGTGCCTCGCATGTGGGCTCTAGTGGTGTTCGATGGGTACTCGATCCCATTGATGGCACGGTGAATTACCTGTACGGACATCCGAACTGGGCCGTATCGGTTGCTGCAGAAATCGACGGGGTTGGCGTTGTCGGCGTGGTTGCCGCTCCCATGCTTGGCGAGACGTTCGTCGCTGTTCGAGGGCGAGGTGCGCGCAAACATGATCAGTGGGGTGTGCACGAGTTACGAGTGAATGACCCGGTCGAGCTGAAGGGTTCCCTGGTGGCCACGGGCTACGGCTACACCCAAGAGCGCCGAAGAGCGCAGGCGCGGGTAACGACAGCCTTGCTCCCCTTCGTCGGTGACCTTCGACGGCTCGGTGCCTGCAGTCTTGATCTGTGTTTTGTTGCAGAAGGCCGCGTTGACGCGTACTACGAACGCGGAGTTCACCTCTGGGATTACGCGGCTGCTGGCCTCGTTGTCACAGAAGCCGGCGGACTCTTCGGTGGGCTCAACGGACGAGGTCCGTCCGAGGACTTGGTGATCGGCGCCGGGCCGCATTTATACGCCAGCCTCCATGATGTCTTGTATGACAACGGAGCGGACTCGGACGACTAGTCGCTCAGTAAGCGCAATTCTGATCGATACATATGTCCATCCCGGATATACAGCTCGACCGCATAATCAAAGGCGCCCGGTTCCACCGCGTTTTCGCGGATTTTGCATGGGACACCCAGTGCCAGTGCGTATTGAGGAATTTGGGTGTCGTTAGGCACCATGGCGCTGGCCGCAACGAGTGCGCCGAGTCCAACGGTAGCCCGGTGCAGGATTACGCAACCCGAGCCGATGAGGCAGTTGTCCTCAACCGTACAGCCCTCAAGATGAGCGTTATGGCCGACGACACAGCGGTCACCAATGATGGTTGGATGCTCTCCCGTGCAGTGAATCACCGTGCCATCTTGAATGGAGGTTTGTGAGCCGATGCTGATAGATCCATGGTCACCGCGCAGCACTGCACTTGGCCAAATGGTCGACTCCGCACCAATCGTTACGTCACCAATGACTACCGCGTCGGGATGGATGAAGGCAGTTGGGTGGATCCGTGGAACGCGATCGCCCAGTGCGTAAACAGGCATGTCAATGTCCTCTCAGCGCTATCTCGGCGTGATCTCGCGTGGGATCCATCACATCACATGAATTACTCAGGTGAAATCGGAGGGTTGGTGCAGAGTTTCACACAGAAGTGCGTCACACTAACGCCGGAAAAGTTAGTTTGTGAGTCGGGATTATTTTCGCGTCCCAGAGCGTTCACCGGCTAACAACCTTTAAGAAACCGTACGACCTGTGATCTGCAACCTCGATCGGATTGGCTGCAGGCACAAGTGCACCACCTAGTTGAGGACATGATGGCTACCGATTACGACGCACCGCGCAAGACAGACGATGAGCTAGCTGAGGATTCCCTTGAGGAGTTGAAGGCTCAGCGTGCAAGCAAGACGTCCTCCAGTGTCGACGTTGACGAAGTTGAGCTTGCCGAAAATCTAGAACTGCCCGGGGCAGACCTCAGCGATGAGTCCCTTACCGTTCGGGTCATTCCTCGTCAGGCCGATGAGTTCACCTGTTCCAAGTGCTTCCTTGTGCAGCACCGCAGTCAGCTTTCCCGTGAGCTCAAGGGCGAGCCAGTTTGCCGCGATTGCGATTAGGCCTAATCTCCGAACGGAAACGGTTCAGAGCATTCTCGGAATTTTGCCCGTAGTCTCAGGGTGTGAGCGATACGCCCCAAGACTCGGTCTCTAGTTACTCGTTCGACGATGATGCTGGCAGCCAAACGGCCGCCAGCGAAACGGCCGCCAGCGAGTTCGCTATTGATCGGGTCGAACAGTCCCCAGTTCCGCCGATGAGCCAGGAACAGGCCCAGAAAATCAGTGAAATTGTGGGCTCGCTCGGTGACGAGAATGTCTCGAAGACCGACAAGTCCAAGATGATGTTGGAGCTCACCAACGTGGTGGGGGCCCGCGCCAAGCAACTTGGGAGCTCGGCGATCGGGCGCGGCCGGGTTCTGTCTGAACTCTTGCTCGATGCAGTCCCGCATATTCCGATTCGCGATCAGGCGACTCTCGTCCAGCATTACGACGGTCTGACGGGTGAGGCATTGGCAGATGCACTTGTTTCACATGCGAAACGAACGACGATGACGATCGGAATTGCCGGTGGTGCAGTGGCTGCCGCGGAGTGGGCTGCGATGCCAATGCTGTTGGCTATCCCGCTCGAGGTTGTCGTTGAAACGATTGCCGTTGCCCTCGTCGAGGTGAAACTTGTCGCCGAGCTGCACGCCGTCTACGGAATCGAGGTACCCGGTGGGTCTACCCAGCGCGCCATGGCGTTTGCGGGGTCGTGGTCCAGTAAGCGTGGAGTAGATCCACTGCGACCGTGGACGATTCCGAGTGTGCTTGGCATCGCCGGACGGCAAACGTTGGGCAGACGCATGATTGCGCGATTCGCCCGCAACCTGGGAACAGTAATTCCGTTCTTTGTGGGTGCGGGAATTGGAGCTGTCGTCAATCGTGGCGAAACAGACAAGATGGCCCGCGAGTTACGAGTTGATCTGCGCAGGTTGAGCGAAGAAGAGCAGGCAGCGCGCTAGGGGCATTAACGAGACTTGTGCATCGTGCGGGAGATCACGACGTCCACCACGGCTATTGCTGTAGCGGTAGCCGTGGCCCATAGCAGGACACGGGTGAGGCCTTGGTCGGGGTCGGTGGCACGCGGGGGTGCGTTACCTGTGAGTCCGGAGTAGCCCTTTTCCATGACTTTGCGCACGGCCCAGGTCGCTCCCACAGCGATAAGGGGTGCTGCGACCTTCAAAATCATGTTGGGATCGGGCGTCGATGACGATCCTTGTTCGATTGACACTGTGTCTCCTTGTCTCACGCTCTTGATTGAGCCTGTCATGTGACGAGTGTGCACGCCTCACGAGTGCTGCTAGGTCAGCGTACTGAGGTGGGCAACCGTCGACTGGCACGCGGGTCTCTTAAAGCGCGGCGTCACGCTGCGCGGCGAGGGCCTGGGCAAGTTCGTGGCCATGTCTGGTTGACACGAGCCAATATGGATGCGGATCATCCTGATCGGTCACCTCCACAAGTACAGACTCCGCAATCCAGCCGCGGCTGCACAAATATGCGCGTGGATCTGCCGCTGCACCCTTGGCCGTGACAGTTTCACCGCGGTCTAGGGGAACGATACGACCGACGTATTTCAAAGGTAATCGCGCCTTGCCGGCGCGAAATACGTCGTCGTCGACCGTCACCACGGGCGTGCGGGTGAGCAACAGGAAGGCCACGATGGTTTCGCTGATCAGGAAGGCGACCACACCTGGGGTGGTTCCGAGCCAATGGCCGTACGCGACACCGAGAGACGCTGTCATGACGGCCGTGATCATCCAGACGCCGATGGGGGCCACCAAACGCTCGGAGTATCGAAGTTCAGCACCTTCTCGTTGCTGATCAGGAAGGCTCACATGCTTAGCCTGTCATGAATAGCGCCAAGCGTCGCGTGATCCGATCGAGCAGATAGGCTGCGATAGTGACTTCAGACTCAGGATCAGTGCTACCCCCGCGCATGATTTCACCGACGACACCGCCAGATGACGTCGTCATGCCGGAGAGAAGTACGTCGGCGCCGGCGCCGGGAGAGGCGATTCCTAGCCACTACTCCCGATGCTATGGCTGCGGCCCCGATCACCCGACTGGTCTTCATCTCTTGGCAGTTGCGGACGAAGGTTTATCTCTTTGGGCAAGCTTCACCGTTACTGACATGCACCAAGGCGCGCCGGGCCTAGCGCATGGTGGCATCTTGAGTACCGCGATCGATGACGCACTCGGTGCTTTGAACTGGCTGCTGTCGTCTCCGGCAGTTACCGGTCGGTTAGAAGTGGACTTTCGGCGGCCGGTGCCGGTCGGTGCCACCCTGCACATCAAGGCTGAGGTCCTGGGCGTGAAGGGACGCAAGGTGTTTACGCGAGCAATTGGACGACTAAACGATCCGGAGGGTCCGATAGCCGTGACGGCGGCTGCACTCTTCGTGCAGGTGCCGATCGAACACTTCACCACGCACGGTCGTCGAGAGGACATCGTCAGGGCGAAGGAAGATCGCCAAGTGCGGGGAAGTTTGGAGAACCTCGAGGTGAACCCGTGACCCGTGCCGACAACGCCGTTGATGTCCTCATTGTGCGGCTCGACTCTGACCTACCCCTGCCCACCTATGCCCATCCGGGTGACGCCGGCCTGGATCTGGTGACAACAATTGATGCGATCGTGCCGCCAGGGGAGCGAGTCCTCTTACCGACGGGCATTGCCATCGCATTGCCCTCAGGATACGCAGCGTTCGTGCATCCGCGCTCAGGGCTGGCTGTGAAGTCCGGTGTCTCGGTGGTTAATGCTCCGGGAACAATCGACGCAGGGTACCGAGGTGAGATTTCGGTTTCCGTCATCAACCTGGACCCGCGCGAGCCGGTCGTGTTGACCAGGGGAGATCGAATCGCCCAATTGGTGATCCAGAAGGTGGAGTACGCAGTACTGCACGAGGTCGCATCACTGCCTGGAAGTGACCGTGGTGCGGGCGGATTTGGCTCATCCGGACGGTGATGCATCGTGTCAGTCGTGGTCGCTAGGCTGCGATATGACCGATCTTGTCGTGAACGGTCACGGTGACTGTGTCCGTGAGGATGCAGCCGATTTCCATGCGAGAGGTTGACATGTCTGAGAACTCAGTATCTGGCGATGATTTCGTAGACGTTGGGGGAGGCGACGTGAACCTCTCGAGGATGCCGGCGTTCGCTCCCGTGGAGGTGCAGGCTCACTCCGACGGTGAGCTCGATACGTCAGCGCAGGCTTCCCAAGAGGGCGAACAAGTCCCGGGAGAAGCCGCGCAATACGCTGCCGTCGACGCACCCGAGGGTACGGTTTAATACTTCTCCGGGATCTCCGGGCAGGGTGGTGACCGTTAGAGCGCGTAGACTGTGCGGGATCGATAATCCCAAGGAGTAAACCGTGTTTCGACGCCGTGGCCGCACGTCTGCCGACGAGAGTAATGCTGTAGCTGAAGTGACTGCGAGCGACGGTGGTGTCACCTCCGCACCTGCCAAGATCCTGGGTCCCATTGATTCAAGTGACATGCCGAACGACGGTGTTACCCGGCTCGACGTGGGAAGCCTGCTTGTGCCTGGTTCAGAAGGCATGGAGATTCGACTTGAAGTTGATCAGATGTCTGATGCCGTTGTCGCTGTAACTGTGATCGACGGATCGTCGGCCATGCAGATAATGCCTTTCGCCGCCCCGCGGGTTGAGGGCATCTGGGACGAGGTGCGCGCAGAGATGCACGCCGGTCTCACTGCTCAGGGTTCGGTCGAGGAGGTCGTTGGCTCGTTCGGCGTTGAATTACGGTCGACTGTGTCGGTGACGACTCCTGACGGGTCTGTAATTGAGCAACCAGTGCGTTTTCTGGGTATCGACGGACCTCGCTGGTTCGTTCGCGCCGTCATTAGCGGTGAAGCTGGTGGTCACGATGTCGCACCCGGCTTGGAAGCAGTTTTACGTTCGACAGTTGTTGTGCGCGGATCGGAGCCAATGGCTCCGGGGGATCCATTGCCGTTGAACTTCCCTGTCGACGTTCCTGACGGGGTAGTTGAAGGCTCCGCGCAGGACCCAGAGCCAACTTCTCGCAGATCATTGCCCCTACCTGAGCGCGGCCCAGAGATCACTGAAATCAGGTGACGTGACCCCAGGTGCAGGCCCTGCAGTGTTTCAAGGCTGGCTACCGTTAACCTTGGGCTGTGACGACAGACTCGGCTTCAGGTCAGCGCTGGTGGAAGCGCATCTTGCGGCCATCCATTGAGATGGACGCGGACAGGTTGCAATCACAGGTCCCTGCTCATAACGCGAAAGCAATTAGAGATTGTGTTGTGGGCGAGCCGTCAACAGTCCATGGGCTACTGAAATCAGTCACGCTTCGACCGGTGCAGGGAGCCCCCGCGGTAGAGGCAGAACTGTGGGACGGTACCGGTCACGTCAACGTCGTCTTTCTTGGACGTCGACGTATCCCGGGTATCACGCCGGGTCGTCATCTTGTCCTACATGGGCGTCCGATCATGCGCAATGGCCAATTAACCATGATGAACCCGCGGTACGAACTTCTCGCGGCTCAGACGGACTGAGTGGTAAACAACGTGTCACTACCTGAGCCAACGTCGGAGTCAGTTAACGCTGGGGCCGACGTCACCAAGTCGGATCCGCACCGCTCAATTGAGGAACTCCTCGAGGGAGTGCCCGCTGGAACTGGTGCGCCGGGCGACGCTACAACCGAGCAGTTGATGTCTTCTGCAGTGGGTGGCTGGCGTGGCTTGATTGATTCAAGTCTTCCGGGCGCGGTGTTTGTCTTGGCGTATTTAGTCACCGGAAGTCAACTGTCCAAAGCGATCTGGGCTGCGGTCATCTCCGGAGTTGTAATCGCGATCCTGCGCCTGGTTCGCCGAGAGTCACTTCAACAGGTACTCAGTGGCTTCATCGGGGTCGCATTTGCTGCGTGGTTAGCGTCGCGAACAGGTAAGGCAGAAAATTTCTACCTGCCTGGACTGTTAACCAACGCCGCCTACGCAGTGGGGTTGGCTGTGTCCTGCATTGTGGGACACCCACTTCTTGGTTATGCAGTTGGTGGCGCCACCGGGGATCTGACTGGATGGCGTCGAGTTCGCGAACAGCGACGTGCGTACGCTTTGGCGACATGGATGTTCGTGGCGCTCTTCGTGGGACGCATCGTCATTGAGGGGCCGTTGTACCTCGCGGGTAACGTTGCCGCGTTGGGCATATTCAAGCTGATTCTTGGTTGGCCGGCGTTTGCTTTAACCGCTTTCTTGGCTTACCGCGTCATTCAAAAGGCGCGTCATGAAGCACCGGTTCCTCTGGAAAGCCCCGCCGAGTCGGGGCCGACTGAAGCGGGCCCCAACTCGGTCTAAATTCGAGGCGCACTTAGACGGACAAGATGCTGGCGAGCGCAGGCTCTTGGGCCTCGTTGGCCACGAACATGAGCTCGTCGCCTGCTTCGAGGGTGTCGTCGGCCGATGGCGTGATGACCCTGCTGCCACGAAGTATCGCCACAAGCGCGGTGTCGACCGGCCAACTCAGATCACCTACGCGTGAGCCAACAACGCGCGACGAAGGAGCAAGTGTCATCTCGACGAGATTGGCATCGCCCTGACGGAAAGTGAAGAGCCGAACTAGGTCACCGATAGAGACTGCTTCTTCTACCAGCGCCGAGAGCATTCGGGGCGTCGAGACAGCCACGTCGACACCCCACGCTTCGTCGAACATCCACTCGTTCTTGGGGTGGTTCACTCGCGCAACTACTCGCGGCACGCCGTACTCGGTTTTCGCCAGTAGGGAGACGACGAGATTGACCTTGTCATCGCCGGTTGCTGCGACGAGAACCTGGCATGAACCAAGCTCTGCGGCATCAAGAACGCTGATTTCGCAGGCGTCACCAATCAGCACATTGAGGACGTCACCTGTCGAGGACAGTGCCCCGGCCTTAGTTGGGTCCCTGTCTATCAATTGGACTTCATGACCGTTCACCAAAAGTTCTCGAGCAATTGAGCGGGCTACTTTGCCGGCTCCAGCGATAGCAACCCGCATCAGTGCGCCTCCGGTCCCTGGGCCAGAACAGTGCTGGCCTGCTCGCGTCGATCCTGGGTCAAAACGACATGCACGATATCCCCGTCTTGGACAACGGAATCGATATCGGTGAGCATGCCCTTGCCCAGACGGGTGATGAACGCAATTCGGGCGCCCGATTCGCGTTCCAAGCGGCTGTAGCGCTCACCGACCCATCTGTTACCGACAGGAAGTTGCGTAATGGTGATCAGGCCCGATGCGTCTCCCCATTCGTCAGAGTCGTGACCTGGCAAAATACGTCGCAGAATTTGGTCGGTCTGCCACGGCACGCTGGCAACAGTGGGGATACCAAGACGTTGGTAAACCTCAGCGCGTCGCGGGTCGTAGATACGGGCTACGACGGTGCCGACTCCGAAAGTTTCGCGTGCAACGCGGGCGGCCAAGATGTTCGAGTTATCACCGCTTGAGACCGCTGCGAACGCATCAGCTTGCTCGATTCCCGCCTCGCGCAGACGATCACGATCGAAGCCGATGCCGGTGACTGTTTGACCCTTAAAATCTGGGCCAAGGGTGGCGAATGCCTTTGGGTCCTGATCGATCACAGCGACCGAATGACCAGCAGAATCTAGCGTCTGGGCCAACTGAGTCCCGACGCGACCGCATCCCATGATGACTACGTGCACGAGTGAACGGTACACGTAACGCGGGCAAAACCATCGAATTGGGGTGTCGTGTGGGTTCGATCATTGTTAAGTCGTACAGTGATGTCTTGTGTCACCCGTCACCGATAAAGCAAAACGAGTAATTGTCGGGCGCGCTCTATCCAGTGAACAGCTGGGTGAAACGCTGCTTCCGAAGAAAATCGCACTCCCGGTTTTTGCCTCGGATGCGCTGTCGTCCAACGCGTACGCGACGCAAGAGATCCTTCTCGTGCTGTCGCTCGGTGGTGTGGCCTTTTACAAGTACGCCCCGTGGATTGCGCTGCTCGTCATCTTCATCTATTCCGTCGTCGTTGCCTCGTACCGCCAAAATGTGCACGCGTACCCAAGCGGTGGCGGCGACTACGAGGTCGTCACCACAAACCTTGGTGCTCGCGCCGGTGTGTTCGTGGCCAGCGCTCTGCTTGTCGACTACACCCTCACCGTTGCGGTCTCGATTGCATCGGCCGTCGACAACATTGCCTCTGCATTTGATTCGGTGGGAAACAATCGCGTGGCTTGGGCTGTCGGAGCGATTGTCGTTATTACGCTGATGAACTTACGTGGCGTGCGCGAATCCGGTGCGCTGTTTGCGATCCCGACGTATGGCTTCATTCTTGGCATTTTTGGCATGTCGTTCTATGCCATGTGGCGTATTGCTCATGGAGAGGTGCTTCGCGCTGAAAGCGCGTCGTGGCACATCACCCCGGAAAACACTTTTGCTGGCGCAGCTCTGCTGTTCCTGCTGGCCCGCTCGTTCTCATCCGGCACCACTGCTTTGACCGGTGTTGAGGCCATCGCCAATGGTGTTCCGGCCTTTAAGAAGCCCAAGAGTAAGAACGCTGCGACAACGCTGCTGCTGCTTGGCAGCATCGCCATGACGATGTTCGCTCTCATCACGTGGCTGTCGATTTACACGCAGGTACATGTAACAGAGCAAGATTCCGACCTCGTGGGTTTGCCTGCGGGACAGGCTCAAAAGACTGTCATCGCTCAAGTGGCGAACGCAGTCTTCGGTAGCTTCCAGTTCGGCTTCCTGTTTGTCTCGTTCTCTACCGCACTCATCCTCGCGTTGGCTGCGAATACTGCCTTCAACGGATTCCCGGTTCTCGGTTCGGTCCTTGCTCGTGACGGTTACTTACCTCGGCAGCTGCACACGCGTGGCGACCGCCTCGCATTCTCAAACGGCATCATCGTTCTCGCTGGTGTAGCGATTGTGCTCATCGTCGTATACCGCGCGAACGTCACTAACCTGATTCAGCTGTACATCGTCGGTGTCTTCGTCTCATTCACGTTGAGCCAGCTTGGCATGATTCGTCACTGGAATCGGCTGCTACCGGACGAACCGCTGGCATCCGAACGTCGACGGATGCTCAGAAGCCGAGCGACGAACGCTGTTGGATTCGTGATGACCGGTGCGGTCCTGTTCATTGTGCTGATCACTAAGTTCACCAAGGGCGCGTGGATCGTATGTATCGCGATGCCGCTGCTGTACTGGTTGATGCAGAAGGTGCACCAACACTATGAGCGCGTGAAGCTTGAGTTGGCACCTGAGCCCGATGAGACTGTGACACTTCCCGCGCGAACCCACGCGGTTGTGCTGGTTTCCAAAGTTCACAAGCCCACGATGCGGGCGCTGGCATACGCGCGAGCAAGCAGACCTGATCGACTTGAAGCGGTAACAGTCAATGTTGATCCACCCGAGACCGAGCACTTGGTCCAGGAGTGGGAGCGCCGTGAGATACCGGTGACGCTAAGAATTCTCGATTCGCCCTATCGCGAAATCACCCGCCCAATCGTTGATTACGTCAAAGGGCTGCACCGCGAGAGTCCTCGCGACCTCGTGGTCGTATACATTCCTGAGTACGTTGTCGGTAAGTGGTGGGAGCAACTGCTTCATAATCAAAGCGCACTGCGGCTCAAAGCAAAGCTCCTTTTCACTCCCGGAGTTGTTGTGTGCAACGTGCCCTATCAGTTGTCCTCGAGTGAGCTAGTTGCCGATAAGCCGGTCTCGGTTGCCGCGGGTGCCGTACGTCGTGGTGAACCGCCGGCTGTTGTCCAGGAAGTTGTTGTTGCCCGGGATTTCGATAATCCGGGTAGCGATTCCAACTCAGCGCTGTGACAGGGGTAGGCGATCGCCTCACCGTCGAGATCGAGGCAATTGCCCATGGCGGGCATTGCGTCGCGCGGTTCGACGGCCGGGTCATCTTTGTTCGCCATGCACTCCCCGGTGAACAGGTCGAGGTCGTCATCAGCGGCCTTGGACCCAAGGGTCGTTACCTTCAAGCCGATGTCGTTAATGTCGTATCTCCCAGTGCTGACAGAGTGACGCCTGCCTGTCAATACGCATCCGACTGTGGCGGATGCGATTTTCAGCATGTTCGGCTTAGTCGACAGCGTGAGCTAAAAGCGCAAGTACTCCGCGAACAGTTGGTTCGGCTTGGCGGTGTTGAGGAGATTTCGGGCCAGTCACTTGAGGATTGCATCCATGTGGCTGCCGTACCGGGAGACACCGATGGTCTGAATTGGCGGACGCGGGTCCGCTACGCAATTGATAGCGCGGGACGCGTTGGCTTTCGTCGTCACCACTCGCATGCGGTTGTGCCGATTGAATCCTGCGCACTCGCATCGACGGCGCTCACTGACATGAAAGTGCAAGACCTCCAGTGGCCTACAACTCGCGATGTCATAGCGGTGGCCGCGAATTCGGGCGATCGAGTCGCGATCCCGGAACCAACTCATGTCGGTACGCCAGCGCGTTCCCTGCCCGTGGACGTTGCGATTCCGGGCCTGCGTGGTCGCGGTTGGGTTCGTGAACTCGCAGGTGGACGAGAGTGGCGAGTGGCAGCCGACGGTTTTTGGCAAGTGCATCCCGGTGCGGCCGAGGCACTCGTCGCGTACGTACGTCAGATTCTTCAACCTCGCCCAGGTGAGCATCTACTTGATCTCTACAGCGGCGTCGGATTGTTCGCGGGACTGCTTGCACCGGATGTTGGCCCGGCCGGTCTGATCGATGCGGTTGAAGTGTCGATCACTGCGTGCGCCGACGCTCGCCGCAATCTGCATGACGTCCCGACGGTTCGAATCCATCAGGCGGCGGTCGACACCTGGCTCATGTCCAGTCGACCCAGCGACGTGGACATCGTCGTGCTCGATCCGCCACGTGGTGGGGCTGGACGCCGGGTGATCGAATCGATCGTGGACGTGGCACCTCGGGCGGTTGCCTACGTTGCCTGCGACCCAGCGGCTCTCGGCCGTGATATTGGCTACGCCCGTGCGCGGGGTTGGCAGGTGGCCTCGGTCCGTGGTTTTGACCTCTTTCCGATGACACATCACATGGAAGCAGTTGCACTTTTGGTGCCCGGTGCTGGTGCATGACCGCAAGGATGCGATAAAGTATCTTGATATCAAGATACTTTCTGAGGAGTCACAGTGACGAGTAAAGATAGTTTCGGAGCCAAGTCCGTTCTCGACGTAGCCGGCTCGTCCCACGAGATCTTCCGTCTTGACGCCGTGTCGGGCTCAGAGCGATTGCCATTCACCCACAAGGTGCTCCTTGAGAACTTGCTACGCACTGAGGATGGTGTCAACGTCACCGCCGATCAGATTCGTGCACTGGGATCGTGGGATCCAGACGCTGAACCCAGCGAGGAAATCCAGTTCACCCCTGCCCGAGTGATCATGCAGGACTTCACCGGTGTGCCCTGTGTCGTTGATCTAGCGACGATGCGCGAGGCAATGTCGGATCTCGGCGGCGATCCGACGAAGATTAATCCGCTCGCACCTGCTGAGCTTGTCATCGATCACAGTGTCATTGCTGACTTTTTTGGAACCCAGCAGGCGGTGACTCAGAACGTCGATCTTGAGTACGAACGTAACCGTGAACGGTATCAATTCTTGCGGTGGGGGCAAACAGCGTTCGACGAGTTCAAGGTTGTTCCGCCAAGCACCGGAATCGTCCATCAAGTCAACCTTGAGGCGTTGGCGCGGGTCGTCATGGTCCGCAATGGTCAGGCGTATCCCGACACGTGCGTTGGAACTGACTCGCACACGACCATGGTGAACGGTCTCGGTGTTCTCGGCTGGGGTGTGGGCGGAATCGAGGCTGAGGCCGCGATGCTCGGACAGCCCGTGTCGATGTTGATTCCGCGCGTGGTCGGTTTCAAACTTATCGGCAGTCTGCCAGCCGGAGCGACAGCCACAGATTTGGTCTTGACGATCACCGAAATGCTTCGCAAGCACGGCGTGGTAGGTAAGTTCGTCGAGTTTTACGGAGCCGGCGTGTCCGCGGTGCCGCTGGCCAACCGAGCCACAATCGGAAATATGAGCCCCGAGTACGGTTCTACAGTTGCGATCTTCCCCATCGATGACGAAACGTTGCGCTACTTGCGTCTTACCGGACGTGATGACGCGCAGATCACGCTCGTCGAGGCGTATGCCCGAGCCCAAGGTCTCTGGCACGTGGCGGACCACGAGCCGACGTACTCCGAGCTCATCGAACTTGACCTTGCAACGGTGGTTCCGTCGATTGCGGGGCCGAAGCGCCCCCAGGATCGCATTGTTCTGGCTGAGGCAAAGGCAAAGTTTGCGCAAGCATTGCCGACGTATACCGCCGAGCCAACTAAGACTGCGACCTTCACAATCGACGGCAGCGAGGTAACGATCGGCCATGGGGCCGTCACGATTGCCGCTATCACCTCGTGTACAAACACGTCCAACCCATCAGTCATGATTGGAGCGGGCTTGTTGGCGAAGAAGGCCGTCGAGCGTGGGCTAACGCGCAAGCCCTGGGTGAAGACAACCCTGGCGCCCGGATCCAAAGTAGTGACCGATTACTACGACAAGTCGGGGCTCACCCCGTACCTGGAGAAGTTGGGCTTTGATCTGGTCGGTTACGGCTGCACCACCTGCATCGGTAACTCTGGCCCACTGCCGACTGAAGTTAGCGCCGGAGTGAACTCGCATGACCTGGCGGTTGCTGCAGTGCTGTCAGGTAACCGAAACTTCGAAGGTCGCATTAACCCTGACATCAAAATGAACTACCTTGCCTCACCGCCCCTCGTCGTCGCATATGCGATCGCCGGCACGATGGATATCGACATCACGACCGAGGCACTGGGCACGGATGCAGATGGCGTCCCGGTGTACTTGGCCGATATCTGGCCCGATGCCGCCGAGATCGAAGCAACGATCAGCTCGTGTATCGATGCGGACATGTTCACCGCTAGGTACGCCGACGTATTCGCCGGTGACCAGCTGTGGCGAGATTTACCAACGCCGACGGGCAAAACGTTCGAGTGGGATGCGGATTCCACGTACGTGCGCAAACCTCCTTATTTTGATGGGATGAATATCGAGCCGAGTCCGGTGACCGATATTGCTCAGGCACGGGTGTTGGCCAAACTCGGGGACTCGGTCACAACCGACCACATCAGCCCTGCAGGTTCGATCAAGGCGGATACTCCGGCTGGTAGATATCTGGCCGAGCATGGTGTTGAGCGTGCCGACTTCAATTCCTATGGTTCGCGTCGTGGTAATCACGAGGTGATGATTCGCGGAACATTTGCCAACATTCGTTTGCGCAATCAGTTGCTCGACAACGTCGAGGGTGGTTACACACGTGACTTCACCAAGCCAGATGCTCCGACCACGTTTATCTATGATGCGGCCCAATCGTATGCCGAGGCGGCTACGCCACTGGTGATCCTCGCGGGTAAGGAATACGGTTCCGGCTCGTCTCGCGACTGGGCGGCGAAGGGCACAGCGTTGCTCGGCGTGAAGGTTGTCATTGCCGAGTCGTACGAGAGGATTCATCGATCGAACTTGATCGGAATGGGCGTCCTTCCGCTTCAGTATCCGGCTGGTCAGACGGCGGAATCGCTCAGACTGACTGGGCGTGAGGCGTTCTCGGTCAGTGGGATCACCGCTTTGAACGACGGCGTGATCCCAACGACGGTCCGCGTCGTCGCGACCTCCGAAACGGGGGAGAGCGTCGAGTTTGACGGGGTAGTTCGCATCGACACTCCTGGTGAGGCCGACTACTACCGTAATGGCGGCATCCTGCAGTACGTTCTGCGTTCTTTGGTCGGCTAGGAACGTCTATGGCGGCGCACGCCCTTCCACCTGGATGGCCGAAAGGGGTTCACGCCCCGTCGGCGCCGGCGTGGGAGGTTAGTGCGTCGAACTGGCTATTGGATTTGTGTCCACCCGACTACCGCTCGCATGAGGTTCTCAAGCGCTATCCGATCGTGCTTGCTCGATTCACCTATCACCACGTCGAATCAGCCAGGGCCGGAGCGAGAGAGGCGTACGCGCGCGCCCGGACCGAGTTGGGCGATGATGTGAATCCCGAAGTTCTGGACGCGGCACTGCGCGCCCTTGAGGCTGAGGGAGCCCGGCTTAATCGGGCCTTACGCGAGGTTGCCATGGTGGAGGACGCCTTGCGCGGCCGCCGTTGGCAGACCAAGCTATAGCGACCGGTTCTGGGAAGCCTGCATTACGCCAGCAGGTGGCCGGCGGCGTGTTTTAGACATGCAAGATGCGATCGGCCGATAGGTCCCTAGAATAGAGCTATGACATTGCTCGGGCGAATCAACTCACCTGCCGATGTGCAGTCGCTCGATCCCGAGCAGCTTCCTGCGCTCGCGCTGGAAATTCGCAATGAGTTGATCGACCGGGTCACCAAGACAGGTGGTCATCTTGGCCCGAATCTTGGTGTTGTCGAACTAACGATTGCCCTTCATCGAGTGTTCAGATCACCTAATGACGTGATCGTGTTCGATACGGGCCACCAGACGTATGTCCACAAAATGCTCACCGGTCGAGCTGACGCTTTTGACGAACTGCGCAAAGGCGGTGGCCTTTCCGGCTACCCAAGTCGGGCTGAATCCGTCCACGACGTTGTGGAGAATTCGCATGCGTCGACTGCGCTGGCGTGGGCCGATGGAATCGCTAAGGGATTTGAACGCACCGGCCAGCTGCAGCATCGGCACGTGGTGGGTGTCATTGGTGATGGCGCCATGACTGGCGGAATGGCGTGGGAGGCCATCAATAATATTGCTGCCTCTGATCGACCGCTGGTAATCGTTGTTAACGACAATGAACGTTCGTATTCGCCCACCATCGGCGGGATGGCAGCTCATCTGGCGACCCTTCGTACTGCACGCAGTTACGAGAAGGTTTTGGACTGGGGAAAGGGCACGCTCGGCCGTACCCCGGTGGTCGGTGAGCCACTTTACGAGACTCTCCACGGCCTTAAAAAAGGTTTGAAGGACATCGTCGCCCCGCAGGGGATGTTCGAAGACCTTGGTCTTAAATACATCGGACCGGTAGACGGTCATGACATCGAGGCACTTGAGCATTCCCTGCGTAGGGCTCGTGCTTTCTCTGGGCCCGTCATCGTTCACGTGATTACAGAGAAGGGCCGTGGTTACTTACCGGCTGAACGTGACGATTCTGAGCGTTTCCATGCTGTTGGCGTCATCGACATCGAAACGGGCCAAGCCTTGGCGAAGTCGGGTACGTCTTGGACGTCAATTTTCAGCGACGAATTGATCGACATCGCTCGCGGGCGCGAGGACGTGGTAGCGATAACGGCTGCGATGATGGGTCCGGTTGGCTTGACCCGTTTTGCCAAGGAATTTCCGAGGCGAACCTACGACGTGGGCATCGCCGAACAGCACGCTGTGACAAGCGCTGCGGGAATGGCCTTCGCTGGTTTGCATCCTGTTGTTGCCGTCTACTCGACGTTCATCAACCGTGCGTTTGACCAGGTGCTGATGGATTGCGCTCTGCATAAAGCTGGGGTCACCTTCGTGCTCGATCGATCCGGGGTGACTGGTGACGACGGTGCGACTCACAATGGCATGTGGGACTTGTCAATCCTGCCGATTGTGCCGGGGATTCGTATTGCTGCACCGCGTGACGCCGGCACACTGCGCGCGGCGTTGCGTGAGGCAGTGTCCATTGACGATGGGCCGACCGTCATTCGTTTCGCCAAGGGGGCGGTTAACGAAGAGATGGCGCCCGTCAGGCGTAGTGGTTCGGTAGACATCCTGCACGAGGATCCTCAAGCCAGTGTCTTGCTGGTATCCGTTGGTGTCTTCGCCCCGCTGTGTCTCGACGTTGCAGCGCGGTTGGCTGATCAAGGTATCGGTGTGACGGTTGTTGATCCGCGCTGGGTTATTCCGGTCAGTGATGACCTCGTCAAACTCGGTGCGAAACATGATCTGGTCGTCACCGTCGAAGACAATTTACGATCTGGTGGCATTGGATCTGCGGTGTCGGCCGCGCTCCGATCACACGAGATTGACGTTCCGTGTCGAGACATCGGTATCGAGCCACGATTCCTCGAGCAGGGCAATCGCGCTGCAGTGCTTGCCTCCCTTGGTCTAACTGCGCAGGACATCTCGCGTCAGATCGTCGAAACCGTCGCGCGCTTTGAAAATTCGGTCAACGGTGCAGGTCCAGTGGAGACTGAAAGCCGGGCGACCACCCAAGACTCATCAGCCGAGACCGATTAACTCGCCTCGTCGGTAGGCGACGTTCTTACCGAGTTTGCGCAAGCGCTTTTCACGGCTGAGGCCCCGCGGGCTGATCCAACGATTGGCCGATGATGTTCCCGCCCGGCTTCACCATTGCTATTTCGTCCGCCGTGATCAAAATCGGACGTGTATAGCCTCGTTCATCGGAATCAGTGAGAGCGGCCGCGGACACGGCGAATGCCGGATCTAGCATCCCCAAATCGAGCCAACCTCGGTGACGTGATGGCACGGCAGCCGATCGCATGCCCTGATCGTCGAGAAGAGTGTGTCGATATAGGGGACTGGTCAGTAACGTTGGCACGTCAGCATCACCGAGTGATCGCAAGACAGCCGACGAGTCGTGGCGGTGACGATCAACGGCCAGTTCGGCCATGTCTTGGACGTACTGCTGAGCACGTGCGACGGCAGGTTCAAGGGGGAGTTTGGCGAACTCTAAGAGTTTGATCGGCAACAGTCCGGCCGATTCTGAATCAGGCAGTCCGTCATCATTGAATCCTCGCAGCGCCAATCCGCTATGCGTTGATCCGCCCAGCACTCGAGTTACCAACCACGACGCGCCAGGATGCAGGCTGTGGTCGGCGGGAAGGGCGCGGGGCCGAACTCGCGAGATGACGTGGTTGGCATAGTCGTATGAGAGTGTTGAGGCCCAGCTCGCCAGGAGTATGCGCAGCCGCATCCAGCGCGCTATCCGACGTCGAATATCTGCGCCGGACACTCCTGACGGCGAAATGTCGGCGGCTACTGCGAGTTCATCCCACGTGATCACGATCGTCGACGTATGACACCGCGCGTGCGCTCCATCGTCATCGATGTCGATTTGCCCGAGAACGCCGTCGTCCAGCAACGTGACTGCGAGTACGTCGCGCCGCAACTCAACGGGGGTCGGCATGTCCATAGTCTGAAGGTACGCGACCGCACCACTCGAGGTGGAGAACCACTCGGGTGAGGCATGCGAAGTTCGTGAGTCCTATCCGCGTAGGGAGGCAATTCCGACCGGTAGAAATCTTGTGCCGGTCACCCGTTCGCTAGTTCCTGTTCGGTCTAAGTACGGGGTGATCCCGCCAAGATGGAATGGCCAGCCGGCACCTAGCAGCATGCACAGGTCGAGATCCTGCGGTTCAGCCACGACCCCTTCGTCGAGCATTATTCGGGCTTCCTGTGCAACAGCATCTAGGGCTCGCTGTCGGACTTGCTCAGCGGTTGAGGGAGCGGTGCCCACCGTCACAACCGCGTTCACCTGATCAGTCAGCCGAGAGACCGGTCCATCCCAATCCAAAAGGGTTCCGATCCGGGCGTTGACGATTGCCCGCTGATTCTCTGAGACGCTGAACCGATCGGGGAAGGCATCGTGGAGAGTTTGCGAGGTGTGCAATGCGATGGCCGGACCAACCAGTTGGAGCAGCAGGAATGGTGACATGGGTAGGCCCAGCGGGTCCAGTGCATGTTCTACAACATCGAAGGGTGTGCCCTCATCAAATGCTGCGGTCACCTCACCTAGGAATCGGGTTAGCAGGCGGTTCACGACGAAGCCGGGACGATCGTTTACCAAGACGCACGACTTCTTCAACGTCCTACCGAGTGCGAATGCGGTTGCAAGTGATGCATCGTCGGTGTGCTCGGCTCGTGCGATCTCGACAAGCGGCATCAGTGCGACGGGATTGAAGAAGTGCAAGCCCACCACTCTTTCAGGATGCATTAGATTTTCTGCCATTTTAGTTACCGATAGCGCTGAGGTGTTTGTTAGCAACAGGCAGGTGTCCGATACGACAGACTCAACCTGCGCAAACACCTGCTTCTTGACGCTGAGTTCTTCGAATACTGCCTCGATGACGACATCCGCATCGGCGAATGCCGAGATATCGGCGGATCCTGAGACGAGGCCTCGAAGCCGATTTGCCCTGTCGTTACTTAACTTCCCTTTGTTGAGCTGAGAGTCAATTTCTTGGTGTACGTAGCCTAGGCCCTTGTCTATGCGCTCCTGATCCAGATCAGTCAGGACCACCGGTACGTTGGTGTTCTGGGCAAATAGCAGGGCCAACTGACTTGCCATCAGGCCTGCGCCGACAATTCCGATCTTCGTGATCGGGCGGGCAAGTGATTTATCTGGGGCACCGTAAGGACGCTTGGCACGACGTTGTACCAAGTCGAAGGAATAAAGCCCAGAGCGGAATTCCTCGCTCATGATTAACGCAGCGAGCGTCTCGTCCTCGGCACCGAAGCCCTCGTCACGGGTGCGAGTTCGGGCTGCGTCAACCAGTTCCAAGGCCTGGTAAGCGGCGGGGGCTGCGCCGTGCAGAATGGCGTCAAGTTGTCCGCGCGCGGCAGCTACGGCGGCGGCCCATTCGCCGTCGAGATCAACGTTTCGTCGTTCAACTGTTGTCGTGCCGCTGATGACATCCGAGGCCCATCGAAGTGAGTCGACGAGGAAGTTGCCACCGTCAAAACGCACATCCGCGATTCCGAGCTCGGCTGCCGCACGCGCACTGATCATCCGATTTTGACGCAGCGGGTTCGCGACGATGAGTGTTAGTGCGTCAGGTGCACCGATCAGGCGAGGGAGCAGGTACGCGCCACCCCAGCCGGGTACAAGTCCCAAACTGACCTCAGGTAGGGCGATGGGATACGCCGCCGAAGAGATCGTTCGGTACGTACAGTGCAACGCGACCTCGAGGCCGCCACCGAGTGCAGCGCCGTTGATGAAGGCAAAGGACGGAACAGCCAGTTCGCCCAGTCGACGAAATACATCGTGGCCGAACGCCGCAAGCGCTTGTGCCTGCTCGAGATTGGCCAAGCGAGGAACCCCTGTGAGATCTGCTCCGACAGCGAAGACGAACGGCTTGCCAGTGATTGCTACGCCGACGATTGAGCCCTCTGCGATCAACGCATCAACATCGTCGAGTGCCGCTGCCAGTGCGGTTAGTCCACCAACGCCGAACGTGTTCGGCTTGGTGTAATCGAGACCATTATCCAGCGTGATCAATGCAATCGGTCCTGCTGCAAGCGTGACGACGCGGACGTGAGCTGCTGTCACAACCTCGTCCGGTGCCGGAGTCAACAGTGCGGGTATTACCGAAGCCATCGTCATGCCGCCTTTGCGTGGTGTGGGTTTTCCCAAATGACAGTGCCGCCCATGCCTAAGCCAATACACATGGTGGTCAAGCCGTACCGAACGTCAGGACGCAGTTCGAAACTCTTTGCCAGATATGCCATCAAGCGAATTCCGGACGAGGCGAGTGGATGCCCGACGGCGATCGCACCACCGAAGGGGTTCACGCGGGCGTCGTCATCGGCGATGCCAAAGTGGTCGAGGAATGACAACACCTGAACCGCGAATGCCTCGTTAACTTCGAATAGGCCGATGTCGTCGATGGACAGGCCGGCCTTGTTGAGCGCCTTAATGGTCGACGGCACCGGACCGATGCCCATGACCTCTGGATCAACACCCGCGAACGCAAAGGCCACCATGCGCGCCTTTACCGATAGGCCTAACTCGGTTGCCACCTCCTGCGATGCCAAGATCGCGGCCGTCGCACCGTCGTTGAGCCCAGCGCTGTTTCCCGCCGTAACCCGACCATGCGAACGGAAGGGAGTCTTAAGCTGTGACAATCCTGCGAGGGTCGTCTCTGGCCGCGGCGGCTCGTCGACGCTCGCCATTCCCCAACCGAGTTCTGCAGATCGAATGGCAATCGGTGCGAGGTGCGTCTGAATGACGCCGTCGGCGTACGCCTTGGCCGTCTTGGCTTGACTGCGCAGCGCATACTCGTCGGCCCGAGCCCGGGTCAGGTGGGGGAAGCGATCGTGGAGATTTTCCGCGGTCTTACCCATGATCAAGGCCTCAGTGTCAACGAGGCGCTCAGCTACGAACCGCGGATTTGGATCGACACCTTCCCCCATGGGATGTCGACCCATGTGTTCAACACCAGCGGCAATTGCAATGTCATATGCGCCGAAACCGATGCCAGCAGAAAGATTGGTGACAGCCGTCATAGCGCCGGCGCACATTCGGTCAACTGACTGGCCGGGAACAGTGCGCGGAAATCCCGCGAGAATCCCTGCCGTGCGTCCGAGAGTTAATCCTTGATCGCCGATTTGCGTTGTGGCCGCAACGGCAACATCGTCAATGCGATCCGTTGGCAGATCCGGGTTGCGCCGTACAAGTTCATGGAAGGCGCCAACCACCAAGTCATCCGCCCGCGTTTGCGCGTACATTCCCTTTTCACCCGCACGGCCAAAGGGTGTTCGGACGGCATCAACAAGTACGACTTCACGAACGGAACGTGACACCGGAACCTCCGAAGTTAGTTACTCACTGGTAACTAACATACTACGTCAGCCCTCGGGACCCACGGGTGAAGGAGACTCAATGTCGCGGGTCAGCCCTTTCCTAGTGCGCGACCGGGTCAGCGAGACGTGATGAAACTCGCTTCGAGACCTGCGTTGGTCTGCGCAGAAAGTACACAGACATTGTGCCTGTCAGATACGTGACGTACGTGACCAACTGAAGCCACGTGGTGATCGGATCAAAGTGGAAGAAACCGCCAAGAACTGTCCCAAGGGCGGAGTCTTCAGGGATCGTGGCACTGACATCGAAGGCGATGTTACTTCCGCCGGGTAAGATCCCGGCTTCCTGCAGATCACGCACGCCGTAGGCGAGGACTCCAGCGGCGACGATTATCAAAAGCGCCCCGGTCCAGGTGAAGAAGGTTGCCAAATTGAGCTTCATGGAGCCGCGGTAGACGCCCCATCCGATCAGCACCGCTGTGCCAATTCCTAACAGGGCACCGAGGAGAGCAGCAGGGGTTGACGTGCTCTGCGTCGTGGCAGCCCACAGGAACAGAGCGGTCTCCAGTCCCTCGCGCAGAACGGCAACGAGAGCAACGAACACCAGTGCGAGGCCGCCGCCGGCAGCCGCTGCCTCAAGTTTGCCGTGCAAGTCTCCACGCATTTCGCGGGCTGTACGACGCATCCAGAAGACCATCCACGTGACCAGAATGACGGCGATGATCGACATCGTTCCGGCGAAGGCATGTGCGGCCTGTTCCGACAGCGATCGAGAGGTGAACGTGAGTAGCGCACCAAAGCCGAGCGAAATCGCGACTGCGATACCCGTTCCTAGCCACATGCTGCCGAGTTTGTCGCTGCGACCGGTCTTGACGACGTACGCAACCAAAATACCCACGACGAGGGAGGCCTCTAGGCCTTCGCGCAGCCCAATGAGGTAGTTTGCAAGCATCTGACGCCTCCCCAGTATGATGTAGGTAAGGCTAACCTAACTTAAGACTCGTCAACGCTCAAGTCAGGAACAACATTCAGCGCGTCGATGAAAATCTCCAGCGTCAGCTCTATCTGCCAGGGGCGTGCGCCAGCATCTTGCAGCACGGTCCGAAGTGATTGTCGCTCGTGGTCTGGTTGCAATGTGCCAGGATCAAAAGGTGGTGACCACAGAACCCGTCGCACCAATTCAGGTGTGATGAGATTTTCTACCGGAATTGCATTCTTTGCTGACAGTGCAGCCAACCCATCCTTGGCAACGGCCAACCGGCGCGCCGCGACCGGGTCCTTATCTGGCCAGGATCGCGCGGGTGGCGGGCCAGAGGCAGGCACCGTCGCTGGAGGCAATTGCGCGTCCGGCAGCAGCGACGCTTGAACGATTGCGCTTTGCCACTGTGTCAGGTGTCTGCGGGCACCGCGCCCGGCGAAGGCGGGAAGGGTGGATAAGTCGGGGGCGGTTGCGTCAGTCAGGGCCGTGGCGGCGGCCACGATGGCCGTGTCTGGAAGAACGCGGCCCGGAGATACATCGCGTTTTCGGGCAACATCGTCGCGGGCTTCCCACAGCGCACGAACGGCGGCAAGCTGGCGCGGTTTGCGAATTTTATGCAGCCCCGACGTCCGTCTCCACGGATCGACGCGAGGGGCAGCTGCTGGAGCATTGCGCACGGCCTCGAATTCCTGCATGGCGAGGTCGTACTTGCCAGCTTTACGAAGTTCACCTTCGATGATGTCGCGTAATTCGATGAGCAATTCGACGTCCAGGGCGGCATAGCGCAACCATGGTTCGGGAAGTGGCCGCGTAGACCAATCCGCAGCCGAATGCTCCTTGGCCAGCGATACCCCGAGGACATCCTCGAGAAGCCCAGATAAGCCCACCCGCGGATATCCAAGCAATCGAGCGGCCAATTCGGTATCGAATAGCGAGTCCGGCTGCAATCCGACTTCTCGGAGGCAGGGCAGATCTTGCGAGGCAGCGTGAAGAACCCACTGCGTACCCGCGAAAGCGGTCGCCAATGGTGAGAGATCCGGTACCGCAATTGGGTCGATTAGGTGCGTGCCGCTGCCCTCGCGTCGCACTTGAATGAGATAGGCACGCTGCCCGTATCGGTATCCGGACGCGCGTTCTGCATCGATTGCCAGCGGCCCAGTGCCTGCGGCCAGCAACTCCGCGGCCGTGACTAGCTCGTAGCGACTCTCGATAACGGGGGGAACACCATCTCGGGGTTCGGTGAGAACCGGAATTGCAGGCAAGTCCCAGGACGCTTGTGTCGGCTCCTGGGGGCTCTGCTCGTCAATCACCACAGAGACGAACGATACGCGCAACGGATCTCTGTGCTCGTATCAGTACGCCCACAGCGGTGCCAAGCCCTCGTATTGATCGAGATGGCTTAGCGAACCAGACCGGAGCGCATCGAAATGGCCACCATTTCAGCGCGATCGCCGGTGCCGAGTTTTCGGGCGATTCGGGCCAGATGACTCTTCACCGTGAGAGCGGACAATCCGAGTGAGTCTCCGATGTCCTTGTTGGAGCGACCTTCGGAAACAAGTTGAATCACCTCAACCTCTCGTGCTGAAAGCTCATCAGGTGCACCGGTACGTGGGCGCGGACGTGGCGCGGTAGCAACTGCAGGTAGCTCCTCATCGGGAGTCACCACGTAGCAGCGGATGCCAGCACCGAGGGCGGCCCGCACTGCGTACGGATCGTCGCGGACGGTTAACAGGACAACTCGCTTCCACCCGGATGCGCGCAGATCGGCCAGCAGGGGGAGCGCTGGCCCATCGGACAGTCCACCTTCGATCACGACGAGATCGCGTGGACCGTCGTAATAGCCGCGAACACGTGCTTCAGCGCCGCTGGCAGCCTCGATGACCTCACGTGCACCGAGGATGCGCAAGCGGCCAGCTAGAGCCTGACGGCGCTGTGGCGATTCAGCCACGACTAGCGCGGTAAATCGAGCCCGAGGTAGAGGTAATGCAGAGTGACGTTCAACTACCGCAACCACGATGACGCTCCTAGGTCAGGTCTAGCCCGGACTGTTCCGGCTGTACATAACCCGTATCGACCATGTGGCTCAACTACTTGAGCGACCAAAGTCCATAGATTTGTGGTGCTGCGGTACCTCGATCGAGTGAATTGTGCGTCAACGACGAGTCGTGGCGCTTATCTACGTCGACTGGGGGCAAGCGTTGCGACCCCGGCCGGGAGCGGCGGCAGACCCGCAATGTGCGTCAACACATCGGCCCAAGCCTCGATGTGGGCGCCAATATCGTCCGAATCAGGTGTCCACGACGCGCGAATCTCCACGTCGCCCTGCGGTGACCGGTCCCCAATTGCGCCGAAGGCTTGGGATGACGTTCTGGTGACAGTGCCCGATTCGGCGTGAAAGTGCGCCTCATGGTCGTACAACGCCTCGACCAGCCAGGACCACGCGACCTCAGTCAGCATGGGATCCCCGGCGATATCCATCTCGACGGTGCCCTTAGCAAAGCTCACGATACGGAACATGCCGTCCCATGGCTCTTGACCCGCAGGGTCGTAGAGAAGGACGAAACGTCCGGAGGCTGCCTCGTCATCGCAGGTTGGGTCCAACATGACGGTCGCCTGCAGGGCGACGGCGTAGGGGGAGAGTCGCTGCGGGGCTGGTGTTTCTTCGATCTGCACCTCGGCGCGCAGTTGTGCGCTGCGAATTGACTCGATTGCGCGCGCAAACGATGACGGAACGGCATCGTGTTCCTGGCCGGTGCCACCGTGACGGCTCATACAGCCACATTAAGTGGATGATGACGTGGAATATGGGATGTCGATGGCTTGTGGGGTGTGTCGGACGCTGAGGCAGACCCGTGCACGCTGTGTAAGCCGAACTATGCCCAAGGTGTGAATTGGTCGCCTAGATCGCCCCGGTTCGACGAACGCCGGCGACGATGGAACGATCAGAGGGTGACGACACCGGGACCGTTGGCAGACGAGCCGACTCAGCAGACAGATCTCGACTACCCACTCTTGGATGCGACGCATCCACTCAACGGCTCGGTGGGTCGGTCGGCTCCGCTCATTGCAGCGGCCTTACGTCGCCCCGTTGCCCACACTCCGGTGTGGTTCATGCGACAGGCCGGTCGGTCTCTGCCCGAGTACCGGAAGGTACGTGAAGGTGTTCCGATGCTCGAGTCGTGTTTTCGCACTGACTTAGTCACCGAGATCACGCTGCAACCTGTTCGTCGATACGGAGTGGATGCGGCAATCTTCTTCAGCGACATTGTTGTCCCGCTCAAGGCTATCGGCGTCAACCTAGATATAGCCCCCGGAGTGGGACCTGTCGTCGCCGAACCTTTCCGCCGTGAAACTGACGTCGCGCGGCTGCGGGCCCTGGACGAGGCCGATGTCCTACCAATCACCGCTGCTGTGCGGGATTTGGTCGTTGAACTAGGTCCCACACCGCTGATTGGTTTTGCGGGGGCTCCGTTTACGTTGGCGTCGTACCTGATCGAAGGTGGACCTAGCCGAGATCATGCCCAGACCAAAGCACTTATGTACGGCCAACCAGCCGTGTGGCATGCCCTTCTCGGAGCGCTAGCGGACATCGCCGGTCAGTATTTGCGGCTTCAAGTGTTGGCGGGCGCGAGTGCAGTTCAGCTTTTTGATTCATGGGTGGGTGCATTGGCGCCGCGTGACTACCGCGAATACGTCATGCCTCATTCGACGCGGGCGCTGTCCCATGTAGCCGACCTGCGTGTTCCTCGGATCCACTTCGGTGTGGGAACGGGTGAACTGCTTGCCGACATGCGCGATGTGGGCACCGACGTTGTTGGCGTTGACTTCCGGGTGCCACTTTCTGAAGCTGCTCGCCGGGTTGGCCCGAATCACTCTGTGCAAGGCAACTTGGATCCCGCGATTTTGTTCGCGGACATCGAGACAGTGGAGACCCAAGTGCGTCGCGTCCTTGACGATGCGCGCGGCCTACCGGGGCATATCTTTAATCTTGGCCACGGAGTTTTGCCTGCGACGAACCCAGATGTACTTGCACGAGTCGTTGAACTTGTGCACGAGAATGAACAGCATGCGCAGCCCTGATCACAGCACTCGACGACCGCTGGTTGTCGTGATCGGTGCTGGGATTTCAGGGTTAAGTGCGGCGTGGCGGATCACTCGACGTCGTCACGATGTTGACGTGATCGTCGTCGAAGGATCCGAACGGATCGGCGGGCTCTTACACATCACTGAGGTCGAGGGGATCGCACTTGATGAGGGTGCCGAGTCGATGCTGGCTACCCGACCAGAAGCTGTCCGTCTCGTTCGCGATGTCGGGCTCGGAGAATCCCTCGTGCATCCCACCGATGCGCGACCAAACGTTGTTATTAACGGTGAGCTCAAGCCGTTTCCCTTGGGGTTGATGATGGGAGTGCCGACCAATCTCAAGGCATTGGCCTCAAGCGGTGTGCTTTCGCCTGAGGCGTTGGTGCGGATTCCAATGGACTATTTTCTACCGCGAACAAGGATTGGCGATGATGTTTCGCTCGGTCAGTACATTGCCGACCGGCTTGGCAGCGATGTTGTTGATCGTCTCGTCGCCCCGTTGCTCATGGGTGTTTATGCCGACGATCCCTATCAGGTTTCCATGCTGTCGGCGATGCCCGCATTGCTAGCGGCAGCGCGATCAGACGCGTCGGTCCTGTCTGCGGCGAGCAAGGCGAAGAAGGTGCCCAGCGGTCCGGTCTTCGCCGGTATCGACGGTGGTGTGGGACGGCTACCCGAGGCACTAGCCGTTGGGTTACGGGCGGCTGGCGTATCTATCCGAACCGGTGCGATCGTCAAAGGTTTGCGCCGAACTGACTCCGGTTGGGACGTGGATTTCGCTGATTCTGCGTCGGAATCAACCATTACCGCCGATGCTGTTGTTATCGCCGTTCCTGCTCCGGCGGCCGGACGAATTCTGCGTGCCTACGTCCCTCTGGCGGCTGATCAGTTAAATCGAATTGAGACTGTTTCTGTTGCAGTTGTCACCCTTGTTTACCGAGCAGTCGATCTGCCAGGTGGTGATGTGCCCGCGGGTAGTGGCTATTTGGTCCCTCCTTCGGAGGGTCGTCCGGTCAAGGCTGCGACCTTCTCATCCCATAAGTGGTCATGGCTAGACCGAGAAGCGAGCAGTAAGGGTCTGATCGCGGTGCGTACGTCGCTCGGTCATGCTGGGGACGTTGAAGTCTTGCAGCGAACAGACGACGAACTCACTGATGTGGCGGCAAGTGACCTTGCATTTGTTGCCAGGCTTGGACGGGCGACCCCGATTGCGTCACGAGTTAGCCGCTGGGGCGGGGCGCTTCCTCGATATCCCGTCGGATTCCGTGAGCGGATTGGGACAATCGATTCGGTAGTGGAATCCGTTCCCCGTCTTGCCATCTGCGGTTCGGCGTACGAAGGTGTAGGGATCGCATCGTGTGTGGCGAGAGCCACGTCGGCGGCAGACCGAATCTGTGAGCATCTGACATCGAATGGACAATGGACATCATGAGTGAGAACAGCAGCCCAGAATCGTCATCGATGGACCAGCCCTCGGCAGTTGATTCCACTCGGAAGAAGCCGGCAGTCAGGAACTCGGTAGTGACCAAGAAGAGCACAGCAAGTCGCTCGTCGGCGGCTAAGAAGACGGTGGCACCCGCATCTGTTGTGGTCCAGCCGACCGAGGCGACGTCCGCGGTGAAGGCAAGCGGTAAGCGCCGGGATCAGGGCAAGCAGGCACGCGAGATCAACGCGATGATCCGTTACACCACTTGGTCAGTGTTCAAGGTATCTGGCCCGCTGGGTGGCGGGCGTAAAGCGGTAATTCGCGAACTCGAGACGTTCGTTGCCGATGCTGCTTCCCGTGACGTCGTCGTTCGAGGTTGGTACGACGTGTCCGCGCTTCGTGCCGACGCTGACATCGTGTTGTGGATGCACGCGGAGACCTCAGATGCTCTACAAGACGCGTACCACGCTTTTCGTCGCACTCGGTTGGGCTCAGTGCTGGAGCCAGTTTGGTCGCAGATGGCCCTGCACCGTCCGGCGGAGTTCAACAAGTCGCATGTTCCTGCCTTCCTTGCCGATGAGCAGGCACGCAACTACGTGTGCATCTACCCATTCGTTCGGTCGTATGAGTGGTACCTGCTCGACGATGAAGAGCGTCGCGCCATGCTGGTTGAGCACGGTCAAATGGGCCGCGATTACCCCGATGTCCGTGCCAACACCGTCGCATCTTTCGC
>CAIKEU010000086.1 GCA_903826575.1 uncultured bacterium
ACCGGAAGCGGCTGCTCAATGGCGCCGAGAACCAGATCGCCGCCCATACCTGTCGTGAGGTTGAGTACGACGTCCGTATCTGACGCACGAATGCGCTCAACAACCTCGCGGTAGTAGTCAGGGTTCCGTGAACCCTTGCCTGTTGCTGGTTCGCGCACGTGAATGTGGACAACGGCCGCACCGGCCTGCGCTGCCTCGATCGCTGAATTCGCAATCTGCTCAGGGGTTACCGGCACCTTGTCGCTGACGCCGGTCGAATCGCCGGCACCCGTGACGGCACAGGTGATGAATGCTGCAGTACTCATGGAACGCATATCAAAATCCTTTTGCTTGAAGGGGAACGGGTTTTAGCGGCCTTGCCAAACGGGGGGACGACCTTCGACGAATGCGCGCGGACCTTCTTGTGCGTCTTCGCTCGCGTAGACCTTCGAGTAGTGCGGCAGGCCTGCGCGAATACGTGCGAAGCCATCCTGAGGGTTCATACCGTACGTCGCATCCATTACTTCCAGGATTGCGGCGACGGAGATCGGTGCCGATTCGATAAGGGACAGAGCTAAGTCCTTAGCCTCAGCCATCAGTTCGCTCTGGGGAACAACGCGATTCACCAAGCCCCAGTTGTGAGCTTCCTGAGCTGACATGCGACGGCCCGTTGCAAGCAGTTCAAACGCGATAGCGCGGGGGAGACGTGCTGGCACCCGGAAGAGTCCGCCCGCATCTGCCGCCAAACCTAGTCGCGCCTCCGTCAACGCGAAGACAGCATGCTCGGCCGCGACAATCAGATCGGCAGCGAGAGCGAGCTCAAAACCACCGCCGTAGGCGTAGCCATTGACGGCCGCGATCACAGGCTTGCCGAGATCCCAAAACTCAGTGATGCCAGCGAAGCCGCCGCCGCCCCAATCTGCACCGGCCGATTCACCTTCCGTCGCAGCCTTGAGATCCCAACCCGCACAGAAGAACTTCTCACCGCCACCGGTGATGATGCCAACCCGAAGGTTCGGGTCATCGCGGAGCTGGACGAAGGCGTCGTAAAGCGCGCGGCTCGTTGGCGCATCCACCGCATTCGCCTTCGGGCGATCGAGCGTGACGATCAGGATTTGACCGTCAACTTCAACGCTTACTGGTGATTCACTCATGTCAGGCTCCTAGTGGCTTCATCTGCGAACGGTTGATGATGTGACGCTGAATTTCACTTGTGCCGTCCCAAATGCGTTCGACACGTGCATCGCGCCACCAGCGTTCGATGGGTGTTTCACTCATCAAGCCCATTCCACCGAATACTTGAACAGCGGTGTCCGTGACCTTCGCAAGGGTTTCGGAGGCAAAGAGTTTGGCCTTGGCTGCATCGGCATCTACGTACGTTCCCTTGTCGATGCGATCAGCCGCGCGAAGCGTCAGAAGGTCTGCTGCGTCCACCGCGACCTCGCAGTCAGCAAGCTGGAATCCGACACCTTGGAAGTTGCCGATGGGCTGTCCGAACTGCTTGCGATTGGCAGCCCAGGACAGTGCGGTTTCAAGTACGCGCTGCGAGCGACCAACACTCGTCGCAGCAACGGTGAGTCGAGTAGCACCAAGCCAGTCGCCCATCAGGTCAAATCCGCGACCTTCTTCGCCAAGCAGTTTGTAACCCGGAATGCGCACGTTGTCGAAGAGCAGTTCACATTGGTGGTAACCGCGATGCGACACACACGACGAGCCACGACGAACTTCGAAGCCCGGTAGACCCATGTCGACTAGGAAGCCGCTGATGCGCTTCTTGGGGCCACGTGGTGTCTCGTCAACTCCGGTAGTGGCGAACAGGATGACGAAGTCGGAAACGTCGGCGTGACTGATGAAGTGCTTGCCACCATTGATGATCCAGTCGTCACCATGGCGCTCAGCCTTCGTCGTCATGCTGCGGACATCCGATCCGGCACCGGGCTCAGTCATGGCCAAACAGTCATGGCGCTCACCGCGAATCGATGGCAGGAGATACTCCTCGATCTGGTCTCCAGTGCACGCCTGCAAAATGTTAGACGGGCGCGCCACCAACATCTGAAGGGCATAACTGGCACGGCCAAACTCCCGTTCCGCCAGAGCTACTCCCACGGCGTTGAGACCACCACCACCGAGTTCCTCGGGCATGTTCGCCGCATACAGACCGGCGTTGATCGCCTTTGTCTGAATCTCAGCAGCCAGTTCCTTGGGAACGTCATCAAGTTGCTCGACGAGATCTTCATGCGGATAAAGCTCGGTCTCGACGAAAGCGCGAACCGTTTCGACGATTGCGCGCTGTTCATCATTAGGGACGAAGTCCACGATGACGTTCCTTCCGATCTGTTGCGGTTATTGACGTGAGTCTTAGGTTTCAGCCGTGCAGGTGGTGAGTGTTCAGGAAGTTACTTCTTCGGGATTGAAATGACGCGACCGACCCATTCGGGTACGGGTAAATCCGCATGTGCAGCGGTAATCGCACTTACCCGGCGATAGAGCTCATCAGGCATCGCGACAGCTTTCCCGGCGTTCATATCGACGTGCAGGAGCATCTGCTCACCCGTCGCGATCAACACATCGTCACGAAACAGGTGGTGGATGATGTGGACGCGCTTGGTGTCGTTCCCCAGGATCTGAAAGGTGGCGCTTAGTTGATCACCTAGACCCGCTTCGTCGATATTGCGCATGTGCGTCTCGACTGTGTAGAGCGAGCCACCCGCGGCGCGGTAATCCTCATTGATACCGACGTAGCGGAAGAACGAGTCTGAGTTTTCGCCCATCGCCCATAGATAGAACGACTCACTCATGTGGTCGTTGTAATCCACCCACGCTTGCGGCACGACCTGGCGATAGCGAGCCAGCGGCGCCGCGATGGGCTCGGTCGGGTTGTCCCAGCCACCCTCGCGAGTCGACTCCAGCATGTGGTCCTCCCGGAACCTACTCAGGTACGTGCTTACCAAATACCCGCTCGCACACCTTGCTCGCATTGTGCGATGCGTGTTTATATTATGCGATAGAACTGTACGAGTGCAGCGCGAGATGGGTCAAGGGGGTGGAGCACGTGTCACTACCAGCGAGTTCCTTGCCCGACGACCGGGCTGGCCGTGTTCAATCCGTCGATCGCGCCGCTGCCCTGTTGCGCGCCGTCGCCGATGCGGCGCCTGACGGCGCACCGGTTGCAGTCCTGGCCGCTGCAACCGGCTTGAACCGAGCCACTGCATGGCGGCTTTTGGCGACGTTGGAAGACAACGGCTTACTCGAGCGAGATTCGGCCAGCCGCTACGTGCTTGGGCCGGGAATTGCTCGCCTTGCCGGCGCTGCTCCCGTCGATGGGATCGTTCGTCGCGTCCATCCGATTCTTGAGCGGCTGTGCACAGAGACAGGTGAAACCGCTGATCTGGCCGTCGTGCGCAGCACCGGCCTTACCTACGTCGATGAGGTTGCACCGGCAACCGTTATGACCGCAAATTGGCTCGGTCGTCATGTTCCATTGCACGCGACGTCGTCCGGAAAGACGTGGTTGGCGTGGTTACCGGCTTCTGAGCTGGACTCGATGTTGACCGAACCACGGTCTCACTTCACGGACACGACGATTACTGACTCTGAGGCCCTGCGCGACGAATTGGCTGCGATTCGGGGACGCGGTTACGGAACCTGCGCCGGTGAATTTGAGGCCCAGCTTTTCGGTGTTTCAGCACCCGTGCTTGACGGCCCTCGGCCTATCGCTGTGGTGAGTATCTGGGGGCCACGTAATCGACTCACCCCCGACAGATTCCCGATCCTTGGCGAGCAGGCCATCGGCGCCGCAGCGGAGATCGGTGCTGCACTAGGTATCAAACGATGAATGATCGGCGAGAGGCGAACGATGTCTGACCACCACGCGATGCAGGTGAACGATGCGCCAATTCCGTCACCATTCACCGGGCCGGACATCGCAGTACGCGATGAATGGCTCGACTACAACGGTCACGTGACGGACTCTGCCTATGCGGTGATGTGCACAGCAGCCAACGAGGCGTTCTTGGAATACCTTGGCGTTTCAGCGGATTACCTCACCCGCACGGGTTGCACGACGTACACCGTGGAAGCGCATCTGCGTTATCTCGCTGAGGTGGCAGGTGGTGCGACGATTACGTCGGAAACACTCCTCGTCGACGTCGACGCCAAACGGTTACGGATTCACACCACTCTGTTCGATGGTGCCACTCAGGTGCTCACTGGTGAATACCTCTACCTGCACATGGATCAGAATGCCGGAAAGGTCTCGCCTTTTCCGCAGGATCGGGCCGAGGTTCTTGCAACCGTTAAGGCTGCCCATGCAGCACTAGATCAGCCTGCACACATAGGCCGAGGCGTCGGGGCACCGCGCGCTTAACGGCGATCGTTCAACGGTTTTCGGCTTGAACATCAACGGCCGTTGAATGATCCAGTGACGGACGTGGCCACAGGACGATCACCGCAGCTACTGCGACCGCAGCCCCAATACATTGCGCCACAACGAATCCCGGCACACTCACCGGTGCAATTCCAGCGAACGTATCTGACAGCGTGCGGCCAACTGTGACGGCTGGGTTCGCGAACGACGTCGACGACGTGAACCAGTAGGCGCCCACGATGTAGGACGCGACGGCAGCGGGAATCCATGACGATCGGCCGCCACGCACGAGGCCGAAGATCACCAGAAGCAGACCAAAGGTGGCAACTACTTCAGAAAGCAACGTCGACGATCCGTCGCGTACGTGCGTTGAGATGTTCACTGCTGTAAGCCCAAACATCAGGTTGGCAAGGATCGCTCCTGCGCAGGCGCCACCAACTTGGGCGACCAGGTACGGAAGAACATCGCGCTTAGCCAAGCCGCCAAACCAGGCATCCGCTGCGGTCACGACCGGATTGAACTGGGCACCGCTGACTGGGCCAAGGGTTGCGATCAGGATAAACAGAATTCCGCCCGTCGCAATCGCGTTTTCAAGTAACTGAAGACCAACATCGTTGGGCGATAACCGCTGCGCCATGATCCCTGAGCCAACGACTCCAGCTACAAGAATCGCGGTTCCTAGGAATTCGGCAAACAGACGTCGACCGACATCGGAGGTATTCGCCATCAGACGGCTACCGCTGGAGCAATGTCATCGATGAGCGCCTGAATCCGACCACGAATCTCATCGCGGATGGGACGAATGGAATCAACACCCTGTCCGGCTGGATCCTCGAGCTTCCAGTCCTCGTAACGCTTCCCGGGGAAGATCGGACAGGCGTCACCACAGCCCATCGTGATGACAACATCGCTGGCCTGCACTGCCTCGATAGTAAGCACCTTGGGAGACTCAGCCGAAATATCAATACCCTCTTCGAGCATCGCTTCCACGACAGCGGGGTTCACAGTGTTGGCCGGGGCCGAACCAGCGGAACGTACTTCAACGCGATCGCCGGCGAGCGCCGTGAGGTAGGCGGCCGCCATTTGCGATCGTCCTGCGTTATGAACACAGACGAACAGGACGGATGGCTTTTCAGACATGGCACATTCCTTAGTGGGTAGAGGAGATGGGGATTTCCTGTGTGGCCGAGTCAGCCGGTATGCAACAGGCCGAGTCGTCAGCAGCAATGGGCAGATCGAATGCATCTCGGGGGTTTGCGGGATTTTCGTCTTTGACGGTGTAGATCTCCCACGGAGCACCGGCTGGGTCGTGAACCCATACCTTGTCCTGTAGGGCAAAGCAGCACGTGGTGTCACGCTCGTCAAAGGTGGCAAGGCCCGCAACCTTGAGTCGCTCGGCACTCGCCTCCACGTCACTGCTGGATTCGACCTCGACGCCGAGATGGTTCAACGCGCCTTGAACTCCACTGCCGCGCTCGGTCTCGGGTACCTCGATGAGTACCAACTTCAGCGGCGGCTCGGCGATCGCGAAGTTCGCGTAGCCCGGGCGGCGCTTATGGGGCTCAACACCAAACAGCGTTGAGTAGAAAACGATCGATTCCTCGAGGTTAGAAACATTGAGCGCGAGCTGCACACGGGACATGGTTCACGCCTTTCGGTTCGATGGTTGTCTATATTGACGTTCATCGATATGCTCGTCCATATATCGACCGTTGTCAATATC
>CAIKEU010000087.1 GCA_903826575.1 uncultured bacterium
GGCTCGTCGATCCGGGTACGAGTTACGGGGATGCCTTGGCCGGCGCGCCATCCACGCCGGCCTCCTTGCGCTGAGCCGGGGTGATCGCCGCCGGAGCACCGGTTAGTGGATCTTGACCACCGCCGGTCTTGGGGAATGCGATCACATCCCTAATGGAGTCTGATCCAGAGAGCAAAGCGCAGATCCGGTCCCATCCGAACGCAATTCCGCCATGTGGCGGCGGGCCGAACTGGAATGCATCGAGCAGGAAGCCGAATTTTTCCTGCTGCTCATCAAGGGTGAGTCCCATCATCTGGAACACACGCTCCTGGACATCGCGGCGATGAATACGGATCGATCCCCCACCGATTTCATTGCCATTGCACACGAGGTCATACGCGTAAGCAAGCGCGTTACCGGGATCTTGTTCGAACGTGTCAATCCACTCAGGCTTTGGTGAAGTGAACGCGTGGTGCACCGCCGTCCAGGCGCCCGCACCCACGGCGACGTCGCCACTTTCAGTGGCCTTGCTCGACGGTTCGAACAGTGGAGCGTCCACGATCCACACGAAGGACCACGCTGATTCATCGATCAGCCCACAGCGACGACCAATCTCCAGTCGTGCCGCGCCCAGTAGTGCACGCGACGAAGTCGTGTCTCCGGCAGCAAAAAATACACAGTCGCCCGGATTTGCCCCGACTCGAGCGGCCAAGCCTTCGCGCTCATCGTCGGCCAGATTCTTGGCCACCGGGCCGCCGAGGGTGCCGTCGGACTCGATGAGAACATACGCCAGACCCTTGGCTCCGCGCTGCTTGGCCCATTCCTGCCACGCATCGAGTTGCTTGCGGGGCTGATCGGCACCGCCGGGCATCACCACAGCGCCGACGTAGGCCGCCTGGAATACGCGGAACGTGGTGTTCGCAAAGTAGTCAGTTACTTCGACAAGTTCCTGACCGAAACGCAGGTCTGGCTTGTCATTCCCGAAACGAGCCATGGATTCGCCGTAGGGCATTCGCGCAATCGGCAACTCAATCTCGTGGCCAATCTCGCGCCAGATCGACGAGATCACTTCTTCTCCGATAGCGATGACGTCATCTTCTTCGACGAAGGACATTTCGATGTCGAGCTGGGTGAACTCGGGCTGACGATCAGCCCGGAAGTCTTCATCGCGGTAGCAGCGCGCGAT
This sequence comes from uncultured bacterium, assembly GCA_903826575.1. Taxonomy (GTDB): domain Bacteria; phylum Actinomycetota; class Actinomycetes; order S36-B12; family CAIYMF01; genus Longivirga. Next base: position 1,166 of record CAIKEU010000087.1, read on the forward strand.
CTGGAAGTACCTCTCCATGCCCGCGACCATAAGCAACTGCTTAAACAACTGGGGGCTCTGGGGCAATGCGTACCAGCTACCTGGCTGCAGGCGAGCTGGAACGAGGAAATCGCGTGCACCTTCAGGGGTTGACCGGGTCAGGGTCGGGGTTTCGATTTCGACAAAATCATTGTTGTACAGAACTTCGCGCGCGATGCGATTCACTCGGCTGCGTAAACGAAGGGCCGCGCCAGGCGCCGGACGACGAAGGTCTAAGTAACGGTGCCGTAGGCGTGCCTCTTCGCCAACTTCGACGTGCTCGTCGATGGGAAAAGGCAACGGTGCGGCCGTTGAGAGAACCTCAACCTCGTCAGCCATAACTTCAATGGCGCCGGTGGCAAGTTCAGCGTTTTCATTGCCCTCGGGTCGCAGCGATACGATCCCGGTGATCTTCACGCAGAATTCGTGCCGTAGCGGGTGCGCCACCTCAGGGTCGCGGACGACCACTTGAACAACCCCACTGGCGTCGCGTAGATCAAGGAATGCGACGCCACCATGATCACGGCGGCGGGCTACCCAACCGGCAAGTACGACAGTGTCGCCCACGTGGTCGGCTCGCAAACTACCTGCGGTGTGCGTGCGAATCACGAAGTGTTCTCCTTCTCAAGGGGCGTAGCTTCAATGGTTGGATGCAAATCAATGCTTGGTGGTGTCCATGATGACGGATCGGCCGCGACCTGTTCACCAGAGCGAATGTCTTTGACCTCGTGATGGCCGTCTTCACCGGTAAACCACACGAACGGGATGCCACGACGGTCCGCGTATTTGATCTGTTTTCCAAACTTCGCAGCCGAAGGTGACACCTCGGTCGGAATCCCGCGCGACCGTAATGTTCGTCCGATCAGATCGGAATGTGCTCTTGCTGACTCATCGCTCACGGCGATCAACACGCACGTCGGCACACTGCGACTGGCCTTGAGAAGTCCGCGGGCAAACAACGGTGCCAGTGTTCGGGAGACACCGAAAGAAATCCCAACGCCGGGGTACGTCGTGGGACCGTCAGTTGCCAGCGCGTCGTAACGTCCCCCAGAGCACACGGACCCCAGTTGCTCGAACCCAGCCATCCGCGTCTCGTACACAGTGCCGGTGTAGTAATCCAAGCCGCGAGCAATCCGCAGATCAGCGGTGACAGAGAACTGCTCACTTCGAAGTGGGTACGTTCCTTCAATAACTCGCACTAGTTCGTCGAGCCCTTGATCAAGGAGTGGATCTTTCACACCTAATGCGGTCACGCGATCTGCAAACGATCCGTCGTGGCTACTAATCGCTGCAAATGCAAGAACAAGATCGATCTGACGGTCGTCGAGTGATGCATCTTTGGCAAGGAGTTCGCGGATAGCCGACTCGGGTAGCTTGTCCATCTTGTCAACGGACCGCATGACGGCTGGCACATCTGTGACGCCAAGACCGTTGTAGAACCCTTCGATGAGCCTGCGGTTATTCACCTGCATCCGCAATGGCGGTAATGGTAATCCGGCAAAGGCTTCGCTCATGATCTGTGCGACTTCAACCTCATAGTGGAACGACAGCGAATCCACGTCGATCACGTCGATATCGGCCTGCAGAAACTCTCGGTATCGACCTTCTTGCGGACGTTCACCGCGCCATACCTTCTGGATTTGATAACGCTTGAATGGGAACGTGAGCTTGCCCGAATTTTCAAGCACGTATCGAGCCAGTGGGACAGTCAAATCAAAGTGCAGGCCGATTCCAGAGTCTGCGTCCGATGCATCCGCGTGCAATCGCCGCAGAACGTACACCTCTTTGTCGATCTCGCCTTTACGAAGCATCTGGTCTAGAGACTCGACGGCGCGGGTTTCCACCGAGGCATAGCCCCATGACTCAAAAGTTTGACGAAGGCGATCTACGACACGCTGTTCGACAATCCGCTCACTTGGCAGCCACTCGGGAAATCCCGACATGGGCGTCGGTCGGCTCATCACAGTCCTCTGTTCGTGGCAGAAGGGGCGCCACCATCAGCAGCAAGGGTCGTCAGGTACGGATTCGATAGTCGCTCCCGGCCGATCGTCGTAGTACCCCCATGACCTGGTAGCACAACAGTTGTGTCAGCGAGCGGCAAAACCTTGGTTCGTAGGCTATTCAACATCTGGCTGTGATCTCCACCGGGTAAATCCGTACGGCCGATCGAGCCCTCAAACAACACATCACCAGACAGCAATACGGTGGGGTCTTCGGTGGTTTCGGCTCGACGGAACATCACTGAGCCACCGGTGTGACCGGGGGCGTGCTCAACAATGAAGTCTAGGCCGGCCACGCTGATCGTCAGTGCATCTTCCAACAACCGGATGTCGTCAGGTTCACCCATAGCCAGCCGACCCTCAGTCATCGAAGCGAGCATGTCGACGCTTTGAGGACTCATCGCGGACAGCGGATCAGACAACATCGCCCGGTCGTTCGGATGGATGAACGCTGGGATTCCTCGTGTACCGCACACAGGAACAACACTCCACACATGATCGATATGACCGTGCGTTAACAGCACAGCCACCGGCTTGAGACCGTGTTCGGAAACGAGTTCCTCGATGCCACCGGCGGAATCCTTCCCCGGATCAACGATGACGCATTCTGCGCCCGGCTCGGTGGCGATCACGTAACAGTTAGTACCCCATGGCCCCGCAGGGAATCCGCCTACCAGCACGTAATCCTCGCAATTCGTCCGAAGTCGGTCACACTCTTGAACATAGCGTCACCCATAAGGCTGAGCCTACCGGCGCCCCACTCTGCATTCACCTCCCACTCCTCCCTACACTCGGTTACGGAGCGTATGCAGCCACCAGGGACAGGGAGCAACACAGCGTGTCAAGCAGCAATAAGCGTGAACGCGAGATCGCGCGCGAGAAGTATGAACGTCAGCAGGCCCGCCGCCTCGAACAAGAGCAGGCGCGTCGTCGACGCAATCAAATCATCGCAGCAATCGCTGGCTTAGCCGTCGTCGGCGGCACTGTGGCAGCACTCCTGATCAACCACAATGCAAACCAGCCGGCGACACCCGTGGCAACGGCATCGCCTTCAGCGTCGGCCTCCCCGTCGGCCTCCCCGTCCTCATCCGCGTCAGCAAGCCCTGCGACATTGGTGTGTCCGAAGGGACCCACACCAACGCAGAAGACCGAGCACTGGCCATCAGCACCAAGCGGCACCCTCGATCCAGCCAAGACCTACACGCTTAACTTCACCACCAACTGCGGCGACGTGAAGATTCAGTTACTTCAGAACGCAGCGCCCAAGACCGCAGAGTCAGAAGCGTTCCTTACTGACAAGGGCTACTACAACCTTTCAGACTGTTTCCGCTTGACGACGCAAGGAATCTACGTCGTGCAATGCGGTAGCCCGACGAACAATGCGCAGAACGGCCCTGGCTACACAGTTCCAGACGAGAACTTGCCTGCCTCCGGCACCAATAACTACCCCGCCGGTACCGTGGCCATGGCCAACTCGGGTGCTGGCACGTCGGGTAGCCAGTTCTTCATTGTCTACAAAGACACCACCCTGCCACCGAGTTACACAATTTGGGGCAAGGTTGTTTCCGGTCTCGATGTCGTCACCAAGGTGGCCGGGGTCGGCGTCAAGGGCGGCGGTGCTGACGGAGTACCAGCACAGCCGTTTGTCATCACGAAAGCCACGACCCAGTCGGGCTGAGGAGTGAATTAAATGAGTACAGAAGATATGGAACACAACGCAGTCGAATCTGTAACTGAGGTTGTAGAAACTGAGACTGCAGACACCACGATTATCGAATCCGGAGACGGCTCTATCGAGGTGATAGAAACGCAGATCGTTGAAACCGAGAGCAGCCAGACAACAGTCATCGAGACCGAGTCGGGCGCAATCGACGTCATTGAGACGGACATGTCGAGCACTGAGATCTTCCAGTCAGATGTCCTCGAATCAGAATCCGGTGTCGTCGAGATTGTTGAGACCGAAATCTACGATTCGACGACGGTTGAAACTGACATCGTGGCCACCGAAGCTGGCATAGTCGAGGTAGTTCATACGACCGTTCTGGAGACTGAAACGGTTGAAACGAGCATCACCGAAACCGAGTCCGGGACAGTCGAGATCATCGAAACGGAAATCGTTGAGACCGAGATAGTCGAGAGCGACTCCGGAGTTACAGAGGTCTTCCAGACCACGATCCTTGAGACCGAGACCATCGAGACGGACATCGTCGAAACAGAGTCTGGTGCCCTTGAAATCATCGAGACCACGACGGTAGACACCGAAATCGTCGAATCGGACGCGGTCATTGTCGAAGATATCGAAACGACGTCCTCGCGGCCTACCCCGGCAATGATGGCCGCCTCAGTTCGACCCAGCGCACCCGTCGCAAGCGCACCTGTCGTCGAGGCGGTGTCCGACTCGGTCCGCTTCGGCAGAATCGGTGATGACGGCTCTGTCTATCTCATTAACTCTGACGCCAGCGAGACCGTTGTAGGTCAATGGGCTGCGGGAACTCCAGAGGAAGGTCTGGCCTTCTTCGCGCGCAAGTACGACGACCTCGCTGCGGAATTGGACCTGGCAATCCAGCGCCTAACTGAGGGCAAGGCGTCTCCAGAGTCGCCGGCCTCGTCGATCACCCGTGTCGAGGAAGCCCTCGCAGCGCCGGCTATGGTCGGCGATCTCGATGCACTGCGCGCCAAACTCGTCAGCCTCAACGAACTCATTGAGGAGCGACGTAAGGTCATCGCACAGGAACGTGCCGCCGCCCGCGCCGCTGCCCTTGCAGCCCGTGAGGCAATCGTCAACGAGTCCGAATCCTTGGCCGACTCAACTCAGTGGAAGTCAACTGGTGACCGCTTCAAGGCGCTGCTCGAAGACTGGAAGGTGGCACCTCGTGCAGACCGTGCCAGTGAACAGGCGCTGTGGAAGCGATTTAGCCATGCGCGCTCTCAATTCGACAAGGCCCGTCGTCAACACTTCGCGAAGTTGGATGCCGAGCGTGACCAAGCCAAGAGCGTGAAGAACGACCTTGTCGCTCAGGCGCAAGAACTCGCAAGCTCAACGGACTGGGGTCCAACAGCAGGTGTGTACCGATCGCTGATGGATCAGTGGAAGGCGGCCCCACGAGCAAGCAAGTCCGAAGAGGACGCCCTGTGGTCTGCATTCAAGGGTGCCCAGGACCAGTTCTTCGCAGCTCGAAGTGAGGCTCTGAACCAGCGTGATGCGGGTTTGAACGAGAACCTGGTCGCAAAGCAGGCTCTGTTGGCCGAGGCCGAGGCAATCGACCCGTCTGATCTGAAGGTCGCGAAGAAGGCTCTGCGTGGAATTCAAGAACGCTGGGAAAAGATAGGTCACGTCCCGAGAAACGATAAGGACAAGATCGAAGGCCGCCTTCGCAAGGTTGAAGAATCACTGCGTCAAGGTGAGCAGGAGCAGTGGCGCAAGAGTAATCCCGAAGCTCGCGCACGTGCCGAGGCAACTGTCGCCCAGTTCCAGTCGTCACTCGACAAGCTAGAGAAGGACCTCGCAAAGGCACAAACGGCTGGGGATGCTCGCAAGGTCGCCGAGTGCGAGCAGCGCATCGTCACGACCAAAGCGCTGCTCGACGCAGCACAGCGTGCTGCAACCGAATTCTCGGGTTAGAACAGCAGTTATCGTGTGTGATCCGTCCCCCGTGCGGATCACACACGATAAACGTCGTAGACGCCTTCGACTGATCGAACACTTCTGAGCACCTGCTCAAGGTGCGTTGCGTCAGCCATCTCAAATGTGAAGCGCGACAAGGCAATTCGGTCACGAGTGGTACTGACCGCAGCTGAAAGAATGTTCACATGCTGATCGGACAAGGTGCGCGTTACGTCCGACAGCAGCCGCGACCGGTCCAGTGCTTCCACTTGGATGTTCACCAGGAACACGCTGCTTGAGGTTGGCGCCCAGGTCACTGGAACGATCCGATCCGGCTCCGTTTGTAGCTGGGCACTATTTATGCAATCAACGCGGTGGACTGATACGCCACTGCCGCGCGTCACATATCCAATGACGTTGTCGCCAGGCACAGGGGTACAGCATCTGGCTAATTTGACCCAAACGTCGTTATCGCCGTCTACCACGATGCCCGGATCACCCTGAGGTCGAACCCTCGCCGTCGATGACTGATGCGGTGTGAATGCTTCGGCGATGTCCTCGGTAGCGCCGTCAGCTCCTCCGTGCGCCACAAGCAGTTTCTGAACCACACTTGCCGCCGACACGCGGCCCTCCCCGACCGCGGCGAAAAGTGCACTCGCATCTGTCATGTGGAGATCAGCAAGCAAAACCTGCATGGTTGCCGGCGACATCAACCTGTTCATGGGCAGGCTCGCTTTACGCATGGCCTTCGTGAGCGAATCCTTGCCCGCTTCGATTGCTTCCTCACGCCGTTCTTTCGAGAACCAGGCTTTGATCTTCGAACGTGCACGTGGGCTTTGTGCGAACTGCAACCAATCTCGAGACGGTCCAGCATTTTCGGACTTTGATGTGAACGCTTCAACGACATCGCCGGAGGACAAGGCAGACTCAAGGGGTACAAGCTTGCCGTTGACTCTGGCACCTACGCAGCGGTGACCCACTTCGGTGTGAACCGCATAGGCAAAGTCGATCGACGTTGCACCCTCGGGGAGAGCAACCACATCTCCCTTGGGAGTGAATACGAAGACTTCGTTCGATCCCAAGTCATACCGCAACGCGTCAAGGAAGTCGTCTGGATCTTCCGTTTCACGCTGCCATTCAAGAAGTTGCCGCAACCAGCCCATATCGTCAGGGCCAGACTTACCACCGACTGATCCCTGCTTGTAGCGCCAGTGAGCTGCCACGCCGTACTCAGCTGCGCGATGCATCTCCGTGGTACGAATCTGAAGCTCGACCGGCTTGCCGCCTGGACCAATAACAGTCGTGTGAAGTGACTGGTACATATTGAATTTCGGCATAGCGATAAAGTCTTTAAACCGGCCGGGCACCGGATTCCAATGCGAGTGGATCACACCGAGAACTGCGTAGCAGTCCCGAACACTCTCAACCAAAATACGGATACCGACGAGGTCATAGATGTCGGCGAAATCACGACCTCGTACGATCATTTTTTGGTAGACCGAGTAGTAGTGCTTTGGTCGACCAGTCACAGTCGCTTTCACCTTGGCGTTCGCTAGATCTAGTTCAACGGCGGCCAAGATCTGATCCAAAAACAGATCGCGCTCTGGAGCGCGCGAGCCCACTAATTGAACGATCTCGTCGTACATCTTCGGGTAAAGCGCTGCAAATGAAAGGTCTTCTAACTCCCACTTCAAGGTGTTCATACCTAGACGATGGGCAAGTGGTGCGTAGATTTCGAGAGTCTCCCGCGCCTTCTTCTCCTGCTTTTCGGCCGGCATCCAGTGCAGGGTGCGCATGTTGTGGAGTCGGTCGGCGAGCTTGATCACCAGAACTCGGATATCTCGTGCCATGGCGATGACCATCTTGCGGACCGTTTCAGCCGCGGTTGCTTCGCCGTACTTAACTTTGTCTAGTTTGGTCACACCGTCAACAAGTGCGGCTACCTCGTCACCAAAGTCTTCACGCAATGCGTCGAGTGAATACTCGGTGTCCTCGACAGTGTCATGCAATAGCGCCGCAATCAAAGTCGGGGGCGTCATCCCTAACTCGGCCAAGATCGTGGCAACGGCAAGTGGGTGGGTGATGTAGGGCTCACCCGAGCGCCGCTTTTGATCGCGGTGTAGATACCTCGCTCGGTCGTAGGCCCGCTCAAGCAATTTCAAATCCGCTTTGGGGTGATACTGCTTCACCAACTTGAAGAGCGGTTCCAACTCTGGATAGACAGACGACTTGCTGGCACCACGACGCGGTGAGATCCGGGGTAACAACGACCGTCTGCTAGTTGCTTCGACGGCAGGAGAGTATGCGCTCAAAACACTGTTCGGCACGGGCACGGAGATACCCGGCGCAGCAACAATGTCTTCGGCCACGATGCTCCCTGTTGGTTGAGACCCGTTATCTGAGTCTACGTCGTCGCGCAGCAACAAGAGACACTGACCGACCCGTCACTCTAAATCTGACGAACAGATTCGATCGGCAGTCCCTCGAGGCGATCGCGTCCGTTGAGTGCTGCAAGTTCCAGCAGGGTAATCAAACCGACGACCTGCGCCCCAACTGCGTCAAGAAGCGCTGCTGCGGCCCGCGCGGTGCCGCCCGTGGCAAGCACATCATCGACGAGGACCACGCGAGCACCTACCTGCACAAGATCCTTTTGGACTTCTAACGTTGCTGTTCCGTATTCGAGCTCATACGCCTGTGCGACTACCTCGCCTGGGAGTTTGCCGGCCTTACGGATTGCTACAAAACCAACGCCAAGATCGTGTGCCAGCGCGGACCCAATGATGAAGCCGCGCGCTTCTATCCCGGCAACAGCATGGATGTCGTCAAATCCGGCCAGCGCCATGCACCCGCGCATCGCACTGACACAACCGCGCAACCCTTCAGGGTCAGCCAGTAGCGGCATGATGTCCCGAAACTGAACTCCCTGCATCGGCCAATTATCAATAGTTCGCATTCGCCGATGCAGGAGTTCATCAAATGACACGTCGACTACTTCTTCTTACGCTGGCTACGGGTCGTGTTCTTCTTCGGCTGCTGGCGTGGCCCAGTTGATTCCGGCGACTGACCAGCCATTGCGGCAACCGCAGCCTGTGCGCCAACCGTTGTTAGATCGTCTGCAGAAGTACCGTCAACCGCCGTTTTAGTTGCAGCCTTTGCCTTCTCACCAGCATTGCGGCGAGCTTCGACCCGAGCAGCAAGAGCCTTCATCTCGGGACGCTGCTCCTGCAGCTGACAGGCAACTGGTGTGGCAATGAAGATCGATGAGTACGTACCGGCCGCGGTACCTACGAACAGCGCAAGAGCCAGATCCTTCAGCGTGCCGGCGCCAAGCAGTCCAACACCGATGATGAGGATGGCTGCCACTGGAAGCAACGCCACTACTGAGGTGTTGATTGAGCGAACCAACGTCTGATTCAAGGCCAGGTTCGCCGCGTCGCTATACGTCATGCGGTTACCAGAGGTGATCCCCTTGGTGTTTTCGCGCACCTTGTCGAATACGACCACGGTGTCATAGAGCGAGAAGCCCAGAATAGTCAGAATACCGATGACGGTCGCTGGCGTGACCTCAAATCCCGTCAGGGCATAGATACCAACGGTAATCAGAAGGTCGTGTACCAAGGCGACGAGAGCCGCCACAGCTAATCGCCATTCGAAGTACAAAGACAAGAACAGGACCACCAGCACAAGGAAGACCGCCAGGCCTTGGAGTGCATGTTTGGTGATCTCAGCTCCCCAGGTCGGCCCGATCAACGTCACACCGATATCGCCCTGTTTAACCCCAAGATCCTTTGACAACTGGGCGGTGACCTTCGCCGACTCAGCTGGAGTTAGCGCTGGCGACTGGATCCGGATCTTGTTCTGGCCGACTTCGGTGACAATTGGGTCTGCGATACCCGCCGCTTTTGCAGAGTCACGAGCTTGCTGGACGGTTGCGGTACTCGACGGGATCGTAAACTCAGATCCACCCTTGAATTCGATACCGAGATTCAATCCACGGCCAAACAAGCCTACGAGAGCCAGAACGAGGAACACCCCAGAGATCGCATACCAACGTCGACGCTTGCCTACAAAATCGTAGGACACCTCGCCACTGTAGAGGCGGTGCGCAAGACTTCCGAGTGACATCAGGACTCCTTCGCGGCACTTGCCGCAGCAACGGACTGACGTCCGACAGGGACAACTTCAGTTTTGACCCCCAGGCGATCTGGAGACAAGCCCGTCCATGGCTTACCCGAGGTAAACCAATCAGTTCGCATGAGTAGCGAAACCAACGGACGGGTGAACAGGAAAGCCACAAAAATATCGACGAGAGTCGTCAGGCCCAAAGTGAAGGCGAATCCTCGAACCGATCCAACGGACATGAAGTAGAGAACAACCGCAGCGAGCAGTGACACGAAGTCAGCAGCCAGAATCGTCTTGCGCGCGCGAATCCAGCCTGCGTCACCGGCTGCACGCAAGCTACGGCCTTCTCGAATCTCATCTCGGATACGTTCGAAGTACACAATGAACGAGTCAGCAGTAATACCGATTGCAACAATGGCACCCGCGACGCCAGCCAGCGAAAGCGTGAAGCCAAGCTGGCGCCCCAAGATAACGAACAGCGCATAGGTGATCGCTGCCGCCACAAGTAGCGAAGCGACGGCGACAAGTCCTAGGGCTCGGTAATAGATGACGAGGTAGATGACCACGAGCAGCAGGCCGAGAAGTCCAGCAAGGATGCCGGCCCTCAACTGATCGTCACCAAGCGTTGGAGAAATCTGCTCAACTGACGATGGCACCAAGGTCACCGGCAACGATCCGTACTTGAGTACATTCGCGAGCGCCTTGGCTTGATCCGGCGTAAAGCTACCGGTGATCTGGGCACTACCGCCGAGGATTGGCTCGTTAACGCGCGGTGCGGACTGGACCAATCCATCGAGGGTGATTGCGAATTGGTTCTGCGGCGGCTGCTGCTTTGACAACTTGGTCGTCGTGTCAGCGAACTGCTGGGCGCCAGCGGAGGTGAAACCGAGGTTCACCTGCCAGCCTGCGCCGCCCTGTGCGATGCCGGCCTGCGCACTTGAGATCTCCGTACCTTGAACCGCCGCAGGCTCCAAGAGATACTTAAGCGCACCGTCCGTCGAACACGTGACGAGGTACTTGGTCGGGTCTGCCGCACCACCCTTCGTCGCGCCTGTCTTGGAACAATCCAAACCTGTAAAGGCCGCCTGCAGTGCGGCATCATTCTTAGCCGACTGAATCGGCGGAAGTCCGTTATTCGACGTGATCCCCGCCGATGTGGCAACGGATGTCGTCACCGGAGACGTGCTCGGAGACGGAGTAGCAGATGGAGTTGGTGATGCTGAATCGGCCGCTGGGCGTAGACCGCCGGTAACCGCCGCGCCATTACTTGATGCCTTCGGCGAGGCGTTGGCCGTCACCGTCGCACTAGGGGCAATTGACACCGTCGAACTGGCAACGGGAGCCGGCTTCGTCGACGGGGACGCCGATCCTGACGGTGACACAGATGGCGAGACCGTCGGCCTAACTTGCGGGCTGCCGTAGTCTTCGTTGATGACCGGACGGAAGTCCAACTTCGCGGTAGTCGACAACGAATCCAAGATGGCCTGGTTCGTCGTACCCGGGATCGAGACGATGATCGTGGCGTTGTCACCACTGCCCTGTGTCGTCACCTCAGACTCAGCGACGCCGAAACCATCTACACGCTGGCGGATAATTTCGACCGACTGCTTGAGTTGATCATCGGTGATCGGCACCCCGTTGGTTGAAACAGGCGACAAGATCACCTGCGTTCCGCCGCGTAGGTCAAGCCCGAGTCGCGGCGAATGCGATAGCCCGGGCCAGAACGCCCAAGCAAGCAAGCTCGCCAGAATGAGGCCAAGAATGGTCAGGGTGCGACCTGGCTTAAATGCGGTCTTCGTCGGTGCTGCCACCGTGCTGTCTCCCGGTCGGTCCGTGCAGGCGTCAACCTGTCGGTTCCAGTCATGCCCGCCTAGACGGGACTCCCTAACGGCCGCTGCGGCCGCCGTTACGCATATGGGACGAATCCCCCGGGGCTGAAAGTTCCAACTCCGGCACTTCCGTCCCCCATGTGAAGTATGGCCGACGGGCGGGCGCGAACAGTGACCGGGATGGGCCGTTTGGGGGGCGTGTCGTCACACTGCGCAACAGAACCGAGAAAACGACCCGCTGCAACTACCCCTGGCAGGGATGCACAACGGAATTTGACGTCTCCGGCTACTGCCCGTCAGTCAAATCGTCATGAGATCCATCCAACGGTGCGATATCAGTGACGGTTGGCTGATCGATCACCTTGGCGACGGCGGCTGCCATGTACTTCACCTGCACACCGGGTGCAATTTCCAACATCACGTGATCTCCGTCGACTGACACGACCGAGGCGAACAGCCCCGCCGTGGTCATCACCTGCTGGCCTGGTTCCAACGCAGCCATCAGCGTCTTCATCTCTTTTTGCCGATTGCGCTGCGGCCGAATCAAGATGAAATAGAAGGCGCCGATCAGGACGAGGAACGGTAGGAGCGAGCCTAAATTTGGCAACGGACAACCCTGTCAGTAGTACGAGGAGTTCTTGATGTCAGAGCGAGTCTACGTGCGACCCTCAGCGTTCTGCTCGGATTTAACGTCATCGAGAAGGTCTAGATCCATCGGTAGTTGGCCCATCGCACCGATGGGCACGGCCATTCCGAGATGGCTCCATGCCAATGCAGTGGCAACTCTGCCGCGCGGCGTGCGCGCGAGAAATCCACGACGGACCAAGAACGGCTCACACACTGTCTCAACCGTTTCTGATTCCTCACCGACCGACACCGCAAGGGTCGATAGGCCAACGGGTCCACCACCGAAGCGGGTGAGAAGTGATTCAAGCACCGCTCTATCAAGTCGGTCGAGCCCAATCTCGTCCACCTCGTAGAGTGTCAATGCCGCTTGGGCCATCGTCATGTCGATGCGTCCATTACCTTTGACCTGTGCGAAATCACGGACACGGCGCAACAGTCGATTGGCAACGCGGGGTGTGCCACGACTTCGTCGAGCGATCTCACCTGCGGCATCGGCGCTGATCTCCACCTCAAGCAAGGCAGCACTTCTACGCACGATAGCTCCGATATCATCAACGTCGTAAAAATCCATCTGTGCAGTGAAACCGAATCGGTCCCGTAACGGGCCCGGCAATAGTCCAGCGCGAGTAGTCGCTCCCACAAGTGTGAAAGGCGGCAATTCGAGCGGGATGGCAGTCGCTCCAGGACCTTTACCCACGATGATGTCAACGCGGAAGTCCTCCATCGCGAGGTAGAGCATCTCTTCGGCCGCACGAGACATCCGATGAATCTCGTCTAGGAAAAGCACTTCACCAGGTACCAAACTCGACAGAACAGCCGCCAAGTCTCCAGCATGCTGAAGCGCCGGACCACTAGTAACCCGCAGGGGCATCCCCAATTCGGCAGCGATGATCATCGAGAGCGTGGTCTTCCCGAGGCCGGGCGGACCTGCGAGCAGAACGTGATCAGCAGATCTCCCCCGTGCCGACGCCGCTTGAAGCACTAACCCCAGCTGGTCTTTAACCCGCTGCTGACCGATGAACGTGTCGAGGCTCTTCGGTCGCAAAGCCCCTTCGACGGTGTTGTCATCTTCGTTTGCCCCAGCATCGACCAGTCGTGATCCTGTGCTGTCGTCCGACCACCCAGACGATTCTATTGTCATCCTCGATCCAGCCGTTGCAAAGACAGCCTTAGAGCAGTGCCGACGTCAAGGCCGTCGTCGTTATCGCTTGCCACTCCTGCGATGGCGGCCTCAGCATCCTTGACATTCCAACCAAGCCCGATAAGCGCAGCGTGGACCTGCGGTTGCCACGCGTGCTGCCCAACCGCGGACGTAACAGATGCTGAGTGCCCCAATGACGCAGGTCCGAGGCGGTCTTTCAACTCCAAGACCATGCGTGCGGCTCCTTTACGTCCAACACCCGGAACTTTGGTGAGAGCTACTAGATCCTCGGTGGCCACAGCCTGACGAATCTGATCGGGATTGAGCACCGCCAAAATTGCCAGACCCAACCGAGGTCCAACACCGCTAACGGTTTGAAGAACGTCAAATACATCTCGCTCGTCATCATCGGAAAACCCATAAAGCGTCAGTGAATCCTCGCGCACGATCATGCGGGCGGACACGGTCGCAACATCACCGGGCCTCAATGCGGCCAACGTGGTTGGCGAGCAAAAGAGTTCAAGCCCAATCCCGCCGACATCGACGACTGCAGCCACCGACGACACCTGAGCTACCTGTCCGCGAACATACGAAATCACCTTGCGTCACCCGCCGATCTTGGCTCGGCGAGAGGCCACGGCCGATTTCGGGATCGTGGATGCCGGTATCCGCGACAAGGCGGCATTGACCCTGGCCGTGGTGTCGCCACGCCATAAGTGGCAAATCGCAAGTGCCAACGCGTCGGCGGCGTCAGCCGGCTGCGGGATTGTTTCAAGCCCGAGCAGTCGCTGCACCATCACGCCTACTTGCGCTTTATCCGCGCGACCGTTGCCGGTAACCGCAGCCTTGACCTCGCTCGGTGTATGCAACGCAACGGGGAGACCGCGTCGGGCTGCGCAAGCAATCGCAATGGCACCTGCCTGCGCCGTGCCCATGACCGTTCGCACGTTGTGCTGACTGAAGACGCGCTCCACTGCCACCGCGTCAGGATGTATCTCGTCTAGAACCTGCTCGATGCCCCGCTCGATTGCCAACAAACGACGACTCAACTCAAGATCGGCAGGCGTGCGGATAACTCCGACGCCGACCAGTGTTAATTTGCGGCCGGGCAACCCGTCAACAACGCCAAACCCACATCGGGTTAAGCCAGGGTCGACCCCAAGCACACGCATGACTCTGCCACATCCTCAAAGTGTCCGAACACGTGTTCGGATCTTATGTGAACCAGGACAGTTCGTCGCATCGCCACGCCGTTGCGCTAATACGCAGCCGTAAAGAGGAACTACGCGTCGAGGGCGGCAAGAATCTCGTCAGAAATATCAGCGTTGGCGAAGACGTTTTGCACGTCGTCACTGTCTTCTAGCGCGTCGATGAGCTTGAAGATCTTCCGCGCAGTGTCCTCGTCTACCTCGACCTGCATACTTGGGACGAAACCGGTCTCGGCGGATTCGTAATCGATACCCGCTTCCTGAAGCGCCGTACGAACGGCAACGACATCCGTCGCTGCGCTAAGCACTTCATACGCCTCACCGAGATCGTTTACCTCTTCGGCACCCGCATCAAGCACTGCGTCGAGCACGTCATCCTCGCTCAATCCATTCTTTGGCACGATGACGACCCCGCGACGACTGAACAGATAGGACACAGACCCGGGATCAGCCATCGACCCGCCATTGCGCGTCATGGCGACGCGAACTTCACCCGCTGCCCTGTTGCGATTATCTGTCAGGCACTCGATAAGAACTGCGACGCCGTTCGGACCGTAGCCCTCGTACATGATGGTCTGGTAATCCGCCCCACCGGCTTCGGCACCGGAGCCACGCTTGAGCGCACGATCGATGTTGTCGTTCGGAACTGAGTTTTTCTTGGCCTTGTAGATCGCGTCGTACAGGGTCGGATTCGCGTCAGCATCGCCACCGCCGGTGCGCGCGGCAACCTCGATGTTCTTGATGAGTTTGGCAAACAACTTGCTTCGCTTGGCGTCAACAACAGCTTTCTTGTGCTTGGTTGTCGCCCACTTGGAGTGGCCGCTCATGCTTTCTCTCTCACCATCTCGACGAAGTATCGATGTACACGCACGTCGCCAGTCAATTCTGGATGAAATGACGTTGCAAGCACGTGTCCCTGCTGAACAGCCACAATTCTACCGTCAGCGGCCCCACCTTCGACGCGCCCTAGGACTGTGACGTCCTCACCAACTCGCTCAACCCACGGTGCCCGAATGAAGACAGCGTGAAAGGGGTCTTGCCCAAGAGCCGGAATGTGAAGATCACTTTCGAAAGAGTCCACCTGACGGCCAAACGCATTGCGACGAACGGTAACGTTGAGACCACCGATCGTCTCCTGATCTGGACGACCGCCTTCGATAGTGTCAGCCAGCATGATCATGCCAGCGCACGATCCATAAGCCGGCATTCCCGCTGCAACGCGATCACGTAACGGTTGCATGAGGCCCCATCGCAACGCCAAGTTGCTCATCGTCGTCGATTCCCCACCGGGGATAACGAGAGCGTCTACCGCTGCTAGTTCATCGACAGACCTAACGCGGGCCGTCGTGACCCCGCATGCTAGAAGGGCATGCTCATGTTCCCGGAAATCACCCTGAAGAGCGAGAACCCCTATGACCGGGGTGTCGCTCACCAGCCGCGATCTTCCAGGCGGTGATGAACGGGAATATCCGCAACGTTGATACCCACCATGGCCTCGCCGAGCCCGCGGCTTACCTTGGCAATGACATCTGGGTTGTCGTAGTGGAGTGTGGCCTGCACGATGGCGTTCGCCCGCTTGACGGGATCGCCACTCTTGAAGATACCGGAGCCGACGAAGACGCCCTCAGCACCAAGCTGCATCATCATCGACGCATCCGCCGGGGTCGCGATGCCACCTGCAGTGAACATGACCACGGGTAGTTTGCCGTTCGTGGCGACCTCAACGACGAGGTCGTACGGTGCTTGGAGTTCCTTGGCCGCTACGTACAACTCATCCTTGGACATGGACGAAAGTCGACGGATCTCGCCGCCAATACGACGCATGTGTGTGGTGGCGTTCGACACATCACCGGTTCCGGCCTCACCCTTGGAACGAATCATGGCTGCGCCTTCATTAATGCGACGAAGCGCCTCGCCCAGATTCGTTGCACCACATACGAAGGGAGCCGTGAAAGCCCACTTGTCGATGTGATTCTCATAATCAGAAGGGGTTAGCACTTCGGATTCATCGATGTAGTCCACACCAAGACTCTGAAGGACCTGAGCTTCGGCGAAGTGCCCGATGCGCGCCTTAGCCATGACAGGAATCGACACTGCGGCGATGATGCCATCGATCATGTCCGGGTCGCTCATCCGAGATACGCCACCTTGGGCGCGGATGTCTGCAGGCACTCGCTCAAGAGCCATGACCGCCACGGCACCGGCGTCCTCAGCGATCTTTGCTTGATCGGGGGTGACCACGTCCATGATCACACCACCTTTGAGCATCTCGGCCATACCGCGCTTCACGCGGGATGTACCCGTCTCGGTGGTGATTGTGGACTCGGACTGCGAAGACATGAGGACCTCTAAAGACGTAGTTCAGGTGGCTGTTACCTGCAGTTTAGCGAATGTGCGCCAATGCGCAGATCCACCCTGTCCGTTAGGCCTCTTGAGTGCAAGTCAATGATCTGACGGACGCGGTCACACCTGGGTCAAGGCCGCGGGCGGTGTGTCATCGAAGTCAATGGTCGAGGGCATCGGTGTATGTCCGGCCAGTCGAAACCATTGACAAACGCGCTTTTTCCGAAGTTGAACACATGATCGAACAACGTCATTGTGGAATCGACGGGCAAACTCTGTTCTTCGACAGGCGAGGGCCAACTCTTCGAGCAACTGATCGACAAGCGCCTCGTCGGGGTGCGCATCTTCACGAACTTCGTCAATAACGTCAGGGTCGTCGAACACCGCATTTAGGGCCCGGGATAGTTCACTTTCGGCAGCGGCCCGCACGTCGGTATCCACCGGGTCGGCAACCATCGTGTCTTGAGCAGCCGCCGAAAGCAGGAACGACGATGCTGGATCGAGGAAACCACTTGAGGCTAAGTCTTGAGCCGCTGCGCTGCGCCGCAAGAGCTGTGCATCAAGCGCAGCGAAAGCCGTTTCGATGCGATGGTGCAGTCGGTCAAGACGACCAGCCGTCGACGACAGGTACACAACAACAGAGCCGATGACCACAACGGCTACCAGCGACCACGTGATCCAGTCGCTCATACGTCCGCCTCATCACGCTCGGCAGAGCGGCGAGACAACCGACCAATGACCTGTCCTCGTAAATCTTCTGTAACTCCCTCACCCGACACTGTGACCGACTCATAAACGTCGACGATTCGTGCGGCCACTGTCTGCCAGTCGAACTCGCGCGCACGGGCTAGACCGGTCTTCGCCATCTCGCTACGCCGAACATCGTCATCGAGAAGCCCGTTGATCACATGAGCCAAATCTCCCGGATCCTCATTTCGAAACAGTGCACCCGCATCGCCATCTTCAAGGACGCGTGCGAACGCTTCGATGTCACTGGCGACAACGGGTGTCCCACTAGCCATCGCTTCGAGAAGGACAATGCCAAAACTTTCACCACCTGTGTTCGGGGCGACGTACAGATCCGCCGACACGAAAGCTCGGACCTTCTCTTCTTCCGATACAAGCCCCATAAACGTGATGTGCTCGAGGACCTCCGGGGTGAGTTCGTTGCTGAAATCATCAACGTCACCGGGCCCTGCAACGAGCAACCGAACCTGCGGGTGTTGGGCGATGATGGCCGGCATCGCCGCCAACAGGATCTGGAGACCTTTACGCGGCTCGTCTATCCGGCCGATGAAGAACAGCGAACCGCCTGTGCCCGGCCAGCCATCAAGTGGCCGCAAGGTTCCAAATGCGCTGGTGTCAACGCCGTTTGGGATCAACACCGCGTCACCGCCCATGTGTTCAACCAGAGTCTGTCTCGCCGCCTCGCTGACCGCGATTCGGGCTGACACCTTTTCAAGTGCAGTTTGGGCGATTGGGTACATGGCCGACAGCGCTCGTGAGCGTTCCATGGACGAGTGCCACGTCGCTACCAGCGGGCCACGCGCGGCCCAACACGACAGGATCGAGACGCTAGGTGACATTGGTTCGTGGATGTGCAGAACATCGAACTCGCCCTCGCGCAACCATCGCCTGACCCGCCGTGCCGCGCGCGGACCAAAACTCACTTTCGCCTTCGAGCCGTTGTACGCCAGCGCAATCGAGCCACCCGACGACACCACATAATCTGGCAGATGAACATCGCTTTCCGCCGGCGCCAAAACGCTCACAGTATGCCCAAGTCGCTGAAGGGCAATCGCTAGATCGCGGACGTGAACCTGCACTCCCCCAGGAGTCCCCCAGTCATAGGGGCAGACGATGCCTACCCTCATTTGTCAGACACGATTTGTTCAGTTGGAGCTTTTGACGGATCGAGATCGTCCAACCAAATCCTTTGAAGCATGTGCCAATCCTCAGGATGATCCGCGATGATGCCCTCGAACCTGTGTGCGATCTGCTGGGTAATCTCAACTATCGATCGCATCCGCGAATCATTTGGTACGACGTCGATACGCTGGAAAAACTCGGTGTAATTACGACCATTCTTTGTGAACACCGCCGCTGGAAAGATGGGCGCTCCAGTTTCGACGTGCAGGGCGGCCGGTCCAGCCGGCATTTTTGCGGCTGCGCCAAAGAATTGAACGCGCACACCTGAGTTACTCAAGTCACGATCCGCTGCCAGAGCGACGAGCCGTCCTTCTCTGAGCCGTCCAACGAGGTACGGAAATGGTGGCTCGTCCCCGGTCAACGCAATGATGTCAATGCCCCGGTCTTTGCGCACCGAGATGAACTTCTGAAACAAATCCTCCGGCTTAAGCCGTTCCACGACGGTCGTCACCCAGCCGTGCTGCAATCTCACCCAGTAACCGGCGTGATCCCAGTTGCCCATGTGTGGGCACACCACGATTACCCCGTTGCCCTCGCCTAGGGCCTCGGCAAGATACTCGTCACCAAGGACGACCATGTCGTCCCGTATGCGCTGCTCTGACCAGCCAGGCATCCTGAACAGCTCACACCAGTAGCGGAAATACGTTCGCATCCCCGCACGGCCTAGGAGTTTGAGATCCTCATCGCTAACGCTCGGCCCCACAACGCGGCGGAGGTTACTTTGAAGGCGTTTGACGTCTTTACCCTGCCGAGCCCACATCGTGTCGGCGATGCGCTCAAACATCGCGTACGCGGATCTCTCGGGCATCCTACGAACTGCTGACCAACCAACCGAATATGCGATGGAGGAAAGCCGTTCCTCAACTGTGCTCATCATCGCCCTCCACCGCTGATGCCGAGGCCGATCGATCGCGTAACACTCCACGGACGTGAACGATGCGTTGCCCGACGGTCACCCAAGAAAGAACGGCGAGAATCCACAGAGCGACAGGTAAGACGTAGGGCACGCCTAACCCGTAAAGGGCGGCCGCTCCCAACGCCAACATGACTCGTTCTGCGCGTTCGGCGATTCCAACATTGCAGTCAACGTCAATGCTCTCGGCGCGAGCCTTGGCGTACGAAACGACGGCGCCACCAACCAGACACGCAAGTGCCGCTGACGCAGTCCGAAGGTCACCGATGCTGGCAAATGCGAGCAGCATTCCACCGAAAATCGCACCGTCGGCAACTCGGTCCAGGGTCGAATCAAGAAAAGCCCCCCATGGACCAGACCGGCCCGACATCCGTGCCATCGTTCCATCGAGCAAATCAAAAGACACGAAAACTGCGATGAGTAACGCGCCGAGGAACCAGCGCTGTTGCGGGAAACAGATCAGCGCGGCAGCGCAGGTGGCGACCGTGCCAACGAGCGTCACGACGTCCGGCGATATCCCGAATCGCAGCATGAGTTTGGCTACCGGGTCGACGAAGCGAGCGGCGAAGGCCCGGGCCGAGGCGTTGTTCAACATGGTGAGACGAGACTATCGGGCAACGTGCCGTGGTTGGCCTCACAGTGCACCTGAGCCACACTTCGCGTCGAGCGGCCGTCACACCGCTAGTGTGGTGGGGTTGGAGGGTGGAGCATGTCAGATCGATCAGCGGGGAAAGCCGCAACGCAGAAGGCGGATGCTGTTGTCTGCGCCACGGATCCCAAACTCATCCGTAACGTGGTCTTTGTTGGCCCGCAGGGTGCCGGAAAAACCACTCTGGTTGAACAACTTTTGGTAGCGGCGGGTGCGCTAGAGGGGGCCGGATCGATCGAACTCGGCAGCACCGTGTGCGACTTCGACGAGTTCGAGATCCAGCAGCAAAAGTCGGCGTCGCTCAGCGTCGCATCGCTACGCCTCGGCGACGTCAAAGTTAATCTGATCGACACCCCTGGGTATAGCGAATTTGTCGGCGAGCTTCGGGCAGGACTGCGAGCCGCAGATGCCGCACTGTTTGTCGTCTCAGCGACTGACGGTATCGATCCGGCGACCATCATGCTGTGGGAAGAATGCGCCGGTGTTGGCATGCCGCGCGCGGTGGTCGTGACCCATCTAGATAAGCGACGTGGCGACTTCGACGACATCGTTGCGATCTGTCAGCGCGTCTTCGCCGAAGAGGTCGTCCCCATCCATCTACCGCTGCTCGCGGACAACTATGCGGTAGCCGGCTTGATGGATCTTCTCTCTGAAAAGATCCACGACTACTCCACTGGCGAGCGAGTAATTCGAGACTCGGATCTCGAACACGGACCTTTGATTGAGACGGCTCGAAATACCCTCATCGAGACGATAATTGGTGAAAGCGAAGATGAATCACTGATGGATCGTTATCTAACAGGTGAGGATCTCGATCTCAATGGGCTCGTCATAGACCTCGAGACTGCCGTTGCGAGCGGGCATTTCTATCCGGTCGTCGGATCCGCAACGACACCAGCGGGATTCGGGGCGCGGGAACTGCTTGATCTGATCGCCCGCGGCTTGCCCTCTCCCTATGAACATCCGCTCCCCTACGTATACGCGACCAATGGCGATCCCGTCGACGTCTTGACGTGTGATCCCGATGGACCCCTGTGCGCCGAGGTGATCAAGACGACGACAGATCCGTACGCGGGCCGGATCTCCCTGATTCGAATCTTCAGCGGTTCACTCGAATCCGGGCAGCCGGTTCACGTCTCCGGGCACTCGACCCACCACCCAGCGGGTCACGATGCCGATGACCGTATCGGGACGGTTCATCTCCCATGGGGTGCACACCTCGTGCCTGCCAGTCGCGCTATTGCCGGTGACATCGTTGCTGTCGCAAAACTAAGCTTGGCGGAAACTGCTGATACGCTCTCATCTGCGCTGCATCCGTTACGGGTGGACCCATGGCTGGTTCCTGAACCTTTACTGCCGATCGCGGTCGTCGCACAAACTCCTTCCGACGATGAGAAACTCACCTCGGGCTTGGCACGTCTGGTCGCGCAGGATCCAACCTTGCGTCTAGAACTGAACGACGACACCAAACAAAATGTCCTGTGGTGCATGGGAGAAGCACACCTTGCATTAACTCTCGACCGCCTTTCCAACCGCTTTGGAGTTCAGGTAGATGCAGTTCCCGTGCGAGTTTCCTTGCGGGAGACGTTCGCTGCCGGCGCCGTCGGACACGGTCGATTGGCCAAGCAATCTGGCGGGCATGAACAGTTCGCGGTGTGCGACATCGAAGTGGAGCCTCTGCCACGTGGTTCCGGATTCGAGTTTGTTGACCGCATCGTTGGCGGTGCAATCCCACGTAACTATGTTCAGGCAGTCGAGCACGGAATTCGCGAACAGATGCAGCGAGGGGCTGCTGCTGGGTATCCGATTGTCGATGTTCGCGTATCACTCATTGACGGCAAGGCACACTCAGTGGACTCATCGGACATGGCATTTCAACTCGCCGGCGCACTGGCTCTCAAAGACGCCGCCCACTCAGCTGGCATATCTCTCCTCGAACCTGTCGACGAAGTAACGATCACCACATCTGACGAATATGTCGGTGCGCTGGTAAGCGACATAACGAACCGACGTGGGCGGATAACCGGCACGGAGGCGACAGCAGGTGGGCAAACGTCGATTTCAGCACTGATTCCACAGTTGGAACTGACGCGATACTCAATCGACGTGCGGTCTCTGACACAGGGCACCGCGGGGTACAACCGACAGTTCCACGATTTTGAACCTATGCCGCGATCGCTCGCCTCGCGCATTGCCGCCGAGCAGTCGGAATCGTCTTAGGGCTTCCGTTACCCGTTTCAGGCTCGGACTGTCCCAACGCCGGCTTGCTCAGCGCGCTAGCCCGATCACCAGGAAGCAGCGAGTAGTTTGCGCGTTTCCACCAGCAGTTGAGGCATGGTTTTAGTGCCACTCACAACAGGCATGAAGTTTGTGTCTCCACCCCATCTTGGGACGATGTGCTGATGCAGATGACCAGCAATTCCGGCACCCGCGATACTCCCCTGGTTGATGCCAATATTGAACCCCTGGGCACCAGAAACTGAACGTAGCGTTGTCATCGCACGCGCAGTGAACTCACCAAGTTCAGACACTTCCAGCGCTGAGAGATCTGTGAAATCGGCGACGTGCCTGAACGGACACACCATCAGATGGCCAGTGTTGTAGGGATACAGATTCAGAACCGCGTACACATGTTCACCGCGGGCGATCACCAAGCTGTCAGCATCGTCCATACCCGGCGCGCGACAGAACGGACAGTCGTCCCCCTCACCGGTGTGCGTCGGCTTGTTCTCACCCTTCAAGTACGCCATCCGGTGCGGATTCCACAACCGATCCCACGCATCTGCAGCCGGCATGTCAGGCCTGCGCTCGGTTGGCAATGGCCTCGCGAATTTCGTTAACTGCGTCCTCGATGCTGACACCGTTCTTTTGCGATCCATCCCGATAACGGAAGGACACCGCACCGGCGGCCATATCTTCATCGCCGACGATCAGCATGTACGGAACCTTTTGTTTCTGAGCGTTGCGAATCTTCTTCTGCATCCGATCATCTGAACTATCGACCTCGATGCGCACGCCAGCCGATCGCAGTTTCGCTGCGATCTCGTGAAGGTAGTCCACGTGACCGTCGGTGATTGGAATGCCCACTACCTGAACTGGTGCAAGCCAAACCGGGAATGCACCTGCGTAGTGTTCAAGGAGCACAGCGAAGAAGCGTTCAATCGAGCCGAACAGCGCTCGGTGAATCATGACTGGTCGCTGACGCGAACCGTCACCTGACGTGTACTCGAGTTCGAAGCGTTGCGGAAGATTGAAGTCGACCTGAATCGTCGACATCTGCCATGTGCGTCCAATCGCGTCTCGAGCCTGCACGGAAATCTTTGGACCATAGAACGCAGCACCACCGGGATCGAGGACCAACTCAAGATCCTGACGTTCGGCGGCTCGACGCAACGTCTCGGTGGCCTCCTCCCAGTCTTCGTCCGTGCCAACAAACTTGGTCTCATTGCGCGTTGACAATTCGAGATAGAAGTCGTCGAGTCCGTAGTCCCGGAGTAGATCTAAGACGAACGTGAGCAATGAATCGAGTTCATCGGGCATCTGTTCGACGGTGCAGTAGATGTGAGCATCGTCCTGGGTGAAGCCACGCGCCCGCGTCAAACCTTGAATGACACCTGATTTCTCGTAGCGATACACGGTGCCGAACTCGAACAAGCGCAGCGGCAGCTCTCGGTACGAACGCCCCCGGGCACGGAAGATCAGATTGTGCATCGGACAGTTCATCGGCTTCATGTAGTACTTCTGCGGAGCCTTGCGAAGTTCGCCGTCAGCGCCGTATTCGGCATCAAGTTCCATCGGGGGATACATACCCTCGGAGTACCAATCAAGGTGCCCTGAAATTTCGTACAACTGCCCCTTCGTCAGGTGCGGAGTGTTGACGAACTCGTACCCAGCCTCATCGTGGCGAAGACGAGAATAATGCTCCATCTCGCGGCGAATAACACCCCCCTTGGGGTGAAAAACCGCCAAACCTGAACCAATCTCCTCCGGGAAACTGAACAGATCTAACTCGGCACCAAGGCGGCGATGATCGCGACGTTCGGCTTCCTCGAGGAAAGCTAAGTGCTCTTTCAGAGCATCGCGGGTCTCCCAGGCGGTGCCATAGATGCGCTGCAACATGGGGTTCTTTTCGCTACCGCGCCAGTACGCGGCAGCCGAACGCATCAACTTGAACGCCGGAATCATGCGCGTGGTCGGTATATGCGGTCCGCGACATAGATCGCGCCAAACCAGATCGCCAGATTTGGCGTCGAGGTTGTCGTAAATCGTCAGCTCTGCACCACCGACCTCCATGACGTCGGCTAGGTCGTCATCGGACGCACCAGATTTCAAGCCTATTAGTTCGAGCTTAAAGGGCTCATGCGCTAGTTCAACTCGAGCATCCTCATCGGAGACCACACGACGTGAAAATCGCTGACCCGCCTTGACGATGTCCTGCATCTTTTTCTCGAGGGCGGCGAGGTCCTCGGGAGTGAACGGAGTGGCAACATCAAAGTCGTAGTAGAACCCGTCACGGATCGGAGGCCCAATACCCAACTTCGCTTCGGGATACAGCTGCTGAACCGCCTGAGCAAGCACGTGCGCAGTGGAGTGCCGGAGGACCGCACGTCCATCAGCACTTTCAATCGAGACCGGCTCGACCACGTCCCCGTCGTTGAGAACGGTCGCGAGATCGCGCAGCTCTCCGCCGATTCGGGCCACGACGATCGATCGATCAGTGTAGAGTTCCGCAGCGGTAGAACCGGGCGGCACCTCACGCTCTTCGCTCACACCTTCTGCGTTAAGAACGTGAATGCTGGGCACAGGTACTCCTAGTTTGGGCAGCGCGCCGTCACGAAGGACGCACTGCAAAGGGTTCGGCGGGTACGAAGCGTCGAACTCGGACGTTCAAAGCCTATCGGTTCTAAGTATCCGTTACGTGAATGCATTACGTCGCGCCGATTAACCCGACCGAGGTTCGTCAGGTCGCGTCTTGGGTTAGCCGAATGCCGGCGATGGCAGCTCGAGCGTGGGATCGATCACATCTGCGACATCATCGGTGGCACACCATATATCCACGTCCACAATTCGTGCACCGGCCTGCAGTAGGGCCGGTAGTGCTGGGTGCGGACCCGGAATTGTCATCTGCACCCGACCATGAGGAGCAAGCATGGCGCGAAGGTGCTCCATTGCAATCTCGCACGCTAATCGTGTTCGATCCTGGAATCGACCAATTCCAGCCGCAATCATTCACTGTCCATGGTGCCGCGTGCATCTGGATCTGCGGCATCGTCGTCAGAGCATCCACTTCCAGATATAGATGCGGCCACGATCGTCGACACGATCATGTGCTTCGTCGGACACGAAGGGGACGTACTCAACGGTGGGCGATACTGGGTTCGAACCAGTGACCTCTTCGGTGTGAACGAAGCGCGCTACCACTGCGCCAATCGCCCGTTGTGACCGAGACTCTATCAAATGCGACTGTCGCACTTAGACGCGCCGTTCGTGCAGGAACTTCTCACCCGTATAGGCCGTCGTGTGAATTGGTGGTCCCGTGCAGCACGGGACAGGTTTGGATCTAGCTAAACCTGGGAACAACGTCATCACCCCCGCGTAAGGAGTGATTACATGGCCGCCATAAGCGCCGACCTTGACCTAACTTTGGTCCTTGGTGACGATCGGATGATCCCAGTCGCCGCCACCCTTAGCTACTCAATTGCTGAGCCCTTTGCCGTGTCAGCACTGTTCCGCACAGCCGACGGAGACATCAACTGGGTATTCGCCCGCGATCTGTTGGACAAGGGACTCACCGATTCCGTTGGCGAAGGCGATGTCGTGATTTGGCCAGCACATGACGCGGCCGGCGAGATCATTTGCATCTCCCTATCGAGTCCCGGTGGCAACGCCCTGCTCGAGGCAGACTCAAGTGAGATCCGCACATTCCTTAGTCAGTCCTACGACCTCGTTGAGTCAGGCCGTGAATCGGAATACGTCAACATTGACTCATTCCTCGACGCGCTGTTCAGCTCGTGACTCGGCCGACTATTCGTCCAGCCTAAATCGCAAGCGTTCATTCTCTGGGGCGAAGCCCGCGACTCGATAGAGCTCGCGGGCTCCGTCGTTTCCGGCCCACACAGTGAGACGGACAGATGCCGCTCCCCTGTCGATGGCCAACTCACGAACTTCTCCCAGAACAGCGAGTCCGTATCCACGACGTCGGTATGGTTCAAACACTTCAAGGTCGTATAGGTGCAGCGTGGGTTCTTCGTGAGGAACATCAACACCATCGAGCGCGACGCAAAAGATAGCCACGTTGACCAGCACGTCATCAATCACGTCAAAGGCGCCGTAATACTCGCTGGACGCATTGACCACCACCCAGTCGAAGTCCTTGTCGGCAAGAGCCTTTGCACGCTCATGCGACAACGCGCCGGCAGTTGTCAGGTCGTGGACGTACCCCCTTTTCGCGTGTGGCAAGTACGTGGCCAACTCTTGATCAGTGAGCCGACGGTACGTAACGCTCACGGATCAATTCCCTGCGCCATCCGACGAGCGAACTCGGCGGCGATACCTCTGGTGACCGAACCAACTTCTAACGCACGATCGTCAACGCGAGTTACCGGATGAACATCGCGGGTTGATGACGTGATGAAAACTTCGTCAGCACTAAGAAGCACCTCGTAGGGCAGAGTGCTCTCGCGATGTTCGGCGACCGCGGGCCCCCACTCAAGAACCAACTCCCGGGTGATGCCGGCCAAACAACCGGTGTCGAGTGACGGGGTATGAACAACGCCGTCAATCACGACGAACACATTGCTTCCCGTGCCTTCACACAACTCACCGCGAGTATTGGCGACAACAGCTTCAGAAGCACCTCGTCGATGAGCTTCGGCCAGCGCAACCGCATTCTCCGCATACGATGTTGTCTTGACGCCGACCACCGCAGACTTCTCGTTTCGCGTCCACGGCACCGTGGCGAGGCTCGTCGTGTCTGCCCAAGCCTTCGCCGCAGTGAGCGTCACAATCAGTGTCGGCGGGTCTGAGCCGCGTTCAGAGCCCAGCGGCCCAGACCCAGATGTGATCGTGATGCGCAGCCGTGCGCGAGTCCCTTCCTCGTCAGCCGCACTGACGACCGACTGCACCGCCTCTCGCACGTCCGCCTCGAGTGGCACCGCGAGTCCCATACCTACCGCTGAACGAAAGAGCCGGTCCATATGCCGCCGCAGTGCGAATGGCTCTCCGTCCCGAACCAGGAGAGTTTCAAAGACCCCGTCGCCGACAGTTAGCCCATGATCAAGGACCGATACAACCGCGTCATCCTGTGATCTCAATGCCCCGTTGATCCAGAACACCGTCATGCCTGATCTCCATCCCAAATGCCGCCCGCCACGGTGAGCAACTTCGCCCGCTTCAGTTCGGTCTCTTCCCACTCACGAACAGGATCACTCCCCCACGTGATGCCCGCGCCGGTTCCGAAATGGACGGCACCATCCGCAATCCAAAACGTGCGAATAGTGACGGCGAGTTCAGCGGTGCGTTCGTCCGCATTGACCCAACCCATCGCGCCGCAATAGGGGCCCCGCGACGCCGGCTCCAACTCGTCGATTATCCGCAGAGCACTCGACTTAGGTGCCCCGGTCACAGACCCAGGTGGGAACGAAGCATCCAGTAGATCCGGCCACGTTGTGCCCTCGCGCAATTCACCACGAACATACGACACGAGGTGCACCAGTCCGGGATGCTCCTCCAAGGTGAGCAACTTGGGAACCGACACCGAACCTGTCGTGCACACAACACTGAGATCGTTACGCACCAAATCGACGATCATCACATTCTCAGCAGAGTCCTTCGGCGCGAGATCGGCTGGAGTCCTACCAGTGCCCTTGATCGGGCCAGACTCAATCATCGCGCCATCACGTCGCAGGAACAGTTCAGGCGACGCCGTCGCAATGTGCACGCCACCCTCGGGGACGTTCGGGTGACAGCCGGCCGGCAATTGCAGCAGCCCGCCATAGGGAGACGGATTTCCCCTCGTTAACAGCGCAGCCAAACCGGTGATGTCCTGCATATTTGGATCTGCAAGCGCCGCAGACATCACCCGACAAATATTCGCCTGATACACCTCGCCGGCGGCAATGTACTCGCGGGTGGCCGCGACGGCTTCGATATAGGTCTGGCGCGACATGGACGTCGACCAAGCATCATGCTCGGGGCCCACCCATCGTCCCGTCGGCGCTTGCCCGGCAGTGACGTTGCCGAAACGGGCAAAGATGGGTTCGCCGTCATACGGCAGGACCGCGGCCCACCAACCGTCTGCGTCGAGAACCGCCGGGTCGTTGCTGACATCGAGTAATTCGGTAGCAAGAAAACCGCCAAATTGGGCACATGGTTCGGTCATCGTGCTACGCACCTCGCAACGGTCAGTAGATCCACAAGACAGACGGTACCGCCCACAGCGGCCGCTAACGCGTTGGCCAGCAATGTTGTCGAAATCGCCGGTACGCAGCGAGGCTAGTGACGCGTGAGGCCGCGACCACCAGCGGGCTAAAGGTGCCCGCTTTGGAGACTGCTCCCGAGATGGGCTAAGGTAACTGTTCGTGCCCGATGCGTCGGGTAACGCGGACGTGGCTCAGTTGGTAGAGCATCACCTTGCCAAGGTGAGGGTCGCGGGTTCGAATCCCGTCGTCCGCTCGAAAGACCTCTCACGAGGTCTCACTCGGTGGAGTGGCCGAGAGGCGAGGCAGCGGCCTGCAAAGCCGCGTACACGGGTTCAAATCCCGTCTCCACCTCGGTTCAACAACCGGGGGTTCGACCCCACGGGCGATTGGCGCAGGGGCTAGCGCGCTTCCTTGACACGGAAGAGGTCACAGGTTCGATTCCTGTATCGCCCACCAAAAAAGTGTGGTCCGGAATCTTCCGGACCACACTTTTTCGTTCACCTGCGACGAGCCATGGTTATGGCAATGCTTCGAAGTCTTCGAGCGCCCAGCTCCGATCAAAGAACGGCTGGGTCGGTGCATAAAGACGGAAGTAGCTGAACCAACCCTTACCTGCGATTGTCTGAATCCAGTTGGACTCTGGCGCGCCGGCGGGCAGGGACGGACCAAAGAAAAGATCCACCGAGCCGTCTTCGTTCACAACGATGTCGTTACGTGACGATCTATCAGGCTGAACACCTGTATCAACAAAGCAGCGGGTCTCGTTGTCGTAAACCGTAACCGACCAGAATTGGGCCACCGGCACATCCTTCGGCACGTGCAAGCGGTAAGAACGACCGCCATCTAGCCACGCTGAGCCCTTATCCTTCGACGCTTCCAAATAAACTTGGCCTGCCCCCACAACGCGTCCCATCATGCCGATCGACACGCCGACGGCCTCATAGAACCACGAGACCCGCTCATCGAGTTGGGTGCGATGTGGGAGCTCCTGCGAGGTCTCCTGAAGCGACAACGACAGTTCCCATTGAAGCCCTGGCCAGACCCGTGCATTCTCGAAGCGCTTCTCGTACCCGATTGTGCGGGCCATAACTTCACCGACGTTGGCAGCTTCGATCAGAATCTGACGCTGCCGGTCGTCCGGGTTGAACGGCTTACCCTTTTCGATCCCGAGCGGGGCAAGCATCGCCAGGATCATCCGATCTCGCTCCAACGCCGGCTCTAGATCAATAATCTGCGCCAGGCCCACCCAGTAATCCATACCGCGCGGCTGCGTGCCCGTCCACGGTCGACCGTCCGGTGCTATATGGCGCGTGGTAGACGGCTTATCTCGGTCGGCATAGGGATAGATCGCAAACTGGCCGGTAAGCGCCTTGGCTTTCTCCAGATCCGGATCGAGCGATCGGTGCGCGAACCAGACGTTCCGTGTTGGCGATCGCACGACGTAGTAGCCGTCAGCGTCGATGTCTTCATGACCTGGGCCAAGGACGAGATAACGACCGCCTTGCCCCTTATCGGGACCAGTCTGCCCTGAATCGCTCAGCGGGCGCTGCCAGAAGTCAGTGAGACCACCGGCCGTTGGTCCGGCTGGGACCTCCATGACCAGCGGCCCCGTCTCTTCAAGATCTGGGAAGGCCATTACGTACGGGGTCGTCGCATTGGCCGTTAGCAGTCCCAATTTGTCAGTGAAAGTGAAGTAATCGACGTAGTCCATGCTGCCGGCGTTGAACGTCTCGCGATGTTCACGCTGCCACTCCTGCATCGCCATGGTGGGTAGTGCCCACAGATATGCCTGACAAGCCCGCTGGAAGTCGATCTCGTCATAGAGTCGCTGCGCGGTGGCTAAGGTCGGATAACCATGCTCCAGCTCGATATCACCGATCCGAGAGTGCATAACACCGTCGGTGGGCAGGTGCTCTGTTGTCATCTTCATATCCATTTCCGCATAGGCGACCAGTCGGATGCGCGGGGGGATCAGCGCACTGCAGACGCTACGACCTACCTCGTCTAAATAGTCACGATTTGACCGTTGCTCTGGCCAGGTCAGGTCCCCACTTTGGCCGACAGTCAGCAGGCGATACCTGTCTCGTCAGACTCAATGACAATGCTTCGGCTGCGACGGCGCAACATCGTTGCCAGGGCTGCGCCTGAAGAATCCGACCGGCTTGAGATGGAAACCTACCCGCTCAACCGGCATGACCGGCCAATCTTCGATCCGCGGAATGTGGTTCGTTCCGAATGTGTACCACAGCACCACATCAGTGTTCTCAAGCGGACGATCAGCAGCCGTCCACTCTGGAAGTCCGGCTCCACCTTCATGCTGGAAGGGGTAATCGCCCGCTGGATACTTTTCAGCCTCATTATTCGGCGTAACCCACAGGTGGCTGTACATGAAGCCAGCTCGTTTGCCGATTACTGACTCGCGCTGGGCCATCGGATACGTCGTGTGTCCCGGCACAAGTTTGTACCCCACTGGTGCGCCAACGTGGTTTAGTCGATTCGGATTGACGACCTTCCAGTAACGATTCGCGAAGGGGTCAATCACCCGCTGAGCCGCAGATTCCGTTGCCAACAACGTCGAACGGGTGGTGTAGGCAGCACCGTGTGGGTTTTCTGGACCCATAGGTGCAGCCACCGCATCGATCTCCAACACCGAGTTTTCAACACCGTCGATATCGAGGTCGAGTCGCGCTGAGAAAATGTGCTGATGATACGGAGCGAGAAGGCCTGGATCGATCTCCGTGGACGATGGGTAGTCGAGATCGGGGTCGGCCGCCAACGTCAAGACGATGCCCGTCAGCTTGGCCTCGAATTCGATAGAACCGTCCTGATAGAAGTACCAGAAATAGCCGTACTCATAGTTGTTCACCGTGACGATTGACGAGGCAACGAAGCGCCGCCCACGACGAACTTCAACGTGACCGAGTTCGTCAGTGTGCTTCCAGAGAATCCCAAAATCCTCTTCGTGCAGACAGATCGCGTTAGGAATCTCGCGGATTGAGCCATCAGCCTCAGCGAGGGCCACGTCGAGATACACGATCTCGCCAAGACAATCACAGCCGAGCGTTAAAGAGTTCGTGTAGTTACCCAAGCCGAATTCACCAGTGTCGAATGCGTTCTTGCGATAAGCGCCCGGGCTCGGATCGCCATACGGAATAACGAGTTCGGCGATCGACATGCGTCGCGCGATCTTCCTGACGGTGCCGTTGTCGTCAAACGCGACGTCGTGGATGAGTAGACCCTCGCGCTGGCACCAGCCAATTCGGAACGACCACCGCTCCCAGTTGATCCGCCAACCATCCACGGTGAACGAGGCACCTTCTGGCTGAGTGATCTCCAGAGGCTTCAACGCCACACTCGGATTCGTATCGCGCGCGCGGTATGGAGCCGGCGTCGCGGGAATGGGGATAAGTGAATCCTCTTCGATCGCTACAACCTCCGAGGTGTCCAGATCCACGATCACCCGCAGATCCCCAATCGGATGGGCATAAACATTGGAGCCCTCATCGGGGCGATGCCACATTGGCGTCCAGATCAGCCGTCGACCGTCGTCTAGACCGGCCGGAATTTGAGCGCCAAACGGCCAGGTCTCCATATGCACCTGGTCGACGGAGGCGATACCGCGTCGAGCCAGCGCCTCGGCGACACGAGGATCAGCCTTGGCAGCGGCGAGTGCTTCGTTCGCTTCAGGCGCCAAGACGGGCGACTGCGCACCCGGTACGTCGGTCCACGAAATAACCTCACCGCCGACAGAAACAACTACTTCACTGATCAGCGCGGCCTCGCGGTTCCACACGGTCACCAAAGCTGCCCGCACCAGTTCCCGACCGGCTGCCCATTCGTCCAACTCGCTCTTGGTGGGCTCATGCAACTGCACCATCGACAACAGGTGTCGATGATCGAGCGCCTTCGACGATCGTAGACCGTCCACGACAGCGGATAGTTCGGCGGCACTTAGCGGATCCAACGGATGATTCGACATTCCGACAGCCTATCGACCGATCGGTTAATACGCATCAATGAACTCAATTCGATTTCATTGTGCCAACTCCGTTGACATGGGCGTTCACTCACGGTTTGCTCACTGTTTGGAAGTTCACGTCCCGTACCCGAATATTTAGGGGAGATATGTCCGTCTCTGAGATCGAAGAATCCGATCTGGTTACCTCCGCATCCTTGGAGGAAAAGGCCAAGCTCAAGCGGCACTTCAGCCGTTTCGACATCTATTTCTTCTTGATCTGCACGATCGTTGGTGTCGACACGCTGGCGCAGGTCGCAACCAACGGCGCACAAGGGTTCCTGTGGTTGATCTTCCTGTGCATCTTTTTCTTCGTGCCGTACGGCCTGCTCGTCGCTGAACTCGGAGCATCGGTACCTGAAGAGGGCGGCGCTTACGTTTGGACTCGAATGGCTTGGGGGCGTTTGACCGCAGCCCTGAACTCCGTTTTTTACTGGTTCTCAAACCCCGTGTGGATCGGCGCCACACTGTCGCTGCTGGCCGTCGCGGCAATCCAGAAGTACTTCTTTAGCTTTGAAGACAACAGCGCTTGGTACTACATCATCGGACTTGCGTACATCTGGTTCTCGGTATGGTCGGCGATCTTGTCGTTCGGTGTTGGAAAGTGGATTCCAACAATCGGCGCGTGGTGCCGTATCGCCCTAGTCGCACTCTTCTCCGTCAGCACCATCATCTACGCCGGCAAGTACGGGTTGAACTTTCCCGCTGCCAGCGACTGGACGCCGACGTGGGCTGCTTTCATCGTCCTCGTTCCGTTGATCTTCTACAACTTGGTCGGTTTCGACGTGCCGAGTGCCGCCGGTGACGAAATGACCAATCCGCAAAAGGACGTCCCTGTTTCTGTCCTTCGCGCCATGGTGACGTCGATCCTGCTCTATGGTCTGCCGATTCTGGCCATCATCTGCATCATTCCCCCGAAGGATCTCGAGGGAGTTTCCGGTTTACTCGATGCCGTCGACAAGGTCTTCCAGGTCTGGGGTAGCGCTGAGGGCTTCATGATCAAGATAGCCGTCATCATGTTCATTCTTGCTGTCGTTTCAAGCGCAAGTTCTTGGCTCATGGGCGCTGACCGCGCGCAGGCCATCGCTGCGGTTGACGGAGCTGGGCCGCGCTGGCTGGGCCGCTTCTCGGCCAACTTCGGAACGCCCGTGAACGTCAACCTCGTCTCGGGAATTCTTTCAACCATGGTGTTCCTTGCCGCGTCCACGATGACCTCGGGCGATGCAGCCAATGCATTTAACGTGACCATCGGCATCGTTTTGCTGTTTACGACCCTGAGCTACATCGTGATCTTCCCGTCGGTTATCAAGCTACGGAAGAGTCATCCACACATTAACCGCCCCTACAAAATCCCAGGCGGCATGGCTGGCGTGTGGGTCTGCGGGCTGATCACAACGTTCTGGGCAGTATTCGCATCACTAGTGGGCATCTTCCCGGGCTTGGGAGATGGTCAAATTCTGAACGACGCGGATCTTCCCGATGGCGTGACTCGCGGTGGCTACACAGCCATGGCTCTGGGTTCCATTGCGGTAACGTTGGTCGTCGGCCTGATTTTCTATTGGCTCGGCACACCGACCCGTAAGAACCTCGTCGTAGATCCAGAAGCGCCCGTGGACGAGAGTCTCGTCTGACCCCGCTGACGGTTTCGCACCGCGAATACGTCGATAACGACTGTGGCCCACTCCTTGACGGGGTGGGCCACAGTCGCTTTTCTCCACTCTTTAGTCGGCGTTGGCCAACAGTCGCTTCTGCTCGGCCACGTCGAAGGTCGCTGGCGGAAAACGCGGCTCCATCTCGCGCAGCGCATCGAGCAGCAAATTGGCTACCACCCAATCGCGATACCACTTGCGATCAGCCGGAACGACGTACCAAGGTGCTGCATCCGTCGAGCACTGAGTTAACGCCTCTTGATAGGCCTCTTGATAGTCGTCCCAGAACGCGCGTTCGTGCAAATCACCAGGGCTGTACTTCCAGTGCTTGGACGCGTCATTTAGGCGCGCCTCGAGCCGGACCTTCTGTTCAGCCTTAGATACGTGCAACATGACCTTGACGATATGGGTGCCCTCGTCAACCACGCGGTATTCGAACTCGTTGATTCGCTCATAGCGAGTCGACCATTCAGCCTCGGGAACCAAGTTGTGGACCCGCACAATCAGCACATCTTCATATTGCGAGCGATTGAACACGCCGATATCACCCCCCACAGGGAGCGCCTTATCGATGCGCCACAGAAAATCGTGAGCCAACTCCTCGGCAGTTGGCTTCTTGAACGACGTGATTTTGACTCCCGACGGATTCATCCCGGACATCAGGCGCGCGACCGTTCCGTCTTTTCCAGACGTGTCCATCCCCTGCAATACCAACAGAACTGCGCGCTTCCCTCCACCGGTTCCTTCTGCGTAGAGCCGCTCCTGTAGCGGACCTAGCTCCGCCAGCAGCGCCGCTGTGGCCGCAACGGTCGCTTCCTTGTCGCCCGGCGCCGTCGACGTATCGCGTGGATCACGGTCAGACAGCAGATCCCCCGGTCGGAAGGTCACGGACTCAACTACTTCGACAGGGGTAAGTTGCGAGTTCTTGGCCATGCCAGCCTCCTATACGTCAAGATGTCGGTATGACACCGACTGGTTTGTTCTCCGGAATTGTGATCGGCCTACTCATCGGCGCTCTGGCGCGACTCGTCGTGCGCAATAGTCAACCACTTGGTTGCCTTCTAACCCTGATCATCGGCGTGGTTGGCGGAACGATTGGTGCCGCCATTGCCGGGTCACAGGGTTGGGGCTTCTGGATCACCGTCGCCATCCAGATTCTCATCGCCGCAATCATCGTCGCAATTTTCTCCGCCACAACGCGCCCGCCGCGGTAGGGCCGTCATGCAGCAACTGCTACCTGAGGCCAAACCAGACCTCTCGAATGCCGACCTCGACGCTCTCTACGGTTGGCCCAATTGGCCGTCTCCGCAGCCTTGGGTGCGCGCAAACATGGTCTCCACAATCGACGGAGCCGCAGCCTCGCCAGACGGACTCAGCGAGGGCATCTCTTCGCCTGCCGATCGTCGAGTCTTTGGTCGACTCCGGGGCTTAGCTGACGCGGTGCTGGTGGGCGCTGGAACAGTGCGGAGCGAGGGGTATCGTCCGGCCCGTATAAAACCAGACTTCGCAGATCGACGTGCAGCGGCCGGACAGGGCATTGTTCCTGCGATCGCCGTCGTAAGCCGCAGCCTGGACCTAGATCTATCACTCCCCCTTTACACCGAGCCCGCTGTCCGCACGATCGTGGTTACCTGCGCCGCTGCCGATCCAACACTGATCGACGCTGCACGAGAGATATGCGACGTCGAAGTTTGTGGTGACGAGTCTGTGGACCTCAGCGTGGCGGTAGCTGCGTTGCACCATCGGGGCCTGAGCCGTATCCACAGTGAAGGTGGCCCACGGCTCTTGGCGGACCTGGTTGCCGCTGAAGTGCTCGACGAGTTACTGCTGACGTTTTCTCCAACCGTCGCAGGCGGCTCGTTCCCGAATGGGGCTGATGTCCCGCGGATTCTTGCGGGCATCAGCAATCCCTCGGGCCTGCGAGCCGTAAGACTGCATCATCTGCTTGAAGAGGATTCGATACTCTTCGCAAGTTACCGATTCAGGCCACTCCCCGAGCAAAACCTGTGACGAATATGCCTAACTTTCCCCTGGCTCCGCCGATCAAGCCCATGCTCGCCAAGCCGGTATCTGGGGTGCCGGCCAACGATTCAATAGCCGGCGGCTTGGTATACGAGCCAAAGTGGGACGGCTTTCGCTGTATCGTTTTCCGCGACGGTGATCACGTCGAACTTGGTAGTCGCAACGAAAAACCGCTGACCCGGTACTTTCCTGAACTTGTTGCACCACTGCGCGCGAATCTTCCGGACCGATGCGTCGTGGACGGCGAAATCATCATCGTTCGCGACCAGCGACTAGATTTCGAGGCTCTTCAAAATCGCATCCATCCAGCCACATCTCGGGTTAATCTGCTCGCTGAGCAGACCCCTGCATCATTTGTGGCCTTCGACCTGCTCGCCCTTGAAGACGACCTCACCGGTGAGCCTTTTCGTCATCGTCGAGTTGCTTTGGAGCAGGCACTTATCGCTGCGCAGCCTCCCATCTACCTGACGAGGGTGAGCCACCAGCAGGTGGAAGGCCAGAGGTGGTTTGACCAGTTCGAGGGCGCGGGGCTTGACGGAATCATCTGTAAGCCACTGAATCTTCCCTACCAGCCAGACAAACGCACCATGCTTAAAGTGAAACATTCACGGACCGCAGACTGTGTGGTTGCAGGCTGGCGACCGCACAAGCAGTCCGGTCCCCAAGGTCAGATGATGCTTGGCTCGCTCATGCTCGGACTATTCAACGATGCGGGAGTTCTACAGTCCGTTGGCGTTGCGGCAGCCTTCACCCAACAGCGACGTTGTGAACTTGTCAACGAGTTGAGCGGCTACGCGCTTGCAGATGGTGACTCGCATCCATGGCAAGAGTGGCGGGATCCCTCGGCACATGAGGCGAATCGGTTGCCCGGAGGCGTAAGTCGTTGGAGCGCAGGCAAAAACCTAGATTGGTTCCCTCTGCGCCCCGAGCTCGTCGTAGAAGTTGGCTACGACGCAATGGAAGGAAATCGCTTTCGACACACGGCACAGTTCAAGCGATGGAGATCCGACCGTTTACCCGAATCGTGCACATACGAACAGTTGGAGCGCCCAACTACGTACTCGCTCGCGGATGTCCTCGTCTCTGGCTGATCCCACGGAAGAATGCGCGATTCAGAGAACGGACAACGATACGCCATCACATACGCAAATATGACGCACCATTGAAATCTAGCACTGCACCGCTCGCCCACTCGGCCTCGGCGGAGGCAAGGAACACGATTGCCGCGGCTAGCTCTTGTGGAGTTGCTACCCGATTAAAGGGACTCTGCGCTCGAATCTCTCGACCAGTTTCACCTTCAAGGTGATCCTTGGCCATATCTGTCTCGACAAATCCGGGCGCAAGGGTTGTGACCGCAATACCTTCAGGGGCAAGGGCTTTCGCGATTGACTGACCGAATGCGACAATGGCCGCCTTACTGGCGCCATATGCCGGCGAATCGGGCTCGCCACGAAATGCACCACGACTGCCAACGTTGACGATACGCGAGCCACCAGTGCGCGGCATATGTTGAAGCGCACACCACGATGCATTTGCAGCCCCCGTCAGATTAACCCCTAGCGTGTCACTCCACGCCTGTTGCCATTGTTCGTAGGTGGCCGACTGAATGGGATGCGAGAAGAAGACACCGGCATTGTTTACCAACACATCAATGCCGCCCAAGTGCGTAGCGGCTTGATCTACGAACGCCCTGACCGCGGCCGGATCACGAAGGTCTCCTTGAACGACCACATGGCCATCACCGGGCAGTGAGTTCAGCACCTGTTGAGCCGCACTCGCGTCCGATGAGTAATGGATGGCGACTCGATCACCGCGGGAGGCGAATGCGTGTGCACATGCCGCTCCAATTCCACGCGAGGCGCCAGTGATGAGGACTGCTCTATTCGTTGGGGTCACCTGTGGATTGTGTCAGCAGTTGTAGAGAAATTGGCGGATATCAAATTTCAGAGCGAGCGCGGCTTGGTTGCACTCGCTTGGGCTCGCCGGCCATCTTGGGGTAGTCGGGTGGATAGGGCATCTCCCCTAATCCGTAGTCGCGTTCATCCCGCTCGTACCACTCCAGCAGCGGAGCCAGATCGTAATGAGCTGAATCGATCGACTCATGCAGATCCCCCACCTGAGCAAATCGCGCACCCGCATTGAGAACTGTGAAGTCCACAGGCTCGACATCATCGATTTCGTCCCAAGTAACCGGCATGGAGACAGGAGCATGTGCCGTGGCACGGATTGAGTAGGCAGAGGCAATAGTTCGGTCGCGGGCGTTCTGATTAAAGTCCACGAAAATCGCAGTGCCACGATCTTCCTTCCACCACTGCGTTGTGACCCGGCCCGGCATGCGCCGTTCCAACTCTCGTCCGACGGCAATAGCTGCATGACGAACATCGATGAACGTGAAGGCAGGTGCGATGCGCACGTAGATGTGCAGGCCACGACCACCCGAGGTTTTGACGTATCCCTGCATACCCACCTCGGCTAGCAGAGTCCGCAACTCGTGGGCCACAACGACAGCATCGCGAAAGTCTGTGCCCGGCTGCGGATCCAAGTCCAACCGAAGCTCGTCGGGATGATCAACGTTGAGCTTTCTCACCGGCCACGGATGAAAGGTGATGGTGCCCAGTTGAGCTGCCCACGCCACGACGGCCAGCGAGGATGGCGCGACCTCGTCAGCGGTTCTGCCAGACGGGAACGTGATGTGGGCCGTCTCGACGAAATCCGGAGCACCGGTAGGTACCCGTTTTTGATAGAAGGCATCCCCGCGGCTATCACTGCGAGTACTTAGGACGGCCCCGTCAACAACCCCGTTTGGCCATCGCTCCAGAGTGGTTGGACGATCGCGCAGAGCCCGCAGAATTCCTGGCCCACAGGACAGGTAATGCTGAACTACGTGCCGTTTGGTGATGCCCACGGCGGGAAAATACGGCTTTTCAGGATTTGTCACCCGGACGATGTGACCATCAACGTCCAGTTCAATCGGTTCACCGAAACTCTTTGCCATGGACCTCACGTTAGGGCTTAGCGCGGTATGAATGCGGATTATCCGCGGGCTGAAAATCCGGTTTAGGCCGGAATACTCGTCGCGGTTCGATGGTTATGTAGACGTGAACTCCCCCCTTCACTGGTCGCGCACCTGGTTGTCGCGACAATTTCAACGCACCTTCGGAGGTATGCACGTGGAATCCATGCCAAGTGTCCGCCCAGACGGAACCACTTACGACGTCACCAAGTCCGACGAACAGTGGCGCGAAGATTTAGACCCCGCGGAGTACTTCATCTTGCGACAAGCCGGAACCGAACGTCCGTACACCGGCGAATTCGTTGAAACGAAGACCATCGGCACCTACTCGTGTCGCGCATGTAACGCCGAACTTTTCTCCAGTGACACCAAGTTCGACTCGCACTGCGGGTGGCCATCATTTTGGTCACCACTTGCGGGCGAATCCGTCATTGAACTCGAAGACACGTCAGCAGGAATGCGCCGAGTCGAAGTGCGCTGCGCCTCATGTGGCAGCCACCTCGGACACGTATTCGATGGCGAGGGGTACGGCACGCCGACCGATCAGCGCTACTGCATTAACTCAATCTCGTTGAAGCTAACGCCTGCTTCATCGTAGGAGCCCGCTAACACTAGGGACCTGTCGTAGCTGTTTTACGGCAGGTCCTTAACGAGTTCGGCGATCGAACGTCGACGGCCGGTGTAGAACGGGATCTCCTCGCGGACATGCATCCGAGCCTTGGATGCCCGAAGGTGACGCATGAGATCGACGATGCGATGCAGCTCGTCCGCCTCAAATGCCAAGATCCATTCGTAATCACCAAGCGCGAAAGATGCGACGGTGTTGGCACGGACATCGGGGTAATCGCGGCCCATTTGACCGTGCTCAACCAGCATGGCGCGAC
>CAIKEU010000088.1 GCA_903826575.1 uncultured bacterium
AATGATTGGGGTAACGCCCCTGAGGTGTTCCACCGCGATCCAAATCGTCGAGGCGATCACTCCCTGATGGCAGATACCGATGTCGCTTGGACGTGGGCTCTTGCTCATGGTGCTGACGCAGCCCCACCGCAGGCTGGGATCGCGTTCACAGATAGCAACCAACTGGCAAACCCGGCAGCGAACGTCAAACTCGATTTCTACGACACCACCGCGAGTTGGCATTACGACTCGGGCAAGTACCTACGTTCACAAAACGGCAGCCCGGACAGAACAACAGACTCGGGACGAATATCTGCCGACACCGTCATCATCACCCAAGTTGCGACGCACGCAGACCCACAGTTTCACGACGTACTCGGTCACCCCACTCCGATCATTGACTTCGTCACCGGTGGGCAGGCGTGGGTGTTGCGAGATGGAAAAGTCACGCCGGGTCGATGGTCGCGCGCGAGTATCGACGCACCGTTGCAACTGACTGATGCGAACGGCAAAACGATCGGAGCAAAGACGGGACGAACCTGGATCGAATTACTGCCCGCACCGAAAGTGCCTGCCTTCAGCAATTGACGATCGCACATGAGGCTTGTTTGAGTCTGGCGGGTGCCGTCCATGAGATAGCCGGCAACTGATGGCACATTAGTGCCATGGGTGTATCTGCGAAGGATCGAGTCGACGGGCTGCGTGACGTCCTCGATCGTTACCAGCAGCAGCGGTTTCTCCCCGGCTTTATCTACGGAGTGGTTAAGAAGTTCGGTGACGATGAGGGCGGCCGCCATGCCGCGCTCATGGCGTACTACGGATTCCTCAGTATCTTTCCGGTGCTGCTCATCATCGTCGCCACATTGTCGCGACTCCTGGTCAATGATCCGCAGTTACGTCAGCAACTCGTCAACGCGATCGTTCCGCCCCAATTTCGCGACGTGGTGTACCAAGGTCTTGCTTCACTACCGACCAGTGGCCTGGCCTTCGTCGTTGGTGCCGTCACTTTGTTCGGCGCGGGTCTGCGCATCGTTACTACCGCATTCGACACCGTCAATCACGTCGCAGGAGTGCCGTTTAGAGATCGGGTAACTGGCATATCAAAGTGGATTCGCACATTGGCCATGTTGATCGTGCTGATGATCGGACTCATCGCAATTGGTGCGGTCACAGTTGCATCGCAGGTCATTCCTGACAGGGCCGGAATCCAACGACTAGGTGAGTTCATCGGCACCATTGTGATGACGTTTCTACTCATGTGGATTGGGGCGGCACTACTGCTGCCACGACCTCCACGGCTCAAAGTGATCTGGCCGGCCGCACTCATCGGATCAATCGCCATCGCTGCACTCTTGTCATTCGGTTCGATCCTGCTTGCCCACTACATAACGAGCAGTGGTCCGATTTACGGATCATTCGCAACCATCGTCGGGCTTTTCGCTTTCATCGCCCTCATTTGCCAAGCGCTGGTTTGGTCGGCCGAAGTTGTCGTCGTCCGACATTACAAACTCTCTCCGCGCGGGCTCGATCGGGATAATCCGACCAACGCAGACAAGCGCGCCATGGCCATCTTGGCCCACGAGCAGGAACGCCTACCAGCGCAGGCCAACCTCACACAGTTCACATCGCCGGACGGCACCGTCGCAATGGACGTACCTAGGTAGCCACCGGCTCAGCACGGTAATGGAAGGGCGATATAGCCGAGCGATTCAGCCCGAGTCAGGAACTGCTCGACGGCCGCCACCGACTGCGGCGAGCCACTTGCCCGTCCGTCATGGAAGACGATGATGGCTCCCGGCTTGAGGCCCGCGTCTGCTCGCTGAAGATCACGAGCTGCTGTGGTGTGCATCCAGTCTTTTGTCTCAGTCGTCCACAAATATTCGCGAATACCCATCGACGACTCAACCCGATGAACCATCGCGCTCGTCTCCCCGAACGGTGGTCGCACGCACTGGCCATTCGCGCCAAGTGTGCGCAGTAAGTGCCGCGTGGAGGTTAACTCGTTACGAATCGCGGCTTCAGACAACGTCGGCAAATGTGGGTGAGTCCAGGTGTGGTTGCCAACGCTGTTGCCAGCGGCAAGTTCGGCCACGA
Organism: uncultured bacterium; assembly: GCA_903826575.1. Taxonomy (GTDB): domain Bacteria; phylum Actinomycetota; class Actinomycetes; order S36-B12; family CAIYMF01; genus Longivirga. Next base: position 2,074 of record CAIKEU010000088.1, read on the forward strand.
CCAACTGCGGGTATCGGTGAGCGAATCGTCCCTCAACGAAGAACGTCGCATGAGCATGGTGGCGAGCAAGTACCTCGAGGATCAGCGGTGTGTGTGTCATAGACGGACCATCGTCGAAGGTTATGTAGACGACAGGGTGGCCACTCAACATACGCTTCGTTGAGCCGACGGGTTGAATCGTCGTGGCGGGAATCGGCGCAGGCGCCGCGGCGGCCGTGGACGTTGCGACGACCGTGGGTGCGACGACCGTGGGAGCAGAGGACGCCGACGGAGTCGTAAGCGGTAGGGACGCATTGTTTTGCGAGCTAGCCGACGCGGACGTACGCAGCGGATCGTTGCGAGCACTGCCGGCAGCGGTCAGCAATCCCGCACTTATAGCCAGCACGCCTGCGGCTGCAACGATCGCCGATGTCCTCACGATCTACACCTTACGTCGTTTCTACAGCAGCTCTTGACCACTCAGTGCGTGGCAAATGTATGAACTTCCTTTATTCCAACGATGAGTATTCCCACCGCAACATCAAGAAGGCCAATCATCAGACAACGGGGCAGGCTCGAGCCGCTTCGCCAAGCACCACCGAAGCCGATGGCGAACAGCAGCAGGACCAACGCCCCTTCGGCGGTGAGCAGACAGGTGTCCACGGGCAAGAACGCGGCAGCCGCACTGAACACCACGACAGCCATGATGGTGGGAATCAGAAAGGCCGCGGCAAACCGCAGTTCCTCGAAGAAACTCACCGAGGTTAGCCGATGTTGGAAGACTAGCCGGTCACTCATCACCGTAGCCCAGGCGTGCGCGAGCACGATAGCCAGTGAGGTTGTCAGCACGGTCACGATAACGATGTGACTCTGAAGCGACGGTCCCTCGAACGAGGTGGCTTCCAAGACGCCAAGCACCGTCAGTGTTCCGTAGACAGCTAAGGCGATCCGTTGGCTGACGCGGAGCCAATCGGTCTGATCGCCAGATAGTTTCAGGTCTGACTCGCCACCGCCGCTGACGGGATCACCGAGAGGCGCGCCCCGCCCGAGCGCACCGCCATCAGTCTCGTTCGCCATCCCGTCAGTATTCCCAATGGGCTGGCATAACTGGGATACAGGGTCGGTTGAGACTGAATCATCAGTCCGCTCGAGTGGCTCAATAAGGCTGGTTGCGCCATCCGGGTGAACTCATTAAGTGCCCGGGCGTCCGCCACCGAAACAACATCTGTCAGGCGAATCGATCTCATCGATAAGCAACGAACGGTTAAGGAGTCCCCCCGATGCGTAAGTCCACCAAAGCCGGCATCGTCGGTCTACTCACGTCAATCGTCGCCGCAGGCGCCATCGTTATGGCCCAGCCAGCCGAGGCATCCTTCACGCCGTGCCCGAACAACACCTGCACCACCCAGACCGCGCCGTAATAACTCAGTCGAGATCAGCAGGTTTCCTCGGGCGGATCTTCGCCCGGGCCATTGAGGTAGCCACGACAACTCCGTCGAGTGGCCGACTAATCGTCACCACGACATGTGCTTGATTTTCCTGCACTGGCTCAACGACCGCGTCCGCTACTAATTCGTCGCCCAGTCGTCCTGGTGTCACGTAGTCGATAGACGCTGACCACACAATTCCGCTTGTCGTCTCATCATTGATTGACGCAGCGATCGCCACCCCCGCCAAGGAATAGAGAACCGCTCCGTGTGCAGTGCCATGTGGGTTGAGATGGTTCTGGCCGATGGTGAGATTCGCTCGGGCGCGACCAGGCGCTAGGCGCTCAACCGACGCACCAATGAACGCCGCAAAGGTGTCCTGTGCAACGTCGTCCATCGCCACCCCTCCATCACACAACAACGTAGTCATGACCTAGTGCGTCTGGCAGATTATCAGCCGGCCCATCCGCCTCTCGTCGTCATCGAAAATCAGCCGGACCTCAACGCATTAGTCCAACCGGAGGAGGCGATACACGTTTGGGCTACTGGCGTCCCCCATCGGAACGACAGCGGTTGCTTCATCCCTCATGATCGCGGGTTACTGGACGAGAACAGATGTAGCACCCGCTAACCCCCCACGTCCGTGCCATGTTTGATAACAGGAGCAATGGTGACCGCGCCGACATTCGTCGATCCTCGCCACGACACACACATGTCGATCCACGGTGACGAAAGCATTCAGCTCATTCGCGTTCTCTACCTGACACGATGTATCTAGGCAAACTGAAGATTCCGTCGATGATTTATGTTGAGCTCGCAAATGGTTCGTGCCTCAAGGAACAGTCCGTAGGGCGTTCATAGTGGCGGCCACATGATCGGCTTCATAGACCGACACTTCCCAGAATGGAACGAGTGGCGCTCCGCCCGGGCGAAGTGGATCGT